>DASUSN010000033.1:0-116384 GCA_036375075.1 Thermoanaerobaculia bacterium | reverse complement strand
CCAACTCAGGGTCGCTGTCTTCCGGGACCAAGCTCAGGATCGGGCTCTGCGGCACCAAATCGTCGACGGCCTCGTCACGACTACGCCGTCTCCACTCTAGTTTCTTTTCTCAGGTGCTGCGTAGCACGCCGTCCCCCGCTCAGGATGACAGCAACGCCTGCGCGGCGGCATGGATACGAATTGTGGGGAACGCTGCTCAATTCTGCGCGGGAACGAAGAGGATGTCCGCCAGCGCCCCGGGGCGTGGCCACTCCGCGACATGCCCGTCCGGAAGGATCGCCTGCGCCTGGTATCCCATCCCCTTCATGAACGCCACCAGATCGGCGGGGGTGTAGCCATAAGGCCGGCACGTCGGCTCGTGCGCTTCGGCGAGGACCGCCCGCGGGCGTTGCCCGCTCCGCAGCAGCCCGGCCGCGCCCTGCAGGACGGGCAGCTCCGCGCCTTCGACGTCGATCTTCATCACGTCCGGAGACCGCCCGATCGACGCGACGAAGGTGTCGATGCGGGTCGAGGCCACGGTCCGCACCTCCTTCTGCGATTTCCGCCCCGTGTGCCGGAGGGACGAGTACGCGCCGTCCTTGGCCACGGCGAACGTCACGTCGCCTTCGCGATCGCTCAGCACGGACGTGTGCAGCGTCGCGTTGGCGATGCCGTTGAGCTCCAGGTTGAGCCGCAGCACGGAAGCGCTGTGCTCGATCGGCTCGAACGCGTGCACGTGCCCGTCGGGAGCCCAGCCCGCCAGGAGCACCGTGAAGATGCCGATGTTCGCGCCGATGTCGAAACAGACGTCGCCGGGGTGGACGTGCTGCCGCAGGATCTCGAGCTCGGCGGGCTCGTAGGTCTTCTCGGTCGTCAGACGCCAGCCGACGTCTTCGTTCGCCCAGACCAGGAAACGCGCGCCGCGATAGGTGACTACCTGCAAGGTGGGACTGGACGGCCTCTTCCTGCGATTGAGGTGCCGTCGGATCTTGCCGCGAAGGCGTTCGATGAAGACAGCGCGATTCATCGTTGCGCGACGACGAGTCGGTGCAGCGTGCCGTCGGGAGGCGACGATACCATGGTGCCGGGCTTCCGGTGGCCACGGCCGCACGATATGCTCGCGTCACGTAATGGTGACGGCCCTGCACGCGCCCATTCTCGTGACGGGCTCCCATAGATCGGGTACGACATGGATCGGGAAGATCCTCGGCGCCGACCCGTCGGTGGGGGTGATCCACGAGCCCTTCACCCGGACCTGCCGTCCCGGGATCTTTCCCTATCGGATTCCATACTGGTACTACCGCATGCCCGTGCCGCCGCCGGCGGATCTGGTGGAGGCGTACGAGAACGTCCTCGGATTCCGCTACGCGTACGGCGCCGAGCTTCGCACGGTCCGGTCGCCGCACGATCTCGGCCGCATGGTCCGCGACGCCGGGCGGTTCGCCCTTTATCGCACGCAGAAGCGCCGGCCGCTGGTCAAGGACCCGCTGGCGCTCCTCTCCGCCGATCGCATCGCCGCGGTGTTCCACTCGTCCGTGCTCGTCACCACGCGCCACCCGCTGGCGTTCGTGAGCAGTCTCACGCGCCTCGGCTGGCGCTTCGACTTCAACGACCTCCTCGTGCAGCAGGACGTGATGGAGCTCCTGGGCGACGCCGCGGAAGACGCCGTCCTCGGCCGGAAACTGGGGGCCGACGACCCGATCGTGGAAGCGGCGTATCTCTGGAAGCTCCTCCATCGCGTCATCGCCCGCTACCGCGAGACCCACCCGGAGTTCCTCTTCGTCCGCTACGAGGACCTCGCGCGCGACCCCGGGACGCGGTTCGCCGAGATCTTCTCGAGGCTCGGCCTGACCTTCGGCGACCGGATCCGGAAGCAGATCGACTTCCTGTCCGGCGAGGACAACCCCTCCGAACGGGACAACGACCCCCGCGTGACCCGCGTCGCCAGCTCCGTGCACGCGGAGAAGTCGCTGCGCCGTCTGTCCGACGAGGATCGCGACCGCGTCCGCCGCATCGTCGATCCCGTGGCTTCGCTCTATTACTCCGATCAGGAGTGGTGAGCGGCCAGGGGAGTTCCTCGGTTCCTCGGAGTTCCTCGGAGTTCCTCGGAGTGGGGGATCCCCTCCGAGGAACCCCGAGGAACCCGAGGAACCCGAGGAACGTCCGCAGCGACTCACGTCTGCCCGAGGGCGGGCGCGGGCTGCTGCGGCGGCGCGGCCATGCGGGCCTGCCGGCGGGCGAGCCATTTCGCTTTCTCCAGGGCCGCTCCCTCCGCCGCGATCGCCCAGCCGACGCCGAGAAACACTGCCCAGAACGGCGAGGGACTGACCTGGATCGCGTACAGCGCCGCCCCCACCATGAACGTTGTCGTCGCGGCCTGGGGAGGGAACGGCAGGCCGCGATAGCGTCTCAGGCTCCGGCCGGCGCGGTAGATCGCCAGGACCTGGAAGATCCAGATCGTCACGCCGAGCACGCCCGTATTCGACAGCTCCAGCAGGATGCCGTGCGAAGGCGGATTGTCGATGACCGGAAACACCGACCGGTACAGACCGTAGGGGATGTGCTCCGAGGCCGGAAGGCTGATGAGGCCCGGTCCCGTCCCGGTCAGGGCATACTGCGGATTCCGGAGCAGGAACAGCGACGCCGCGGAGTCGAAGACGTCCATGCGCAGCGCGACCGCCTCCCCTGCATTCCGCGGCCGGTTTGCCTCCACCACGCCGCGCCCCTGCAACCGGCTCTCGATCGCATACCGCGACCGTTCGACCAGTGTCGGGGCGGTGACCGCCAGCACCACCAGCACCGAAGCGATGAGCGCGACCGCCATGACCATCGCGAAGCGCACCCGCATCGAGCCGAGGAACGCGATCACCGTCAGCCCGACGATCGTCGCCGCCAGGGCGCTCGACGACGAAGACACCGCCAGGCCCGCGCCGATCACGAACAGCAGCATCCAGTCGCGCGCGGACCGATGCTTCTTGCTGAGCAGGAGGATCAGCCCATAGGCACAGGCGAGCCCGAGGCCGCGGGGCTCGAAGGCCAGCCCGCGCGGCCGGAAATCGCTCTTCGCGTACTCGCGCAGGCTGGTGATCAGCGTGTAGAAGTCGATGCCGGTCACCAGCGTCGTCATCGCGAACGCGGCGCTGACGGCCGCTCCCCGCACCATCCACTTCCGCAGCGTGTCGAACCCGCCCGGACGCGTCACATGGCTCATCACGAATACGGTCAGCGACAGATCGCTGACCGTCCGGATCAGGTAGATGATCGTCCGGCCCGGCGCCCGGACCGTGAACGGGCGGATGCCGCTGATGTCCGGCCACGGCATCAGGAACCCGAACAGCATCCCCAGAAGCACGAGGTACGCGAAGTTGACCAGCCACGCGCGCGCGGGCGTCAGGCGGCTCCACTCCCGGAACAGCCCCACGGCGGCGGGGAGGAAGAGCAGCCCCACCACGCGCCCGGCCGGCAGGTTCGTGACGATCGACGTGTCGAAGACCTGCACGAACAGGGTGAACCCGACCCACGCCAGGATGATCCGTGTCCGGCCCAGGAGGAACGCCACGCTGGGCACGGCCAATGCGATCAGGAGGAGCAGGAGCTGCCGGGGGTCGACTGCCATCGCGGATGCGCAGTGTACGATAGGCTGTTCTGAGCGGCGGAAACGGAAAGGCGAGAGTTCCTGGACGGATGGCGAAGATCGGATTCTGCTGCACCTGGCAGGCGACGGACCCGAATGCGAACTCGGGCTACGCGTTCTCCATCCGGAACCAGTTGCTGGGTCAATACGAAGTCGTCGACCTCCTGCTCGAGCCGGTCTGGCCGCGGGTGATGTTCCTCGGCTACAAGGTCGCGGCCCGCCTCCGTGGCGAGCACTACGGCTACGAGCGCGAGCCGCTCTACCTCGACGCCCTCGCACGCAACATCGAGCAGTGGGCGCGCGACGCCTCGCTCGACGCCATCGTCTGCCCCACCACGATTCCGGTGACGCGCTACCGCGGTCCGGTGCCCGTCGTCGTCGTCGCCGACCAGGTCTTCCCCTCCGCCCTCGGCAGCTACCTGCAGCGCGTGTTCGCGCGCTATCGCCGTCAGGGCCTGGCCCAGGAGCGCGAGGCGCTCGCGCATTGCGCGGCCGCTTCCTTTCCGACCCGCGAAGCCGCCGACGCCGCCGTGCGCGATTGCGGGGCCGATCCCGCCCGCGTCCACGTCATCCCCTGGGGTGCCAACCTCCTGGCCGAGCCGCCGCGCGACGAGATCGAGCGCGCCGTCCGCGGCCGCGCGCGCGACGCCTGCTCGCTCGTCTTCATCGGCCGCGAGTGGGAGCGCAAAGGCGGCGCCCTCGTCCTGGCCACCCTCGACGAGCTGCGCAAGAGGGGAGTCCCGGCGCAGCTCACCATCATCGGCGTGACCCCTCCCGAGCCCGTCCCGGACGGCGTGCGGATCATTCCGTTCCTCGACAAACAGACGCCGGCCGGATGGCAGGAGTTCTCCGCCATCATGGATGCGGCCCACCTGCTCCTCGTGCCCTCCCGGGCGGAGGCGTACGGACAGGTCTATTGCGAGGCGGCCGCCTTCGGCGTCCCGTCCGTCGCCAACTCCGTCGGCGGCGTGCCCTCGCTCGTGTGCGACGGCCGCACCGGCATCCTCGTCGACCCCGAGACGGCCACACCCGCCGACATCGCGGCCCGGATCGCGGATCTCTGGTCCGACCGCGCCGCCTACGAAGCCATGGCCTTCGCCGCGCGCGAGGACTACGAGCGGCGGCTGAACTGGGACCGCTTCGGCGAGCGCTTCCGCGCCGTCGTCGACGGCGTGATCGGCTAACTACAGCCTCAGCGCGCCAGCCGCGCCGCCACGTCTTTCCGCACCGCCAGGAAATTCGAGCCCGTGAAGTTCTCGTGCTCGACCGGGTCGTAGTGCAGGGGGACCAGACGGCGGGGGAACATCCGGAAGATCGTGTAGCCGTACCCCTCGAACAGCTCCACGAAGTCGATGAGCAGGTGCCGCGTCACCACGTGCGCCGGGCCGTGCTCGAACTGCACCGCCGCGACCGTGCCATTCGCCAGACAACCCGAGAACCCGCGCAGCACGCTGATCTCCGCGCCCTCGACGTCGATCTTCAGGTAGGCGATGCGCTCGACGTTCGCCGACGCCACATACCCGTCGCCCGTCCGGATCGCGCCCTTCGCCTCGACCTTCGCGAAGCCGTCCGGCACCAGCACCACCGAGCTGCGGTCGTCGCTGTCGGGGTAGTAGTGGAACGTCACCTCGCCGTCCGCGTCGCCGAGGCCGAACGGGTTCGCGATCACCTGCGGCAGGGACGCGACGTTCTGCGCCAGGCGCGCGTACGTGCGCTCCGACAGCTCGAAACTGTGGATCCGCCGGCCCGGCGCCACGTGCGCCGCCATCGCCGCCCAGCTGCCCGTGTTCGCGCCGACGTCGAAGATCTCCCCCTCGGCGACGCGCGCGATCTGGCCGAGGGCGTAGGCCTCGCCGTTGCTCTCCACGTCCCACTGCACCTGGTTCTCGTACGCGCGCAGGTACTTGACCGAGAACCGCGCGATGGTGGCCAGGAGCGGGTTGTCGCGGTGCGCGGCAATCCAGGTGCGGATCGAGCCAATTCCGGTCACAGGCGGGAGAGGATACCACCCGCATTTCTCACGTTGTTCTCACGTGGAACGCGGTGGCGGGCCTCCGCGGAGCGATCCGGTGCGCAGGTACCGCACCACGTAATTGGGCGCGTTACGGCGGAGATTGCTCATCGTCGTGGCCGCCACCTATTTGTCGCAGCTCTATTGACATCAGGGCGGGCAGGACATAAGTCCTTAGGTGAGCAATTCATAATTGCCTCGGCCGCCCGGAGGTCGCATGAAAGTTGTTCTCGTCAACCCACCGAACAACTATGACGACTCGTTCGAGTTGGCGCCGCCCCTCGGCTTACTGTCGGTGGCATCGGCTCTGGCGGACGAAGCGGTCGACGCGGTCATCCTCGACTTCAACCTGCGGTCGATCGCCGATCATGATTTCGTCGACCGCGATTTCTACGCCCGGGCCGTCCGCGAGATCGCTGCCGAGGGTCCGGACGTGGTCGGACTGACCTCGATGGTCGTGAACTCGCACGTTGCGCTGGAACTGGCGCGGCGGCTGCGGGCCGAAGATCGCGACGTGAAGATCGTGCTGGGCGGAACGCACTTCTCGGCCATCGCCGAGGAGGTACTGACGCTTTACGACTGGATCGACTTCGTCGTCGTCGGGGAGGGCGAGATTCCATTCCGCCAGCTTCTGGACATGCTGCGCGGTCCGTTTGCGGCACCGAACGGTGTTGCCTACCGCGATGGTGACCGGGTTGCGGTCGGGTCTCGCGGCCGCCTGTTCGCGAACGCGGATGACATCCCCCAGCCGTCGTGGCAGCTCGTCGATCTGCAACCGTATTTCGACTGGAATCCCGACAGGGTCATCGACTATGAGCCCGGGCGTGGCTGCGTCTACAAATGCTCGTTCTGCTACAGCCCCGTTCACTATGGATCAGGAGCGCAGTCGAAGACTGCGGCGCGAATCGTCGAAGACCTCGACCTGCTGCAGAAGCTCGGAGCCCGGCACGTCTTCTTCGTTCAGGACAACTTTCTGAACAACGGCCGGCTGGCGGTGGAGATCTGCGAGGCCATCGCCGCGCGGTCGATTCCGCTCACCTGGAACTGTTACACGACTCTGCCTCAGATGACGCCGCCGGTTCTCGCCGCCCTGGGACGGGCCGGCTGCGTCAACGCGTTCACCGGCGTCGACGCTGTCAATGAAGACTGTCAGCGGGAGTTCCGCAAGCGGCTGTATCGCGGCTGGGAGCCGCTGGAGCGTACTCTGCGAACCGCGGTCGGCCACGGTGTGACACCGACGTGCGCGTTTCTCGTCGAGAATCCGTCCGCAGGCATCGACCGCGTGGATCGCACACTGATCACCGCTCTCTTCGCGCGCTGTTGCGGCGCCGGACTGCGGCTCAATACGCTCACGCTCTACAACGGCACGGCCACCGCGCTTGCCTCGAAGGGCCAGCCCGTGACGTACTCGGAGCTCAAACCGCGCTTTCTCCTCGACTGTCCGCCGCTCGTCGAAGTCAACGACTACGCGCGCGACCATCCGTCGCTGTTTCCGTTCCACAGCACCTTCCTCACGCCCGAGGTGTGGGAGCGCTTTGCGACCGGGATGCACGTTGCCTACACGTTGTTCCACGCATTTCCGATGACGCTGTATCGCTGGGCGACCGAGGAGGGCGGGTCGCTGTGGACGATGATCGAGCGCGTTTCCAAGGGCCTCGATCTGGTCGAGATCCCGCCGGCTGAGCGGAGGCCGTACGAACGAACGTTGTTCATGCGCTGGTTCGAGCGCGAGGCGCGGATGCACCGGCTGACGGCCGAGACGTTCGACCTGGAGTGCGCGGAGCTCGGCGTGAAGCTCGACGGCGCGCCGCGCCAGGTCCGTACTGGCTACAGCGTGAACGATCTGCACCGCTTCGAGCTCGGCTCCGCGCCGCCGCGCGGCCAGTCGCGCTCCGTGCAGATCAGTCGCGGACCGGAAGGATTGCAGTACGACGCGGTCGATGCGTGGGCAGCAGCGGAGACGCCCCTCGATCGAATGGAAGTTTCGTATCAACGGTAGGCCCGGCATGACGCCGGTTATAAAAGGAGGAACGATGGCTGGACAGGAAGGAATCGCGAAGGGGCAGGAAGGTATCGCGCGCAGTCAGGAGGGGATCGCCAAGGGGCAGGAGAGCATCGCCCGCGGCCAGGAGGGGATCGCCAAGGGGCAGGAAGGCATCGCTCGCAGCCAGGAGGGGATTGCCAAGGGGCAGGAGAGCATCGCCCGCGGCCAGGAGGGGATCGCCAAGGGGCAGGAAGGCATCGCTCGCAGCCAGGAGGGGATCGCCAAGGGGCAGGAGAGCATCGCCCGTGGCCAGGAGGGGATTGCGAAAGGGCAGGAAGGCATCGCTCGCAGTCAGGAGGGGATCGCCAAGGGGCAGGAGAGCATCGCCCGCGGCCAGGAAGGGATTGCCAAGGGGCAGGAGGGCATCGCTAAGTAACGTCTGCGTGCGGGAATGACATCCGGGGAATCGAGAACCGCTGTCGCACGCGTCCAGGACGCGCTGCAATGCGCCGGGGTTGCAACGACGATCGTGGAGCTCAGCGAGTCGACGCGAACCGCGACGGAAGCGGCGCGCGCGATCGGTTGCCAGCTGGCGCAGATCGCCAAGTCTCTCGTTTTCCGATCGGCCTCCGGTTCCCCGATTCTCGTGATCGCCAGCGGGCGTAATCGCGTGGACGAGAGCCGTCTCGCCGGAATCGTGGGCGAGCCCATCGAACGTGCGCCCGCTGAATTCGTGCGCAGCGTGACCGGCTATGCGATCGGCGGCGTGCCGCCTGCGGGGCACGAGACGCAGCTACCGCTCGTCCTCGTCGACGCAGATCTCTTCGAGTACGACGAGATCTGGGCCGCCGCCGGCACTCCGCACGCCGTCATGCGCCTGACGCCGGACGAGTTGCTGCGTTTGTGCGGTGGGCGCGTCGCGAATGTGGCGATGGCGGAGCCCTGACCGACGTCACCCGCATTTCTCACGTTGTTCTCACGTGGAACGCGGTGGCGGGCCTCCGCGGAGCGATCCGGTGCGCAGGTACCGCACCACGTAATTGCGCGCGTTCCGCAGCCGCCACTTCAGCATCGCCGCGCGCGCCACGATGCTCGCTCCACCGGCGGCGGTGCGGATGCGGCGGTTCTCTTCGCGCACGGCCGCGGCCTGGGTCTCCGTCTGCTGCGCGCCGTGGAGGCGGAACCCGCAGACGGGCGCCGGGTGCCGCACGAACTTCGCGCCCGACTGCAGCGCGCGGAGGAAGAAGTCGGCGTCGCCGGAGAGCCGGAATCCCGTGTCGAAGCCGCCCAGACGGTCGTACAAAGCGCGGGAGAAGATCGTGCCCGGCTGCGGGAGTCCCTGCTGGGGGATCCGGAACAGCGTCAGGAGCTCGGCCGGCGCGGCCGAGCGCAGCGCGTAGAGGAACCGGCCGTCCTCGTCGACGTAATCGGGATCGCCGTACGCGAGATCCGCCGACTCGGCTTCCGCGAGCGCGATCAGGTCGCGGAACGCCGTCGGATAGACGATGTCGTCCGAGTTCAGGTACGTCACCCACGGCGTGCCGGCGTCCTCCAGGCCGGCGTTCACGGCGCGGTACATGTTCCCCCGCTCCGCGAAGCGGGTCTCGATTCCCCAGCGGTTGCAGATCTCCAGGGTCGCGTCGGTCGATCCGCTGTCCACCGCGATCACCCGCACGTCCACGCCGCGCTGCGCGCGCAGCGACGCGATCGTCCAGTCGAGCGTCGCCGCTCCGTTCAACACAGGAATGGCACAAGTGATTGTGCGCAGGGCAGAAAGCATCGCCGGTGCATTGTGCAATACTCCGCCGCAGTGCGTACGCGCATCCTCTTGGTCCTCGCCTGGTACCTGCCGGGATTCCGCGGCGGCGGCTCGATCCGGACGGTGGCCAACCTGATCGAGTACCTCGGCGACCAGTACGACTTCCTCATCCTCACCAGCGATCGCGACTGGCGCTCGTCCGCGCCGTACGACGGCATCCGCACGGGGGAATGGACGCAGGTGGGGAAGGCGCGCGTGCGGTACCTCGAGCCGCGGGAGTGGTCGCTGCGCAGGCTCGCGCGCCTGATGCGGAGCGTCCCGTACGACGTCCTCTATCTGAACAGTCTCTTCTCTCCGGATGCGACCATCCGTCCGTTGCTGTTGCGCCGCTTCGGCGCGCTCCCTTCCGCGCCCGTGATCCTCGGCCCCCGCGGCGAGCTCGCGCCGGGCGCGATGAGCACGAGCACGTGGAAGAAGCGGGCCTGGCTCGCCGCCGCCCGCGCCCTGCGGCTGCTGCGGGGCATCCTCTGGCAGGCCTCCACCGCTGCGGAGAGCGCCGACATCCGCCGCGCCCTCGGCGACGTCGAGATCGCCGAGGCGCTCGACTGCTCGCCCGACTACCGCGACTGGCCGGGTTACGCCGTGCGCGCGCCCAAGGCGCCCGGCCGCGCGCGGATCTGCTTCGTCTCGCGCATCGCGCCGGTGAAGAACGTCGAATTCGCGCTGCGCCTGTTCGAGGGCATGGAGGGCGACGTGACCCTCGACCTGTACGGCCCGATCGACCACCCGGAGTACTGGGCGCGCTGCGAGAGCGTCATCGCGGCACTGCCCCCGAACGTGCGCGTCGCCTACCGCGGCGCCGTCGAGTACGCCGACCTTGGCCACCTCCTCGCCACCTACGACCTCTTCCTCCTGCCCACCCTCGGCGAGAACTTCGGCCACACCATCCTCGAGGCCCTCGCCGCCGGCTGCCCCGTGCTCGTCAGCGACCGCACCCCCTGGCGCGACCTGGAGGCCTCCGGCGTGGGCTGGGACGTCCCCCTGGATGACGCCGAAGCCTTCCGCCGCGCGCTGCGCACCGTCATCGCCATGGACGAGCCCCTCCACGCCGAGCTCCGCCACCGCGCGCGCACCCTCGCCCTCCGCTGCGCCGACCCGGCGCTGGCCATCGAACAGAACCGCGCCCTCTTCGAGCACGCCCTCCGGTTGTCTCCGCAGTCCAAATGGCGCTAGGGCAGCTTCACCGCGCGCGATCGGCGCATTCCGGAACGTTGTCGCAGGTACGAACGACTTTGCCGCGGTCGACGATGAAGATCTGAGGATTGATGACGAAGCGGTCCTGAAAGGGGCGGGGCAGCGACGGGTCGAGCGCGAAGATCCGGTCGCTCAACCCCAGCGGCGCCGCACGCCGGACCAGTTCGGCGGCGCTTTCGCGCGCCGTGAAGAACACGGGCTCGAGCGATCTGTTGGACGCGGCCGCTTCCACGATCGACTGACACGTCCCGCACGAGGGATTCACCACGGCCACGAGCGCTCGTCGGTGCGTGAAGTCGAGGACCTGATTGGGGCGGCCGGGCTGCGTGACGGGCACGCGCGTCAGCCGTTCCCCGACGGCGAACGCGCGGACCTCCGCTGTTGACCCGAAAGCCGGGGTCTTCAACCGCTTCCGCAGTGCGTAGTTACTCCAGACCAGCGCCACGACCGCGATGAGGACGAGCGCTTCCAGAGTCCGCGCCGCGGCCTTCCCCCAACGCGAGTGCTCGTCGGCCGCCACGGAATGCCCCGTCGTTACGGCCAGGAGGGCTCTTCAGGGTCCTCTTCGCACGGCCACAGAAGCACGTCATAGTAATAAGGGGTCACGCAGCCCGACCACGTGCTGAAGGTGCAATGGATTGCCCTGTAGCCGCACTCGACCTGGTACGTCGCATCCGTGTAGTAATACCGCTCCACCGCCCAGGCCGGGCCTGCCAGAAGCGTTCCGGCGGTGCACAGCAGAAGAACGAGGGCGAGAAGCAGCGTCCTGCGTCGTGACATGTAGGCTCCTCTGTCAAAATTAAATTTATTTAACATTACGCGCCGCGTCACCACGTGTCAACCTGCCGCGTGGTCTGGCGCGCAAGAAGCAGGGATGACCGGGCAAATGACCGCATCGGACACGGAACGGATCCATTGGCCCGGCGCCGCGCACGGGATGAGCGAGCGCATCCTCGTTCGCGCGCCGAGCGGGGACGATGCCGCATTGATCGCCGAGGTGCTCGGTGCGACGGGGTGTGACGTGGTTCCGCTCCACGACCTGCCGGCGCTGTCGCACGAATGGGCCGCGGGCGCCGGTGCGCTGCTGATCGCGACCGAGGCGTTGGACGAGCCGGGCTGCTGCCCGACTCTGCGGGAGCTCCTCGACGCACAGGAGCCGTGGTCGGAGATCCCGGTCCTGCTGCTCGGCGGAGGCGCCGTGGACGAACAGCCCCGCGTGGCCGAGCTGCTCGGCGACCGAGCCCAGTTGCTCATCCTCGAACGGCCCCTCGGCGTCGCCGCATTCGTGAGCGCCGTCCAGTCGGCGTTGCGCAGCAGACGGCGGCAGTACGAGGTCAAGCGGCTCCTCGACGAGCTGGCGTCCTCCGCCCTCGCCGTCGCGCGGGCGCACGAGGAGGCGGCCCGCGCCAAGGACGAGTTCCTCGCCACACTCGCACACGAGCTGCGCTCGCCGCTGACAGCCATCCGCGGCTGGATCCAGATGCTGAAGCTGGGCGACCTCACTCCGGCCGAGACCATGGACGCGCTGTCGCTGATCGAGGCCAGCACGAAAGTGCAGAATCACATCATCGAGGACCTCATGGACGTCTCGCGCATCATGGCCGGCAAGACCATGATCGAGCCGGCCGTGATCCCGCTCGCGCCGGTGGCGACGAACGTCGTGGCGACGTTTCATCCGAGCGCGGAGCGGAAAGGCATTCAGCTCACGGCCGACATCGCGCAGGACACGATCCTCGTGTACGCCGACGAGGCCCGGCTCCAGCAGATCGGCTGGAACCTCCTGTCGAACGCGATCAAGTTCACGCCGCGCGGCGGATCGGTGCACGTCAGCCTCACCCGCGAGTCGGCGGATGCCGTGCTGCGCATCCGCGACAACGGGGAGGGGATCTCGCCCGAGCTGCTGCCGCACGTTTTCGACCGCTACCGTCAGGAGGAAGGGTCGGGCGGCAAAGCGCACCACGGCCTCGGCCTGGGGCTGGCCATCGTCCGGCATCTCGTGGAGAGCCACGGCGGGACGATCCGCGCGCTGAGCGACGGCCGCGGGAAGGGCGCGGAGTTCGTCGTGAGGCTTCCGTTGCGCGAATCCTGACCGGCGTCAGGGTTTCGGTTCCGGCTTCACGGCCGGGGCCTCGGACGATTGCATGCCGGAGAGGATCCCGCGGAACTCCTCCAGCACCGGGCCGACGCTCACGCCCCGGGACGTGAGGCGATACTCGCGCACCGTCTGCTCGTGGGCGCTCGTGCGCTTCTTGAGCATCGAGATGGCCCGGCCGAACGCGCCGCGCGTTTCGAAATAGCGCAGCAGGATGACGGCGTCCGCGAGATAGCTCACGTCGACCGGAGAGGAGACCTGCCCGAGCGCGCCGTGCTGCGAGACGATGACGATCGTCGTGACGGCGGCGTCGGTGAGATAGCTGAGCAGCTCGTGCAGGTGCAGCGTCAGGAAGTGCTCTTCCGGCATCGCGTTGAAGTAGCCGTTCAGACTGTCGATGATGATCATCGAGCTGCCCTGCGTCTCCACGGCCGTGCGCACCGCGTAGGCGAACTCGCCGGCCGACATCTCCGCGGGATCGATCTGCTGGACGGAAAGACATCCCGCAGCGAGGGCCGGCTCGAGGTCGAAGCCGAGGGAGGCGGCGCGCTTCAGGAACACGGTCTGGTGCTCTTCGAAAATGAAGAACGACACCCGATCGCCGGCCGCCGCGGCGGAGACGGCGAACTGCATCGCCAGCGACGATTTGCCGACGCCGGCGGGTCCCATGACCATGGTGGCCGAGCCGCGCTCGAGCCCTCCGCCGACGAGGGCGTCGATCTCGGCGACGCCGCTCGGAATGACCCCCTCCTGGCGGTTCACCAGATGCTGCCCGGCGCTCAGACGCGGGAACACGACGATGCCGCCCTTCTCGATCGCGAAGTCGTGGCAGCCGCCGCGGAAGCCGACGCCGCGCATCTTCACCACTTCCAGGCTGCGCCTCGTGTTGCCGTACATGGGCGCGGAGACGGACAGCCGGATGACGCCCTCCGCCAGCCCCTGCACCTCGGCTTCCTTCGACGAGGCGGCGCGGTCGTCGAGGACGAGGGCCGTGACCCGCCGGTCGCGGAAGAACTCTTTGAGCGTCAGGAGCTGCTTGCGATACCGCAAGGCGCTCTCGGCCAGCAGCCGGATCTCGCCGAGCGAGTCGATGACCACGCGGTCGGGCTGCCGTTCCTCGATCGCGCCGAGGATCGCCTGGACCGTCTTGGCCAGCTCGACCTCCGCGGGCCGGAAGACCGTCGTCTCGGCGGAGGCCGCGTTGCGGAACTGCTCGTAGATGTCGATCGCCCCGATGTCCCAGCCGTGCGAGCGCGCCACACGCTGCAGATCGCGCTCCGAGGCGGACAGCGTCACGTACAACGTCTTCTCGCCGCGGCGGACCCCTTCGAGGAGGAACTGAAACGAGAGCGTCGTCTTGCCCGCGCCCGGATCTCCCTGAACCAGGTGCATCTGATGCGGCGGCAGCCCGCCGCGCAGGATTTCATCGAGACCGGCAATGCCAGTAGGTGCGAGCTCGTCGTCAGGCATCAGGCTGCTCGCCTCGGACGCTGCAAGGAACGCACCTCGCGAGGTGCACCACCGCTTGCCCCGGGTGTCTCTACCCCCTGTCATCCCGAGCGTCGAGCGAGGGACCTGGGCGGGTGGGGCGGCACGCACGTTCCTCGCGCCCTCCCACCCAGGTCCCTCGCCGACGCTCGGGATGACAGGAGAAAACGGCGGACTCCCGGACCATCTAAAAGTGCTCGGACCACGGACAACCCCGGGTGAGCGGCGATTCAGCTCCGCCGGAGCCAAGGCTAAATTTACCTCCGACGCGGCTGAAATTAGCTCCAACCGGCCAAATCAGCTCGGACCGGGCAAACTCCAGCCCCGAGCCGCACTGCACATGGACAGGCGACGCGAGACGGTCATTCAGGGAGGACCGCCGTACGGTCGACGACGGTCACGGTGATCGCGGCCCGGCTGCCGAACTGCTCACCGTTGTTCGTCAGTTGCAGACGGAGCAGGTGGGGTCCCGCGTCGAATGGGGCCGTGATCGGGACGGACACCGGTCCGCCGCCGAGAGGTACGGCGACGCTTTCCGGGGTCAGCTTGTCGTACATGCGTTTGTAATCGACGTTCGTCAGCCGTACGGTACTCGTCCACGGTTGTGCGCCGGTGTTCGCCACGTTCACGGTCAACGTGCGAGTCGTGCCCGCGCGCACGGAGATGCCGCTCGCGGTCACGGTTCCGTCCAGCTCCGGCTTGACGTTCGGCGGCGCGATGCCGGTGACCGCCGCATACGCCGCCCACTCCCGCGGCCGCGGGACGAGCGCGCGTGTGAGCCAACTGTATTTGCCCTCGACACCGGCGGCCTGGTTGTCGTCTTCACTCCAGACGAACCAGAACACTTTCTCGAGCTTGACCGAAAATCCGAAGTGCGCCCAGCCATTGCGCACGAAGCTGCAGAGCTGCGCGATGTCGGTCGGATTGTTCGCGGTATCGCGAAGCATGTTCACGCCGGTCTCGGTGAGCCAGATGGGAATGGCCGAGAGCCCGAGGTCGCGCATCATCGAGCTGTAGGGCCCGAGCTTGAACATCAGCCCGCTCGCCGAGCCGGTGGTGCCGATGTAGCCGTGCAGCGCGAGCACGTCGAACATCACATTGTTTGCGCGCAGTGTCTGAATGCATGCGCGCAGGAAATTGGCGGGGTCCGGACCCTCGATCGCGAGGTCGGGCGCGCAGACCTTGAAGCCTCGGTTGAGGTCGTGGCCGCGGATGATCTGAATCGCGCGCACGAGCCGCGTGCGGTACTCCGCCGCTCCCGCCGGATAGAAGCCGGGATCGTTCGGTTCGTTGCCGATGTGGATGTAGCGCACCGCGCTGTCGCCGTGCTTCGCACGATCGCCGAACCAGTCCATCACCGATTCGATGAACGCCTTGTACGACTGTTCGCGGAGGTGCGGCTTCGCGGCCATCCACCCCGGCTCGCGGATGTCGAGGCCGAGGTAAATGCGCATGTCGCGTTTGCGCGCCGCGGTCATGACGGTGCGGCCGTACGAGATCCAGTCGGGCGGACCGGACTCCGTGACCAGCGACCACGGCACCGTGAACCGCATCCACTTCACCCCGCCGTGATTGAGGATGTCGATCAGATGTTCGTTGGGATAGTGGAGCACCATGCCCCACGGCGAGCTGTCGGCGGCGGTGGTCATCGTCCGCTCCTCCGGAAGCCGTCGTTACAAAGAGGCCCAGGTCTCTGCGCGTACCTGCAGACACCGTTGAAACAACTGTCGAGCGTGCACGGATCGCCGTCGTCGCACTCCGTCGCGCTGCAGCATTGGGCCGTGCAGCCGGGCGCGAGATTGACGCAGTCGTCGTTGTCGAACGCCCACACTTCCCCGCCCGGGGGGACGGTCCCCCCGTCGTGGTGCGCGGCCGTATAGTTGAGCGGCCTGGGCGGCTTGGCCGGCGTCGTGGAGGTCTTGAAGCACAGCGGCTGGACCGCCCACGCCAGCGTCGTGCCGGCGGGCGCGCTCAGGGTGTTGTTGCGGATGATCGTGTTGCGGACGCCGTCGACGGCGAGATTGATGTACGCGCCGGTGACGGTATTGGCCTCGATGATTCCGCCGGTCACGTCGTACGGGCAGGGGCCGCTGCAGCCTACCGCCCACGCGTGATGGCCGACCATGATGCCGAAGCCGATGCCGTCGCCGGGCGCGCGGTGATTCGTGATGGTGTTGTTCGCGAAGCGGGACGTGCCGAAGATTCCGCCGCCGTCGTTGAAGTGCTCGAGCATGAGCCCCGCGAACGCGTATTGCTCCCGGTGGGCGATGCGGTTGCCGGTCACGGTGCACGAATTGGCCAGCCCCGTGCCGATGCCCCCGACGATGAGATCGACGTCGGTGTTGTCCTCGATGATGTTGTCGATCACCTTGCCCCCGTTGCAGCGCAGCACGGTGATGCCGTCGGCCCAGACGTAGTTGCGGTCATTCGGTCCGGTATTCGAGCCGTTCGATTTCACGGTCGACCGCTGAATGGTGAAATTCGTCGCCGCGATCTCGAGTCCGGTGCCGCACGGCGCATTCATCGAGGTGATGCCGGTGACGAGGATGTCCCGCGAGTTGAGGATGCGCAGGTTGTACGGGCGGTACTGATCGAAGTCGACGCCGTCCCGCCGTCCACAGAAACGGCGCCGCGCCGCAGTCGGGTCGCTCTCCTTGTTGCCGTCGAGCACGACCGAGTCGATCGTCACGCCGCGCCGGTCGCGTACGACCACCAGCGGATACTGCATTCCGGGCACCGCGCGCAATCTGGCTGGATTTGCAGGATCGGCGGAGCGAAGGGTCGTCCCGTCCACGCCGACGTATATGCCTTTGTTGGCGATGTTGTACGTGCCCGGATTGAGAGTAACGACGCCGCCTCGCGCGAGACAGGCGTTGATCGCCGCCTCGTCGGACGGCCCGCCACTGGGACCGAGGGTGCAGTTGGCCGCGGCGTTGAACGCGCAGAGCAGGAGCAGCAAGGCGAATACGCCTCGCCATCCGCCGGGTGTCCTCACCTTCGTCGCCAGCTTCCGCCTGTTCCCGCATCCGATCGCGGCCCCCGTGATCGCACGCTTAGCTTTCTCGTAGCAGCTACGCAGACCTGTATCCATCGATCCCTCCGTCGTTCGTGAGTTTTCGTCGTACAGAGGGGAATATCGGCGCTGGTGTAGCTCGAGATCTTGGGATTTCCTCGGAAAGTTCTTGGAACTGCGCACGCGCCCTCGGGGGCGGTCCCAGGACGTCTGGAGTGCGGAGGCAATCGCGCTCAGCCTCCCGTCTCCACCTCCACCGCGTTGTCCCCCCGCTCCCGCTCGATCAGCTTGCGGTTCGGATCGACGCCGGCGAGCGACGGCTGCTGCGGCACGATGATGCGAAGGGTCTGCTTGCCGGTGCGGATGCGCTGGCGCGTCAGGGAAATCGGAGCGCTTTTCCCCGACGTGAAGACGCCGACCTCGATGGAGTCGTTCATCGGGGTCGGGGTTTCGACGCCCGTGCCGTCGGCCCTCAGCTTCTGCGCCAGGACCTCGAGCGTCACCTCGTAGCTGCCGTCGGGCAGGCGGCGGGCGGCGGCGCTCTGCGTCTTCACGTCCCACAGCGTCATCGTCTCGAAGAGGTCGGTGAGCAGCGGGTAGTGCGACGGCGGTGTGGCCGCGCGCAGCTCCGCGTACAGATCGAGGGACGTCGGATACGGCGGTCCCGATCCCCGGTACTTTTCCAGGAAGCGGCGCAGCGCGCCGTTGACCGCCTCGGTGCCGATGTGCTCGCGCAACGTGTACAGCGCCACGGCGCCTTTGCCGTACGAGACGTGGGGATGGTCGTCGACGTGGAGCAGGGGAACGTCTTTGCCGGTCTCGCCGCGCTGCTGGAGATACCGGTTCATCTGGTAGTCGTAGACGCGCTGCGCTTCGACGGGCCCCAGGACCTTCTCCGTGACGAGCATGGCGCTGTAGTTCGCGAGCGATTCGGACACGAACCCGCGTCCCTTCGCGTAGGCCGGCCGGACCTGTCCGCCCCACCACTGATGCGCGACCTCGTGCGCGGTCCCGAAGAACGTCAGGTCGACGAGGCCCGGCTCGTGGCGATTGATGAAGTTCAATTCCGCGAAGCCGACCGCGGAGGGGAACGCGCGGCCGTGGATGCTGTACGGCGGGACCTCGATGATGCGCATCTCGCGATACGGATACGGTCCGAACGCGGACGTGTAGTAGCCGAGCGCCGACTGCATGCCGGACATCATCCGATCGAGGTTCGCGCGATGCGGCGGGTGATGAAAGATCTCGAGAGCAACGTCCTTCCACCGCCCTTTCGCCACCGCGTACTTTGCCGAGAACACGGACGCGGCGAAGTTCTCCGGGACGCGCGAGGCGTAGTGAACGTAGCGGCGGCTAGCCTGCCCTGAGCCTGTCGAAGGGTTCTCTGTCCAGCTCCGGCGCAGCATGCCCGGGACGACCGGGGTCTGATCGGCAGCGGTGCCGACGATCGTCTCGACGTGGATGCGATCGCCGCTGCGGAACGGGCTCCAGTATCGCCCCGCCGCGGCGTCGCCGGGACCCGGCAGGGGTCGTCGCGGAGGGAGGCCGTAGGACTTCCGCTCGCCCTCGTGGGACAACTCGAATCCCGGCTGATAGCCGATGAACGGCAGCAGTCGCCTGTCGAAGTAGGAGCCGTTGCGGACGACCAGCGTCTGCGCGCCGCCGTGCCGGAACCCGCGCGGGCGGAACGCTAGGTCGAAGGAGAACTTCATCGACTCGCCCGGCGCGAGCGCGCGGTCGAGCGCGAAGATCCGGTAGCCATGTTCCGCATCGTCCACCTCGGTCTTCGAGGCGCGGTCGAACGTCATCGAGCGCACTTCGTAGTCACGGCCGCTCGGACTGTCGACGTGCACCGAGCGGATCGGCACGCCGGTCTGGTTCACGAGCCGGTACGAGCCGCGCGCATCGACGGCCGGCGCGTCGGGATCGATCTCGTAGAGCACCTCGGCGCCGCCGATCGCAGGCTGCGGCAGGTCCGCGTACCGCGCGTAACGGCGCTCGTATTCGGCCTGCGGCAGTCCCGCTTTCTCCGCCGGGAGATACGTGTTCAAGACATTCGTGTTGTAGAAGATGAATCCGCCGAAACCGAGGATGAGCACGATCGCGAGTCCTGCCAGGCGCGCGGTTCGCCCGGTGAGGCGCGCACGCGCGGTGGCGAGCCGCTGACGGATTCCGAGCTCCGGTCCTCGGACCCAGAAGAGCATCGTCACGACGCCCAACAGCAGCGCCCACGCCGCCCAGTAAAGCTTGAACCAGACGAACGGCGTGACGAACGGCCCGAAGCCGTTCATCTCCGAGTACACGAGCTTCGGTCCGGCGTTGTAGATCAGCAGGTGGTGGAATCCGGACGACGCGGAGGAGCTCGAGATGGTCACCAGCAGCACGACGGCGTGTCCGACGTACTTGTGGTTCACGAGCACGTGCACGGTCATCGCGAATGCCGCGAGCAGGACGTGCTCGGCGAGGTTCCAGCCGAAGAGGATGCGCAGGTACAGGCCGGGCTCGAAGTCGTAGTAGCCATGCAGCACCTGCAGCAGGATGCCGCCGATCAGGAACGCGAGCTGGAAGAGCACGATGAGCCCGACGAGCGCCAGGAAACGGCCGAGCAGGACGACGCTCGTGCGCACGGGCGCCGCGTCCGCGATCTGTGCCGCGCCCGTCTCGCGGTCCTTCCAGACCAGCTCACCCGCGTAGAGCGCGATGACCAGCCACGGAATGACGAAGGCGGGCTCCGTCATGACGATGGCCGCGACGAGATGCGTGACCGGCCACGTGATCGTCTCGAAGATGGTCTCGCCGACGTTCCAGCCCCAAAGCACCACCAGGCCGATCGCCGCGAGGAAGGCCACGGGAAACGCGCGCCCCGAAACCGCTTCCCCGAGCGACTGGCGGGTCACGGCCAGCGTTTGCCGCATGCGCGTGCGCGAACCGAATATGCCGCGGAGCTGCGGCACGGCACCGGATGGCCGCTGCGGAACGGCTGCGCGAGGCGCATCGACCTGCTCGTCGCGACGACGGCGCTCGTTGCGTTGCGTGAAGCGGAACGTTCGCTGCAGAACGGCGAACAGCGCCGCTGCGATCGCGACCCAGAGGAGCCGGTTCCAGAGCAGCATCGGCGGGAATCCGATCAGGCGCGTGTTGCGCTCCGATGCCGTCCAGTACTGGGTCATGCCCTTGAGCGCGTTCATCCCGAGCGGGTCCGCCAGCGCGGAGAGCAGCGGGTTCGTGATGCCGCTCCAGGCGCCCGCGGCGACGAGGTAACCGAGGAAGATCGCGATCGCGGCGAGGTAGACGGGGATGACCTTGCGGGTCAGGGCCGCGATCGTGAAGAGGATCGCGCCGATGAGGACGAGGTTCGGCAGGGCGAAGAGCAGCATCGGCTGCAGATACGCCGCGAGTCTGTTCGGGCCGAACGCCTCGCGCGGGAGATACGGCATCTTCGTGCCGACGGCGAGTCCGATCGGGATCGCGAAGACGAGGATGCTGTTGATCGCCAGCGCCGCCAGGAAGCGGCCGCCGAGATATTCGGCGGGGCGGATGCGGGTGGTGAAGAGGAGCGCGTCCATTCCGGCTGTGCGGTCGCGGATGACCGCATCGGCAAAGAGTCCCGCCGTGACGAGGATGCCGAACAATCCGCACAAGAGCACCGTCTTCTCCGCGAGGTCTTGCGGTGAATTGACCTGGATCGGGTTCGTGCCGGAGACGGCGACATGAATGATGTAGAACCCGATGAGGAGCAGCACGCCGGCGTAGATCCACGTCGAGATCGAGCGGAGGCGGTACGCGAATTCGTAGCGAAAGACCTCGCCGAATCTCATGCCGCCGCCCGCGCGCCGCTGTGACCGCCCATCACCGCAAAGTAGACGTCCTTCAAATCGGGCTCGACGGGCTCGAAGCCGCCCCCCGGCGGCTCCTCGGCATACACGTGCGCGATCGTCTGTCCCGCCAGCAGCTTCGTCGAGATCACCGCATGCTCCTGTTCCAGCGCCGGGAGCTCCTCACGAGCCACGGAACGGCGCCAGATCCGCCCGCGGATGTTCGCGATGACGTGCGCCGGCGAGCCGGCCAGGAGGATCTCGCCGCGGTCGATGATCGCGAGGTTGCTGCACAGCTCCTCGACGTCTTCGACGATGTGCGTCGACAGAATGACTGCGCTCGCCTCCCCGATCTCGCTCAGCAGGTTCAAGAACCTCACGCGCTCCTCGGGGTCGAGTCCGGCCGTCGGCTCGTCGACGATGATCAGTTTCGGATTCCCCAGTAGCGCGATGGCCACGCCGAGGCGCTGGCGCATGCCGCCGGAGAACGTGCCGACGCGCTGGTGGCGCACGTCCCACAGGTTCGTCCGCCGCAACAGCGCCTCGACCACCTCGCGCCTCGGCGCGGCGTCGCCGAGACCCTTCAGGACGGCAAAATGCTCGAGCAACCGCTCCGCCCGCACCCGCGGGTGAAAGCCGAACGACTGGGGGAGATACCCGAGCGTCTCGCGGACCTGCTCCTTCTGCCGGATGACGTCCAGGTCTCCCAGCCGGATCGTTCCCTCGTCCGGCTCCTGCAGCGTGGCCAGGATGCGCATGAGCGTCGACTTGCCGGCCCCGTTGCGTCCGAGCAACCCGAACATCCCCGGCGGAACGTCGAGCGAGATCCCTTTCAACGCCCGCGTCCCGTTCGGATACGTCTTCGAGAGGCCAGAAATGGAAAGTGTCATGGACGTGGTGTTACGAGACAACGCACACAATTGTTGCGGGCTCGGTGAAACGTTTGTGTGTGCCTCGGTTGGTGAACGGTCGTACCGGCGTTAATAAGTACTTATTGGATGATCCCCTGATCCGGTAGGCACAGTCGACTGAAGGAGTACCGCGGATATACGTGCGCGGACCTGAAGGAGAGTGTCATGAGGAAGATTCTTGCCCTCTCGCTCGTGTTGATGTTCGTCGCCGGCACCGCCGCCTGTTATCTCGATATCCTCGACGAGTACGTCCCCCAGGCTTTGAGAACACGCCGTACAGCCACCTGGCGATCATGCGTGGCCGCGCATGCCGGCAGCAACCCCCGGGTGGGGTGCACGTACAACCTTGCGGGGGTGAGCCTTGCTCGATCTGATTCTGACCACCGGCGCGATCGGTCCCGCGATCATCGGAGCTGCCTACCTCTTGTGGCTCCTGGGTCTGCGGGACCCATTCCTCCTGACCGTCAGCTCCGTCGTCATCGGCGGCGCGGTCGGATGGGGAGTGAACGTGGGAATCAGCAAACGGATCGACGGTCGCCGCAAACCGTCTCCTCGCAAACCCCGCGTCAAGCGACGGGTGATGAGCTGACGGCGGCCGGCGCTTCTCTCGTCGTTGCTGGCAGGACGCCGGGGGTGAGCCCGGCATCCTCCTGACGCGCTCCCAACGCGCTACGTTGATCGGAATCGGTTTTTTTACCGTGACACTCTCATCCGTGCGCGCCGCGTGCAGCACGGAGTGCGCACTGCTTCGGCCCGGCCTTTGGTTGCGTGCAAAGCGCTGCCGAGCCGTTCCTCAGCCTTTCGCCACGCGGAGGAGGCGGCTGGAGCCCGCCCTGTCCACGTCTTCCATGCGGAAACCGAGCGCAGGCGCGAGGGCTTCGATACCGGGCTCCCACTTCGCGCGCAGCTCGACGTATTCCTGCGCACCCGCGTCCGAATCCTCGCGCGTGGGGATGCCCGCCTCGCGGAGCCGCTGCAGCGCTTGCCCGTAACGCAGCCGCCAGCGTTCACGCGACCGCAGGCTGTCGGCGGACGGGTCGGGGTGCACCGGAAAGCTCTGGTTGAAGGTGCGCAGCAGCAGGGTGCTGCCCCCTTCGAGCTCGGCCAGGGCCGCGGATTCGTGCAGCCAGCCCAGCTTGCGCGGATCCAGCGCGGTGCGGATCAGCGCGGCCGCGTCGAGAGTGACCAACAGGATGCGCGGCGGCGCGTAGTAAGCCTCCTCGAAGCGGAAGTAGAACAACACCGGATAGAAGTGGTGCGTCTCCTTGATCGCCCCGACCTGGCCGGCCAGCGTGGACAGGTTGTTGTAGCCGCCCTCGAAGCGCCCGCGCGGGCCCCAGCGCGCGAGCAGTTCCGCGGCGTCGCCGGTCTCGCCGCTCTGCCCCTGCACCATCAGCCCCAAAGTGTTGCGACTGCGCAGCGCGGTGTAGACCTGCATCAGGTACGTGAGGGTGAGCGAGGTCACCGACATGCCCACCAGCGAGTTGAACAGAAACAGCAGCTTGTAGCCCGGGCTGGCGGGGCCATAGTCGCTGGCCCCCACGATGGACATGCTGCTGCCGCCGACGAAGACCGCGGTGACGAAATCGGTGTCGGTCTCGCCGGAGCTGGATTTGACGCTCGTGCCGAGGACGGGATGAATGATGAGGCCGGAGCCGAGGGCCAGCAGCACGCCCCACATCAGCACCAGCGTGACGAGCTGCACGGGACCGCAATAATTGAGGATGTCTGCGCGCCTCTTCCCGGCCAGGCCGCGGAAGAGGCGCCACACACCCCGTGCAAGCCGCGGCGCAAGAAGCCCGGTGCCCGCACGCGCATAGAGAACGGTGAGGAACACGTCCAGCAAGGTGACGGCGAGCACGATGCCGCCGGCGAGCGGCTCGAGCCAGTCGCGCATGGTCTGTCCTCCCCAACCTACGGTTTCAGCACCACCTTGATGCAGCCGTCCTTCTTGTCGCGGAACGTCTTGTACATCTCCGGCGCCTCATCGAGATTCGGCGTGTGCGTGATGATGAACGACGGATCGATCTCCCCTGCTTCGATCTTCTTCAGCAGCAGATCGTTGTAGCGCTTCACGTGACACTGCCCCATGTGGATGCGCAGCCCTTTGTTCATGGCCGCGCCGAAGGGGAGCTTGTCCGGGAAGCCGACATAGACGCCGACCACGGAGATCGTGCCGCCGGGGCGGCAGCTCATGATGGCCTGCCGCAGCACGTGCGCGCGGTCCGTGGTCAGCATCACCGCCGCCTTCGCCTTGTCGAGGATCGAATCGGCGCTGGCCGTGGCGTCGGCCTCGCAGCCGACCGCGTCGATGCAGCGGTCCGGGCCGCGGCCCTTGGTCATTTCCATGAGCCGGTCGTACACGTCTTCCTTGTCGAAATTGACGATCTCGACACCGCGGCCATGCTTCTCGGCCAGAGCGATGCGCTCCGGCACCTGCTCGACCAGGATCACCCGCCCCGCGCCGAGCATCCACGCGCTCTGCACCGCAAACTGTCCCACCGGCCCGCCGCCCCAGACCACCACCGTGTCGCCGTCCTCGATCTCCGCGATGTCCGCGGCGAAGTAGCCGGTCGGGAAGACGTCCGACAGAAACAGCACCTGCTCGTCGCTGAGCCCGTCCGGCACTTTCTGCGTCCCGACGTCGCCATACGGCACGCGCAGGTACTCGGCCTGCCCGCCAGAGAAGCCGCCCGTCATGTGCGAATAGCCGTAGAACCCGGCGGTGTGATTGCCCATGAGCTTGTCCTGGATTTCGGCCTTGCGATTCGACACCGAGCACATCGACCAGAGCTCGCGTTTGCAGTACCAGCACTCGCCGCACGTGATGTTGAACGGCACGACGACGCGGTCGCCCTTCTTGACGTTCGTCACGCCGCTGCCCACTTCCTCCACGATCCCCATCGGCTCGTGCCCCAGGATGTCGCCCTTCTCCATCGTCGGCACGTAGCCGTCGTACAGATGAAGGTCGGAGCCGCAGATCGCCGTGGACGTGATCTTCACGATCACGTCGCGCGGATCTTCGATCGTGGGATCGGGAACGTTGTCGACGCGTACATCGCCCTTGCCATGCCAAACCAGTGCTCTCATCGAGGATTCTCCCTTTGCGCTGAACGAAAAAGATGTTGCAGTCTTTACGACAGGAGCAACAACCATTCCCGTCCGCGAGCATCGCGCCGTGATCATCGAGGGGAGCCCGGCCCAGCCGTGCGACCGCGCAACGCGCTGCAGATCGCGCTCCGAGGCGGACAGCGTCACGTACAACGCCTTCTCGCCGCGGCGGACGCCTTCGAGGAGGAACTGAAACGAGAGCGTCGTCTTCCCCGCACCCGGATCTCCCTGGATCAGGTGCATCTGGTGAGGCGGCAGCCCGCCGCGCAGAATTTCGTCGAGACCGGCAATGCCGGTGGGGGCGAGTTCGTCAGACATCAGGGCCGCTCGACTCGGGTACCGCAAGGAACGCACCTCGCGAGGGGAGCGGAGCGCGCCGGCGGCGGTCGGCGCGCTCATTTCTTCGCCATCGCGCTCAACCGCTTCTGTGCGAGATCCCACGTCGAGAGTGCGTTGCGATCGGGATCTTTCTCGACCTTCCTGTACGCAGCGGCGGCCGCGTCGAGGATGCCGAACTCCTCCGCGATCCGGCCGAGCACGTAATGGTCGTCTGCCTGCGGCTCGCCCGATCCCGCGGCTTCCATGGCCTGCCAGATCGCGGCCTTGGCCTCCGAAGTCTTGCCCTGCTCCGCATAGAGCGTCGCCAGCGTGTGCAGGGAGAAGGGATCACGCGACGAGGTGAGCCTCACCGCCTGTTGTGCGGCATCGACGGCAGCCTGGGCGATCGGCTGTTTCCAAAGCGAGTACCAGGCGATGTTGTTGTAATCCAGGGCGGTCGCTTGTCCACCGTCGATCACCTGTTGATAAATCCGGATGCACTCTTCGTAGTCGCCTCGCGCCGCCATGGCATCGGCGAGCACGCGCAGGACGTTCTCATTGTTCGCATCGCGCGCCAGGCGCCGCGAAGCGGCCTCCCGGATGCCGTCGTATTTCTTTTGCAGTCCGAGGCTTGTGACGTGAAGGAGAAACGCGCCCTCGGAGTCGGGGACTGCGCTCAGGAGCCGTCCGGCGACGATCTCCAGTCTGGGGCCGTCTTCCAGCATTGCGTAGGCATTGGCCAGCGCGATGTCGTACTTCAGCCGCTGCTCGTCGCTCGATGAATTCAGAAACCGCGCGATGGCCTTCGTGGCGGTTTCTTTCGACCCCTCGCTCAGCAGAACGGCAATGGCGTCACGCATTGCTTCCGGTTCCGCTTCCTGGCCTTGCTTCCAGAAGTGCAGAAACGCGTGACCCGCGACCGGATCCTCACCGACGCGCTCCGCCATCTCCTCGCGCGCCCAGTCGAGCCACCGGCGGGCGCGCCCGGGATCGTTCGCCTCGAGGGCGTTGCGGGCCTGAATCCCGTGTCCGAGGACCATCCATACCGGCGTCGCGATTCGATACTGGCCGTCTTCTTTGACGACGAAGTAGGACTCTTCGACGGAGTCGTTTGCGCCGAGCGCGCGGACGATGGCTCGGTAGCCGACCGCGTCGTTCCCCGCGAGCGCGATCTGCATCGTTCCCAGCGACAGGTCGAGCGCGAGAGCCGGATCGGCGCTGGCGGACTGGTTGCGGATGAGCGTGAGGAGGTCATCCAGCCGTTCCCTCGCGCCCGCATCGCGATATTCTTTCGCGACTTCGTTCGCGAGAAGCGGAGCGATCGTGTCGTAGGACGAGTCCGGCGCCCGCGTAGCGATGAACATCCGCTTCACCACGCTCGCGGGATCGCGTTCCGGGAAGGTCAGTTCTTCGACGGGTCTCACGTTCCGGAACGCATCCGCGCGAGATCGGAGGTCCGCCGCGTCCGTCGAGCCCTTCGCCGCCTCGAGCAGGCACGCAACGGCGGCCGGATAGCGGCGGATCTGGAGAAACGCCTCTCCGACCGAGAGGAGCGAGGCGTTTCGCTGCGCGGGATCGGAAACGATTTTCGACGTGATCCGTGGAATGGCTTCCGTTCCTTCGAGCGCGATCTCCGCCATGAGCAGAAGCTCGCGGCGGTTCGGGAAGGACGGGTTTTGCTCGACGAACTTCTTCAGCTTCGCGAACTCCCCGGCCCGAAAGAGCGCGACGGCGACGTTGTTCTGATAGGCGTCCTCGCCGAGATCCGCATGCAGCGCTTCGTACTCGGCGACGGCCTCCGCCAGCTTCGCCTTGCTGCCGTAGCGCGTTCCGCTCGGATCGTGCTCGAGGAGAACGGCGATGTTGCCGCGGATCGTCGCATCCTTCGGCGCGAGCTCCTTCGCTTTCCTGTAACTGGCCAGCGCCGTGTCGAGATCGAATCCTTTCTTCAGATGCCGGCCGAGGAGATCGTGTTGGTAGATCCAGCCGCGGAGCTGGTATGCGGCCACGGAGGCGGGGTCGAGCGCGATCGCGGCCTCGGCTTCCTTGCGAGCCGCCTCGCCGAGTCCGCCGGCCATGAGTGCGAGCCCCGTCTGCCCGCGGTGAAGCGCTTCGTGCGGATGAAGCGCCGCAAGCCGCCGGAACTCGGCGAGGGCCTCGCGCACTTCTCCGTTCAGCAGATGCGCATGCCCGACCTGATCGAAACCGAGGATGATCGCTTCCGCCGCCTTGTACTTCACCGCCGCCTGGCGAAAGTCCTCGAGCTCCGTGGGGGTCAGACGCGTTTTGCCGGTGTCGAGCGTCAGTTTCGCGACGATCACCTGATCGGATTCCTTCCGGAACTCCTTGGTCACGGAGCCGGTGCCGATCGGGATGATTTCCTTGTCGGGAAGCGGGCGGGCGCGAAAACCCGGCGGCGCCACGATCCGGTAGTTCCACTCGACCAGAACGGGCTCGTCGAAGAGGTAGTCGTGCCTGCGTTTTTTCGAGGCTCCCGTCGTCAGGATTTCCGAAACCCGGTCGAGAAGCCCGGCGGGAAGGATGCCGACGGCTGCCTCCTGCAGAGTCGCAACTCCGCGTCCGGATTCGGCGATCTCCAGGCGAAGTTCGAAGGGTTTCGACCGGTCCCTCGGCTCTGTGTACGAAAAATCCGTGAGGGCCTCGGATAGATATCGGTCTTTGACGTATTCCTCGAGGACCTTGCGCGTCGCCTTCGGTTCGGCACCATCGTAAGAGTGCCGGAAACGGCGTTCCGGCGAGCCGCTGTAGGTCGTGGTCTCGACGAGCGTCGCCTTTCCGAACTCCGAAAGCCGGACCTCGACCGACTTGACCACGCGATTGTCCGGCGCGCTCGCTGCGGGCGTCTTGACCAGTTCGGTGGTGCCCGGCGCCGCGATCAATGCGAGCCTGTTCTGCGACACGCTCGGAAGCGTCGCGATGTTGCCCATGTCGTCGGTCGCATCGATCCATCGATTCACGGGCGCGGGAACATGGACGATCGCGTGGTCGAAGAGACCGAAACCGGGAAGCTGCGGGTCGACGTCCGCGCCCGGGCCGGTTCGCAGAAGCGCCACGAAGGCGGGAATCCCCGCTTCCCGCAGCATCGCCACGAGCAGGGCCGCCTTGTCCTTGCAATCTCCGAAGCGCCTGCCCAGCGTCTCCGCCGGCTTTCTCGGCACGATCGACGCCTCGGCGAGCTCGATGCCCGTGTAGCGCACGTCGCGATGGAGCCTCTCGACGATCTTCTCGAGGATACGGGCGGCGTCCTTTTCCTTGCCGACGGTTTCCCTGACGATCTTCTTCAGGTCGGCGGCCGCGATCTGCTCCTCGACGATCTGGTGGTACCGCGATGCGATCGCTTGCCAGCTCTCTCCCGTCGAGAACTGAATGCGCGCCGTCTGTACGACGTCGCCGGGAACGCCGGCCTCGGATTCTTCGTCGGCGGCAAATGGGCCCATCTCGTAGAGAACGCGCGCGCGCGCCCCGTCGGTCGTACGGATCGGTTCGACGTCCACGTGCCGCGGAACGAACTTCAGCGGGGTGCCGGCGGGCGCCTCGACGTCCAACCGCGTGATCCGCACCGGCACTCTGCGCGAGACGAAGTGGACGGCCGCCGTTCCCCGATCGAAGACCGGTTGCGTCTCGCGCACGGTGATCATTTGCTCCACGACGGACGCCGGGCCGACGGCAGGGAGCGGCGCGCGAAGATGTCTGCCATCGGAGTAGACCGTCCGGCTCGAATCAGCGGCCGGCGCGTCGTCGATCGTCTTCGGGTCGAAACGATGCTCGACGCCATCGGCGGTCACGACGCGCGCCGTCATCTCCGGCCGTTCCTGGTGCCACGGCGACCAATACGTCGCGATCGCAGCCCACCGGTCCGCGGCGGCCTGGGTCCGTGTCGTATAGACCATGCGACGGCTCGACGATGACCGTCCGGCGTCGTCGAAGACGACTTTCATTTCGTCGAGCAACACGACCACATCGTCGTCGTGCCGGGCCCGCACCGACTCCGCCCATCCGAGGAGCTCGGAACTGCTGAGCGTGAAGGGCGCTGCTTTGCCGAGCGCGATCTCGCGCTCCGCGAGCGGCGGCACGGCCGTCTGCTCGCCCGGCGCAGCCTGAAGGGCGAAGGCGACCAGAAACAACAATGAGAGCGTGACGCCGCGTCGCGGCGCGATGCGAAGGATCATGTGGGGTCTCCGCTGGATTTTGGACCCCACCACTTAGCCATAAATAACCAGGGAAATCTACTGGAGATGCCGATTTGGAGTACGAGGCCGGCGGCGGGCGTCGTCGCGGCGCAACGTCAGTGGTCCCGTTTGGAGTGCGGAGGCAATCGCCTCCGCTTTCGTATTCGGGAGCCTCAGCGCGCGAACGTGCCCTGTCCGCGATGCCGCCACGGACGCCTGTCGGGGTGTAGTGCGATACTCACGCGGGCGCCGATTTGCGTCACATGGGGGCATCAGGACATGACAGGGCTGGAGCAGAACAAACGCAACGTGATGGCCTTTTACGACCTCATGTTCAACCAGTGCAAGCCGCGGGAAGCGATGGAGCGGTACGCCGGCGACCGGTACATCCAGCACAACCCGGCGGTGGGGGACGGCAAGGACGCCTTCATCGAGTACTTCACGCGCATGGCCGCGGAGTATCCCGGCAAGCGAGTGCATTTCGTACGCACCATCGCCGAGGGCAACTATGTCGTGTTGCATTGCCGTCAGGAATGGCCGGGCGATGCCGACTGGGCTGGAATCGATATCTTCCGCCTCGACGACGACGGCAAGGTGGTGGAGCATTGGGACGCTCTTCAACGCGTTCCGGCCGAGTCGATGAACGCGAACGGCATGTTCTGAGCGCGTCCGATGGCGCGCGATGCAGGTCCGCCGGAGCCAATCCCAGCTGCGTTGGAGCTGAATTTAGCTCCGTTGGAGCAAAAATCGGGCTCCTCGGAGGAAATCCCAGCCTCGTCGGAGCAAAAATTTGTCACTTCCGAGGGATGCGCAGCCTGGTTGGTGCTCTTTTTTGCCGCCGCGCACCAAATCACAACGCGAACGGCGTGGATTTCAGCGTCGTTCGAGGTAATTCTTGCTGGGGCGGGCTGAATTTACCTCCGGCGGAGCCAAAATTAGCTCCAACCGAGCCAAAATCAGCTCCGACCAACCAAAAACTAGCTCCAACCGACCAAAAATCAGCTCCGATCCAGCAAAAATCAGCTCGGACCGGACAAACTCCAGCTCCGGCGAGCAAAAATCAACGTCGGCCGCGCAAACGCCAGCTCCAACCGAGCAAAAATCAGCTCCGGCCAGGCAAAGCTTCGCTCCGGGGATTTGCCGGCAGCGGAATCGTCAACGAAAACGTGCTGCCCTCGCCGGGCGTGCTCTCCGCGTGAATGCTGCCACCATGCGCCTCGACGGCGAGCTTGCAGAAGGCGAGGCCGAGACCGGTCCCGACTTTGTTCTGGGCGTCGAGCTGTCCGAATTTCTCGAAAATGCGGCCGAACGCTTCCGCCGGGATGCCCGGACCGGTGTCCCGAACCGCGAAACGCAGCGACTCCTGCTGCTGCGAGACGGAGATCGTCACCGTGCCGGCGCCGGTGAATTTGATGGCATTGGCGACGAGGTTCACGAACGTCCGACTGAGCTTGTTCGCGTCGCCCGTGAAAAGAGGCAGCCCGGCGGCGACATCGGTGACGAGCGCCGTCCCCTGCATCTCCGCCAGCGACGCGACCTGCGCGAGCGCCCCGTCTACCAGCGTGGCCGCCGACAGCTCCTCGTAGTGCAGCGTGTCCGCTCCCGACTCCATCTTCTCCACGTCGAGAAGATCGTTGATCATGCCGAGGAGCGTCCGCCCGCCACCCGTGGCAATGGTCATCAGCGCGCGCTGGGAATCGTTGAGGGCGCCGTGTTTCTCCAGCATTTCCACCCCGACGATCACGGCGGTGAGCGGCGTGCGGAGGTCGTGCACGATCATGTTGCGCATGTCGTCGCGCAGCTTCTCCAGTTCCTGCAGCCGCTTGTAGTTCTCCTGCAGTTGCGCGTAGAGCGCGGTCTCGCGATCGCGAGCGCGTTTCTTTTCGAGCGACGCGCCGATGCGGGCCCGGAGCAGCACCGGGTCGAACGGCTTGGCGAGGTAGTCCTCGGCGCCGGCGTCGATGCAACGCACCACCGACTGCACCTCGCTCAGCGCGGAGATCATGATCACCGGGATGTGCTGCAGCCGCTCGTCGGACTTGATGTGCCGCAGGACCTCGTATCCGTCCATGTCGGGCATCATGATGTCGAGCAGGACCACGTCATAAGCGGTCGCGGACATCCTCTCGAGGGCGTCGCGCCCGCTGCTCGCCGTGGTCACGGCATGTCCCTGCTGCTGTAAGCGCCGCGACAACACATCGCGGTTCGCGGCGTCGTCGTCGACGATCAGCAGCTGTCCGGGGAGCACCGGAGCGCGAGCGGCGGTGAGCAGCTCGCGGGCCGGCCTTTGAACGCCGGCCGCGATCTCGGTCCCCGCGTCCTCCTCGGCGACGAAGTGCTCGTCGAGCAGCGCCAGCATCCGCCTGCCGGCGTCCGCGATCCTGGCCAGATCGTGGACCGCCTCGGGGCGCTGTTCGGCGTGCGCGTCCTCGGCGAGGATCTCGGAGTAGCCGATGATCTGATTCAGGGGACTGCGCAGCTCGTGCAGGACCTGCGGCGAAACGCCGGCGGCGCCCGCGGTCATGGCAGATCCCCCGCGACGTGCAGGCGCAGGAGCGCTTCCATCTTGGCCAGCAGGCGCGGAAGCTCGATGGGCTTGGTGTCGTAGTCGTCGCATCCCGCGGCGAGCGCCTTGTCCCGGTCGTTGGCCATGGCGTGCGCGGTCAGCGCGATCACCGGGATGTGGCGGAGAAGGTCGTCGGACTTCATCCGCCGTGTGGCCTCCCATCCGTCGACCGTCGGCAGACTCATGTCCATGAGGACGAGGTCGGGAGCGCTCGCGCGCGCGACGTCGAGACCGTCCTCTCCGTCGACGGCCAGCAGCACGTCGTATCCCCGTCGCTGGAGGCGGCGCGACAACATGTCGCGGTTCAGCTCATTGTCTTCGACGATCAGGATCGTGCTCACCGTGCGCTCTCCTGGTTCCGGGGGGCGCGCGTGACGTTGCTGCCGGCGAGAAGATCGCGCACCTGCTCGAGTAGGGCCTCGCGCGAATCGCCATGCTTGCGCAGGATCGTCTCGACGTGGCCGTTGAGCCTCTGGCGGTCTTCCGTCGTGAGGTCCTGCGAGGTGACGACGACGATGGGGATGGAGCGCCACTCCGGACGCATCCGCACTTCCGCGGCGAACGCGAACCCGTCCATCTCCGGCATCAGCAGGTCGAGGAAGATGAGGCTGGGGCGGTTCTTCTCCATCGACTGCAGCGCCTCGATGCCGTTCTCCGCTTCCGACACCGTCCACCCTTCCTTCTCCAGGATCGTGCGGGTGAGCGAGCGGGTCATGGCGTCGTCGTCGATGACGAGCACGGGGCAGGGCGGCCGGCGGCAGGTGAACTTCTTGAGGATCTGCGAAAGCCGGCGGCGGTTGACCGGTTTGGTCGCGTAGTCCGACGCGCCGAGCGTGAATCCGCGCACCGGGTCGTCGACCATGGTCAGCATGATCACCGGGATGTCGCGCAGCGCGACGTCGCCTTTGAGCGCGGACAGCACGCTCCAGCCGTCCATGCCGGGCATCATCACGTCGAGCGTGATGGCGGCCGGACGGATGCGGCGCGCGAGCTGGAGGCCGTCGGCGCCGCCGCTCGCGGTCCGGACCGTGAATCCTTCTTTGTGCAGGTAGCGCTGCATCAGATCGCGCTGGAGCGGGTCGTCGTCGATGACCAGCACACAGGTGCCGAGGGGCGGAAGCGGCTCGGCGTTGCGCACGTCGTCGACGCGGCGGCCCTCGGGCACCACCGGCGCCGCCGGCAACGGCCCGTGCACGGTCGCCGGCAGGAGCAGCGTAAAGACGCTTCCTTCGCCCGCGACGCTCTGGACCATCACGTCGCCGTTCATCATCTGGCAGAAGCGGCGGGTGAGGGCGAGCCCCAGTCCCGTGCCTCCGAACTTCCGCGTCGTCGAGGCGTCCGCCTGCGTGAATGGCTGGAAAAGGCGGACGACCTGTTCCGCGTCCAGCCCGATGCCGGTATCGGACACGCGGAACATGATCCATTCGGTGCCGTCGACGAGCTGGCGTTCGGCCACCACGGAGATGCGGCCGTCGTGCGTGAACTTGGCGGCGTTCGAGACGAGGTTGAACAACCCCTGCCGCACCTTGCTCAGGTCGGCCCACATGACGCCGATGTCGGGCGGACAGGTGACCTCGAGCGTGTTCCCGTTCTTGAGGGCCTGCCGTTCGATGGTCGTGGCCACCTCGGCAATGAGTGCGGCGACGTCGAAGGCCTCCAGGTGCAGCTCCATCTTGCCGGCCTCGATCTTGGAGAGATCGAGGATGTCGTTGATGAGGCCGAGCAGGTGACGGCCGGCCGTGGTGATCTTCTGCAGGTCGACGTTGAACTCTTCGAGATTCCGCTCGGCCGCTTCATCCTGCAGCATCTCGGAAAATCCGAGGATGGCGTTGAGCGGCGTGCGCAGCTCGTGGCTCATGTTGGCGAGGAAGAGACTTTTGGTGCGATTGGCGGTCTCCGCCGCCTCCTTGGCTTTGGCGATCTCGGTCTCGACGCGCCGCCGTTCGGTGACGTCTTCCATGGCCAGCACGAGCAGCTCGGCGTGGCTGCCCTGGCGCAACTGGCGGGCATTGAGCAGCATGATCCGCCGCCCGATCTCCGGAAAGTCGTGCTCGAGCTCGTAGTCGTTGAAGACGGAGCTCATCGGCAGGATGTCCTCGAGCAGCGTGCGCAGGTCGGGGATGTTCCACTGGCCGTTTCCGAGCTCGTAGATGAGCCGGGTCTCGGTCTCTGCCGCCGTGACGTTGAAGGTCTGGTAGAAGGCGCGATTCGCCGAGTGCACGCGGAGGTTGCCGTCCAGAATCAGCAGCGGTTCGCGCACGGTGTCGACCACATCCTGGGCATGCGCGAAGTTCTGAAGGTCCGCCCTGGCGGGCGCTTCATTGCCGATCGCGTGAGGTGGTCCGCCGATCGCTGGAATCGAAATGCCGGCCGGTTCGGCCATGAGTCGCCTCCTGGGCTTCAACCGGTCGCGAGTCGCGGCAGTCGATGTGGATGGCGAAGGGAGTTGAGGTAGGAACTACTACCCGCAACCGGGACAGGACCCGCAGAAGTCCCGCACCCTGGAATCCCTGGAACCGGCACCGGTCCCCCTTTTGGAGTGCGGAGGCAATCGGAGGGTGTCTCAAAAGCCGGTTCGTATCACTCCTTGAATGAGGAGCACGCGAACGAATGAGCCAGGAGCTTCGGGCCGACTACAGCAAACAGTTCTTGTTTCCGCCGTCGTTGGAGAACTGGGTCAAGCAGGACGATCCGGCCCGTTTCATCCGCACCTTCGTCGATTCTCTCGACTTGCGAGAGATGGCCGGCGGGGAATGGGCCGACGCGACGAAAGATCCGACCGGACGGCCGCACTACGCGTTCGACCTGCTGCTCAAGGTTTGGCTCTACGGGTACCTGTACAACATCCGCAGCTCCCGCAAGCTCGAACAAGCCTGCCGGCAGATCATGCCGCTGGTGTGGCTGTGCGGCATGTACGAGCCGGACCACAACACCTTGTGGCGATTCTGGAAGCGCTATCGTCATGCGCTCAAGAAGGTGTTCGTCCGCAGCGTGCAGGTGGCGCTGAAGGCGAATCTGGTGGGGATGGTGCTGCAGGCGGTGGACGGGACCAAGATCGTCTCGGCAGCCTCACGGAGAACGGCCTGGCATGGCGCGGACCTGCGCAAGATCCTGGCAGCGGTGGGCGAGCGGATCGAGAAGCTCGAGGAGCAGATCGCCGCAGCCAAGGAGGGCGGCAGCGAGATCGACGATCGCCTGCCCAGCAAGCTCCAGGACGAGAAGCAGTTGCAGGCGACGGTCAAGGAAGCACTGCAGACGCTCGAAGCCGAAGATCGCGAGCACATGCACCCGCACGACCGCGATGCGCGGATGATGAAGGGCGGTACAGCGCGACGAATCGAGTTCGCGTACAACGCGCAGGCCGTGTGCGATGCCAGCCACGGCATCGTGGTGGCCGAGGCCGTGGTCGAAGACGAGAACGACCGCCAGCAACTGGCGCCGATGCTCGAGCAGGTCCAAGACAACATCGGACGTACGGCTGAGCAGACTCTGGCCGACTGTGGCTATGACACGGCGGAAGGCCTGGACAAAGCCGACGAGCTCGGCGCAGAGGTGATCGTCGCGCAGAGTGTCGATCCGCAGAGGGTGGGCCCTTACCATCTGGCCCGCTTCACCTACGACGAGCAAGCCCAGACCGTGCACTGCCCGATTGGTCAACAGCTGCGCAGAGTGGGCACGGCCACGCATCGCGACAAACCACATCCGTTGACGCGCTACCGCTGTGACGTGTGGAAGAGCTGTCCGGTGGGCAAGCTTTGTTCGAAGAGCCAGGCGCGGGTGGTGGAGATCGGGCCGCACTACGGAGCGGTGCTGCGACAACGGCAGAAGCTGACCGACGCAGACCACAGAAAGCGTCTGAAGCGTCGCAGCGAGATCATCGAGCGGCTGTTCGGGCAGATCAAAGGCAACGATGCATTCTCCCGCTGGACGTTCCGAGGCAAGGAGAAGGTCGCGGCGCAATGGACGATGATCTGCACGGCGATCAACCTCAGAAGGCTGATCGCCGCACTTCACTTCGAAGGACTCGCGCCCGCGTAAAGGGACTCCCGCCGGGATAAAGGCGGCGCACCTTCCACTCACCGCTACGCAACGGCGAACCTGCACGGCCCACCCAGCCTCCTATCCGCGTCGTTCGGGACGGCTGATCGGATTTTGGGACGGCCTCCAATCGCCTCCGCTTTCGTATTCGCGCGCCTGACGCGCTGAGGAAACCGAATACGAAAGCGGAGGCGATTGCCTCCGCACTCCAAAAGGGGGGACCGGACCGCTTGAAACATGCTACGAGAAGTTTCGTAGACAGTCGAACAGCCGTGGTTTAGGGTGCCGCGGAGCTGTCGATCGCGTTCTCGGAGGGCAGGATGAATCTTCGTTCGGGTTTGGGTGGGGCGATGCTGTTCGTCATTTTCGCCGCGGCAGGATGCGCGGGCACGCCGGGGCGGCCGTCCGTGTCGCCGGGCGACGCGGCCGCATCGCGCTCCGATTCGGTGGCCGTTCCGCCCACGGACTACAAAAAGCGGACATTGAAAAACGGTCTGACCGTCTATTCGCTCTACGATCCGGGGACGCCCAACGTCGCCGTGTCGGTCTTTTACGAAGTCGGCGGCAAGCACGATCCCGACGGCCGCGCCGGATTCGCGCATCTGTTCGAGCATCTCCTCTCGCGCAAGACCGTCAACATGCCCTACAACATGATCAACCGCCTGGTCGAGGAAGTCGGCGGCACCCGCAATGCCACGACCGGCTATGACCGCACCCGCTACTTCGAGATCGTTCCGGCGCAGTACCTCGAGCGGATGCTCTGGACGCACGCGGAGCGGATGGCCCGGCCGGTGCTCGATCAGGCCATCTTCGACAACGAGCGGATGGCGGTGAACCAGGAGTATCACGAGTTCACCGTCACCCCGCCGTACATGCAGTTGTATCGGGAAGTGATCCCGGAGAGCACGTTCGACCTCGTCCCGCACCGCCGGCCGGTCATCGGCGTGATGGAGAACCTGGCCGCGGCGACGCTCGACGACGCACTGGCGTTTCACGAGGCGTACTACGGCCCCGACACGGCGTCGCTGTTCGTGTCGGGCAACTTCGACCAGGCCCGGCTCGATGCCTGGGTCGACCAGTACTTCGCCGGCATTCCGCGGCGGCCCCGCGCGATTCCGGTGAAGATCGAAGTGGCCGAGCCGCCGCGGACCGCTCCGCGTCTGGTCCGGCGGTACGTCCCGAACGTGGCCCTGCCGGCGATCGCGACGAGCTGGAAAATCCCGGGCTACACGCATCCGGACGTCGCGGCCGTCGCCGTCATCGACGCCGTTCTGACCCGCGGCCGCAATTCGCGCCTGTACCGCGGCCTCGTCGGAGAGCAGCCGCTCGCGACGCAGGTCACGTCGATGTTCAGCGACCTGGAGGAGATCGGCCACTATTCGGTCGTGGCGCTCCTGGCCGAAGGCGCCGCCATCGAGAAAGCCGAAGCGGTGGTTTCGGCGGAGATGGCCCGGTTGCGCGACGAGCCGGTCCCTGCGGCAGAGCTGACGGAGGCGAAGAACGAGCTCGTCGCGGCGTCGCTGCGGCAGCGCGAGACGTACAGCAACCGGGCCAATGAACTGGCCGAAGCGTTGGTGAAGAGCGGGGATCCCCAGGCGGCCGACAAGAGGCTCGCCGCGATTCAGAACGTGACCGCCGCCGACGTGCAGCGCGTGGCGCGCCAGTACCTCGCCGCCGAGGCGCGGGTGGACATCCGCTACATGAATGAGAAAGAGCGCCCGGCCGGGGAAGCCGACGGCTGGCGCAATCCCGTGCCGATGCCGAAGTTCGCGTCCGTCCCGCCGGCGACCCGGCCGGCACACAAGGCGGCCGAGGAGGCGCAGCGGGAGGCGCCGCCGGCAGAGGGGCAGGTGGTGGCGGTGAAGCGGCCGTCGCCGTCGCAGACCACGCTGCCGAACGGCCTGCGCGTCGTCACGGCCGGAACGACGAACGTCCCGCTCGCCGCGATGACGCTCGCGATCCACGGCGGTACTTCGACCGATCCCGCGGGCAAGGGTGGTGTGGCGACGCTGGTCGCCGAACTGGTCACCCGCGGCACGAAGACCCGGACCGCGCAGCAGATCGCCGCCGAGATCGAGTCCCTCGGCGCGACCCTCACCAGCACGGCGGACGCGGATGGCATCGTCGTGTCGGTGTCCGCACCGACAGCCAACCTCGAGGCGGCGGGCCGCGTCTTGCGCGACGTCGCGCAGAACGCCGTCTTTCCCGCGGAGGAGCTCGAGCGGGCCCGGAAGCGCGCCATCGACCGGGTGGCCGTGTCGATGAAAGATCCCGGGGCGGTGGCGTCGTGGGTCATCCAGCGCGCGCTGTACGGCTCGGCGCCGTACGGCAATGTCACCTCCGGCACGGCCGCCTCGCTCCGATCGCTGGCGCACGCCGACCTGGTGCAACACTTTCGCGAGTGGTGGCATCCGGCCAATGCCGGCCTGGTGATCGCCGGCGGCATCGAGCCGGCGGCGGCAGCGCAGCTGGCGCGGGATCTGTTCGGCGACTGGCAAGGCCTCGACGGCGCGCGGACGCCTCCGGCGGAGCGCGCGGGAGCCCCGGCCGGCCGCAGGACGATCGTCGTCGACATCCCGGGCTCTCCGCAAACGGCCGTGGTCGTAGGTCTGCGCGGCGTCGGCCGCGCCGATCCCGTCTATTCCGACGTCATCGTCGCCAACGCGATCCTCGGCGGCAACACCACCTCGCGGCTGTTCGACGAGGTCCGCCTCAAACGCGGCCTGAGCTACAGCGTCGCCAGTTGGATGTTCGAACGGATGGACGATGCGCCCTTGACCGGATGGGCGCAGACGAAGAGCGAGCGCGCTCCCGAGCTGTTGAACGTGCTGCTGGCCGAGTTCGAGCAGATGGCCCGGGAGCCCCTCTCTCCCGACGCCATCGAGAAGCGGAAGGCGTTCATGACCGGCTTCCTCGACCGGCAGCTCGAGACCAGCTCCGGCTTCGCCGGCTTCATGGCCGGCCTGCTCTGGCAGGGCCTGCCGCCGGAGGAGGTGACGCGCTACGCCGGCCGCATCGCCGCCGTGACCGCCGCCACGGCGACGAGCACGGCGGCGCGTCTCTATGCGCCGGAGGCCACGACACTGGTGGTCGTCGGCGACGCGTCGAAGGTCGTGGACGCGCTGCGGAAGTTGCGGCCGGAGACGGAGGTGATCGCGATCGACCAGCTCGACCTCGACTCGGCGACGCTGCGGAAAGGCGCCGCGGCTACGGTTCGTCCTGACGGGACCAGGTGAGGTCGGCCATTGAGTTGGGAAGGCCGCTGATGGCGTTGCGGACCGCAAGTTTGACGAAATCAGGCAGGAGCTCGTGACACCGACGCTTCAGCGCCGGCGGCTGGTGAGCGGTGGGGATTGGCGGCGGCGGCCCTCGAACCCGAGACCTCCGGCGTGACAGGCCGGGAGGTCGCGGGTGTCCAGAGAGAAAAAGTTCTACAGCCTGGAGAACAACCCTTTCTTCGCAGTCATTTACGGGCATTTTCGGGCCTACCGAGAGAAGAGTGGATCTAAAAAGGGATGGGATAACTCAATGACAACAAGTGACTTGCGGGTGCAGAACAGCGACTTTGCGAGTCACCTTGCGAGTTTCGCTCGACTCGCAGGGTGCACACGAGGTCGACACGCCGGACTACTTCTGAGAAGTGAAATGAAGAACGACCGGCAGGAGTGCCGAATCCGGCTTTCGTACCACTGCGTTCCGACGTAGGATCACTGGATGATCAATTGGCGCAACTGGCTCGACAAGTGGGGCATGTCGGAGTTGAAGATCAACGCCTACTTCCTGGAGATGAAGTGGGAGCCGAAGGACGGGGACCGCGACGCGGCCTGGGAGCTCTACGCGGAACTGCTCACGCGCGTGACGACGCAGGCGCTTTCGACGGAGCACGGCGATGAAAAGGCGGCGCTGGACAGCGTCTACTCGATCTTCCCGACCACCCGCGAGATCATGAAGCGGCGCGGGCGGCACGCGGTGGAGTTCACCAAGATCGCGGTCGTCGTCCTGAACCAGATCATCCGGCCGTTCACCGCGAAATGGCACAAAGGAGCTCTGGCCGGTGCATTCACGACGCCGGCAGGTTGCGAGGAGTTCCGCGCCGATCTCGCGCGCCTCCAGCCGAAGCTGATCGCCTACGCTCACATGCTCAGCGACATGGCGGGCGTCGAGGATCTCACGGAGCTCGAGGAGCCGGGCAGCGGCCCACTTCCACGCATGATCACCTGACCCGCAGACCGGCTCCGGCGTTTCTCTGCCGGACCGAGGCTTGCCGCCGTGCCGGCGCTCCTGTAACGTGGTCTGGTTCCAAAACCAGTTCAGGACGAGACCTGCTGTGACTTCGACGGCGAAAAAACGCGTTTTCATCAGTTACGCCCGAACTCCCGCAGAACTGACCGCCGCCCGGTGGCTGGCGGCAAATCTCAGACGCGCCGAAGGCATCGATCGCGTGTTCCTGGACGAGGAGACGCTGGTTCAGGGTAACCCGCTCCGCGCGTCGTTGGTCGCGGAGATCCGCGAAGCCAATGCGATCGTCTGCCTGGTCTCGCCCTCCTGGATCGAGCGCGACCACACCACGCAGGAGCTCGCCGATGCCGCCGAGTTCGACCCGACCGGAGAAGTCATCCGGCGCATCGCGGTCTTCCGCGAGAAGCGAACGTCGCTGGTCAAGCCAGCGGAGTTCTCGCGGTTCACCTCCTCGATCGAATGGCTCGAATGGACCAATCCTTACGCGGTGCTCTGGAGGGTGTACTGCGCGATTCTCGGACAGGCGGAGGGCCCGCCCGCGGAGCACACGCAGAAGGGAGAAGCGATCGCGACCGCCCCCGACCCGCCTCCCGAGCCGTGGGAGTCTGAGGCGGGTGACGTCCCTCCCTCGCTCGACTGCGGGCGCGACACCGAGTGGGGGTACGTCTCCGGCGATCCCGTGAGCCGTCACCGGCTGATCATCGTCGGCGGCGCGCGGGGGGAAAACCACGGGCACTTCATCATGCGGATGGAGCGGTGGCTCACCCGCCCCCCGGAACGCTCGGAGATCTCCGTGCGCTGGGACACGGGGACGAGCGCGGAGGTGCGGCCACAGTCGGGGGAGGAGTACCTGGAGTGCTTCGGGCGGTCGCTGACGCCGAGCCGGCGCCACCTCGACCGCCGGGAGATGGTAGCCACGCTCCGGGCGAAGCTCGCAGACGGCAACCTGATCGCCGTCCATCCGGTGATCGACTCCTTCTTCGACGACGAATTTCTCCTGAAGTACTACCTGGAGTGGCTCCCGGAGCTCCTCGAGGAGGCGAAACCGCGCATGCGGCTCAAGTGCGTGCAGCCGGTGGCCTGGAGCGGCGGCGGCCTGTCGCGCATGGCCGGCCGGCTCTGGCGTCCCTTCGCCGCGCCGCTGGCGTGGCTCAGCAGCGGCGAGGAGCGGCTGGCCCGGCTGTTCGTCCGCTCCCTTCAGGCAACGCCGGCGCGCCCGCACGACATCCGGCCGGTCCTGGGGGTAGAGCTCTGGCGGGTCCGGCGCCGCGACCTCAAGGCCTTCTGCGAGCGCAAAGGAATCGAGGGGGACCATCGCACCGCGGTCGTGAAGTTCGCGAAGCAACCGACGTCGGAGCAGATCTTCGCCGCGATGGACCGCTACCTGATTCCGTTGTGGCGCGACCGAGGGGAGGGAAAAGCAGGATGAGCAGCGAGGACTTGCTGAAGACGCCCTACTGGATGGCGTACCGGGGAGACGGCAAGCAGCCCGACGGCAGGGATTACGACTCGCGCGGCGAGCAGGGGAAATACCTCGCCGACAAGCCGCTGGTGAATGCGGTGAATACCGCCCTCGCGGTGCAGCAGCCGCTGCTCATCACCGGCAAGAGCGGCACCGGCAAGACCATGCTGGCCTGGTCGGTGGCCTCGGAGCTCGGCCTGCTGCCGGTGTATGAGTTCCACACCCGCAGCGACCACCGCGCCCGCGACGTGCTCTTCATCGTCGACAACCTGCGGCGCTTCTACCACGCCCAGACCAACAATCCGAAAGCCGAGAACATCGAAAATTACGTCGAATGGCAGGCCCTCGGCAAAGCCATCCGCTCGGAGAAGCCGGCGGTCGTACTGATCGACGAGATCGACAAGGCCCCCCGCGATTTCCCGAACGACCTGCTGGACGTGGTCGACAAGATGGAGTTCACGTTCCCGGAGCTGCGCGAAGAGCCCTTCAAGGCCACGCACCGGCCGATCGTGATCATCACCAGCAACAGCGAGCGCCAGCTTCCGGACCCGTTCCTGCGACGCTGCGTCTTCCACTACATCGAATACCCGACCACCGACCAGTTGCTGAAGATCCTCGAGCAGCGGGTGAGCAAAAACCTCGACGAGACCCTGGCGCGGCGCGCCATCGCCCGCTTCGAGGAGCTCCGCAGCGAGGAGCTCGACCTCGACAAGCCGCCGTCGACCGGAGAGCTGATCGTCTGGATGAAGCTCCTGATCCGCGCCGGCGTCTCGGCGCAGGCCCTCGAGCGCTACAAGCGCAGCGAACTGCCGTTCCTCGGAGCGGTGATCAAGAACGAGAGTGATCTCCGGCGCCTCTGATCCGATCGGGCCGTCGCTCGACGGCGTCCTGCCCTTCGCCGACTTCCTCCAGTCGCTGCGATCCGCCGGCGTCCCTGTCGACACGCACGACCTGCTCGATCTGGCGAAGCTGCTGGAACGTTGGCCCGGAACGGACCGCGACCAGTTCCGCGACGCGATCGCCGCGCTGCTCGCGCGCGACCGAAACGACATCCGCCGGATTCACGACGCATTCGACGCATGGTTCCCGCGGCCCAAGGAGAGCGAACCGACCCTATTGGCCAAACCACCAGAGCCGAAATCGACGCCTAAACCGCCCGTCCAGCCGCCGCGGAAGTGGCGCATCGCGCCGTGGCCGGCCGCGGCGTTCGCCATCATGCTCACCGTCCTCATCGCCTCGCTCTGGCCGCAGCCCGAGCCGGCGACGCCGCCGAAAACGATGCCGGTTGCGCAGCCGGTCCAGATCCCGGAGACGCAACGGCTCGAGATCGACTCCTCCCCTCCTCCCCCGCCGCCGGCGGCTCCCTCCGCGGTCGAGCGCCGTGCGATCACGACGTTTCCGTGGACCGTGGCGGTCATCCTCACCCTCGGCCTGCTTGCCGGAGCGGCCCACCGCCGGGCCCGTGCCAGGGGCCGGAAGTGGATGCGGAAGCTCGCGGCGCGGGAGCTTCCCGCGGGAGAGGGTCCGCACCGGTACGAGCCGGCCGTGGCCTGGCCCGCGTCGCCGATTCCGCAACATTGGATCGAGGAGGCGGCGAACATCATCGGCCGGGGCGTGGAGGAGAGCGGAGCGACCGACCAGCTCGACGTCGATGAATCGTTGCGCCGCACGCTCCGCGCCGGAATGAGACCGATCCTGGTCTTCGAGCCGCCGCCGCGCAACGAGGCGCTGGTCGTGCTCGAGGACACCTCCGCCTCGATGGAGCCGTGGGCCACGAAAGTGGCCTTCCTCCTGCGCATGCTCGCGCGCGAAGGGGTGGCGGTGGAGCACTACTATTTCAACTCCGACCCGACGTTCATCGCGCGCGACCGGCATGGCCGCCCCTTTCCGCTGGAGCGCCTCGCCGATACGCGCTCCGAGCGGTCGCTGCTGGTGATCTCGACCGGCATCGGGCTCGATGCCGTGCTTCAGCAACGGCGGCGTCTGGCGGCGACGTTCCGTCGATGGCCGCGGCGATCATGGCTGAACCCGATCGCGAACCGCCGTTACTGGACGCGCGCGCTCGGCCGCGCCCCGATGAACGTCTGGCCGCTGACGCGCGACGGCCTGAGCTCCGCCGCCTGGGAGCTCGCTGCGCCGGAAGCGGCGCCGTCGCGGCGCCGCACGAGCCCCGCCTGCAACGTGAGCGCGGACGACGTCGAGAGGATGAAACGGCTGGTCGCGCTGGTGCCGTATCCGACCCTCGCGTTGGTCGAGCAACTGCGCCGCCGCTACTGTCCGGACATCCCGGAGGAAGTGATCCTGTTTTTCGCCGGCACCGGCAGTGCCGTCCGCGGAGGGCGGCTGGTCCTGCCGCCGGATGAGGTGCAGCGGCTGCTGCACGCCCAGCGCGTCGAGGCTCCGCGGCGTGAACAGGCGGTCCGCGGATACCTGCTGGAGGTCCTGAATGCCTCCGAACCGCCGAAGGGAACGCTCGCACACGAGCGCTGGCAGCTCGACGCCGCGCTGCAGCGGGTGCAGCTCGCCGCGGCCGCGGGTGAGAACCCTCCGGCGGCGGACGTGGAGAAACTGGAGCAACTGGCACAGGGACCGCTGCACGACGAAGTGCAGAGCGCGACGCAGGTGACGAACGTGCCGCCGGACGTCCGGGACCGGATCGCCGAGGGGGCACGGCGGTTCGCGGAACGGGTGAGGCAACTGGCGCCGCGCTGGGCGTTCCCGGGCCTGATCGCCATCCTCGCCGCCGCACTGCTGGCGTTCACGTCGTACCAGGTGCTGGAGCCGCTCGCCCCGGTCCGCACTGAGCCGCGCCCGCTCATCGAGAAAGCCTATGACCTGGAGTTCATCGCCGCCAGCCAGCCAATGGCCGAACGGCTCGCAGAGATTCGCGCGACGCGGCTGAATGACGACGTGCCCGATCGTCCGATGCTCAGCGTCGGGACGGTCAGCGAGCCCGCCGTACAGCTGCCCGTCACGCGGCCGGTGACGGAAGCGAACAGCGGGATGTACTGGCAACTGCGCGCCCAGACAGCGTCAGGAAGCTGGGCCGTCAGTGACGCGCTGTGGGTGCCGAAAATGCGGCTCCGGCCGGAAGAGGTCGAGCCGACGGCGACGATCACGATCTACGTCGAGATCCCGGACTCGAGACAATTGCGGCTTCCCTATCGCATCACGCCTGCGGCACAGCCCGACGTCACGCCATCACTGGGAATCGCAGGCGTGCCGATGCGCCTTCCGCCGGGGCGTTGGACGGCTTCGATTTTCGCGAACGGCTTCGATCCGCTGCAGCGCGACTTCACCGTCGTCGAGGGAGAGAACCCGTCGTTCACGCTGACCCTCGTACCGAATCGCGAACGCCAGTTCGGCACACTTGATCTTCGGTTGCCGCCGGGCGCGCTGCCCTCCGACGTCACGGTCCAGTCGACGACCGTCCGCGGTCCCTTTACACGATGGACAGGCGACGAGCAGTTGCCTGCCGGCCGGTATACGGCTACGTTCCGCCACGACTTTTACGACGACAGGGCGACGCCGTTCGCCATCACGGCCGGCGGGACGACGCTCCTCGACTTCACCGCCCGGCCGGCCTATGGAGTAGTGACAATCACCAGCGACCCCGCCGGCGCGCAGATGACGACGGCCGGCACCCGAGTCATGCTCACCCCTGGACCGTCCGGCGGATACAAGCTCCGCGCGCCGTCCGGTACGTATGACGTCCATGCGAAGCTCGACGGCTTCCTGCCGCTTTCTGAGTCGGTGCAGGTGGCTGCCGGACGGCGAGGGACTTTCGTCCTGGAGATGAAGCCCGCGCTAACGGAGGCGGGTGGGCACAATCTCGGGATCCGCGTGCCAGCGCAGGAACTGGATAATTGGTCGTGGGCGGCCGTCGCCGCCGGTGTCATCCGTCACTACGAGCCGAACACATCCGTGAAGCAGTGCGAGATCGCGTCGCAGGCGTTAGGTAAGGACTGCTGCTCCGCGAATGGTCTTCCTGTCTGCAACGTCCCGTATTCGATCGTGAACGTGCTCGAGTCCCGGAAACTCCTCGCGACAAACATTGGTCCAGCCGCATTCTCTTTGGTGAAGAAGGAGATCGACGAAGGCCGGCCGATCGTAGCAATGATTGCCTTGCCGAGTGGAGGGGGACACTTTGTCGTGATCGCCGGGTACAGGCAATCAGCCGAGCAGGGCTACCTCGGCATCCAAGACCCCTATACCGGCGATCTCTCGATCGTCGCCTACGACCTATTCCTTAACAACTACAAGAACTTCGGGAGGTGGGTTGAAACGTATACGACGCAGTCACCGAGATGAGTTGGCCGCCATCGTGCTTGCCCAAACCTGTTCTGGAAACCATCGACGGTTTTACGATGACCGTGTTCTCTTCGCGAATAACGTGAGTAAGACGGCAGCGTCGAGCGCCCCATGAGGGTCGCGCCTCAGCCATTTCAGAGACGTCGAACCTTTTTTGCTCTCGATCGTGCTCATGGTGACGCTCCGCATCGCGCAACGACCGGCCGCATGAGAGGAGAGAGCTCTCGCGGACCCTCGTGCTGAACGGCAGGACGATCGCGCAGGGAACGCCCACCGAAGTGCGCAATGACCCGTAGTCGAGGCGTACCTCGGCGAGCCGGCGGAGAGCGTCGAGCTATGACCGCGCTCCTTTCCGGTCAACGGGATCGAGGTCGGCTACGGCGCGATCAAGGCGCTGCACGGCATCGATCTCGAAGTCAGCAAGGGCGACACCGTCAAGCTGATCGGCGCGAACGGCTTCGGCAAGACCACCACGCTTCGGGCGATCTCCGGCCTCCTCAAGCCGAAGAAGGGGACGGTCTCGTTCAACGGCAAAGACATCACCGGCGTGAACCGGGGGCCGGATCGTCCTCGCGGACGAAACGAAAGCGCTCCTCGCGAGCGACCGGATCAAGAAGGCGTATCTGGGAGGGTAGGCGGCGGAGCGGCTCCGGCAGCGAGCCGTTTGGCGGCGAGCCCGGCAAGGTACGCCTCCATCGCGTCCTCACTCATCGACGGCACCAGCGCGTGCTTCGTCGTGGCGGGCTCGATCGGAATCAGCCACGCGCGGGTTTGGCCGACCGCCCACAACGCTTCGAAGTAGAGCTCCTGCGCGGACAGGATGCGGACCTCGATCTCCTCGTCACCCGATTCGTCCTCGACGCGGGTCATCGCTTCGACGGTTCGCACCACGTCGTCGTGATGGGAGACATGCGTAACGCGCGGTGTTCCCTCGATGGCCGCAACGTGAATGGCGGCGCTCACGCCGGAGTCGCCTTCCAGGAGGAAGTACCGCCAGCCCGACGGCTGTGCGCTCCGAAGACCATATCCGTCGACGGCTGCGTCGAAATCCACTTCGAAGACGCGCGTCCCGGGAGAAAGGGATGGGTTTTTTGGTACCCAGGCAGCGGAGATCGGATCGTCTAGGTAGTCGGCCGCTGCTTCCATTGCCGCGCTCCGCGCAGCACTCGTGTCCTGCAGATTGATTGGCATCGGTTCCTCAGCGCGTCAGAAACGTTCCTTCCCAGAAGCCCTTCTTGAACCCTGCCGAGAACGTGGCGTAGTCGTGCTCCTCGGGTGGTCCGCCAACCGCCGGATCGAGAATCGCGAGCTGTTGTTTCCCGGACGTGTTTCGAAAACCGGCGATGGTCACGAAGTGGTTGTTCGGCGACCTGCGAATGAAGCAGCAGATCGGCCGCTTCCGCGTCTGGATCTCGGTGACGATCGCGCTGAACGTCAGCCGCGCCGTCGCGGGTGGATTGAGATGGCCGAGCTTGCGGAGGACGTCCTCGAGCGGCTCCGTGCGGGTGCAGCCGGTCTTGTCGGAGCAGCACGGAAGCTCTTTGTACCGCTGCGCGACCTGGCACTGCGTCGGATTGCTGGTCTGGAAATGACGCTCGATGCACTGCCCGACCGCAGCCCAGCACCAGTTGTCATCCTTCTGCAGCTCCATCGTGCAGCGGGGAACCAGCTCCCACCCCGGCCCGGCCACCGTCACGCCGAACGGCGAGAGCGACGCGGGCGGGGGTGCGAGCGGTGTGGCCGATGCGAAGGCGCGCGGGAGTCGCATCGTTCACCTCAGAACGTGTACTGCACGGCCACGTACCAGCCGTTCTTCGTACGCCGGCGCAGTTTTTCGTCGAGCTTCTCCTTCGATTCGATCGCGTCGCCGACCGCGATCCCGTTCAGCTCCTTGTACCAGGTGAGGAGACCGCCGATACCGATCGAGAACTTCTCCGGCCTCGCGAAGCGGATCACGGCTCCTCCGAGGATGCCGGGATAGTCGTCGATCTTGCTCACGCCGAGCTGGAAGCCGGGATAGGCGAAACGGCCGCCCAGAGGATTGGTGAGGAAGTTCAGGGTCAGCGCAGCGTTGACGTTCGTCTTGTCGGTCTCGCTCGCGACCTTTCCGTCTTTCACCGAGTATTTCGGATATTCGAGCTCGTTGTAAACGACCGCGACGCCGACCTCCGGTACGAAGCTGCGGAACTGGCGCAGGATGACGCTGCGCGTGGCCTCACCGGCGGCAGCCGACGTGAAGATCGTGTTCTTGTCGTCGAACGTGTAGGTCGTGAGACGGAACGTGAGACCGATCGTCTTCGTCTTGTCCGAATCACTGGTGCTCTTGCGGAAGATCAGGTCCTCGGGATCGTTCGGGTCGCCGCGCCATTCGGAGAGGTCGTAGGCGGCGAGGCTCGTGATCAGGCCAGTCATGCTGTCACGGATGGTGCGATGTCTCGCGAGCAGCTCGTCGAGGGTGCCGGCATCGGTGCGGACCTGCTCGACGAGTTTGTCGAAGTCCACGATGTCGCACTTCAGCGTGCGGGCTGTGATCGTCAGCTCCGTCAGGGTCTTCCTCACCTCGGCAGCGGCTTCGATCTGGCTGTCCATGTTCTTCGCGGAGTCGACGATGAGGTTCTTGACCTCGCGGATCCCATCGCGGCCGACTGCGGCATCCACCCACCCGCGGAGGTCCTTCGTTCCCGGAGGCGCTCCGAGATCCAGGACGGCCTTGTGGAGGGCGGCGGCGGCGGTCGTGAACTCGAGACACGTATTGCACATGTCCTGCTTGGACGTGCAGGCCCTGAACGCGGCCGTGAACGCGTCATCGAACGCCTGTTTCATCGCCATGTCGCGGTTCGCGATGCACGTGTTGCGCGCGGCTTTTTTCTTCTGGTTGCACGGCGTCGCCGCGAGGACCTGCGTCGTCGCCGCCGCTGCGGCTTCGCCGGCGGTCCGGCCGCAATCGGCCTTGCAGCTTTCGGCCGTGAAGGGCTGTCCCTGAGTGTTCCTCAGCGGCGGCAGATCGCTCGCCGACCCGCCGGTCTGTGGCAGCGGCGCGAACGCCTTCGCCGTCTTCGCCAGCGCCGACACGAATTCGGCGACCGCTTTCGCGTTCGGGTCATCGGCTGCGGTCTCGGTGGAGATCACCGAGACCTTGAACGGGTTGAACTTGTAGTAGCCGAGGTCGATCTCGTCGGGCACGGCGAACGTCTTGCCGTCGATGAGGGTCTTGAAGCCTCCGTTCGTCGGGTCGGCGCGATATTCGACCGCCACTCCGTCCTTGACCTTGCGGATCTGGAACTGCAGGTAGTCGTCAACCCGTTTCGCCTCGAGGAGATTCTGCGTTTCGTCCGCGGCAATCAGCGGAAACGCCAACAGGGCGATGATCATCGGCGGCAGGAAGCGCAGTCTCGCGTTCATGTCTGACCTCCGTGGCTCTAGAGGGACGTAGGCGGCGATTTCCCTCCCGCGCGCCTGGTTTTCGCACCATCTGCCTCCCGTAATAAGGAGGTATTCATGATTCGCAATACGTGTGTGCTGGCTCTCCGCGTGCTGATGGCCGGCGCTCGGCAGGCAACAGCTCGCGTCGAACGAGGTGCTGTTGCAGGCCCAGCAGGTGGGGCGAGCGCTGAGAGCGCAGGGGCCGCGATGTATGCACCTACGCTGTTCCAGGAGGCCCCGGGTACGGCTGAGCTTCGCGCAGGAATAGTGGTCGGGCGGCCGCGCGAGCAAGCGCGGCTGCGCGCGGCGGAATCGCTCGCGGCGGCCTGGGCCGCGCTGCGAAGGCCCGCTGGCTGAGCACCAATGCGGCGATCGCATGCATCCATCCGCCATTCGCTTCGCGCCGCTCGTCGCCCGCTTCACGAGCCCTGCGCCAGCATTGCCGTCGATCGATCGCCACGCTGCCGCGCTGAGTGGTAACGCGCCCCGGTGCGCGCTCACGCCTGTCGTGAGCATCGGCGCTGTCGCGTGGAACATTCGCGATTTGCACAGTTATTCGGTGCGTTTTGCGGCCTCTCAAAACTGGCACCGTGTGCGGAACCTTGTGCGGGTCGTTTTCGCGCTTCGCGCTGACGCAAAACACGAAGGGCGCCAAGTGGCGCCCATTCATCGATTTATTTTGGCGCGGCCGACGGGGCTCGAGCCCGCGACCTCCGGCGTGACAGGCCGGAGGTCTGGCGCCTTCGTTCCACCTGTCCCGATCTTGTGGGAAACGCTCACGCGACGTGCGTCCGGGCTGGAACACGGTGCGTCACGGACGCGACGCACTGCGTCCGGGGTGAAACACAGCGCGTCACGGGTGTGACGCACTGCGTCCGGGGTGGAACACAGCGCGTCACGGGCGTGACGCACGTGCGTCCGGGGTGGAACACGGTGCGTTACGGGCGTGACGCACTGCGTCCGCGGTGGAACACGGTGCGCCACGGACGTGACGCACGTGCGTCCGGGTTGGAGCACGCGGCCGGCCAGCTGCGAGGCGCCGCGACGAGGCGATGCGGGGCCATCGGCGAGGAGCGGCAACAAAGCAGATGGCCGGTCGCCGCCGCAAAGTCCTGCCCCGTGATGCCCGCGATCAGCGCACGCTTTGCCACGACCGGGAGGACAGCAGCAGCAGCAGCGGCGCGTCCTTCAGCCCGCCCATCGCTGGGACGGGCGGGCCGAAGTCACGCCGTTACGAATGGATCACTGAATCTGACAGCCGGAGCAGAGCGCCCGGCACGTGCACGCGACCGAGTTCCAGGTGCCGCCGTTCATCTCGCAGTACATCTGGTCCGTGCTGGAACAGGTGGGCGTGGTCGTGGGCGGCGGGGCCGCCTCGTACGCCGGACGGTCGTCGAAGAGCTGCACCCAGCGCCCGTCGAATCCACCGTTGGCCGCCGTGTACCACGCGCCGCGGAGCCACATCCCTTCCTCGCGGCTGGCGTCGGAATTGATCACGCCCGAATGGACGAAGTAATCGTGCTGCCACCAGAACGCATTGTGCGAGTTGTAATACCCGCTGGCCGCGCCGCGGCTGTAGCCGTAGCTGTCGAGGCCGATACCTGCGAAGCCGCCGAAGTCCTCGGAGCTGGAGGGGTTTTCCGGATTGAGCTCGGCCGAATACGCGCCGTAGAACCACCGCTTGGACAGATAGCCCTCGCGGCCGTCGGTCAGATCGGATTTCCCGCTGTCCCGCGACTGCGTGTAGAAGCGCTGCAACCCCGTGCTCACCTCGGCCACGCCGGCCTCATTGACGACCGGGCTCTCCATCAGAATGTCCTCGTACCGGGAGGACAGCCAGTGCACGTACCAGGCGTTGTACTGCCAGTGGGTCGGGAGAATGTCGGCCATATCCTGGAGCTCGTACGTGAGGCGCTTCACCGAGTACCAGGCCACCGTATTGTCGTCATCGAAGCCGCTGTACAGCGTCGGCGCGGTGGCGTAGCTCAGTGCCTTCGCGTTCCACGTCGCCGCCGCGGCCGAGCCTTCCGGAGCGAACACATAATGGACGTTTCGCTTGTCGTCCTTGTTGGTGATGTTCACTTCCGCCTGCCCGGACGCACTCACCCGGCTGGCGATCCAGCTGTAGGAATTCGTGACGAAGCGCAGCTCGTGGCCGTGAGGCCCCCAGTGCGTCACGTCCGCATTGAGCTCGTCGGCCTGCCACAGAAGCACGTGTTTGCCCGACGCGGTCTGCATGAAATTCAGCTCCCAGTCGTAGGAGCGGCGCATGTGGTGCTCCTTGTGGAGCGTGACCGTGACGTGATTGACGTACTCGCCGTAGGAGCCGGGCGTGCCGCTGACGCCATGGACCACGATCTCGACGCGCTCCCAGTCGTGGATCTGGCTGAGCTCTTTGTCGGCCGGGTTGTACACGTGGTACAGCAGCACCAGTGACTTGCTGCCGCCGTTCATGTATTCGATGAGCGAGGTGTAGAGCGTCGGGCGGATGCGCCAGTGGCTGTATGCACCCGTTCTGTTCTGCGCGGCAGCGATGTATTGACCGATGCTGGCCCAGTTGACGCGGTTATTGGAGAAGTTCCCGTCGCGGTCGTAGTCGAAGTTGGCGAGCCAGTCGCGGCCCGGCTTGCCCTCGTTTTCGTCGCTGCGCTTCAGGATGACCGGCGCGTAGTAATTGAGGTAAGCCTGGCGCTGGCTCATGGTGAGGTTCCAGGCCTGCGCCTGTGCCTCCGTGGAGCCGAGGCTCAGGCCGAGGAAGAGAGCGGCGACGCTGAATGCACGCGCGGCTGCTTTACGGAAACGATGCGACGTGGCGGTATCTACACCGTGCGCGTCACAGTGACGAGACGAAGTCATGCGGGGGGATTCTCCTTGGATGGTGGACGGGAATTACGGATTGATGTCGCGGCGCAGGAACGCGACCCCGTTGCCCCCTATTCCGAAGGAGATGACGCAGGGCGCGGTTTCAGCCCGCCCCACGGCGGAGGCGGGCTGAAGCCGCGCCCTACGTGCCACCGCTCAGTCGCGGCGCTCGCGGCGCAGGTCCTGGAGCTCGCGATAGGCGTCGTATTTCGCCTTCTGCGCGGCGGTCAGCAGGGCGGTGAACGACGTTTCGAACGAGTCCTGCGCGTGCTCGCGGTGCTCGGGGCCCCGGCCCAGCGCGGCTATGCAAGTTTGACGACGATGATCTCCTTCATCTTCTTCGGCTCGATCGCTCTGGCGTCCGTTCGTGCGACCGGCTCGATAATGTCGAGTGGCATGGCCTACGACGAGCAGGATCGCGGCGACCGCGCCGCCTACGACCGCTACCTGCGCGGAATGAACGCGTCGATGAAACAGAAGGTCGCGCTCACGGCCGCGCATCTTCTCGCCACCGGCCGTGTGGCCGACATGGGCATGGGCTCGGGCGAGGGGACCTTCGCCCTGGCCGCGCTCTATCCGTCGCTGCAGGTGGTCGGCGTCGATATCAACCCGACGATGGTTGAGCTCGCGCGCGAGACGCACGCGCTCCCGAACCTTTCGTATGTCACCGCCGACATCGCCACGCGCTGCTTCCCCGACCAGTCGCTCGACGGCGTCTTCGACTCCTCGGTGCTGCACCACGTGACGACGTTCAACGGGTACTCGTACGAGGCCGCCGCGAATGCGCTCGCCGCGCAGGCCGCGATGCTCAAGCCGCACGGCATGCTGATCGTTCGCGACTTTGTCGCGCCCGGTGAAGGCGAGGTCCTTCTCGACCTGCCCGCGAACGACGGCGACGACAGCGACGCGCCGCGCACCTGCGCGACCGCGCAGCTGTTCGTTCGCTTTGCACGCGAGTTCCGCAGGCTGAGTGACACGCCCGGCTTGCCGTTCACCGAGCTCGAAGCTCCGCGCGCCGGCTGGCGGCGGTTCCGCGTGTCGCATCGCGCAGCCGTCGAATTCGTCCTGCGCAAGGATTACCGTGCCGACTGGGACACGGAGATCCTCGAGGAGTACACCTACTTTTCGCAGCCGCAGTTCGAAGAGACCTTCGCCGGCCTCGGCCTGCGCATCGTGGCATCGACGCCGCTGTGGAATCCCTGGATCGTCCGCAATCGCTGGTCGGGACGCTTCGTGATCCGGTCCGGCGACGGCGACGAGCTCGAGCTTCCTCCGACGAACTACCTGATCGCCGGCGAGAAAGTGGCTGCAGACGAGGGTGTGCGCCTGGGCGTGCGCGGCGCTGCCGAGCCGATCGGATTCCTGCGCATGGAGCATTACCGCAATCGCCGTTCCGGCGCGATCGTCGACCTCGTGCGGCGGCCGCATCCGACCATCGACGTGATTCCGTGGTTTGCCGCCGGCGACGACGTGTTCATGCTCGCGCGCAAGAGCTATCCGCGTCCGATCGTCGGCGCCGAAACCACGCCCACGATCGACGGCAGCACGCCGTCGACCTACGTCACCGAGCCTCTCAACGTGCTGCAGCAAGACAAGCCGCTCGGCCGCACGGTCGTCGAGGCGCTCGGCGTCTGCGCCCTTCTTCCGCCGTCCGACGTCCGGACGTTCCGGGAGGGCTGCACCTATTACCCGTCGCCCGGCGGTGTCGAGGAAGAGGTGCGATCGACGCTCGTCGAAGTCGAACCGCACTTTGCGCAGACGGACATTCCGAGCGGCTCCGGCTTCAGCACCTCGGGGCACGTGAGGCCGATCGAGGTGACGCAGTTGCTCCGCGCGGCGCAGGTGGGCGCGCTCACGGACGCCCGTCTCGAGATCAACGCGTACCACCTCCTGCAGACGCTCGGTCGCGACCCTGGTGCATGGATCGGCGATCAGATCGAGATTCGCTCCACCGCCGCCGTCACGCCCACCGACGTGATGGCGTTGCTTTCGCGCCGCGGCCGCCGCGTCTTCGAGGAGGTCCGCGAGAGCGCGAATTTTCTCGACCTCCGCTGCGCGACGTTCGACGAGTACACCGCCGGCGGCGACGTCGTTTCCTCGCAGCGACTCGAATATGTCGTTCCGCGAACGCTCAGCATCAACACGATCGCGACCGCGCTTCTCACGCGCTCGGGCGACGAGTTGCTGATGGGCGTGGACGATCACGATCTCGCGGCGGCGCAGAGCTTCAACGGCAACAGCGACATCGTGGTCACGCCTGCGTGGCGCCTGCCGCACGCGATCGAGCACAAAAGCGACGCTCTGCGCTGGACCGCCGAACGCCTGATGCGTGAGTACGGAGTGCGTGCGTCGCGGTGGTTCGATCTCGGCGGGATGTATCACCCTTCGCCCGGCGTGACGCCGGAGCGGGTCTATCCGTTCGCGGTCGAGACCGAAGCGCTCGCGGCTGAAGGAGAACGGCGCCTGACGTGGATTCGAGTCCGTGACGCCGTCGCGCGAGCTGCGCAGTTGCGCGACGGCCACCTCCGGATCGTCTTGTTTCGCGCGGCCCACGCGCTCGGGCTGCTTGGGAGAAGTTGAGGTCGTATCAGGAGCGGTGTGGCGCGCACATCCACGCCACACCGCGTCCTCACGCTCACGAACTATCCGCCGAATCCTCCCGCCGCCCCGAACGCCGTCCTGCCCTGGCTCGTACGGACGGCGGTCTGGCTGATCAGGCGGAATGCGGCCCGAATGTCGGACTTGCTCACGCCGGGAGTGAGAATCCACCGGTCTTCGATGCCCATCTCGCGGAACACGCGGCGAAAGTCGGTCGAGCCGTCGCTGAGACCAACCGCCGCGACGATGTGCGCCTCCGCTTTCAGCATGTCGCGGACGATGGCCTTCACCGCGCGGGCGTCGTGGCGGTGCGAGCCGCAGTCGGCACCATCGGTGATGATCACGGTGACGCTGCGCGACGGCACGCCGGCGTCTGCGAGCTCCTGGGTCTTCGCGATCACGGTGCCGAGGAGTGCGACGCTCTCGTCGTAGAGCGGCGTGCTGCCGTTCGCCTGGTAGTTCGTGGCATCGAGGGCCACCGCCTGGTCGATCGGCGTGTACGCGGTGAGCACCTTGCCGTTGAGGAAGCGGGTGTGAATCAGAATGCCGCTCTCCTCTTTCGATCCTCGAAGCGCGGCGACGATCTCGTTGTAGCCGTCCATCACGATCCGCTCGTTGCCGGCGGAGGAGATCGATCCGGAGTCGTCGACGAGCAGGGTGACCATGAAGACTTCACTCGAGGGAATGTCGTCGACGGCGACGCCCAGGCCTTGCTGAATCTTCGCGCCGAGGTCGGGGAGCGTCAGAAGCTGATGCGAGTCGTCGGACAGTGCACCTTCGCTTTTCGAGTTGTCGAAGAGGTCCTGCAGATTGCGCTCGGCCATGGTTTTCTCCTTCCGCTTCAGTTCACGGCCATCCACGATTCGATCGGGTCGACGGAGCGCACCAGGTGCATCCCGGCGTTCGCGAAGCGGTCGAACGCGCGCTGGGCATCGGCGGTGAAGTCGGCTGCCAGACCGCCGCGGCCATCGGGAACCGTGACGGACGACATGCAGTCGGTCATCACGTAGACCTTCTCCGCGAGCTTCGGATCGTGCGTGACGATCTGATCGAGCAGGTCGTCGATGCTGCTCTTGACGCAGTGGCTCGCGGCCTGACCGGCGACGACGACGGCATCCGATTCGAGCAGCTTGCGGATGAACTCCGTATTGCGCTGTCCCACGGCACGACCGTCGTGGGTGACGAGCACTTCGGGGCTGAGCACGGAGTAGTTTTCGGTGAAGGGGCTGCCGCCCTTGACCTCGTGCTCGGTCTGGCTGCCGCGGACGAACGAGTGGAACAGGCGGGCCTCGTGGATCACCGGGACCAGCGCATGTCCGTCACTGCCGAGGAGGCAGTGGTAAGGCCAGAGGTAGAGTTGATACTTGCCGGAGCGCTCGAGCTCGCGGCAGTAGTGCAGCACGTAACTGAGCAGCCAGCTGTAGTTGCCGCCGGTGTACAGCGCCGCCACGCGCGGGTCGGGCCGCAGATCGCCGCTGGCGACGTCGTCGGACGTCACGAAGCGGAACGGCGCCGGGTGGCTGCCGTCGCGCGTGAGCCAGAACGTCGGCGAGAAGATCTGATACGCGAAGTGCGTGTCGAGCGTGGTGGTGATCTCACTGATGCGTCCGAGGTTGCGGTAGATGAAGCGCGCCAGCCGATCGCTGTCTTCGATCGCGCCGCGGCCGCTCCGGCCGGCCACATACAGCGACCCCTCCGGCAGGCAGAAGTCCTTCTGCACGTCGATCAGCAGCAGGTGAATGCGGGCTCGGTCCTGCGGTTGCGGCTTGATCTGGAACTGTCTGGCCCACTGCTCGGAAGCCGTCATCAGGACGGCCGGATCCGGCCTGTAGCTCCACTGGGCCGCATGCGCCGAGTCATAGAACTGAGGAATGGGAAGCTCGCCTTTGGTCACGTTCGTGTCTCCTTTACACTAAGAACAACATAGTGTCTGTCTGACACTATGTCAAGGCCGTGCGGTGGGGAAAGACGAACTGCGAATGAAGAATTCATTCGAAATTCGAAATTCTTCATTCCAAGTTCGCGAGGAGGAGCTCGTGCAAGGGACCACGCTCAACGCGCGCAGTCGTCGCCGTCGATCGCGTCCCCCGCGGCGAAAGCCGTGGCGCTCACCGCATCTGCAGTAGCCGAATGCGATCGCGTCCCACCGCGTAAACGCCGTCGCGAGTGGCGAAGATGCGCGTCGAAGCATCGACGAGCTCCGCGGTGTCGGGGAACGTCGCCGTGACCTGCAACGTGCCGCCGTCGATGCCGACGCGCACCAGTCCGGCGTCCGTCGCAACCAGGAGAAAGTCCCCGGCCGCGGCGTTGCCGTGAAGCCGCGCGAGCCAGTGACCGTCCGCCGGTGTCGTGTCGAAAGAGGCCTCGATCCGGCCGTCGCGTCGGATCACGGTGCAGCGATGACGAACCTGTCCGGCATGCTGTGTGGCCACGAAGAGCCAGCAGCGCTCGCCGGTGAAGATCGCGTCGGCGTCGATGAGCTGGCCGCTGATGCGCGGCAGCGCGACGTCGTCACGGATGCCGCGCGCCTCCGCGTCGAAGACGAAGCCCACTGTGATCTCACTGGCGCGGTAGAAACCGAAGCCGAAGCGGTTTCCGACCCAGATGCGCGTCTGGCCGCCGAGGACGGCACCGATGGTTTCTGGTCCGGCGGCACTGTCGCGGAGCAACATGGCTCCGTCGAGCCAGTAACGGTGGCGTTCGTTCGCAACGAGCTCGCGCGTGCGCAGCGTCGTGCTGGCGGGCGTGGCGAAGACGGCCGCCTGATCGCCCCGCCGCACGATCGTCGCGCGCGGCTGCAGGACGAAGCGGAGCGCCGGATCGAGTGCGCCGCCACAGACCGTCGCGCCATCCTCGCGCACGAACGAACCGTCGCGATGCTCCAGCCACAGCAGTCGCTCGCCATCGAGTGCCGCGGCCACGATCACGCCGGTCGTGGCGAAGATCTCGCGCGCCGCGACTCTCCCGACCACTTTCTGCGCAACGGTTGCAGCGCGGCCCGCCGCGACGACGCACACCGGGCAGGTGGGCCGCGCGTGCTCGAGGCCGCAGCGGCAGCGTGTCCAGCGAAGTGCGGTGAGCAGCGGAAGCGGAAACTCACCGCGAACATCGCGCTCGAACGTCGCTTCGAACCATTGCAGAAGCGGCTCCGGCAGTACCTTCAGCGGCGTCACCTGCTTCGGCAACCGAACGCCGGGACGAAAGACGCTGATCCGTTGCAGCGCGCGCTGGTCCGATGAGAGCCTCACCCCACCCGTCACGTAAATCCCGCCGTACGGATCGGTGAGGAACAGCAGCCGGAAGGCCATGGCCGCGAAGGCGTACCAGTCCGACTCCACATCATGCGGACGTCGCGGTTCCAGTTCGTTGCCATCCGTGAGGCGCGGATCGAGCAGGCGCGCGGTGTACAACGTCGAAACGTACGGGCCGAACTGCGCGCTGTCGATGTCGATGAGATGCGCGGACGTTCCGTGCACCAGCACGTTCAGGTCGTTGAAGTCACCGATCACGAGACCACGTGCGTGCAGCTCTTTGACCGTGGCGTGAAGGTCGCGAAGGATCGCGGTCACGCGCGCGCTCGTGATCCCGCCGTTCTCCCGGAAGCGGACGTCGCTGTAGCGGAGCAGCACCTCCGCATTTGCGAGCAGCGGCATCGTGTAGCCGGCGACGGCGCCGTCGCGGTCGCGAGCGAGCTCCAATGGCCGCGCCACGCGCTGGGGGAGTGTGAGCTGCGTGAGCGCCGGAAGTTTCCGCTGGTGCTCGTCCAGCCGTGCCGCCGCCGCGGCTTGCGCAACCGGCGAATGCGCATAGTCGGCGTGGCTGGCCGCCTTGAAACGCTTTAGAGCGATGCCGCCGCCCGCGTCGAATATCTCCGCTTCGCCGCCGCTGCCGATGAGCATCGACGGCGTCAGACGAACCCGCCTGCCGGCCACGACCAGCGTGTCGCGATCGGCGCTACGACGCGCGCCTGCGAACGCGCGGATCACGCGGCCCGCCGGATGACGGCCATCGTCGTGTCGTCGTCGAGCACCGCGCCGCCGGGGCGGGTGAGACGAAAGAGTCGCCGTCGCAGTGCGTCAGGGTTGGAGAAGATCGCATCGTCCGTCCAGAACGGCACCGCGTCCGCCGCGATCAGCGGCTCTGCGCCGTCGGTTGCGATCAGCAGGCTGTGGAGGTCTGTCGTGGCACAGCGGTACTCGACCGTCAATGACGGTGCGGACGCTCCGAGCAACGCGTAGCCGAGGTACGGCGGTGCGTTGCCGGGAAACGGGCCGATGCGATGGAGCGAGCCGTTGACCGCAAAGATCCCGTCGCCGGCGGAGAAGATCACCGCTTCGCGAGGCGTCACCGCAGCACCGAGGATGGTGAACAGGAAAGCGTCTGCGAGCGTGGTCGAATCGGCGGCGAACGCATCGGCTACGCGCGACAACTGCTCGAGGACGGACGTGGCGATCCGTCCCCAGTCGAGCTCCGGCGCCGATTGCGCCAGCACCGTGCGTGCGACGATGTGCGCGCCCAGCTTGGCACCGACCTCACTGTGTGGCGCACTGCCGCAGCCGTCGGTGACCACCGCCACGAGAGTGTCGCCGCCACGGGCGATGAACCCGCCGTCCTGCCCATTGCGCCCGCTCCGGCGGTGCGCGCCGCCGATGACCGATCCGAGTGCCGCGTCGAAGTTCATGGCGTCCTCACAACTCGAAATTGAAGCCCTGGCTCGCGAGCTGGCGATACTTGCGGTCGTCGAACTTGTAGAGTCGCGCGGCGCGATGCGCGACGTCCTGCTGGATCTCGTCGAGCTCGATCAGCAGCCCTGTGGCGAGGATCTTTTTGCGGAAGTTCCGCTTGTCGAGCGGCGCCTCGAGGATCACCTCGTAGAGATGCTGGAGCTCCGACAGCGCGAACTTCACCGGAAGCAGCTCGAAGCCGATCGGCTGGTAGCGCACCTTGCCCTGAAGCCGCGTCAGCGCCATGTCGAGGATCTTGTTGTGATCAAACGCGAGCCGTGAAACTTCGGCGACCGAAAACCAGGCGGCGGAGGAGGCGTCGGTGGCCGCGCGAACACGATGATCCGCGAGCTTCACGAGCGCGTAATATGCAACCGTGATGACGCGCCCGCGCGGATCGCGAGCCGGCTCACCGAACGTGTAGAGCTGTTCGAGGTAGAGCTTCTCGATGCCTGTCTCTTCGCGGAGCTCGCGTTTCGCTGCCTGCTCCAGCGATTCCTGCTCGAGCACGAACCCTCCGGGCAACGCCCACTTGCCGCGGAACGGCTCGACGTCGCGCTGCACGAGGAGGACTTTGAGATCGCCTTCGTCGAAGCCGAAGACGACACAGTCGACCGTCACGGCCGGACGCGGATAGTCATAGGTGTATTTCATCGTTCACCCCGAGCCTGCCGGATCATCTCGACGCGACGTTCGTGCAGCCGTCCCTCGAGTCCGACCGGATACTCATGCGGGTTGCTGAGACGCATTACTGACGGATGGAGAGCGGCGAGCTCGCGAGACGCCCGCTCGCGTGACGCCGATAGCGCCGGCATGTCGTACACGAGCTCACCGGAGCGAAAAACCGGAACGAGCAGGTCGCGGCTCTCGCAGCCGACCAGCGACTTGGAGCGTGTCGCGTCGCGCACATCGACGATTCTCTGCGCGTCGGGCGGGCCATCGAGCTCGTCCCACAGCATGTCCGCGCGCGACTGCCCCTCGCGGGTGAAACGCCGCACGTTGAGGATGCCCGGGATGGTGGTCTTGGCCACCTGTTCGGAGACCTTGATCTTGCGCATCCAGCTTCCGCGGCCGTCCTCGATCGCGCCGAGCTTGTAGACGCCGCCGAGAGCCGGCTGATCGAATGCCGTGACCAGTTTCGTCCCGACACCGAAGACGTCGATCGCCGCCTTCTGCTGAATGAGCGACGTGATCAGCTCTTCGTCGAGATCGTTCGAGGCGACGATCTTCGCATCGGCGAATCCCGCTTCGTCGAGCATGCGCCGCGCCTCGATGCTGAGCCAGGCGAGGTCACCGGAATCGAGCCGGATGCCCGCCAGCGCGGCCCCTCGCTTCCGCAACTCGTTGCCGGTCTCGATGGCATGACGGACGCCGTCGAGCGTGTCGTACGTGTCGACCAGCAGCACCGAGTTGTGAGGCAGCGCCTCGGCGTACGCGGCGAATGCGCTGCGCTCATCGTCAAAGGCCATCACCCAGCTGTGCGCGTGCGTCCCGCGCACCGGGATGCCGAAACGCTGGCCGGCGAGGACGTTCGAGGTGGCATCGCAGCCGCCGAGGAACGCGGCGCGCGACGCGGAGAGGCCGCCGTCGGGACCGTGGGCGCGGCGGAGGCCGAACTCCAGCACTTGGCGACCTTCCGCCGCACGCTTGATCCGCGCGGCCTTGGTGGCAATCAAGGTTTGAAAGTTGATGATGTTCAGGAGCGCCGTTTCGATGAGCTGAGCCTCGAGCAAGCCGCCGCGAATGCGCACGAGCGGCTCGTTCGCGAACACCGCCGTTCCTTCCGGGATGGCGTCCACGTCGCACGCGAATTTCATGCTGCCGAGGAAGCGGAGGAACGCGTCGTCGAAGAGCGGTTGCCCGTCCGGGCTTCGGAGGGACCGCAGATACTCGAGCTCATCGCGCTCAAATCGCAAGTCGTGGAGAAACTCGATGACCTGCGCCAGCCCGGCCGCGACGGCGAATCCGGAGCGGAATGGCGTCCGTCGAAAAAAGAGGTGGAAGACGGCCGGGCGCGCGTGCAGACCGCGGCGCCAGTAGCCGTACGCCATCGTCAGCTGGTAGAGGTCCGTCAGCAGGATCCTGTTCACATAGTGTAATATCGACACGAAGTCGCGGAAAGTCAAGGGCCGCGCGGAGTGACCCGCGTTCCGTGTCCGGGATCAGGCGCGCTTCGCGCTCTTCTCGAGCGTCGCCAGCAGCGTCGCGCCGAACGTGAGCAGAAAGAAGCTGAGCACGAATGACAGGAGCAGCGTCATGCGCGCGGTGCTGATCGATTGCGGCGTCCAGACGGCTTCCGCATCGTAGAGATTGTCCCGAAGCAGGTCGACCTGCGTGGCGCCGGGCTCGATGCCCGGCCGCAGTTCCGAGCCGGCGATGGTGCGGATGATCTCCGTCCGTCCGCCACGCTCGATGGAGTCCGTGACGACATAGCGGCCGAACGCCCACAGGTAGCCGACGATCGAGAGCAGTCCGAGGACCAGCATGGCCATGGCGATGAGGCGGGTCTTGCCGGCGCGCTTCGACCGCGGTGCGAACGAACGGCTGATGATGTACGCGAGAAGCACGGCGACGGCGCAGATCAGCGTGGCCACTTTCCCGGCGCTCGACGGCCACGGCGGCTCGAGGTCGAGGGCCCACAGTCCGAGCGGGCCGGCGGCCGCGGCAACCGCCGCGCCGCCCCACACATTCTTGAAAGACTCGAAGAGCTCGGCCAGCTTCATGGATTCGCGGCGCGCAGCGGCGAGAGCCGTTTCTTCGTCGGATCCGACGTGACCAGCACGAACTCTTCGTAGACCTCGGCGGCATCCGCAGGCTGCACGCGGAACACGTACCGCCCGATGCGCATCCGCTCGCCCGCGGTGTAGGAGGACCACTCCTTCGATTTCGCGTTGTATTTGCCTTTGCTCATGTAGTGAAGCGTGGCGTCCGGCACGGAGGTCGAGATGTCGGTGGCGACGAAGATGCTGTTCGGAGCCTGCGCGCTCAGCACGGTCTTTACCGCGCTCGCGTAATCCTGCGCTTTGCCGACGCTCTCATCATCGAGCTTGCCGGCCGAGGTCAGGCGCGCGACCGCCAGCGCCAGCTCCAGCTCGCGTACCGCGTCCTCGCGCGACTCCACCGCGACATCCAGCATTGCGGCCCGGGCTTCGGAAGCGGACCCGGACGTCGCGAGCGCGCGCGCATCGCGAATGGCGGCGTCGAGCGTCTGGATCTCCCGCGCCAGCATTGCCGCCCGCGCGTCGTGCAGCGCGCCGCTCATCGGCACGGTCACGGTCTTCCCGTCCGCGCGGCTGAGGACGATGTCCGCTTTCTTCCCGGCCGCTCGCGCGGGATCGGCCGCCAGAAATGACACACAGACGAGAGCTGTCGCGACGGCGCGCTCAAGCAGAGGCGATTGCATATTCATGGCTCCGGAGGCGGCGATTGTCGCAGCACGAAGAGCGGCGGGTCAACCTGGCCCTCCGCGACGCGGATGGAAATCGTCTGCGAGCGGCCGAGGGCCTGCATCTCGGGGATTTCGGCGAAGTAGCCGTCGGCCTTCGCCTTCAGTCCGGTGAACCATTCCCGCACCGTCAGTGGCTCGTCGGCGCCGCCGTTCTGTTTGTGCGCCTTGATCGCGTCGGCGAGAAAGCACTGGCTGGCGATGGGCAGCACGCTCATCGTGGCCGCCTGCTCTCCCTGAATGTGACCGCGCGCTTCTTTCGGAGGAAGGCCGATACCGAGCCGCACTTCCTTCGTCATCTGTTTGTCGTACTCGTACTTGCTCGAAGCAGTCCAGTGCCATGCGTACTGGCCCGGGGCGGCCGACTGGACCAGCACCAGGCCGGGGGGCACGGCGAATTCGGCGGGCGGAACGCCGGCCCCGCCGCGCCGGACCTGGCAGGTGTCGAAGATGAGGAGCGCGGAGCGCGCTTTGGAGCCGGGCGCGTTCCGTCCGAGGAAAGCAGCGGCGGAGTCGATGACGGATCGATAGGAGATCCAGGTCTCGGATTTGTCGGCGACGGCGTCGGACGGGAGGAAATAGGGCTCGCCGTCCACCAGGAAGCCGTGTGCGGCGACGTAGACGACGAGGAGTGCCTGACCGTGTTTCTCGTAGAGGCCCTCGGCCGCGGCGGCCTGTCCGGCCAGCGCGGCCTCGATCTCTTTCCGAAGGACGGCGTGTCCCGAGCCCCCGCCGCCGAAGCCGAGGGTGGAGATGACTTTCATCGGATCGGCATAGTTGGGCGGCAGCGCGTCGTGTCTCGCCAGGTCGGTGAGAGTCTCGCTATCGTACGGGAACGACGGTCCCTGCCGGTCGGCGGCCCGGGAGAAGACGCCGGCGAACAGGTTGGCGCCGATGAAGTGGGCGGGAGTCGAAAACACGCCGGCCGGCTCCGGGTAGTTGGTGACGCCGATGAAGAGAGCCGATGCGGGTGTGGCCAGAGCGACGTCGCGGATCGGGCAGTCGGGAATGTTCGAGCTCACCCGGATCGGGGTACCCACACTCTCAGTGGACGTGTAATGGGCCGTGCAGGCGGTGAGTGCGATGAAGGCGCAGAACAGGAGCGGCCAGCGGTGGTTCATGCGGTACCTCCGGATGTGCATCCAAGGGTCTCACAGTCTGCCTCTTGCCGCGACGTCCCTGCATGTGATCCACCGCACACTTCGCTCGGCGTGTCGCGACGCGCATCGTGATCGGCGTCACACCGCCCTGATTTCTTTCGTCCGGGGTGCCAATAAGCAACTGCGCCCCGCATCCTCGGTAGACCAGTGGGGAGCTGACTCCCTGCATCGAGGAGATCATGAAACGCAAGAAGATCGCAGTGTCTCTTTTCGCCCTGCTCACGACGGTCGCACTGACGTCGTCCGCGGGCACCATCACCACGTCGAAATCGGGCTACTTCAGTTGCGCCCTGGCCGGCAATGGGCCGCACTGCTGGGGGAACAACAACGCCGGCGCGCTCGGGACGGGATCGACGACTCCGGCGCAATCGCCGGTGCCCCTTCCTGTCGCCTTCACCAATCCCGCCGCCGTGACGTCCATCAGCGCCGGCGATACGTTCGCCTGCGCCATCAAGGACGGCGGCGTCTACTGCTGGGGGACGAACAACGGCGCGCAGCTCGGCCTCGGGACGATCGATCATCAGCCGCATCCGACGCCGACCCTCATCCCGAGCCTCGCCTCCGGAGTGACCGAGATCGCCGCCGGCGCCACCCACGCCTGCGCCATTCAGAACGGGGTGGTCAAATGCTGGGGGCAGAACGGGCACGGACAGATCGGCAACGGCTCCCCGCTCACCGCCACGTCGCCGGCGACCGTCCTGAACATCCAGCCCGGCGACGCGCCGCGCAATCTCACCGCCGGCTACTTCCACACCTGCGTCGTCAAGGGGAGCACCGGGGCGCTCTACTGCTGGGGAAGCGGCCTGCAGGGGGAGTTGGGGAACGGCGGCACCGCGAGCACCAGCATCCCGAGCGCCGTGTCCGGCCTGCAGTCGGATGTGAGCGCCGTTTCGGCCGGTTACGCGCACACGTGCGCGGTGAAGTCCGGCAACGCCTGGTGCTGGGGGAAGAACAACATGGGGCAGCTGGGCATCGGTACGACGAGTCCGTTCGAGGTCCTGCCGAAGGCGGTGGCGCAGGGGAACGTGACTGTGGCCAGCCTGGCGATGGGCACCTATCACGGCTGTCTGACCAGCACGGCCGGCGCTCTGTACTGCTTTGGCCAGAACGCGTACGGAGCCCTCGCCCATCCGACGCTTCCGCTGAGCACCACGCCGATCCCGGTCGCTCTCGGGGTTGCGAACATCGGCGACATCGCCGCGAACCAGTACACCACCTGCGCCTGGACCGAGCACCTGCTGGAGGAGGGCGACCGGGTGCAGGCGTACTGCTGGGGACTGGGCCACGCCGGCCAGCTCGGCAACGGCTCGTTCCAGAGCACGCACGTGCCGCAGCGCGTGTCGAACCTCGGCGGCGCGAGCCAGGGCCCGGGAGGAGGTGAGACGCAGTAGGGCTCGGACGTGGACGGCGCGCCCGGCACGATTCGCCAGGCGCGCCGTGGCACCCTGAGTCCCGCTGGTCGTCGTCGCGACGACTCCGAGCGCAACGCTTAGCGGGCGACGGTCAGCGTGACGGAGCGTCGGTCACGAGCCCGAGTGGAAGAGGCGCCTGAGCGCCTTCACGAGCAAGGGGCGCCGGAGCGGCCCGGGATGGTTGCGTGGCTTGTACGGTCCCGGGACCGCGTTCTTCGCATGCTGGCGCTCCTGGACCGTCGGGTGCACGGACTCTCCCCACTCGGGATGCGCTTCGACCTCGCGGAGATTGCCGGGCAGCCACTTGAGCCAGCGTGAGTCGACCAGCTTCCCGATGGCGCTCGCCTTGACGTTTTCCACGTTCGACAGCTCGATCGAGAGGCCACAGGCCGCCGCCTTCTCGGCCATCCAGAGCAAGGCGATGTCGGAGAGCCCGGTATCCGGATAGCCGCCACCGACGTTGCTGTGCGCGCCGCAGAACCAGACCTGCTCGATCTTCTGATTCTCGGCGGGCTTCTGTTGCCAGAGCGCCGCCTCGAACGTGTAGCGCCCCTCGTCGATGGCCAGAGCGTGATAGGCATTCTCGACCGCGCTCGACAACCCGGTGTCATGGAAGCTGTGCCGCGCCTGCGACCAGCGGCGAATGACGCGGCCGACCGGCACGCCGAGGGCACCGACCGTATCCCAGACGCCGATGAACTTGATCGGCGGCATGCGGCACACGTGCTCAGCGCGAAACTTCACCGCCTCGGGCTTATCCGCCTTCTTCACCGGGTCCGGGATGCGGTAGATCCGCCACGCCTCGGGCGTCAGCTCGGCTTTCGCCTTCGGCAGAATTCCGACGGTCCGGATCATGCCGGCCACGCTGCGGGCGGTATATGCGCCGCGGCTGAAGCCGAACAGGAAAATCTCGTCGCCCGCCTGATAGTTCTGGACGAGGAAGCCGTAAGCGTTGCGGACGTCGGCCGCGACCCCGCCGCCGAAGGCGCCGGCGATCAGCCTGCGCACCTTGTTCCCGGTCGATCCAACGCCCTTGCTGTAGTAGATGATCTGGTCCGTGCCGTCGGGGGCGACGGTGACGATGGCGTCCCGGATCTTGACCACGTTGGTCGGGCACTGGTCGTCATCGGTCTTCCAGGTTCCGTCACAGCAGACGATGAGACGTCGCATCGCACCCTCCGGCTCTTGTGTGGTGCCGCGTACGATGCACTTGCAGCGCACGTACCCAGCCTCTCGATCCATGGGAGGGACGCCCAGGACCGTTTCCCTGGTGCCGAAGGCGGAGGACGGTCGTCGACCTTGCGTGTCAGCTGGCGAGTGCTTGCCTTTGGCGGGGCCGACGGGGCTCGAACCCGCGACCTCCGGCGTGACAGGCCGGAGGTCGCGGGTCTACCTAGCCACGTTGATCAGGAACGTGGCGCGGTACTTCGGCGAACGTGTCTCGATCTGAACATTCCAGGAAACCGTCCCTCGGTCACCGCACGCCGCGGAGATAGACGTCGTAGATCGGACGCCGTACCGGCCCGAGATGAGCCGCGCCCTTGTACTGGAACAGGTTTCCGTGCCGGTCGCGCCGTCCGATCCAGTGGTATTTCGTGTCGAGCGCGGTGATGGCGCTGGACGCGACTGTGCGCAATTCGCCCGGATCGGAGTGGCCGTCGTGATCGTCGTCGACCCAGAGCAGGAGCATGTGCCAGAGGCTGTCGGCAGGCTCGATCAGACCGTTGCCGTTCGTGTCGTACTCACGCAGCGCCTCGAAGCCGTTGCCGGCCCGCGCTCCGTTCGAGAGCACGGTGCGGTCGCCGAACAGCTCCTTCCCGTCATCGATCGTTCCGTTGCCGTTCCCGTCGCGCGCCAGGAAAGCCAGGCCGCTGCCGCGCGCGGTCCAGGTGATCCGTTCGGGAGTGCCGTCCGCGGTGATGTCGAACACCACCGGATCGTCCTCGCCGGAAAGCTTGTACTCGCTGTTCGCGAGGTTGATCACGATCGGGCTGCAGGCCGGGTGCCACGGATACGTGTCGCAGAACTCCTCCGGATCTTCGGTATCGAAAGGATCTCGCCACGCCGTGTCGGCCCAGCTGCATTCATCCGTCGCCGGCCCGGCGCTCCACCAAGTCGGTCCCATGATGTAGCCCGAACAGGCGGAGTTGCCGAGGCCGAGGACGTGTCCCAGCTCGTGTGCGATGAGGTTGTCCAGGTAGTACGTCACGTCCGCATCGCACGACGCGCCGCTGTTGGTGTAGCGATAGATGGTGATGTCCCCGCCGACCACGCGGTTCGCCCCGTCCAGCAGGTGATGGAACGCCGCACAGGCGCCGCCCGAGATCGGGTTGCTGCCGAGGCTGCGGCTGACGGTGACGTCGAAGTCGCCCGACGCGTTGTCGAGCAGCGTAGGGAACGAGTCGCCGTATTGGTCCGGGCAGCCGCCCGACCAGATGTCGATCGCGCTGCCGATCGGCGGTGCGACGAGCCAGCCGCTGCCCTGGATGACGCCGATGCTGCCGGCGGTGTTCGTCGCGTAGTGCTGCGTCACGCATTGCGCGGCGAGCGGCTGGGCAAGGACGATGAGCGTCAGCAGAGCGAGTGCGGAACGGGAGAGGCGGATCATTTGGACCTCCCGCCCCGGCGCGTTTCGCCCGCGACTCTCGTCACGACGTCGTCGAGAGTCAGGTCCGCGTCGAGCTCACCGGTGAACGCCGCCGGCACGAGCCTGCGGCCGGTCGCGCTCTGGTGGATGATCTCCCGCGGCGGATCGGCCGACAGGATCGTGCGCCCCTCGCTGACGAAGGCGGGGGTCATGGAGAAGACGATCAAGCGGTCGCCGACGGCCGGCGGCAGATACTGCCCGACCGGACGGGCGCAGACCAGGCCGTCCGCGGTGCGGATCCGCGCGTACGGATAGAACAGAAAGATCTCGCCGGTCGTCTCGCCTTTGAGCGTCGATCCGGCGAGGCGCAGCAGCGAGCCGGGAAGGTTGTGCAGGAAGCCCTCGCCGGTCGAGACCACGCGTCCCGAGACGATCACTTCCGCGCCGGCCGCGACGTCCTGCAGCGACGCCGTCGATTTGAAATGCTCGGAAGGTGTGCCGAGGAAGGTGCGGCACTCTTCCGGTGCGGCGGTGGCGTCGGCCTGCATTTGCCGATGCTTGCGCCGGAGCTTCGCGTTGGCCCGCAACGCCGGCGAATCGACGAGGGCGCTGTTCAGACGTCCCGATTCGTCGAGCGCGTGCCGTGTGGAGATCCACGCCAACCGCCCGTCAGCACTGGTGATGGTCTCAGGAATGGCAGCGGACGCCTGCGCGCACGCAACGTCCGCGCACACCGCTGCGATCAAGCCAAACGCAATTCGAATGAGCGAAGTCATCAAAGGGTCCTCCGGAATCTGTGGTTTCGTCCTGGGAGCGGCGACTTTCGCTGCGGCTGTCGCCGATCACCTCGTGCGGGTCGATGAGGACAAAGGGATACGCGATCGGTTGCACGCCTCCTTTCCGCCGCGCGGCGGAGCCGCGGCCGGGTTTGTACAAATAAATGACCGCGGAGGTTGTGCGCGTATTACTACGCCGGAGGCGCGAGGGCGGGATTCAGGGGACTGGCCGAGAACCTTGCCGGCTGGAAGCCGGCGGAGCGGCCGGCAGGGATGCCGGCGCTCCGGGTGGCGGCAGTGGGAGGGAGAAACGAGCGCGGCCCTTCGGCCGCGCTCATCCTGGCTGGTGGGGATTACGGCTCGCCGAAGCGCGACGCATATTCCTGCGAGTTGACGAAGCCGCTGACGACGATGTCGCGGTCGCCGGTCTGGTTCAGAACGTTCGTCCAGGCATCCCAGCCCGACGGTTCGGGATCGCGCTGGAGCGCGTGCACGTAGAGCACGCGGACGTATTCGCGGTTGTAGTCTCCGAGCGTGGGCGGATTCGACAGAATCGGGTTGGCGCTGGTGAACTCGTGCGACTCGATGAAGCCGCGAATGAGCTGGACGCGCTTCTCGTCCTGGCAGGAGACGTCGGGGCATTGGTTCATCACCGCCACCCAGTTGCTGAAGCCCTGCGGATCGGGCATGCGGCGCAGCCAGTCGAGGTACTGCTGGCGGACGAAGAACTCCGGCTGCAGGTACGGATTGAACGCGGGCACGGGGATGAACTGCGTATAGGCCAGGAGATTCGGCGTATTGGGGCCGGCGAAGTTGATCTTTCCCGGCGTCGCGTTGAACACGATCGCGTTCCGCACCTCGGCCGGCGGCGCCGCGGGATTGAATTCGAGGTAGAGCGCCGCCAGCCCCGCCACGTGCGGCGCGGCGGCTGACGTTCCGATGAAGCCTTCGCTCTCGGTGTCCGAAACGAAGCCGGTCGTCGGGATGAACTGGTTCGGGACGTCGTTGCGTCCGCCGGGTGCGAACAGATCGACCGACGCGCCGAAGTTCGAGTAGTTGGCGCGATTGTCGTTCTTGTCCGAGGCGGCCACGGTGATGACCCGGGGGATCCGCGCGGGGGTGATGTTGGCCGCATCCACCGCCCCATTGCCCGCCCCGGCGACGACCGTGATCCCGTTGTCGATGGCGCGGTTGATCGCGGCCTCGAACGCCTGCAGATTGCCGGTTTGATTCAGCGCGTAGCCGAGACTGAGGTTGACGACGGCCGGGCGTAGCTGCGTGTTGCCGACGATCATGTCCAGGCCCTGAATGACGAAGCTGCCGGGACAGTTGGCACCGTTGAAACAAACGCGGATCGACCAGAGCTGCGCGTTCTTCGCGACCCCTTTGAATCGCGCGCCGACGACGCCGGCGACCATGGTGCCGTGGCTTTCGTTCAGCGGTCCGCCGACGAAGTCCGCGAAGACGTTCGCGCGCGTTCCGAACTCCTTGTGAGTCGTGCGGATCCCCGTGTCGATCACGAAGACATGCACGCCGGACCCGCGGCGGGTGTACACATAGGTCTCGCTCAGCGGCAGGTCGCGCTGATCGATGCGGTCGATGCCATAGAAGCTGAAAGTCTGCGGGGTCGAATGCACCGCCATGAGGGAGAGCGCGGTGTCTTCCTCGATGTACTCGACGCGCGGATCGTGGCTCATGGCCGCCGCCGCGGCCTGCGGCAGCCGCGCGGAGAAGCCATTCAGGACATGGTCGTAGACGTACGTCAGCCGTGCCCCGTGCCGCTCCGCCAGCTCCGCGGCGACGGCCGGCAGTTCACGGCGGGGTACGTCGTCCCGGAGCACGACGACGTACTGGCCGCGCACCGGCCGGGACGACATCCGCAATTTGCCGCCGGGGCCGTCGTCCCTTCGAGGCTCGGCGGCGATGACGGCGGACCACAGAACGATGACGATCGGAACGATGATTCGAGACAGCCTGCTTTTCATTGCGTCTCCTCTTCCTCCCGACACTCCAGGAGCTTTCTTCGAGTGACGCTGCGTCGACGAGCGTTGACACCAACATAGCGAGCTTCGTTTGGGGCGAGTGTCGGCATGGCAGCACCCGGCGCGTCAGCCTTTTGACACATGCGGGTGAGGCCGAAGCAGGATCGTCGCGTAGGGGTGCGGCGACGAATCGCCGAGGCGGTCTAGACGCGCGGAGCGCGGGCACCGTATGGTTGACTAACAATTATTGCGAATAGTGTCGGAGCGATCGAGGTGGTCCGTGCTTCCTTGGCGGCATTGGCAAAAAGCAGTCCTGTTGCTCCTGGCGGCGACGCCGTGCGTCGCCGCCGTCAGTCCCTTCGGCGCGCAGCGGCCGGTGCAGCGCGGGGTTGCGATCGCCGCGGTCCGCGCGGACGGAACGTCGGAGATCCATTCTTCTTCGATGGACGGCTCCCGCGTGCGGGTCATCGTCGAGTTCACGTCGCCTCCGCGTGCGCGCACGCCGGTGTCGTTGCGCCCGGCCGCGCAAGCCGCTCCGCCGTTCGAGCGGTTTCGCGATGATCTGAAGCGGATCCAGGAGACGCTGACGGCGAGCGGCGACACGTCCGGGAATGCAGTGGAAGTCCGGCAGGAGTACTCCCTTGCCTTTTCCGGCCTCGCGCTGTCGGTGACGCCGTCCCAGCGCGCGGCGATCGAGAAGCTGCCGTACGTGCTCCGCGTTCATCCCGATCTGCCCGTGACCGCCGCCGCGGTGGAGCCGGGCGTCGCAACGATCCAGGCGGACGAAGTCTGGCGCCGCCTGGGCTCGCGTGGCGCCGGCATCACCGTGGCCATCCTCGACACGGGCGTGGACTATCGCCATCCCGCGCTCGGCGAAGGGTTCGGGCCGGGCTTCAAGGTGAAGGCCGGGTATGACTTCGTGAACAAAGACGCCGATCCGATGGACGACAGCGGGCACGGCACGCACGTCGCGGGGATCGTCGCCGCCAACGCGCCCGATCTGTCGGGCGTCGCGCCCGATGCGTCGCTCGTCGCGTACAAGGTCCTCAATGCCGGCGGCAGTGGCTGGACCAGCGACATCCTCGCCGGCATCGAACGGACGGTGGATCCGAACGGCGACGGCGATCTCAGCGATCACGCGGCCGTGGCGAACATGAGCCTCGGCGGTCCGGGCTACTCCGACGACGCCATGTCGCGGGCCGTGGACAGCGCCGTGAGCGCCGGCGTCGTCTTCGTCGTGGCCGCGGGAAATCTCGGGAACTTCCAGTCCGTCTCCAGTCCCGGCACGGCGGAGGCGGCGATCACCGTCGGCGCGACGAACTTCCAGGATGCGCTCGCGCCGTTCACGTCGAAAGGCCCGCCCGCGGCGCGGTACGGCATCAAGCCGGACGTCGTCGCGCCGGGCGTCGACGTCCGTTCCGCGAAGGCCGGCGGAGGCACGCTCGCCGCCAGCGGCACCTCGATGGCGGCGCCGCACGTCGCCGGCGCGGCTGCACTGCTGCGCGCGCTCCACCCGGACTGGACTCCGGCGGAGGTGAAGGCGGCCCTGGTGACGACCGCCGCTCCGGTTGCGGGGGAGGTCATGGCTGCCGGTGCCGGACGCATCGACGCGTTTCGCGCCGCAACGCTCGCGACGCGGATTCTGCCGGAGCATCTGGCGTTCGGAATCATCGACGGCAAAGCGCCGGCGTGGTCCGGTACCCGGAAGATCGCGGTGACCAATCGCGGCGCCGCGCCACAAACCTATGACCTCGTGACGACCGGCGCCCGCGATGGCATCCGCGTCGACGTCAGCCCCGCCACGGTCTCCCTGCAGCCGGGAGAGTCTGTCGAGGTCGCGGTCAGCGTGAGCGTCGAGAATGCGAAGGTCGCGTATCCGGCAGACGGCTCTCTGTCGTACTCCGGATTCGTGGAAGTGCGCTCCGCGAACGATGTGCTGCGTGTCCCCTGGGCGTTCGTGAAGGCGGCCCGGATGCGGGTGCGCTACACGGACGACCAGGCGGAAGCGCGCGTCTTCCTCGGCGGCTGGACCGCGACCACTCGTTTCCTCCCGTCCATCGGCCGGAATCTGTTCGAAATGCTCGTCCAGCCGGGCTCCTACAGTCTGATCCTGATCACGTTTGCCGAAGTCGATCCTGCCCGCGAGACGACGATGATCGTCCGCGATGACCAGCACATCGACGGCGAGCGGGAATTCGATCTCAGTCCCGCGGATGCGCCGTACCGGCTGACGTTCACCGCCAGCGACGAGGGAGGCTGGTGGCTTCGCCGCGAAGGATCGCAGGTCGAATGTCTCCCGTTCCGGTATCTCCTGTTCCACACGCAATCGTTCGGATACCGAGGGATCGACCTGCTCTACTCGACGGGAACGTGGCGGCTGGTGGCTTCGTATCCGCCGGACATTCGTACGTCGTCGATCACCGATCGCTATTCGTTCTTCAGCGGGGAGACTTGCCTCGACGCCACGCTGTCGAAGTTCTACGTCTTCGACTACGCCCCGATCCGGGGGGTGAGTGCAGACGTGTCGCGGCAAGCCGGCGGAGCGGAGCTGCGCGCGCAGGAAACGCGGATCTCGTTCCCGCCCACGTCCGACGGCTGGCGCCTGCTGAACCTCGCGAGCCGGTTCATCGACGGCCCTTCGCCCGGCGGTCTCGCGCCGGGCTTCCTCCTGGACGGGTGGCCGTCACCGGAGTGGAACGGGACGGTCTTTCTCGCCAGGAGCGCGGATCCGGACGTGGCGCTGCGGCCGGTCTTCCTGGCGCAGACCGACCTGGCGTGGTTCAACACGCATCCGCTGCAGGTGATCGACCGCGGCGTCGCCAGCTTCTCCACCTGGACTCCTTCGCCCACGACCTTCGTGGCATCGCCGGTGGACCCGCTCGACTTCGGGCTCGGGCCCGTGATGCCGAAGCTCGCGATCACGGGCTTTGCCAACGGCGCAGAAGTTCAGGCGCACCTCACCGGACCGCTCGACGAGCGGGTCGTTTCTTCCAACCCCGCCGTGTTCCGCCTGTTCGATCGGAACGGGCGCCTGCAGCGCGAGGAGGAGACGGACCGGTGGACGATCGAGGACCTCTCCCGGCCGGTTCGCCTCGAGATCGAGGCGAACCGGACGCACGATCTTCAGACTCACGAGGGCCGGGCGCTCGTCAGCGCGTGGTTCGGCGGGGGGCAGCCCGACCAGCTTCCCCCGAGCCTTACCACGCTCGTCGTTCTGGACGCGCGATCGCAACCGGCGAACCGGCTGGGACGAGGTTTGCCGGCGCGTCTGCGGTTCTCCGCAATCGATGTTGCCGGCGGAGCAGCGGCGCCCGGCCGCGTGAAGCTCGAGGCGACCAGGGTATGGGCTCGCCCCACCGGAACCGGGGAGTGGCGTCCCGTCCCGGTCGCCGTTCACGGCGAGGACCTCGAGGATCCGTCGGTCTCCGGACGCGATCCCGCCGGCACGATCTTCGAGTGCGCGCTGGCGGAGATCACCAAGGAGGAGGGGGTGTTCGACCTGCGGATCCGCGTGGAGGACACGAGCGCGAATACCACCGAGATGACCCTCGTGGCCGCATTCGCGGTCGCGGAGGCCCCGAGCCCGCGGCGCAGCCGCGTGGTGAGGCACTAGTAGACCGCATTCGACGACCGACGTCTGTCATCCTGAGCCGCGTAGACGGCGAAGGACCCCCTGCGGTTCGCGACAACCGCGCATTCAGCAGGGGGTCCTTCGCCGCGCTACGCCGGCTCAGGAGGACAGCGATCCGTGTCAGTTCGCCATTGGCGCGGGGCACGCCGGTGCCGGCGGATTCACGATCATCCCGTGCTCCTTCATGAACGAGAAGAAATTCTCGTTGGCGAACTGGCTCTCCGCCGGAAACGCCGCCGACCAGAGCATCCCGCAGACCTTCTGCGGGTCGGTGCACAGTTCGCGGTTGACCAGGATCACGGCGGGGGAGGTCTGCAGCGGACACTTGCAGATGGCCTTCGAAGGGTCCTGCGGATCCGGTTCGCACTTCGCGCCGTAGCACCAGGCCCACTGGGTCGTTTTCGCCGGACAGCTCACCGTGGCGCTGTACGCGTTGAAGTTGTTCGCGTAAGTCGAGGTGAGGCTCATCGCGCGCTCTTCGCACGAGTTCGGCCCCAGGTTCCAGCCGCTCTGCATGAGGCACTGGCACGGATAGAGGCCGTTCGCGTCGGGCGTCTTCGAGCACGGCGCCTTGATGCACAACGCCCACGCGGCGGTGTTGCACATCGTGGCCTTGGCTTTGAGGTCCGGCTTGGTCGGTTCTTGCGCGGCGGCAACAGTAGACAAACCTGTGGCGAGCACGAGCACCGTCAAAAAGTTTTTCATGATGAGGAGATGATAGCCCCATCGAGCTCTGCTGTGCGATGAGGGGGGAAATGTCATGCCCGGTCACAGAAAGTCCGGGGTACCTGCGCGGTCGGTAACAGGCGGACCGCATTCAATGATCAACGTGTTCCCGACGAAGATTGCCCTGCTGTCATCCTGAGCCGCAGCGGAGGTGGCAAGTACGCAAAGCGTGGCGGCGAAGGACCTTCCAATCGACAACCTCCAGGCAGTGCGGCCGCGGAAGGTCCTTCGCCGCCACGCTTCCGGTGCCTTGGGGCGTGGCTGCGGCTCAGGATGACATGAGGCACACGGAAGCCGGAACGACAACGTCATCGCCCGAGCCGTCCCGGTAACGAGGGCCAGGCAACCTCCGCCCCTGCGATAAAGTGCCCAATCCTGAAAGGAGGACTCAATGGCGGACTTCCCGTTCCAGTACGCGGCAAAGTTTCTCTGCACGAGCAACACCCCCGGCACATCGCAGACCACGACCTCGCTCCTTCCCGGCAGCTATCAGACCGTCGTCAATATCCACAACCCGAACAGCACCACGATCCGCTTCCGAATGAAGCTGGCCCTGGCCTCGCTCGAGAATCCGCAGATCAGCAGGTTCATCGAAGGCGGTCTCAGGCCCGATCAGGCCGGGAAGGTCGACTGCAGCGACGTTCCCAAGTTCGACCTCCAGCTCATCCACGGTTTCGAGGGCTTCCTGGTCATCGAGAGCACCCACAGCCTCGACGTCGTCGCCGTCTACACCGCCGGCACGAAGGAAGGCGTGAGCAGCATGGACGTCGAACGAGTCTTCGAGCGATACCTGACGTGACCGGCGGCGGTCACGTCCTGCCTCTCTGAGGGGAAGGGCTCTCGCGTGACGTTCAGTGGCGGACCGCTCTTCGGCGTGGCGGCGCCGGCGGCGGGTCCGTGCCCGGCTCGCCGATGCGCGCGACGGAGAAGTGCCCGGCCGCATCGGAGAAAACCGCCAGCGCGAGACCGTCGGACGCGGCCAGCTGGTTGTAGTCGCCGATGAATCCGTCGGCATTGAACGCGGCGCTGAGCGCGAACGGCGCCTCGAAGCTCGCGCCGCCATCCCGCGAACGCGTCGCGTAGAGACGGCCGCTCTTCGTCTGCGGCGCATGGCGTCCGTCGATCCAGGCGACGATCACGTCCCCCGTTCGATCGTCGACCGTGACCGCCGGCAGCGCGATGTCGGCAGGTCCCGAGACGAGCGCCGGCTCCGACCAGGTGGTGCCTCCGTCCGTCGAGCGAGTGAGCACCACCCCCTTCGCGCCGCCCGCCGTGCCGCAGGAGACGGCATACAGATGACCGCGCGTCGCGCGCGGGGAGGTGTCCGCCGCGAGCTGGTGCATGCCGGCGTCGGGAAGGGTCGTGCCGCACGAGCCGAAGGTGCCGATGCGCACGGGGCCGCCGAAGGTGCCGCCGCCATCGGTCGAGCGCCGGACTGCATACGCGAAGTCGGTTGAATCGGCGTAGGTGGCGATCACCTTTCCGCCCGGGGCAGCGGCGACGAACGGCCATCCGACGTTGCTGCGGACTTCCTTTGCCTCCGCCCATGTCGCGCCGGCGTCGGCCGAGCGGGCATAGAGAACCGCACCGCCGCCGCCGAAGCGGAACTCCCCCCAGATCAAATGGAGGGTGCCGTTCGCACCATCGACGGCGATCCACGGCTTGTCCTGCGTCAGTCCGGTGATAGGCCGCGCGTACTCCCCGGCCCAGGTCGCGCCGCCGTCCGTCGAGCGGAAGACCACGATGCTGGTGATCGCCCGCGTGCTGGTGGTTGCGACGGCCGCGAGGAACGCCCGGCCCGTTGCGTCGAAGGCGATCGCCGGATCGTAGTGGCCGGTGAACGCGACACCGTCGATCTCCAGCGGCAGTTCCGCAGCACGCGCCCACGTCCCGCCCCCATCGCTGGTGCGCCACACGAGAATCCGCGCGGATGCCCCGCGCTCGTTCAGGATGCCGGCTGCCACCGCCACGCGCGGATTCACGGGCGAAATTCCCACCGCTCCCTCGCGCACCAGACCAGCCGGCGCAAGGACGGTGACGCCGCTCCCCGTGATGACGTCCGTCGAGATGCCACGCCATTCGCGGTCCGGAGGATGATGCGGCTGGTACGGAATCACGTTGCGGCAGCCCGTCAATGCCGTCACCACGAGCAGCAAGCACGCCAACAGCAGCAGTCTGCGCATGGACAAATAATACAAACGCACGCGCATACCCGCTCGCGGACGAACGGTAAACGTCTGGCAAACGAGAAACGCGTCGAGCAGCGCCCGCGAAGGGCTGTGATAAGGAAAGGCGCATGCGCACCGCTCGCATCCTCGCCACGCTCCTCGTCCTCTCCCTCGCGCACGCGTCGCCGGCACAGCAGCCGGCGAAGCGTCTCCTCACCGAGACGGACCTCTTCCGCTTCGTCTGGGTAGCCGATCCGCGACCGTCGCCGGACGGCACGCGGGTGGCCTTCACCCGCGTCACGGTCAACGAGAAAGGGGAGGGCTACGACACCGCCCTCTGGATCGTGCCGGCCGACGGCAGCGCGCCGCCCACGCGTCTGACCGCGGGGACGCGCGACTCGCAGCCGCGCTGGTCGCCGGACGGGCGGCGCATTGCCTTCCTCCGCGCGCCGCTCCGCGACGGCAAGCCAGAGCCGCCGCAGATTCACATCATCTCTCTCGGCGGCGGCGAGGCCTGGCGTCTCACCGACGTGCCGCGCGGCACCTCGGCCGCGGTGTGGTCGCCGGACGGGAGGCGGATCGCCTTCACCAGCGGCGCGAATGCGAAGGATGTCGAGAAACAACGGCGCGAGCGGGCCGCGCGGAAGACGGCGCAGGACGTCGACGTCCCGCGTCCCGCCGAAACGGCGAAGCCGCCCGCCGCCGTCCCCGACGAGAGCGAGCGGGAGAGCGACGTGCGCACCATCACCCGCGCCGTCTACCGCGTCGACAATCAGGGCTATCTCGAGCCCGAGCACCGCTCGCACGTCTGGCTCGTGGACGTGCCGGAGCTGGTTGAACTGCCCGTCGCTGCGCGGCAGCTCACCGATGGCAAGTACGAGGAGGACGATCCGATCTGGTCGCGGGACGGCGCCCGGATCTACTACACCTCGACCCGGATCGACGAGCCGTACTACGAGCTGCCGCAGAGCGACATCTACGCCGTGCCCGCGAGCGGCGGCGAGCCGGAGAAGCTAGCGGCTCTCGAATTCGACATCGGCCAGACTTCGCTCTCACCCGACGGGCGCACGCTCGCGTTCGTGGCCGAGGTGTCGCGGCCGGTGCGGTCGTACAGCCAGCCGGACCTGTGGGTGCTCGAGCTCACGCGCGGCGCGACGCCGAAGAACCTCACCGCCGATTTCGACTTCGACGTCGGTGCGGGCATCGGCGGCGACCAGCGCGCGCCGCGCGGCAACGCGGGCGCGCGGGTCGTCTGGAGCGACGACGGCAAGTCGCTCGTCGCCCTGGTCGCGCGCGAGGGGCGCGCGAATCTGATGCGCTTCCCCGTTTCCGGTTCCTCGGGTTCCTCGGAGTCCCTCGGGTCGCCCCCCCGAGGAACCCGAGGAACTCCGAGGACCCCCGAGGAACTCACCTCAGGCGATCAGGCCGTGCTGTCGTACGGCGCCTCGCGCGCCGGCGCACCGATCGCGCTGATCGTCTCCTCGCCCACGGCGGTCGGCGATCTGTGGATGCTCGACGCGCGGAGCACGAAGCCGCGGCGCCTCACGTCCTTCAACGACGCACTTTTCGCGCAACTCCGCCTCACGCCGCCGGAGGAGATCTGGTACACGAGCTTCGACGGGAAACGCATCCACGCGTGGGTGCAGCGTCCGCCGGACTTCGATCCGTCGAAGAAGTACCCGCTCATCCTCAACATCCACGGCGGACCGCACTCCGCGTGGGGGTTCATCTTCACGCACGAGTTCCAGTGGCTGGCCGCGCGCGGCTACGTCGTGCTCTATCCGAATCCGCGCGGCTCGTCGACGTACGGGCAGGACTTCGGGAACATCATCCAGTACCGCTACCCGGGCGACGACCACCGCGATCTGATGGCCGGCGTGGACGAGGTGATCCGCCGCGGCTGGGCCGACCCGCAGCGCCTCGGCGTGACGGGCGGCTCGGGCGGCGGGCTGCTCACGAACTGGGCCGTCACGCAGACGGACCGATTCCGCGCCGCGGTCTCCCAGCGCGACATCGCCGACTGGAGCGCGTGGTGGTACACGGCGGACTTCACGCTCTTCCAGCCGAACTGGTTCCGCAAGGCGCCGTTCGAGGACCCGGCGGATTTCGCGCAACGCTCGCCGCTCACGCACGTGGAGAAGATCAAGACGCCGCTCATGTTCATCCTCGGCGACGCCGACTACCGTACTCCCGCCGCCGCTGGCGGGGAGTCGCTCTTTCGCGCGCTGAAGTACCTCCGCCGCCCCACCGCGATCGTCCGCTTCCCCGGCGAGTCCCACGAGCTCTCCCGCAGCGGCCAGCCCTGGCACCGCGTCGAGCGCCTCCGCTCGATCGTGGGATGGATGGACAAGTTCATCCTCGGCAAGGACGTGGCGCAGTTCCGGGACGTGACGGGCCAGGATGTGGCCGTGCCGTCGGAGTAGAGGTCGAGTGCGGAGGCAGTCGGAGGCTGACTCAAAACACGGGACCGCCGGCGTCCCGCCGGCGGTCCGATGAGTTGAGAATCCTGCAACGCCTCCGCTTTCCCATTCGTGCGAATCGAGACGCGATCGGAAACGGGCGAGGGCTGTCGACGCTGTCCGTCTACGGCCCTACGCGCGCAAGCGCGGCTCTCGGGCTGCGCGCGCAACACCGCCACGCGGCTGCGCAGAACGGCTACACCACCCGCGCAGCCGATCGAGTGAACGGTGCGTCGATCGGACACTTGGTCACGTTGTGCGCGTAGTTCGCGATCGTCGTGAATGCGACCACGGCGATCGTTTCCAGCAACTGCGCTCGCGTGTACCCGGCATCGAGCATCGCCTGCTTCGCGGTGTCCGAGACATGGCCGCGGTCGCGCAGGAGCTCGCGCGTGTACCGCGCGAGCGCGCCGAGCCGGCCGTCGCCGGGGAGCTCGCCGGCGCGCAGCGCGTCGATCAGGTCTTCGGACGCGCCGTGCCTCCGCGCGAAGGTCGAATGCGCGGCTATGCAGTACGAACAGTCGTTCGCGACGCTGACCGCGAGCGAGATCGTCTCACGCTCGATCGGCGTGAACGCGCTTCGGCCGAGCATCGAGCGCAGGGAGGTGAATGCTTCGATGAGCGTGGGCGATTCGCCCATCGTCGCGGCGAGGTTCGGCAGAAACCCGATCTCCTTCTGCAGGCCTTCGAGGAAGCGGCGGGATCCGGCCGGCGCGGTTTCGGTGGTGTGGACGGGAAACTCGGATGACATCAGGGGCTCTCCTTTTTGAACGTTTTGACGGGTAATGTCGGTTGACCCCCGGGGCGCAACAACTCCCTCGGAGGGAGGCGCGAATCGCGAGGCGCGCGGATACACTCCCCGCACGGCAATGGCTGCGATCCCGACACGACGCGACGCTCCGCCGGTCGGGCGTCTGCTCAAGTACTGGCGTCAGGTGCGGCGCAAGAGTCAGCTCACGCTCGCGCTGGAGGCCGAAGTCTCACCGCGCCATCTCGGGTTCATCGAGGTCGGACGCGCGCGGCCGAGCCGGGAGATGATTCTCACGCTGGCTCAGGCGCTCGACGTTCCCCTGCGCGAGCGCAACGAGCTGCTGCTCGCGGCCGGATTTGCGCCGGTCTACCACGAGACCAGCCTCGCCGATCCGGCGATGGTGCTCGCACGCGAGGCGCTCGACGCCATCCTCCGGCAGCAGGAGCCCTTTCCGGCCGTGGTCATGGACCGGTACTGGAACATCCTGCTCGCGAACGACGCCGCGTCGCGTCTGTTCGGAACGTTCATCGACCTCGCCGCCGAGGTGCAGCCGATGAACGTGCTGAAGCTCATGTTCGATCCCGCGAAGGTTCGCCCGTTCGTCGTCAACTGGGACGCGGTGGCCGAGGCTCTGCTCCAGCGCGTTCATCGCGAGACGGTTGCGGGCGTCGTCGACCGGAAGACGACCGAACTGCTCGATGAGCTGCTGCGCTACCCCGGCGTCCCGCGCCGCCCGGCGCTACCCGACGAACCGGTCGAGCCGCCGCCGTTCCTCCCCGTCGAGTTCCGCGTCGGCGACGCCACCATGCGCTACTTCTCCACCGTCACCACCCTCGGCACCCCGCGCGACATCACCCTCCAGGAGATCCGCATCGAGTCGTTCTTTCCCGGCGATGCCGCCACCGCGGCGCGCGCCCGGGAGCTGGCCCGATGACGACGCCGTCAAGGATTTGGAGTGCGGAGGCAATCGCCGCGCTTTAAAATTCGGTGACCTCAGCGCGACAGGCGTGCGAATCCGAAAGCGGAGGCGATTGCCTCCGCACTCCAGAAGATCCGTAATGGAAACGTTGCTGGGGCTCACGTTCAGCGCGTAGAAGGGAGAATGGCATGGCCACCAACACGGCATATGGAACGGTTATGGACGACTCCACCGGCAAGACCGTGGCGAAGAGCGTAGTCAAAGCGGAATGCGGCAGCACGACGCAGTCGACTACGACTGACGACGACGGCTACTTCGAGTTCGACAATCTCCCGGCCACGACCTGCACCTTTGTCCTCGCGCAGGAGTGGTACTCCATCACCGGGTTCACGATCGTTCCGAACGACGGGGGCGGCGACGTGATCACGACGAGCGACGGCGACCTCTAGGCACTTCAAGATTCGTGGCGCGCGGGAGATGGCTCGATGACGGCGCCGCAAAAGCAAACGCCGCCTTGCGGCGGCGTTGCCGTCACGGATTTGGAGTGCGGAGGCAATCGCCTCCGCACTCCAAAAGATCAGTAAATCGAGCCGTTGCTGGAGCTGACCGCGCCCGCGTTCACGTTCAGCGTGTACGCCGTGCCGCCGGTGCCCGTCCAGGTGGAGAGGTTGAACGTCGCCGCGCCGCTCACCTTGTAGGTCGCGAGGCCGGTGTACGTCAGCGGCGTGCCGGACAGGCAGGTCGCGGGCATGCCGTTGGACGAGACGAAGTATGCCGCGCCGGTGCCGACGCGCGTGGCCGAGCCGTTCGGCTGGACGAGGATGGCCGTCGCTTCATCGACGCCGATGCCGCGCACGGACGAGGCCCAGCCGTCCTTGATGATGCGGGCGAGGAACACGAGGAGGCGTCCCATGCGGTCGCGCGCACCGAAGTGCGAGTCGGTGATGACGCCGCCGAGGTTGGCGATGGTGAGGAAGTCGCGATCGAGGGTGACGTAGCTGTGGTACGGGTTGGCGAGCGCCTGGCTCGAGGTCACCGAGCTGCTCTGGCCGCTGTAGAGGAACTGTCCGAGGATGGCCAGGCCGGCGCTCGTCCCGCCGACCGGAGCCAGCTTCGTGTTGGCGACGTAATGGATGGCGTCTTCGACGGGCGTGCCCTTCCAGAAGTTCACGTAGTCCGACTGGTCGCCGCCCGCGATGAACACCGCCTCGGCGTTCCGGATCTTGGCCACGACGAACGGATCGGACGCCGCCGCGCGGGACTTGATGATGATCGTCTCGACCGAGTTCACGGTGCCGAGGCCGTTGATCCAGGGGTTGTAGGCATCGGTGCCCGTCGCGCGGATGACGACGAAGTCGCCGCCGCCCGACTTGCTGATCATCCACTGGAACGCAGCCGCGACGTCGCTGCCGCCGCCGGCCAGGACCGTGCCGGCAGTGGTGGTGGTGGTGACGTCGGCCGAGCTGCCGACGACGTAGTACTCATAGGGAGACTTCGCGGCAAACAGCGACAGCGAGACCAGGGACAAAACGATACCGACAATGACGTATTTACGCATTCTCTCTCTCTCCTGACTTCTTTCCAAAATTGGGGGTGAAGTGAGGAGCATACCTCGGACTGCCGGGTCTGCTTTGTTCGTTGCGGGACCAGAAGGCTGATTCCCGCCGGGTCGGCTCATGGGGGGCACTGCGGCCCGCCGAAGTACATGTAGGTGAGCCCCGGATCCGTCGTGACGGTGACGGTGTAGCACTCCGGCGTCGGCTGTATTCCGGTGGGTTTGACCAACGCCATCGCGTTGTCGGTGGGAAAGTAGATGAGGTTCTTCTGAAACGCGGCCTGGCCGTAGCCGGCGCTTGCGAAGGCGCCGCTCCCCATCTGACCGGCCGGTACTCCGGGGGTGGCGATGACGGTTTCGCCGCCGAACGACACTCTCGTCGCATGCTTCGACATCTGGCCGGTGCCGTAGAGGCTCTGGGGAAAGTAACCGAACACCTGTACCGAACCAACCGGCCCGAAGAAGAGCCACCACGCTCCCTCAGCCGGATCGCGCCGCCACGCGTACTGCATCGTCGATTGCGTGCCGCCCGACTGGCTGATCGGGCCGATCGCGCCGCCGAGCGCCCAGTTCCCGTTCGTCTGCACGAATCCGGGGCAGTCGAGGTTGTAGCAGCCGGAGGCATAGCTGTTCGCCGTCCAGTACACGAAAAGCACCGGCGCGCTCGTCTTGAACTTTTGCGGATAGACGATCCATCCTGTCTCGGCCGTCTGCGTCACCGAGTCGGCAGCGCCCACGACCCAGAGTTGCGAGATCGACGACGCATTGATGTTCGCCGGGACGGCCGGCTGCCAGATGTTGATGTCGGCCCCGGCGCCGTAGGCGACTCCGTGCTGGCGCGCCACGGCGTAGTAGTGCGTTTTGACGTTGCCGACCATCTCGTCACGCTTGTCGCCGGTCAGGAACTCGTGAAGCGTGCGGAAGCGGGCCATCTCCTCGAGCGTGCTCCGCCGCATCGGAATGGTCCCGCCGTCGCAGCCGATGCCTTTCGGCTGCACCGCGGCGCCGCGCGGTCCGGTCTCACTCGCATCGCCAGACGTGAGGGTGAGGCTCGGCGGTGTCAGCAGCGGCTTTCCGCCGCGCAGGCTGGGCTGCTGCTCGATGGGGATGCAGTCGAAGGTGGTGCCGGCGGTGTCCTGCACGACCCGCGACGACGTCACGCCCTCGTACAATAGGAGGAGGTGCGCCCGCATCCGCTCCAGCTCCGCGGCATCGGCGACGGCGAATCCTTCGCGCCCGACATAGGCGTCCGCCGTTGCCGTGCGCGTGGCGGCGAGGAAGCCGGCGAACGAAGCGGAGGCCGGTGTTGCAGGGGGACGGGTCGAGTTGCACGCGACGAGCAGGGCAGCAGCGAGGAAGAGCGGAACTGTCGGTTTCATCGTCTTCCCTCGGCTCATGGGGGGCACTGCGGCCCGCCGAAATACATGAAGCTGCGCTCCATCCCCGACGTAGGGAGGACGGTGTAGCACTGCGGCGTAGGCTCCATCGCGGTGGCTTTGAGCGGCACGATCCCGCCGGTCGTGGGGTAGTAGGTGAGTTTGTTCTGGAAAGCGGCGTAGCCGGGGCCGGCGGCTGCGAAATTGCCGTTCCCCATGTGCCCCGCCGGTACGCCGGGGGTGTTGGTGGCGGTCTCGCCGCCGAACATCACCCTGGTCGCATACTTCGACATCTGTCCGGCGTTCCACATGCGCTTGGGAATGTAGCCGACCGCCTGGAGCGTGCCGTGCCCGAGGTAGAGCCACCACACGCCGTCGAGCGAGTCGCGCCACCAGGCGTACTGCAGGGTCGTTTGCGTGCCGCCGAGCTGGCTGATCGGTCCGACCACGGCGCCGAAGACCCAGCTCCGATTCGTCTGCACGAAGCCCGGGCATTCCAGGTTGTAGCAGCCGGACGCGTAGTCGTCCGGCGTCCAGTACTCGAACAGGACGGGCCAGGCCGTACCGAACTTCATCGGGTAGACGGTCCATCCCGCCTCGACCGTCTGCCTCGCCGCGTCGGCTCCACCCGCGACCCAGAGTTGCGAGAGCGAGAAGACGTCGGCGCCTGGCACGACGTAGGGTGCCCAGATGTTGATGTCGGTGCCGGCGCCGTAAGCGTCCGCGTCCTGGTACACCGTGGCGTAGTAGTGAATGCCGGGGATGTTGACCGCTCCGGCGACGGGGTAGCGCTTGTTGCCGGTGAGGAACTCGTCGATCGTGCGGAAGCGGGCGATCTGCTCGAGCGTGATCCTCCGCATCGGAATCGTCCCGGCGCCGCAGCCGACGCTGTTCGGCTGCACCTTGGCGCCGCGCGGTCCGGTCTCGCCCGCGTCGTTGAACGTGAGGGCGGGTGTCCGCGGGGTCAGCAGCGGCTCTCCGCCGCGGAGGCCCGGCTGCTGCTCGATGGGGATGCAGTCGAAGGTCGTGCCGGCGGCGTCCCGCACGGTGCGCGATGACGTCACGCCCTCGTACAACGTGGCCAGATGCGTCTGCATCCGCCCCAGCTCCGCGGCATTGGCGACGGCGAATCCTTCGCGTCCGACATACGCGTCCGGTGTTGCCGCGCGCGTGGCGGCGATGAAGTCGGGGAACGAGCCGGAGCCCGGCGTGGCAGGGGGACGGGTGGAGTTGCAGGCCACGAGCAACGCGGCCGCGAGCAGCAGCGGGGCTGTTGGTTTCATCGTCTCTCTCCTCCTCGATGGAAGGACGTCATTGTCCTTCACCGGCGCCCCGCATGTCATCGGGGCCGCATCGGGAAGGGGGAGGCAGTTGTGGAGCGCCGGCGTCGCGCCGGCTGGCCGGGCGGCGTCCCCGCCGCCCGGTATTCAGGAGAACGGAGCCCCTCGCGTGATGCCAGCTCCCCCCGCCCGCCCAAGTGGCGGCGCGGGACGCCGCCACGCCAGCCGGCGGGACGCCGGCGCTCCATCGCGTCCGCGCATCCCCATGTCCCGAGTCTGGACTTCAGTCTGAATTCGGGACTTTCCGGTCGCACGTGAGCCACCCGATTTCGCTCAACACCAACCTCCTGAGCTACTTACGCAAACTCAACCCCGTGGCACCCCGGTTGCCCATAGAGCGCTCGTCCAATGGTTCACGAAATCTTCGAGCGCTGGTTTGCCGCCGGCCACGTCACCTTCGCATTCCAGCCGATCGTCGCGCTGACGGCGCCGCACGCCGTGCATGCGATCGAGGCGCTCACGCGCGGGCCGCGGGGCACGCAGTTCGAGGATCCGTCCGTCTTCTTCGAGTACCTCCGCCAGACCGGCCAGGAGGCGCGCGCGGACCGCCGCTGCATCGCCGGAGCCATTCGCGCCGCGGCGTCCTGCACGCCGCACGAGCTGCCGCGCATCTCCATCAACGTCCATCCGAGTACGCTCGAGCGCGACGCGGAGCTCCCGTCGTTCCTGGCGTCGCTGCTCGAGGAAGAGCGCTTCGACGCGGAGCGCGTGGTCCTCGAGATCATCGAGGAGTCGCGCCCGGGCAACACGCGCCGCCTCGTCGCCGCGGTGGGCGAGCTGCGCAAGATCGGCGTCGCCATCGCCCTCGACGACGTCGGCGTCGGCCGCTGCAACCTGAAGACGGTCGTGGACGTCGCTCCCGACATCCTCAAGATCGATCGCTACTTCGTCGACCACAGCGCGGACGACGTCACGCGGCGCGTGATCCTCGAGTCCGTGCAGCGCCTGGCCGAGACCATCGGCGCCGCGGTCGTCGCCGAAGGGGTGGAGCGCGAGCAGGACGCCGCTCTCGCCCGATCCCTCGGCATCGACTACGCGCAGGGATTTCTCTTCGCCCGTCCGCGCCCGCTCCACGAAGCCATCCACCGTACGCACGCAATCCCCATGGAGGCAGATGTATGTCAGCACGCAAGAAGATCCTGCTCGTCGACGACTCGAACACCATTCTGATGATGGAGCGGATGATCCTGACCAAGGGTCCGTACGACCTGGTCACCGCCAGCAACGGCGAAGAAGCCGTCGCCAAGGCGCTCACCGAGCTCCCCGACCTGATCCTGATGGACGTGGTCATGCCGAAGATGAACGGCTTCGAGGCCTGCCGGCGCATCCGCGGCGAGGAGTCCATCGGCAGTACGCCGATCATCATGGTCACCACCCGCGGCGAAGTGCAGAACGTCGAGACCGGGTTCGAGAGCGGCTGCAACGACTACGTGACCAAGCCCATCAACGGCACGGAGTTGATGGCCAAGCTCAAGTCGTACCTGGGCGAGTGAAGGAGGCTGTGATGAGCAACGAATCCGGCCTTCCCTCCTACGTCGACCGCGTCCGCGAGGACACGCAGAAGTACATCCGCCACCTGATGGCGGAGAACGAACAGCTCCGCGTCGCGGGCGCGCAGCTCGAGTCCGAGACGGCCCGGCTGCGCCAGGAGCTCGCCGCCGTGCGCCAGGAACTGGTCCAGCACCGCGAGGCCGAGCACGAGCTCGCGCAGACGATGGAGCGCATCCGCACCGAGGGCGAGCAATACCTCGCGCGCTACGCCGAGGTGGAGATGCACAACGCCAACCTTGCCAACCTCTACGTCACCAGCTACCAGTTGCACGGCACCCTCAAGCGCGAGGCCATCCTCCAGTCGCTGCAGGAAGTGATCGTGAACCTCATCGGCTCCGAGGACTTCGCCATCTGCGAGACGGAGGACGGCGCGCTCACCGTGGCCGCGTCGGTCGGCGTCGAGCCCGCGACCGTGACCTGGGCCACGCCCCACGTGCGCACCGCCGCCGAGAGCCGGATCCTCTACATCGGCCCCGCGGACCGCGAGCCGGGCGACCCGCTGGTCTGCCTGCCGCTGCAGGTCGACGGGCAGCTCGTGGGGATGGTCATCATCTTCAACCTCCTCGCGCACAAGGCGCAGCTCGAGCCGCTCGACCACGAGCTGTTCGACCTCCTCGCCAGCCACGCGTCCACCGCGCTGTACTGCTGCGCGCTGCAGCAGCGGTTGCAGGAGGCCGTCCCCGCGTCATGACCGCCACGATCGACGACCTCCTGCGGAGCTCGGGTCTCCCGCGCTCGGAGCATGCTCCTCCGCCGGCCGGTGTCGGTGCCGAGGTGCGCCGGTTCTACCTCCACGCCGGCCAGCTCTATGCCGCGGGGGAGCCGACCGAGATCGTGACGATCCTCGGCTCGTGCGTCGCGGTGTGCCTGTTCGACGCGGCGCGCGCGATCGGGGGCGTGAACCACTTCATGCTCCCGGGCGCCGGCCCGACGCCGAGCCCGCGCTACGCGAAGGACGCGGTGGAGCTGCTCCTCAGCCAGCTCGTTGCGCTCGGCGCCCGCAGGAACCGTCTCGAGGCGAAGCTCTTCGGCGGCGCCTCGGTGCTGAAACTGGGCACCGACTCCAGCCGCGACCTCGGCGCGCGCAACATCGAGGCCGCGCGCGCGAAGCTGGTCGAGGAGCGCATCCCGGTCGTCAACGAAGACGTCGGCGGCAACCGCGGGCGGAAGCTGCTGTTCTCCACCGCCGACGGCACGGCCCTGGTGAGGCAGGTCTGATGTCCTTCGAGCTCGATCGCGAAGAACTGCTGCGCGTCTACCTCGCCGAGGCCGAGGAGAGCCTGGCCACCATCGAGGAGATGCTGGTCGTGCTCGAGCGGCGTCCCGGCGACGCCGAGACCATCAACGCCATCTTCCGCGCGGCCCACACGCTGAAGGGCAACTCCGCCTCGGTCGGCCTGGACGCGCCCGCGAAGCTCGCCCATGCGATGGAAGACCTCCTCGAGGAAGTCCGCGAGAGCCGCTTCGCCGTCACACCGGCGCTCATCACGCTCCTGCTGCGCTCCGGCGACGCGCTGCGGCGGCTCATCGAGTCGTCGATGGCCGGTGAGGACGCGCTCTCGCCCGCGGCGGTCGCGCTCATCGAGATGCTGGCCCGTGCGAAGAGCGAAGGGGTGGCGCCGGACGTGGGGCAGGACGAGGAAGTCCACGACGACGACGCGCAGGACGTCCGCGCCTCGGCCAAGCGGCGCCTGCGCGTCGACCTCGACCGGCTGGACACGATCCTGAACCTCACCGGCGAGCTGTCCATCGCCCTGGGCCGGCTGAGCGCGCGCGTCGACTGCGAGGACGTCGAGCGCATCGTGGGCGAACTGCAGGAGCACGTCACGCGCGTGCGCATGGTCCCGGTCGGACCGCGCTTCGACCAGCAGCGCCGCACCATCCGCGACCTCGCCCAGGCCGCGGGCAAACCGGTGCGCCTGGTGACCGAGGGGCACGACGTCGAGATCGACGCGTCGCTCGTCGACCAGCTCAAAGACCCGCTCACCCACATGATCCGCAATGCCGTCGACCACGGCGTCGAGACGCCCGAGGTGCGGCGCGCCCGCGGGAAAGATCCCATCGCCACCGTGCGCCTGCGCGCGTATCACGACGGCGGCAACGTCGTCGTGGAGGTCTCCGACGACGGCAACGGCTTCGACCGCGAGCGCATCCTCGAGCGCGCCCGCGAGCGCGGCATGCTGGCGGCTGGCGTCGTCCCGCCGGACGACGAGATCTACGCTTTTGTCTTCGCGCCCGGCTTCAGCACCTCCGACACCGTGACGGAGATCTCCGGCCGCGGCGTGGGCATGGACGTCGTCAACCGCGCCATCGCCGTCATGCGCGGGACGGTGCAGGTGGCGTCGCGTCCCGGCGAGGGCGCCACCATCGCCGTCCGCCTGCCGCTGACGCTGGCCGTGCTCCACGGGCTCGTGCTGGAAGCGGGAGGGGAGCGGTTCGTGATCCCGGCCGGCGCGATCACGCGCTGCGCGGCCGTGCCGCCCGGCGAGCCGCGCGAGAGCGTCTACGGCCTCACCGAAGTCGAGCGGCGCACGGTGCCATACATCCGCCTGCGCCGGCTCTTCGGCATCGAGCACGACGCCGCGCCCGCGGTCGAGCAGCTCGTCCTCGTGCAGTCGCAGTCGGCCGAGGTGGCGGTCATCGCCGACGACCTCCTCGGCGAGATGCAGGCGGTGATCAAGCCGCTCGGAAAAGTCTTCAGAAAACTCGCCGGCGTCTCCTCGTCGACGATCTTCGCCGACGGACGCGTCGGTCTGATCCTCGACACCGGAGAGCTGGTGCGCCGCGCCGTTCGCGAGAGCGGCGCATTCAAAAACAACTGATCAGAGCCCAACCAGAGATCAAGAGGAGACCATGCGAAGTCTGTTCAACGCCATCGTCATTGCAATGCTTCTCGCCGGCACCGCGCTGGCCCAGAACACGGACAGCACCCCCGCGCAGGACGCGGAGGGCACGGCCGGGGATGCGACGAAGCTCAGCGAGGGGCTGATCTTCTCCGTGAGCCGCGTCCCCGAGCGGCCGTTCGAGACGGCGCGCGCCGTGCGCGTCATCACCCGCGAGGAGATCTGGCGCAAGAACGCCACGTCGCTCAGCGACATCCTCACCGACGAGCCGGGGTTCTTCAAATACCGCATGAACGCGGCCGGCGCGACACCGCTGCTGCGGGGCATGCTCGGTCGCCAGATCATGGTGCTCGTCGACGGCGTGAAGGTGAACAACTCGCTGGCCGGCGACACGCCGAACATCGACCTGATCGACGTGAACCAGATCGAGCGCATCGAGATCGTCCGCGGCGTGGTCTCGGTCCTCGGCACCGAGTCCCTCGGCGGCGTGATCAACATCATCACCCGGAAGGGCGCGGGCCCAGGTGTGGGCGGCTCGGTCGGCCTGCAGTACTCGAGTGCGGCCGAGGCCTTCACCACCACGATGCAGGTCCAGGGGACGAGCGAGAAGTTCCGCTGGTCCACCGGAGCCACCATGCAGCAGTTCGGCGAGATGCGCGGCGCAGGCGACGTGGGCGTCCAGCGCTTCACGGACTACGACCAGCGCATGGCGCACCTGTCGGCCGACTACTTCCTCTCGACGGACAAGACGCTCTCCTTCTCCTATCGCGGCGCGGACCAGAGCGACGTGCGCAGCAACGCCTCCCTGGTCAGCGGCTCGTCGCTGCGCAACGAGTCCACGCCCGTCCGCCTGCAGATGGCGACGTTCGCCTATCAGGACCTCACGGACCGCGGCTGGACCGAGTCGCTGCGCGTGACCGGCTACCTCAACCGCCAGGACAACGGCACGGCCACGATCTCGCGGAATACGCCGAACCGGGAGACGACGCTGATCGACGAGGTCCAGCTCCTCGGCCTCAACACCGAGCTGGGCTCGTTCGTCGGCAATCACCACCTCGTCTATGGACTGGACCTGTCGCGCGACGTGCTGCACTCGACCGGCGAGGACCGTGACGTCGCCAGCGGTGCCGTCACGCCGCGCCGCGGGCGCTACACGGACGACGCGCGCTACGAGACCATGGGCATCTACCTGCAGGACCGCTTCTCGCTGACGAAGTGGATCACGGCGACGGCGGGTCTGCGCTACGGCGTCTTCAGCACCTCGGGCACGGAGACGCTGCCGGTCGTCGGCGAAGTCGACCTGGACGGCACGAAGAGCGACTTCACGGGCGCGCTGAACGTGGTCTTCCACGCCACGCCGCACCTGAACGTGGTGGCCAACGCGATGCGCGGCTTCCGCGCTCCGAACCTGCGCGACATCTCGCGCTTCTCGACGTCGGCGACGACCATCGAGGTCCCGGCCACGGGCGCGGAAGCGGAGCGGATGAACAGCTACGAGGCGGGCGTGAAGTACGACACGTCGCTGTTCTCGGGCAGCTTTTTCTACTTCCGCAACGACCTGTCGAACATGCTCATCGTCGGCGCGTCGACCTACAACGGTCTGTCGTTCATCGACGCGAACGGGAACGGCGTGCGCGACGCGGGCGAGCTGGGCGTGAATCGCAACCGCAACCTCGGCGAGGCGCGGATGGACGGCTGGGAGGCGGACCTGCGGGTCACGCCGCGCCCGTGGCTGTCGCTGGCGGCGAATTACACGAATGTGGACGGCAGCGTGCAGTCGGCGGCCGACGCGGCGCTGATCCAGCGCGTCCCGCCGCCCTACGGCGCGGCCTCGGTGCGCGTCTCGCCGTCGTGGCACATGGCGCCGTGGGCGGAGCTGGTGTACGGCTTCAACCGCTCGTTCGAGAGCGCCGGCACGGTCCTCACGCCTTCGTCGAAGGACGTGAAGCTGCGCCTCGGCATCACCCCGCTGCACTGGCTGCGGCTGGCGGTGAGCGGCGAGAACCTCACCGACGAGAAGTACCTGCCGCGGTTCACGAGCACCTACCACGCCGGACGGCGCGTCGTCGTGACGACCGAGCTCCGGTTCTGAGGAGCGAGCCCTGATGAAAACGAGAACGCAATCGATCCTGCTGGCGCTCCTCGTGTCGCTCCTCTGGCACGGGGCCGCGCTGGCGGCCGGATACAAAGTCATCGTCAACAACGCCAACGGGACGTCCTCGCTGGCCAAGAAGGAGCTGGCGCAGCTCTTCATGAAGAAGACCGCGAAGTGGAGCGACGGCACGCCCGTCGTGGCCGTCGACCAGACGGAGAAGTCCACGGCGCGGGAGCGCTTCACCCAGGAAGTCCACGGCAAGAGCGTGGCGGCGGTGAAGAGCTACTGGCAGCAGCAGATCTTCTCCGGCCGCGACGTCCCGCCGGTCGAGAAGAGCTCGGACGCGCAGGTCGTCGCGTTCGTGAAGCAGAACGCGGGCGCCATCGGCTACGTCGGCGAGGGCGCCGACACCGCGGGCGTCCGAGTCGTCACCGTCCCATAAGGAGTGCTCATGAGCTCACGCATGCCGAGCATCGGCGCGTCGTTTCTCAACAACCTCAAGTTCCGGCACAAGCTGCTGGTGCTGCCGGTGCTGGCCGGCGTCGGGTTCCTCATCGTCTTCGCGGTGAGCCTCTGGTTCAGCGTGCGCAACCAGCGCCTGCTGACGCTCATCGAGACGGGCTATTACCCCGCGGTGGCGACGTCGGAGAACCTGACGCAGGACCTGGCCGCCATTCAACGCAGTCTGCAGGACTCGGTCGCCGCGGCAAACGCCGCGGCGGTCGAGGACGCGGACAAGCTGCGCGACCAGTTCCTGGCGCAGATCGACGCCACCAGCACGAACCCGGTCATCGACCCCGCGGCGCGGGCGACGCTCCGGCGCACGTTCGAGGATTACTACGCCCTGGCCCGCCCGACCACGCTGCGCATGATCAACGGCGAGTCGGGCGACGCGATCCTCGCGGCGCTGCAGCAGATGAAGACGAAGTACAACGGCGTGGAGAAGCTGCTGGCGGACAACCTCCGGCGCGACAGCGCCGCGGTCACCGAGGCGTTCCGCACCAACGGACGCACGCAGCGGACGAGCATGATCGTCATGGTCGTGGTCCTGCTGATCTGCCTGGCGCTGCTGGTGGCGATCTCGTTCCAGGTGGCCCGGCTCATGGCCTCGTCGCTCGAGCGCGTGGTGGGCATCGTCGAGGCCATGGCCGGCGGCGACCTGACCACGGACATCCAGGTGCAGTCGTCCGACGAGACCGGGAAGGTGCTGCGGGCGATGGGGGAGATGTCGGGCAAGCTCTCCACGATCATCGGCCACGTCGGCGCGGGCGCGAACACGCTCGCATCGGCCGCCGGCCAGTTGTTCTCGTCGGCGACGGAGATGTCGCAGGCGACCGGACAGCAGGCGTCGAGCGTCGAGGAGACGACGTCCAGCCTGGAGGAGATGAGCGCGTCGATCGCGCAGAACGCCGAGAACAGCCGGATCATGGAGCAGATCGCCATCAAGGCGGCGCGCGACGCGGAGCAGAGCGGCGCCGCCGTCGGCGAGACGGTCACGGCGATGAAGTCCATCGCCGAGCGCATCTCCATCGTCGAGGAGATCGCGTTCCAGACCAACCTGCTGGCGCTGAACGCGGCCATCGAAGCGGCGCGCGCCGGCGAGATGGGCCGCGGCTTCGCCGTCGTGGCCTCGGAAGTGCGTAAGCTGGCCGAGCGCAGTCAGGGCGCGGCCAAGGAGATCCGCAACCTGGCCGGGTCGAGCGTGCAGGTGGCGGAGCGCTCGGGCGTGCTGATGCAGGAGCTGGTGACGACCACCAAGCGCACCTCGGACCTGTTGCAGGAAGTAGCGGCGGCGTCGTCCGAGCAGGCGTCGGGCGTCAGTCAGATCAACCGCGCCATGTCGCAGCTCGATCAGGTCACGCAGCGCAACGCGGCGGCCGCGGAGGAGCTGTCCAGCACCGCGGAGGAGATGAACTCGCAGGCGACTACGCTGCAGGAGGCGATCTCGTTCTTCACCATCCACAAGCCGGCCGATCCCGGCGCGGCCGCGGCTCCGAAGAAGACCGCGGCATCGCCGCGCGTCACCACGCTCCCGGCGTACGTTCCGGCGGGCCTGCAGCCGCCGCTGCCGGTCGGCGACGCCGGCGAATACAAGAGGTTCTGAGATGACCGAGGCGCTGATCGTCGTGATCGCAGGAGAAAAGTACGCGGTGCCGATGGCGTGCGTGGTCGAAGTGCGCGTCTATCACCGGGCCACGTTTCTTCCGGGCGCACCGGAGTGGGTGTGCGGATTCATGGAGCTGCACGGAAAGCCGGTGGAGGTCTTCGACGCCGCCCGGCGCCTCGGCCGCGGCGAGCTTCGCCTCGATGCGTGCAGTTGCGTGATCTTCATCGAGACCACGTGCGGTGTCGCGGGGATGCTCATCGACGGCGTGGAAGGCATCGTCGCGGACGACGGTGCGGTGCCCGCGATCGACGTGGAACGTTTCTTCACGGATGCAGTCGCATGAACGCCGCCTACGTGACCCTCGCCGTCGCCGGTGAGACGTATGCCGTCGCCGCTGCGGCCGTGAGCGAGGTCGTGAAGCTGCAGCCGCTGACGCGCATTCCGGCCATGCCGCGCTGCGTCCGCGGACTGATGAACCTCCGCGGCACGGTCATCCCCGTCGTCGATCTCGCGCAGCAGCTCGGGGTGGGGGAGACCGAGATCACGGACCGCACCTGTGTCGCGGTCGTGGACACGCCGGAAGCGGGCGGCGTCCGCTCGCTCATGGGCGTGATCAGTCACGAGGTGCAGGACGTGGTGCTGGTCGACGAGAGCGCGATCGAGGCCGCGCCGGCCTTCGGCTCGCGCGTGCCGCCCGGCTATCTCGCCGGCCTCGCCCGCGTCGGCGAGAAGGCCGTGCTGGTCCTCGACTTGGCCCGCATCCTGTCCGCCGACGAGATCCTCGCGGTCCACGAGGCGGCGCGGGCATGAGCACGCACCTGACCGAGGCGGAGTTCCTCAAGTTCTCGCAGCTCATCGAGCAGGAAGTGGGCATCCACCTCTCCGACGCCAAGAAGCCGCTGCTCGTCGCCCGGCTCGGCAAGCGCGTACGCCGCCTGGACCTCGCGACCTTCAGCGACTATTACGACCACGTCGTGCAGGACGCCGTCGAGCGCGTGGCCATGTTCGACGCCATCTCCACCAACGAGACCCGCTTCTTTCGCGAGCCGAAGCACTTCGAGCTCCTGAACGCGCGGCTGTTGCCGGAGATCCGAGCCGCGGCAGCCAGCGGCGCGCGCCCGCGCGCGATCCGCATCTGGAGCGCGGGCTGCTCGACAGGGGAGGAGCCGTACTCGCTGGCCATGACCCTGCTCGACCACTTCGATCCCGCGGAGTGGGACCTGCGCGTCGACGCCACCGACCTCTCCACCCGTGTCCTGGACATGGCCCGCGACGGCGTGTGGCCGATGCGTAAGGCGGCGGAGGTGCCGAAGGCCTTCCTGCGGCGATTCATGCTGCGCGGCACCGGCTCCCAGCACGGGACGTTCAAGGCCGGCCAGGAGCTGCGCTCGATCGTCCGCTTCGGGCGGCTGAACCTCACCGACGCGCGCTACGCCATGCCGCCGGGCTACGACCTGATCCTCTGCCGCAATGTGCTGATCTACTTCACCAACCCCACCCGCCGGCACGTGGTCACCAACCTCCTCCAGCATCTCGCGCCCGGCGGCCATTTCTTCCTCGGCCACGCCGAGACGCTGGCCGGGATCGTGGACGGGCCGCGCACGGTGATCCCGACGGTCTATGTCCGCTGATCTGCTATGTCCGCTGATCTTCACGTCCTGATCGTCGACGACTCGGCCGTCGTGCGCCAGACCATCCTGGCCATCCTGCGCACCCAGCCGGACATCCGCACGACCATCGCCGCCGACCCGCTGATCGCCATGGAGCGCATGAAGCGCGACCGCCCCGACGTGATCATCCTCGACCTGGAGATGCCGCGCATGGACGGCATCACCTTCCTGCGCAAACTCATGCGCGAAACGCCCACGCCGGTGATCGTCTGCTCCAGCCACATCGGCGACGGCGGCGCGCAGGCGGTGCGCGCGCTGCAGGCGGGCGCCGTGGAACTGATCGGCAAACCCACCCTCGGCGTCCAGAGCTTCCTCAACGAATCCGCCCTGCTCCTCATCGACGCCGTCCGAGCCGCCGCGGCGGCGCGCTTGTCAATCGATGACGTGACGGAGCGCCGGCGGGGGAGCGTGGCACGAGGCGAGAGGCTCCGTTCTCCCGAGTCCCCGGCCGGCGAGGACGCCGCCCGGCCAGCCGGCGAGACGCCGGCGCTCCGGGAACGGCGTGAAGCCTCGCTCACGCTCGGGATGACAGGGGCGCGCCCCCAGGTCATCGCCATCGGCGCCTCCACCGGCGGCACCGAAGCCATCCGCGAGATTCTCGACGCCCTCCCCGCCACCTCCTGCGGCGTGGTCATCGTCCAGCACATGCCGGAGATGTTCACCCGCTCCTTCGCCAACCACCTCAACGACACCTCGGCGCTCTCGGTGAAGGAAGCCGAAGCCGGCGACGAAGTCCTCCCCGGACGCGCCCTCGTCGCTCCCGGCAACCACCACCTGACCGTCAACCGCCTCGGCCCCCGCCTCTTCGTCGACGTCACCCAGGGCCCCCTCGTCTCCCGCCACCGCCCCAGCGTCGACGTCCTCTTCCGCTCCGTCGCCGCCGCCGCCGGCCCCCAGGCCATCGGCGTCATCCTCACCGGCATGGGCGCCGACGGCGCCGCCGGCATGCTCGACCTCCACCAGTCCGGCGCCCACACCATCGCCCAGAACGAAGCCACCTGCGCCGTCTTCGGCATGCCCAACGAAGCCATCCGCCGCGGCGGCGTCCGCGAGGTCCTCCCCCTCGGCCGCATCGCCGGCGCGCTCTCGTCGTAATTTGGAGTGCGGAGGCGATCGATTGCCTCCGCACTCCAAAACGGAGCCGGGCCGCCCACGGTCACGCTGTTCCTTCCGGCAGGGACGGAATCGTTTCGCCTTCCGGTGATCCTTTGAACCGGAATGGAGCCAATCGCAGCCCGCTCCGAGGTTTGGTTTGCTCCTTCCGGGCGAATCCCGGCATTGCCACGCTAGGTTTTGCCGGGTTGGAGGTTTTGCCTGCCCGGCCGATGCTTTTGCTTGTCCGGTCGCTGCTTTTATTTGCCCGATCGGAGCGCGGATTTGCTCGCCCGGCGGAAATCCCGGCATTTTCGCGGTAATCCTTGCTCGCGGCGGGCTGGCAAAACCTCGGCGCGGGCAAGGAGAACCGCGGACGGCGTTTCGAAAACCTACGCGCCGCCAAATTTTTTCTCCGGCGCGGCTGGGAAAACCTGCGAGCCGGCAAATCAAACCTCGGGCGAGGCAAAAATCAGCGCAAGAATGCTGGATCGCGCCTCGTTCATTCAAACACGATCATGGCCTGCTTCCCGCATGACGCCCTTCTTTCTTGCCGTAAGGAGGATTGCATGAAGCTTCGTCTCGCAGTGCTGTTTTTCGCCACCCTCGCCTTCGCGTCTCTCGCCAGCGCACAGGGCGGTTGTCTGGATTGCGTTTCGGGAACCTGTCAGCAGTCGGCCGATGGCCTCTGCGACAAGACGTGCTGCAATCGACGCGTCGGCGTCTCCTGCGTGCCGACGACGTTCACACTCGAGTGTGCTGCCCGCTCGCCGGTACCGTTCTACTTCACCAGCAGGATGCCGCAGCATACGGAAGGCTCATCGGTGCGCCTGCAATACGTACCGGCCGTCCAGGCGCCGCCGCTGAAATGCGGCGCGGCCGTGGCGGCGACGCGAGCGTGAGCTCTGATCTGACGCCGGACGGGCTTTCCGTCCGGCCAGCCTCGCCGCCGCACTCCTGGATCACCAGGCGTGGCGAGCTGAGGTTCAGCCCTGGGAGCCGATGATCGTCTTCTTCGAGCCGGAGATGATCTTCGTCTTCGGGCGGGCGGCGCGGCTGAAGGGGTCGGCTGGGTGTTCGGGCTCGACGGTCACGATGACGTCGTCGTCGCTGGCGCTCGATTGGCGGCCGTTCGGCAGCTCGTCGAGCTCCGGCGCGCTCTGCTTGAGGTACTTCTTGCGGAGCGTGGCGAGGTCCGGGGTGGACGCTTCGGGCGAGTAGCGGAGGCCCTTGAAGGCATCCGCCGCGGCCGGCGAGGAGGTAGTGACGCGGTAGCCTTTGAGCTCCCTTGCCACGATCTGTGCGGTCTGTTCCTTCGTCAGCTTCGCCATAATCCCTCGCAACGCGTGGTGAGCGCGTGATGTTCCGCGGCGCGGGTTACCAACCCAGGCCGAGACAAGTGTACTGCCGCAAAATCTTGAACTCAATTGCCTGACCGATGTCGGTCCGCTGGTGATGGGGCATTCCGGCCAGGTACTCGATCTTGGCGTCGAAGAGCGCCTGCGCCGGGGATTTTCCGCTGCGATAGGCGCGCCAGAACGCGGCGTGCATGGGACCGCCGAAGTAGTCGTACGGCTCCGTGGTCGGCGAGTAATGCGCGCCCGTGCAGCCGATGTACGCGCGGGCGCCGCGCGCGAGGAACGTCAGGGCGATCGAGCTGTCGGGGGCTTTGATGCCGAGGGACTGGCCGTTCGTCCAGCGTCCGGCGGGCTTGTCGACGGTGAGGGCGCCCCAGCAGCAGCCGGTGAAGACGACCGCCGGCGCCGGGTCCGGGATGTTGCTCACGTTCATCGCCTCGGCGTTGTTGAGCGTCCCTTCTCCCCAGAAGCGGCTGCCGTCGGTGTAGTCGCCGTGCAGCATGAGGTAGACGTGGTGGCCGTCGAGCGTGAAGGCCGGGTTGTCGAAGCATTGCGGCTGGGAGGCGCGGATGTCGCCGGTGCCGGGAAGCGAGGCGAAGATCTGTTTGGCGAACGGCCGGGCGGTGTTGCGGACGCCGGCGCGTGTCGGCTGGGCCGCGGCCGGCGCGGCGATCGCTCCGAAGAGCACGGCGGCGGTGTGGCCGTCCGGAATGCGCGAAACCGGGACCTCGGGCAGGCCGTCGCCGTCTTCATCGCCGTAGACGTCGTCGCTCCAGACGACGAAGTCGTCCGGGTCTTCGGTGTTGCCGAGCCGTTCGCGGAGCTGCGGGGGGAGGCAGTCGATCCGCTGCGAGGGGACGACGTCGTAGCCGCCGAGGATCACCACGCCGCGCGGCCGCGAGGCGATCCGCTGGCGGAGCGTGTCTCGCGGCGCCACCGCGAAATCGATCACCTCGGCGCCGGCGCGCGCGAGCGACGACAGGATCAATTCGGTCTCGCTCGCGCCGACGTTGCGCTCGAGCGCCGGCCGGGACGTCACGAACAGCAGCTTGGAGACGGCGGCGGACGGCCGCCAGTTGTGCGGGAGGGTGCTTACTCGCCGAACCGCCCCCCGATCTGCCCGCGCGGCGTTGCCATACGGCTCGACGTCGATGGTGAGCGTCACCTTCGTGCGCGTGTGCGGCACGCGCGCGAACACTTCGACGCTGCCGTCCGCCGCGACTTCCTGCACCACGGCCGGCTCGTTCTCCGGTCCGGGCGGGACGATCGGCCACGCCGGCGTCTCAGGCGGTGCGGCCTCCCGGCCGATGTCTTCGCTGTTCGGCCGCGCGTCGTTCTTCTTTCCCTCGGTCAGCTCGACGCGCGTCTGCGCGCCGAACGTGAGCGTGCACTGGCCGTTGCGATCGGTGCGGACCCAGGTGAGCTGGCTGGAGTGTTTCTTCAGCAGATCGAGCACGTCGTGATGCGGATGTTTCGTGCTGCCGCTGCCGGCGCAGATGCCGAGGTAGCGCGTCTTTCCGAGTTCGTCGAGTACGTCCTCGTCGAAGGCGTTGTCGCTCCCGTGGTGCGAAAGCTTCGCGAAGGCATACGGCGCGCCCTCGGCGATCTTCTCGCGCAGTTTGCGGATGTTCTCCTCGACCCGGTCGTTGGAAACGCCGGGCGCGGCGAACTGCATGTCCCCCGCGAACAGGAAGCGCTTCCCGCCGGCGGTGAAGCGCGTGACGATGCTCTGCAGGTTCACCGCCTCGCCGGGACGGCTCTTCCCGTCGGCCGCGTCGAGGCTCACGAGCTGGCGGTAGACCTCCACCGGATCCGCGTCGAGGGCGAGCTGGTCGCTGATGGCGTCGATGGCGTCGCTCGTCCGGGTGGCGATGAGGTCGGCCGCGATCAGCAACTGCTCCTCGGACGGGCCGAGGATCTCCAGGCCGATGTTCGCGAAGCGCTTTTTCAGCTTCGTGTAGCCGGCCTTGCGGCCATAGCGGACGACCGTCCCGGTCTGTTCCAGCGTGTCGAGCATCGCGCGGTAGCGGCCCTCGAGGTTCATGGCGTCGAGGAGGAACTGCTGCAGCTCGGCGTCGGGCGTGTTCGGGGAGCGCGGCTCTTCGCGCAGGCCGGCCACGATCATCGCGGCGCGGTCGTCGAGCCGCGGCGGCGGGGCGTCCGGCTCGCGGCCCCAGGCGAGATCGGGGTCGGCGACGAGTGCGAACTCGGCGGTGATGTGGCCGTCGCGCACGAGCGCGGGGAGGCAGCCGATGTGGTCCTCGTGGGCGTGGGAGACGATCAGCAGGGAGACCTGGATCGGCAGCTCGCGGCCGAGGAGCGAGGCGATCTGGTCCTGCAGCGCGGGGTGGCCATCTTTCTCGCGGTTATTGCCGGGGTGGGCGCCGTCGATGAGGATGGTCTCGTCTCCGAGCTCGATCAGCAGCGCATCGCCATACTCCTCGGGGCCGCAGTCGAGCAGATGCACGCGTGCGACCGGGCCTGCGTCCGCGGCGCCGGCGAGAAAGTCGTCCAACGACATGTCGGCGCTCGCTTCCCTCTCCCGTTCTCTCTCCCGTTTCGGTGCCGTCATTCGTCACCCTCCGGTGTAGGAGTGACGGAGGCCCTCGATTCCCTACCGATGTAGGGCGTGGCTTCAGCCCGCCTCTCCGGTGCGAGCGCGGCAGAATCGTGAGCCGCCCACCCCGCACGGGAGGCGGGCTGAAGCCACGCCCTACATTGGACGTGCACGTGAGTCACACCCCCCGCCCGCTGCATAACACCGTGACGTCCGGCTGGCCGGCGGTCGAGGAGCGCAGGCGCAGGGTGGCGAAGTGCTCGCCGGCGGCGGTGGGGCGGAAGCGCACCTGCATCGCGAACTGGTCGCCCGAGCGAAGCGTCACGTCCTGGCGCGCCAGCGGCTGGCCGCCGTTGTCGAGCAGTTGGAAATGCGGCGAGACGTTGCCGACCGGATCGACGAGCTGGAAGGAGTTTCCGGTGACCGTCACCGAGGCTGCGCCGGTGTTGAACAGAGAGAGCGGCCGGCGGTTCTCGGGGAACCCGCCGCCGACGGCGGTATTGGAGAACGGCAGCGCGGCCGGCATGACCAGCAGGTTCGCCGCGGCCCCGAATCCGATCAGGCGGATCTCCACGTGCGGCCGCACCGGGTCGTCGCTGTCGATGACCAGCGTGGCCTCGTTGCCGGCGGTGGTCATGGCTTGCGGCGAGAAGGTCACGTCGAGGAAGCTCGAGGTCAGCGGCGCGACGGTGAGCGGCGCGGCGGGAGCGACGGTGAAGCGGCCCTCGTTCGCCCCAACCGCGTCGATGCGGATGCCGGCCACGGTCAGCGGCCCCTGGCCCTGATTGGCCAGCTCCACGCGCAGGACGCGCGACGCGCCCACGTTGATCACGCCGAACGCGACCCGGTCCGCGGGGCGGACGACGAGGCTGCGCGGCGACTGGGCCAGGCCGTGGAGCTGGGCCTCCAGGATCTGCCCTCCGTTGAACCGGGCACGAAGGGTGTTGGTGCGCTGGCCGACCGGCAGGTCGGGCTCGAACTCCACGGTCACGATCTCCGCCTCGCCGGCGAAGAGCACCCGCGGCCAGGTGGGGAGCGAGGCGATGCGGAACTCTCCGCCCGGCGAGGCGAGGGTGACTTCGTCGAGCGACACCGGCACCGGGCCGGCGTTCTGGAGGAGCATGTTCCGCCGCACCGGCGGACCGTCGGCCGCGGTGACGAGCGACAGCTGCGACGGGGTAGCCAGGAAGATCGTGGCCACGTCCTCGCGGTCCTCGCGCGTCCAGTAGGTGAGGATCTGGTCGCGCAGGAGCACGGCCTCCAGCGCGGGCGGCTGGCCGTTGGGGAAGCGCGACCGCACCCATTGCGCGTAGATCGGCTGGATCAGGCCGCCCAGGCCGCGGAAGTTGTTCACGCCGCCCACTTCTTCGTCCGCCCGGTCCTCGACCATCGACTCCGCGAATTCGACGCCGCCGAAGAGCAGAGCCGGAGCGAACGGCCCGATGATGAATGTCAGAAGGTGGATCCAGAAGGGAAGCGACGCGGCGTTGATGGTGGCCTCGATCTCGCCGATGCGGCCGAAGACCTCGCGCTGATACCACCGCAGTTGTCCCTGGCTCACGAACGGCGCGATGGAAAAGCCCACCTCGGACGGGGTGATGGTGCGCAGGACGAATTCCGCGAAGTCCTCGCCCCAGACCACGAAGTGGGGGATGGTCGCGCTGAAGCGCACCGAGCCCTGTTGCGGGCGCGAGGGGTCGCGGCTTTCTTTGCGGAAGCGGATGCCGGCCGCGGCGATGAGCCACGCCCGGCGGGTGAGCTCCTCGTCGAACTGCGGAAGGATGCCGCCGATGCGCCCGGCCAGGAACGTCCCGGCCAGGTCCCACTGGGACTGCTCGTGCCCGCACACGTGCGCGCTGTTGTCGTTGCGGTCGGTGACGGTGATGCGCGCCGGGAGGCGCACGATGAGGCGCGTGCCCTCGACGTAGATCTCGTAGACCTGGGCGATCGCGCCGGGGCGGGTGCCGAACGGCGCGGCGTCGGTGAGCTGGAAGAAGCCGCGGAAGCGGTTGGGCGGCTCGACGGTGATGTGCGCGTCCGCGGACAGCGGCCAGCCGTGCGCCGCGAAGTGGTTGCGCAGGCGAATGGGCATCGGCCGGCGCGACGGACGTCCTCCTCCGCGCGGAGGCCGCGGACGTCCCGGTCCGCGGCCCCGATCGATGTCGGGATCGCGTTCGTCCGGAAGATCGTCTTCCTCCTCTTCCTCCTGGGGCGGCGGGGGCGGGAGCTGTCCCATGCCGCGCAGGTTCAGCTCTTCGCGCAGGCGGCCGTCGGGATCCTCGACGGAGAAGAGATCGCCGAAGAGCGTGAGGTCGATGCGCTGGATGTCCTCGCCGGTGCGGTCGTTGCGGATGAAGAACTCGATGATGTCCGGACGCGGGAAGACCTGCTCGAGGTGACGGGCGAGCTGGGGATGGGAGCGGAGGATGCGCAGGTCGCGCACCACGCGCTCGCTGCGGCCGGGGATGAGGCCCCAGTCGAAGGTCGCGTTCATGATCAGCGACTCGAGCAGCGGATTGACGGTCTGCTGGACCGCCTCCGGATTCAGGAGCAGCGCGCCGAGGACGTCGAGCAGGACCTGGGTGATGTTCGGACAGGTCAGCGGCAGGCGCGCGCCGAAGCCCTGGAGGTTGAGGAAGTCGATGGCGTGTCCGGGCGCGAGCGGCGCGGGCGGCGAGCCGGGAGGCACGAGGTTGCCCTCGTCGAGGCGGAAGTAGTGCAGGTCGTCGACGTGCTCGGTCGACCATTCGTCGGTCTTGAATTCCCGCGGCGGGCGCGTTTCGCCCGTGCCGTAGAGGTCTTTGTAGGCGATGGCCGGGACGCCCGCGTCGCGGAGGGCCAGGCTCGGGTAAAAGCCCGTGGTGCGGTCGATGTCCACCGTGCGGCCGTTGCCGGTGAGCGTGTCGAGGTCGATCTCGGTGAGGTGGAGGGCACCCTTTCCGTAAGCCATCCAGAGCGTGCCGGCGGGATCGGCGGCGATGGACGGCGCGAAGTGCGCGAAGCCCACGCGGCTCTGCGCGGTCATGCCCGAGGCGAAGGCGAGGTCGCGGTTGCCGTCGTCGCTGCCCGAGAGATCGGCGTACTCGGCCCAGTCGATCATCCGCACGCGCCAGCCCACGCCCTCGAGCACGCCGGCGAGCCACTGCACGCCGCTGTCGATAGGGATGCGCGTGGGCGGCGTGAACGGCACGTCGGGATCGAGCGGTGCGACGAACGCCTTGGTGTCGTGGCAGAACGCGATCGCCAGCCGGCCGCGCGCGTCGAACGTCACCCGCGGCCAGATCCCGCGGTCGCGCTGGACGTCGTACGGACCTTCCAGCCAGGTCACCGGCTCCTCGATCCACAGGCCCTGGTTGTCCCCGACGATCAGGAACATCCGGCAGTTCAGCGCGTCCGCGAAGCCGCTCGGGTCGAGGCGCGCGGCGACGATGCGGATGGCGCCGTTCTCCGGATCGAAGGCGAAGTCCGCGGAGACGTACGGGTGGTTGCCTGCGGCCTGCTGGACGTTCCACGTCCCGTCGTTGCGGCGCGTGCACAAGAGCAGGGCCGCGCCCGACGCCGGCGCGAGGCCGTCGTTCGAGACCTCCGCTGGCCGCACGCCCAGGGCCAGGATCGTCGGGATGCCGTTGAAGGGATTGCGGCGCAGGACCACCGACGTGCACCAGACGTTCTCCGCGACCAGCTCCGGCTCCTGCGCGCCGGCGCGGGAGACGTGGCGGAAGTAGAGATTCCCGGCCGGGACCTGCCGGAGCGGCAGCGGCTCGAACTGCTGGCCGTACAGGCGGTCGAGGAACGGCTGCAGGCCGTTGCCGTTCGCCGCGCGCGCGCCCTCGAAGGTCGCGGCGACGTACGCCACGCCGTAGTCGTCGCCGTCCATCTGCAGGAACGGCAGGGTGGAGGAGAGCGCGTGCACGCCGGGACCGACCATGCGGTAGCCGATGTCGAGGAAGAGCCGGACGAAGCCGGCCGGGAGGGCGGGCGGGCCGTCCGGGCCCGCGGTCAGGAACGCGTTCAGCGCGCTGAGGAAGCGGATGCGCTCCGGCACCGCGGCGTCGATCGGGATCGCGACGCCGGCGTTGGCCAGCAGCGCGATCGTGGCCCGCGCGGCCTCGTTCTCGAAGAAGGAGTCCGGGACGACCCGGATCGACCGCCAGGTCTCGTCGGCCGCGTCGTACTCCTGCAGCACGCCGGTGTAGCGGGCGAGCGAATTCTGCCACTCCGCGAGCTGCGGGAAGAGGTCGTCCCCGCTGGCGCGGCTGCGGGTCACGATGCCGGTGCTGACCACCGGCGTGCCGATGTCGAGGAACTCGAGCGTGGGGCCGGCGAAGCGGTGCACGGTGGCGATGCGCTTCGGCGGCGTGAAGCGGCGCAGGGTGATGTCGCACGTGTGCGCCAGGAGCCCCTCCACCTCGGCGCGGATGGAGACGCGGGTCTCGATGCGGTCGAGGAGGCGCACACCCTCGAAGGCGAAGCGGTCGCCGCGGCTCCAGCTCGTCGCGAACGGCGCGCCCTGGAGCGTGACCACCGGGTTCGCCGCCGCGACCCGGCCGGCGACGGTGGTCTCGCCGGACGGCACGTAGAACAGCGTGTCGCCGACCACGTTGCGGAACGGTACCGGCAGGTCGAGGAGGATCCCGCCCGTGCAGGCGAAGAACGAGGAGAGCCGGGCCGTGCGCACCGTGACCGTGCGGTTCGCCGTGTCGACGCGATAGGGACGCAGCTCCTGGTACGCGGTGCGGGCGTCGTCCAGCCGCAGCACGACGATCCGTTCCGGCGACGAGCCTGCCGCCGCGACCGCCGTCGCATCGTACGGAACGGTCACTTCCACCATCGCCGCCGGCTGGGTGCCGGCGTTGATGTCGATCACCGGACCGACGCGGCGCTGGCCGGGAAAGAGATCCGGCAGCCCGTCGGGATCGCGGCGGCGGACGTCGACCACGGTGCCGTTCGGAAGCGCGCCGCGGCCGACGCGGAGCCCCGCTCCCACGTTGCGCTGACCGAGGATGTCACTGGGGTCGAGCGCGACGGTCTGTGCGACGGAGCTGTCGATCGTCGCGCGCGCCGCGCCGCCGATCAACGCGACGGCGGTCTTGAACGCCGAGCGCGGATCGTCTCCCCGGGCGAAGGCGGCCACGCTCACGGTCAGCTCGACGCGCGTGATCATGCCGCCGCGCGCGTCGATGGTCTCTTCGATCGCCAGCTCGAAGCGCTCCGCCACGCGCCGCGGGTCTGTCTTGCCTTTGCCGAACAGCGCGAGCGAGTCGATCCGGAGCACGAGCCGCTCGTACTTGCCGGGCGGGCAGGAGACCGTCAGCGCGGACTCCGCCGGGCGGCGGAGATCGAGCTCGACACGGCGCCCCTGCAGGGGGAGCGGGGTTTTCTTGCGGTCCCCTTCCAGCTGCGCTGCACCGAGAACCAGGGAGAGACGCTCGCCATCGCCGGGATCGACGGCGCGAAAGGAGACGGTCAGGGCGGCTGCGGACATGAGCCCTCCTGACGGAGTAGTGCACCGGGAGGGCAAAACGTTTCAGCGCGAGAGGAACTCTACGACGTCCCGGTGCCCCTCCCGCTGCGCGACGCGGAGAGCGTTGCGATTGTGCGCGTGAACGTCGAGACCGCGGCGGGCGAGCTCGCGAAGGACCTCGAGGTGGCCGCGTGCGGCGACGACGGTCGCGAGCGCGTGATCGCGGGCGGCGGGGTCGGCGCCATGATCGGCGAGGAGCCGCACGACGGCGAGGTGACCGTGCTCGGCGGCGAGGCCGATGGCGTCGTTGTCGTGGGCGTCCGCGCGGGCGCCACGCTCGAGGAGCAGCCGCACGACGTCCGCGTGTCCGCCCAGCGATGCCAGGCGGAGCGGCATGTCGTCCTGGCCGTGCACGTCCGCGCCGTGCGCGAGCAGCACGCGCACGGCTTCCAGCTGTCCCTCCTGCGCCCCGACGCAGAGCGCTTCCGCGTCGTCGCCGTTCGGATCGGCGCCCTCATCGAGAAACAGGCGGAGTGCGTCGAGATCGCCGTGCGCGGCGGCCCCGATCAGCCCCAAGGCGAGTCTGGCGTCGTTCATCACACGAATCGTATGGCGAATCGACGGATCCGTTTCGGCGGCCCGGCCCGTGAGAGCGCCCCCATCGCCGCGCCGGAGGTGGAGTTGACGAAGGAACTGATCGGCCCCTGGTTCTGGGGCGCTCCCTGAACGATGGTCAGACCGCCCTGGATGCGCGTCAGGAACTCGTCGACGTCCTGCTTGAAGGGTCTCGGGCGGATGGCCTGCAAAGCCTGGCGGATCGAGGACGGGACCTTGGCGTTCGCACCGAATTTCTTGGCGTAGGCATGCCGGACCCATTGCTTGCTGGCGGTCTTGACGGGGTTTTTCACCCGGGTGAACGCCTTGATGGTGCCGCCCAGGACGATCTTATTGGCGTTGGCCGCCTTCGCGCGGATGTCGCGCTTGATGGCGTCGAGCTGGGACTTGTTGGGGAACCGCTTTTTCAGTTCCGTGTTGCTCCACGTCTCGGTGACGATGCCGCCCGCGGTGATCGATGCCGTGCAGTACTTGCCGTTGTGGACGGTGATCTGCGCGTCGCCGACGTGGTAGCTCTCGGTTCCGTCGACGACGAGGTTGTAGACGGCGACCGGCTCCTCGGTGCGCACTCGCTCGATGGAGGCCACGCGGACCGGGGTGCCGGCCGCGGTGGCCAGCGTGTCGCCGGCGATGAGGTGCTCCGCGGCGATCCAGCCGGCGCGGTCGGCGTAGAACGGATGCTCGGGAGTGACGTCGAGCCGCTCGCCGCCGGCCATGGTGAGGCGCACCAGGTCGCGCGTCGTGCGGCTGACCCGCTCGGCGACGCGGCCCGTGGCCGTAGTGCCGCGAAGCGGATCGCGCCCGGTCACCGCGTCGCCGGCCGCGAGCTGTTCGATGGGGCGGGAATCGCCGCCAGCCGTGGCCACCGTGGTGCCGGCGACGAAGCTCGAGCAGCCGCACGCGCACGGCGCTTCGGCGTTGCGCGGGACGATCTTCTCGAACGCGGTCCCCGCGTCCGGACCGCTGGCCTCGCCGAGGGCCGTGTCGGTGGCGCGCGAGAGGCGTTTGCCGACCAGATCGATCGCTTCCGCGGCGCCTCCGAAGACGGCGCCGAAAAACGCACCCTCCGCGGCCGACTGGAGAATCTCGTCGCCCGTGGCGCCGCCCAGCGCGGCGAAGGCGGCGTTCTCGCCCGCGCCGACCAGCGCCTCGCCGGCGATGCCGATCGCGACGCCGGCAATCTGCGCGGTCGTGCCGCCGAGGGAGCCGACGGCCACGCCGGCCTGCACGAATGCCCCTCCCGCCGCGGCGCCGACGGCCCCCAGGGCGGCCCCGCCGAACAGGCCCGCGAACGTGTCGCCGGACTGCCAGTTCCAGTCGAGCGGATTGAAGCTCTGGTTGACGCTCACGCCGCCGAAGTACGCGCCGGCAACCGCGCCGACGGCGACGGCGATGAAGATGGCGAACTCGCCGTCGGGATCGACGCGGCTCGCCGGATCGCTCTCGGCGTACAGGTACGGACTGACGAACTGATTGCTGGGATCGGGCGAGATGAAGCGCCCGAGCTGCGGGTCGTAGCGCCGGGCCAGGAAGTCGTAGAGCTGGTTCCCCGGATCGAAATCCCTGCCCGAAAACTTCGGGCGGAAATCGTCGACGCCGCGGCTGGATGTCTGATCGAGGGAGCCATACGGCTCGTATGCGACGGACGCCGTCTCCCGGCCCTGATCGTCGGTCGCGGAGACGACGCTGTCGACCAGGTTCCGGACGAAGAAGATCCGGCCGTTCGCCGGGATCCCCGCGCCGTTCGGTCCGGGCGTGAGATCGGCGTACGCGGGCCCCGCGCTCGCCAGGAGCATGCACAGCGCGAGCAGCGGCGCGACGCGCGCGAACAGCGGACTTCTGCGGGAGAAGCGCGTTCGCTCGCGGCCGAAGGATGGCCACAGCATCAGGCCGAACGCGGCGGCGGCCAGGAGCGCCAACAACGCGGCGCCCGCGATGCGCAGCGTGCGGGGCGCGAGGATGAACGCGAGCACGTCGTGCATCGCGCCGCGCGCCCTTCCGGCGATCGTAGTGCGGCCCGCGGCCATGGCCCGGATGCGGTGGCGCTGCGACGCGGCAGCCAGCCCGCTCCTGCCGTCGCCGGGGGCGGTGATCGCGGCGAGAGGGCCTTCGAGGCCGGCAATGTAGCGCGTGTGCTGCATCCTGCCGCCGCCGAAATCGTCCACCTCGTAGGAGTCGGTGATCCAGGAGACCGTCGGTCCGGCGCCGCGCCGCTCGATCAGCTTCCGTCCGGTGTGGTCGTACGCGGCCTCCAGCGTGACCGCGTCGCCGGCCGCGATCGACACGAGATTGCCGTCCGCGTCGAACGAGTAGTGTGCCTCCGTGTCGCCGGCGGCGCGCGTCCGCAGGAACCCGTTGGGATCGAACGTCCAGGAGGTACCGGCCGAGCTGCCGGCGATCCGGCTCGTATCCGGTTCGTACGTGAACGTGGTCGCGTCCTGCTGCACCACGTTGCCGAGCTGCTCGTACCGGAACGATTTCCGGCCATAGCCGCCGGTGGCGCTGGTGAGGAATCCCATCCCCTCGTTGAGAGGCTGATCGCGGTATCCAAAGCGCTGCGACTGCGCCGGGTCGCGGCGATCGTCGATGGCGGTGACCTCGCCGAGCTCGTTCCAGGAGTACGTGAGCGCGACGAGCTGCCGGCCGGCCTGTTTCGTGGAGACGGCGTCGATCGACTGCAGCTTCCCGAACGCGACCTCGGGGGCGTAGTAGCGGCGCGCAACCTTCACGCCGTTCGCGTCGAGGGTCAGGTCCTGCAGCTGCTCCATCGCCGTGTAGTTGGTCAGATGCGCGTACGGGATGGACGCGCCTCCGGGCTCCGCCACGTCGACGCGCGACAGGTTCTCGTCCCGGCCGTAGATCATCGTGGCCACGGAGCCGTCGGGAAACATCTGCGCCACGGGCCGGCCGAGCGGATCGCGCGTGGTGGCGAAGTCGTACGTCGATCCACGGAGCGTCAGCTGGCCGGCGATGGCGTCGTCGTAGGCGTCCCACGAGTAGTGATAGACGGCGGTGCCGAGGAGCGGCGCCTGCAACGTGACCGTGGTGGGGTGGGAGAGACCGTTGCGATAGCGGGTCTCGTCGTAGACGTAGCTCCACACGGCGGTCTGGCCGCCATAGCGCGCCGTGCGGCGCAGCGGGCGCTGGAGCGCGTCGTATGCGTCGAAGGCGATCGTGTTGCCGGAGGCATCGGCGATGCCGCGCAGCCGGTTCTGCGGATCGAAGGTCCACGTGGTCGGGCCGGTGTCCGCGCGCGCGATCCGGCGCAGCCGTCCCATGGAATCGAACGTCAGCGTAGCGGGACGGGACTCCGGCGCGGTGGCCCTGGTGACGAGCTGGCCGAGCGGGTCGTAGCCGAACGTGAGCGTCTGCCCGTTCGCCTCGACGCGCTTGCGGGTGCGGCCTTCGGTGTCGAGCTCCACGATCGCCGTGGTCGCGGCCGGCGAGTCGAAAGCCAGCGTGCGCGCGATGCGCAGTCCTCCGGCGGTGTACGCGATCCGTTCCTTCACGCCGCTCGGATCGACGGTGAGCACGGGCCGGTTCAGCGCATCGAACCTGGTGGTGATGATCGGTACGGGGTCGCCCTCGAAGTGATTCACGGCCCTGCGGTCGATGCGGGCCTGGGCGTCGAAGAAGACCTCGGAGACGATCGTCGCCGGCCGGTTCTCCTTCAGGCCATTGCGCTCGACGCGGTACTGCCGGCCCAGTCCGTCGTAGCGCTCGCGCATCCGGTACCACGTCTCCGGATCGTCCGGCGCGTCGAACGAAGGACGGGTGAGCGTTTCCATGTACGGCAGCGCTCCGTCGGTCTTCCAGAGCATCGAGACCAGCTGCGTGAGCACGCCGTCGGGATTGGGTCCGAACTGCGCGACGGGGCGGCCGAAGCCGTCGACGTCCTGGCGCATGACGTTGCCGTTCGGGTCGACCGCCCGCACCACGATCCCGAATCGCGGCTCGGAGTCGTACTTCGTCGAGAGCGTGTACTTCTCGCCCCCGGGGTGCTCCATCTCGGGGCTCGTGTACGACTCGAGGAAGGTGTGGAAGACCGGGTCGTAGGTGTACGTGGAGGTGTCGCCGGCGGCGTTGGTGATGGTCAGCGTGTTGCCGAACGCGTCGACGGTGTAGTGAAGCGGAATGAAGACGCTGTGACTGTCGTCGTACGACTCCTCGCTGTGCGTGTTGAGGCGCGAGTCGTAGGTGGTTCGCGACCAGCGCAGGTCGGCGACCGGATCCCACCGCACCGCTTCTCCCGATGGCGCATCGAGGAGCGCGCGGCAGGCCGCCAGCGTGCGCGTGGACTTCTTCTGCAGCGGATACCCGAGGCGGTTGACGTCCGGCGTGCTGTCGTTGAAATAGCGGACGCAGTGGTGGACCGGGAGGACGCCGGTGGCCTCGTCCCCGTGCTCGGTCTCCAGGGTCATGTTCCCGAAGGCGTCGTAGGCGTAGTCGCGGGCGTAGCTGTATGCGGGCGCTCCGTCCTGGTACATCGTGTCGACGAAGCCGGTGCGCAGCGGCTGATGGACGCCGCGGGCACGATGCTCCGCCGGCGCGATGTCCGTGTACGTGGTATCGGTGCTCTCGAGCAACGCGCCGTCGCCGTCGCGCATCGCGGCGTGCGTGGCCAGCCCGTAGAACGGAAAGGTCATCGCATACGTCGTCTCCGACGTCCGTCCTCCGGCCTGCTCCGTGGCCACGACGTTCGTGAAGCCGAGGAATCCGCGACCCAGCACATCGGTGCGGCCGGCGGAGTAGCGGTACCCGAACGTATATGAGCTGCCGCGCCGGTCGTCGATCGCGTAGCGCGAGACCACGTAGACCGGCCCCTGCGCATCGCGCACGGGGTATTTCGGAGTCACGTCGCCGCGTGAGTAGACGGCGGGATCGGAGATCGGCTGATACGAGATCCGGGTCGTGCCGCCGAACGTGCTGGTGATGGTGGAGACGAGATCGGAGAAGGGGCCCTTCGCCAGGCGTACGCCGAGGTTGCAATTCGCGAATGTGCCGTCCGGCGCGAGCGTGCAGGCCGCATCGGCGAAATCGGTGATGCCGTCGCCGTTGAGGTCCTCATACACGCCGCGCGGGAATACCCCGCCGCTCGCGATCTGAAACAGCGGCTGCGGCAGCGCGAAGCTCGCCGGACGGAAGCCGTTGCCGCTTCCGAGATGGACGGCCAGATCCTGGCGCCCGTCAGGAAACTGCGTCGCGCGTGCGTACCGGGACGTGCCGTCGCCGTTGAGCTGCGTCAGCACGCCGCTGATCTCGGAGCGATCCGTCGAGAGCAGGAAGACCGGGCCCGGCAGATCGAACCCGGAGTCGGCGAACCCTTTCCCGGTGCCGAGGTAGACGTCGCGGAGCTGTTTGCCGGTGGTGAGGATGTCCGTGGCGCGGGAGTAGTCCGGAATGCCGTCCCCATTGAGATCGATCAGGAGGCCGGTGTCGAGCGACTGCCCGTTCGAGAGGGTGAGTAGCGGGCCGGGCAGGTCGAACGATTTCGCGAACGTGAAGCCGGGCGTCACGCCGGTCCAGACCGTGAGATCGGATACGCCGGTGCGGGCATTGAACGTGGCCGGCGAGTAGTCGGCGATGCCGTCGCCGTCGATGTCCTCGAGCACGCCGAGGCGCGCGAAGGCCGTCGTGCCGACGCCGAACAGCGGTCCGGGAAGAGTCGTACCGGTAGCGGCATAGCCGTTGCCCGTGCCTTTGAAAATCGCCAGGAGCTGCTGACCGGTGGAGAGGAGCCGCGTGGCGCGCGAATAGTCGGGGATGCCGTCGCCGTTCATGTCGGCCAGCACGCCCGTCTGCACCGTCCTGCCGTTGGCGAGCAGGAACATCGCGTCCGGCAGCGTCCACGAGGCCTTGCCGAAGCCGCTTCCGGTGCCGAGGTACACGGAGAGATCGGACTTGCCGGTCGCCGCGTTGTGCGTGGCGGGAGAGAAGTCCAGGATCGCGTCGCCGTCGAGGTCCTGCAGCACGCCGGCGTGCACGACGACCGTGGACGTGGCCCGGAAGATGGGACCGGGCAGCGTGAACGAGGCCTTTGCGAAGCTGCCGTCCGGCTTCCCCAGCCAGATGGCGAGATCGCGCCGCGTCGTGCGTCCGACGAACTCGGTGGCCACCGAGTAGTCGGCGATGCCGTCGCCGTTGAAGTCCTGCAGGACGCCGAGGGGGACGGTCCTTCCGTTCGTGATCACGTACAGCGGCCCGGGGAGCTTCGTCTTCGCATCGGCGAAGTCGCCGCTCTCCGTTTGCCAGGCCAGCCTGACCGGTGGCAGGCAGACGTCCGCGCCGTCGCAGATCGTCGCGGAGACGAGGCGCGAGCGCTGCGTGAAGGCACTCGTCTCGTATCCCAGCCGGATGGTCTGTGCCGTTTCCCCGGTCACGGAGGTGACGATCGAGTCCAGCAACTGAGTGGCCTGGATCAGCGAGCCGCCCATGTAGCGGCGGACTTTGTCGGGACGCTGCCGGTAGCGCAGCGCGACGCTGCGCTGCGGCACGAGTCCGGCTGCCTCGTTGCCCGTGTAATCGATGCGCACCGGCACGTACTCGCCGCTGGCCAGGTCGTCGTTGGTGTAGGTGACGGCCGTGTAGTTGCCGTTCAGGTCCGTGTGGCGGTCGATCGCCCACGTCCGGACCGTGCCGTCGGTCCGGCCGTGAGCGCGGATCCGCGAGCTCGCCGTCGCGCCGAACGAGAGACGCTCGCCGCTCTTGTTGAACGCGCTGAACGAGCAGGGTCCGCTGCCGCAGGTGCCGTGCGAGAGGACCGAGGTCTGCGTGTCCGTGGCGGTGTGATAGACGGTGCCGTCGGCGCCGTACGCGCCGCGGATGGCGATCAGCCGGAGTCCGTCGATGCAGAAGCGGTCGCGCGCGTCGAAATTCACGCCGGACTTGAACCCGTCCTGCGCGTAGTCGGCGACGCAGCGCCCGATCGCGGAGAGACCGCTGAGCTGCCACCCCATACCGAGGTAGCCGTTCTCGCGATGGTGGTTGTAGGTGAGCGCGAGATCGGGCTGCACGCCGGCCGTCCCGGGAGGCGCGGTGATCGGCAGCTCGAAGGTGGCGGTGCCGCTGCCGTCCACGGCGAACATCCCCGCGAGGATGCCCGCCGGCTGCGACGGCGCGTACCCCGAACGGACCGATGGCGGCGGCGCGGAGGGGGCCGGCCGCGGAAGGCCGGGCGGCCCGGCCACGCGGCATGTCGCCGCGAGCGACGCCAGAAGAGTGATGACGATGGCGCGGGCGGACGATGCGAATCGGCGGCGCGGCATGACGTGCACCTGCGGTCAGGGTTGAATGGGTGAGAGATCGACGGAGACCGTCTGGCTGGCCCGGAAGCCCGGCAGCGCCAGGACGGCGATGCGGTAACAGATCGCCAGACCGCACCGGAAGCTGTAGAAAATCGTCTGCTGCGTCTCGAGCTGGACGGAGATGCCGATCCGGCCTTTCAGGACCGTATTCGTGATCCAGGCGCTGGCTTCCCGGGCGTTGAGCGTTCCGGTGCTGGCGCTGGGAAGGCTCTTCACGCCGCCCCACAAGGTGAAGGCGTTCTTGTAGGTGCTCTGAAGGTCGGCGCCGTTGGCCGGAGCGTTCATGAACCACTCCGCCCCGAGGACGGTTCCCGACCCTTCGTTCTGCACGCTCCAGTCCGTGATCGTCTGATTCACAGTGGACGTGAACGTATAGAGCTGATAGCCCTCGGTCGCCGGATCCTGGTAGCTGATGTCGATCTTCAGTGTCTCGTCCCAGCTGTTCACGCCGTTGGTGGGGACGTGGCCGACCGGCGCGAACTGCGGGGGGACGGGCCGGGTATTGCCGACCAGCAGCGTGCTCGCGAATCCGCGCCCTTCGTCGTCGGATTGCGCCAGCCTGCCGGGATCGACGTCGTAGGATGCCTCGACCACCAGGTATTGCGCGTTCGACGTCTTGGTCTGGTTGAGGAAGCCCCAGATCACCAACGACGCAGTGATCCTCCCGGGACCGTTTCTGTAGCTCACGCTGTCCTGTCCGGTCCCCTGGCTGGAGAAGCCGCTCATGAAGTTCCACGGGACCCGGAAGAACTTCAGTCCATCCGGAAGGTTCACCGGCGCCGGAGCGTAGCCGCTCGTGAGGCGCGACTGGAGGAACGTGGTGAAGGCCCCGACCGCGGTCTCCTGACGGGAACCCGCGGCGCCGTCGCGGGTTCCGCCCGCCGGCTCGTCGGGCTCCACATGCTCGGCTTTTGCCTGCGCCGCCTGATTCGAGTCGTCCGCGTGTGCGAGGCCATCCCTGCCGGGAGTCGGACCGTAGGCGAGGGCCGTCGCTTCGAAGCGGTGCTCCTCGCCCGCATTGCTGCTGCGGCAGACGAACACCGCCTGCGCCGGCACGTCGGGCACGGCGCCGAGGACTGCCGCGAGAGGCGCGAGCTGCCCCTCGGCCGGCCCGAGGATCAGGAGCGCGACGCCCGCGCGCAGCGCCTTCTGCGCGATGCCGTCCTCCTCGAGCCCCGAGGAGCTCAGGCGGGCATCGACGACGACGAGCAGGTACCTGTCGAGGGGCCCGATCTCCGCCGGACCCGGCGCCAGCAGGCCTCCGAAGAGGTCATCGGTGACGGGATGAGAGACGGCCGAGGTGCCGATGAGCAGAACGCGGTCGGTAAGCATGCAAATGCTCCTTTTTCCTGCGCTGACTGCGATTTTTCGGGTTTTGGCTGGCTGAAGCTTGCCGGGATTATGGACGCGTTATGGCGAGAACGCAAAAAATCACTACGGCAGGCAGCCGCGGACGTAGGCCCTCCTGACGGAGCAGTGCACCGGGAGGCCGAACGTTTCAGCGTTTTGGAGTGCGGAGGCAATCGGAGGCTGTCTCAAACCCCCATGGGACCGCCGGCGTCCCGCCGGCTGCGGGGCGGCGTCTCGCCGCCCGGGTGGGAGGTGGAGCGTGCCACGTGGCGAGAGGCTCCGTCCTCCCGAGGACGCGCCGGCGGGACG
>DASUSN010000032.1:0-13400 GCA_036375075.1 Thermoanaerobaculia bacterium | reverse complement strand
GTCACACCCGTTCCCATTCCGAACACGGCAGTTAAGCTCTGCATCGCCGATGATACTGCGCGGGCAACTGTGTGGGAAAGTAGGACGCCGCCGGGATAAATATGAAAGGGCCTTCGAGCAATCGAAGGCCCTTTCGCTTTTCAGCGAGGATTTTTCGCTTTCCCGATCATTGCGATCAGTTGCTCGGCGGTGTCGCTCCTGCGTCCGCGGCTGTACAGGAGCCTGTAATGCACGGCCGGCACGCCCCGTAATGGGCGCCCCACCACGCCCCGCGGCAGTACGCACGTGCTGTTGACGACTGCCAGCCCTACGCCGCTCCGCGCCAGCTCGAGCATCAGCGGCCAGCCGGAGACCTCGACGGCGACCGTCCATGGAAGGTCCCGTTCGAGCATCGCGCGAGAGAACGCCTCGCGATGCGGCCGTCCTGCCGGCGGAACGATCATCGGCGCGCCCTTCAGGTCCGCCGGCTGCAGCTCGCGTCTCCGCGCCAGCGGGTGGCGGGACGGCATGGCCACGATGGAGCCTGCACGCGCGAGCAAGGGTGCCTGGAGATCGTCCGGAGCCGCTTCCAGGACCGCGACGCCGACGTGTGCCTCTCCGGAGCGCACGGCCTCGAGCGTCGCCTCGCGGTCGCGGGAGAGGATCCGCAACGGCGCGGCCGGCCGTTGTCTCTGCCACTCCCGGATCGCCGGCGCCAGCAGGTACAGCAGCGCTCCCTCGCCCGCCGCGAGCACTACCGGCTCGTGAGGCTCCACTCCACGCAGGCGCGCCACGAACTCGTCGACGCTCGCCCGCGTTTCGCTTCCGAACCGCGCGACCTGCTGCCCGGCGTCGGTCAACTCCAGCTCGCGGCCGCGGCGCCGGTAGAGCGCGACGCCGAGGGCGGTCCCCAGTTTGGCGATCTTCACGTGGAGAGCGGGCTGGGAGATGTGCAGCGCCTCCGCCGCTCTCGTGAAGTTGCGCGTCCGTGCAAAGACCGAGAACGCGTGCAGGGCGTCGAAGTCGATCACGACTATAGGGTATGCCTATAGCCCCTCGCGAATCGATAGTTCCTGTCAAGAGTGGCCGGCGGCACACTGCCGGCCATGAACAGCGAACATCGTATCGGTATCGACATCGGCCGCGTCATCATCGCCGGCGACCAGCCCGGCGGCGACACGTCCTTCATCGGCGGGAGCATGGACGAGGTCCTGCGGACTCCGGCGATTCCCGGCGCGCTCGCCGCCATCGCGCGGTTGCACACGCTCTTCGCCGGCCGCGTGTGGCTGATCTCCAAGTGCGGCCGGCGCGTGGAGGAGAGGTCGCGCGTGTGGCTGCTCCATCACCGCTTTCACGAGCAGACCGGCGTCCCGGAGGAGCATCTGCGCTTCTGCCGCGAGAGGCCGCAGAAGCGCGATCACGCCGTGGAGCTCGGCCTCACGCACTTCGTCGACGACCGCACCGACGTCCTCGCGCATCTCGCCGGCGTGGTGCCTCACCTCTTTCTGTTCGGCCCGCAGAATGAGCCGGTGCCGTCCTTCGCCACGCACGTTGCAACGTGGGACGAAGCAGAGGAGGCGATCGCGGCGACGCTCGCGCTCACACCGTGCGGATGAAGCGCGGGGGGACGTGGTCGGCCAGCCACACGCGCTCGTTGCCGATGTAGAACGCGATCCCCTCGGCGTGCGCCTGCGCGGAATCGATCTGCAGGATGACCGGCTCCGCCGCCTTGCGCCTCCCGACCTGCACGGCCATCGTCCGGTCGACGGCGAGATGCACGTATTGCCGCGCACGTGGCGTCAAGCCTTGACCGAGGATCCGCTCGACGATCGCGGGATCGGTTCCGTGGAAAAGGAGCGCGGGCGGAGTAGCGCGCTCGTGCTCGATGCGCTCCGGAAGCGAATGGCCATAGGCGGCGCGAATGCGATCGCCGTCGAGCTGAAAGCGCTGCTTGTCCGACTCCGCCGCCATGGCGCGGATCTCGGAGGCAGTCGCGTCGAGAGCGCCGGCCAGAGCCTCGATGGTCGTCCAGCCCGCATCGTCGAGATCCAGGGCGTAAAGCCACGGCTCATGACGCAGCGCATGCGTCGCCGTTCGGCTCAACTGGCGCAGGTTCCGCGGCACGGCGGCAGGATACCGTGCCGTCCCGCAGGACCGCACGCGCATGCCTTGTGGTTCAATGCCGTCCCGATGCAGGCGCGTGCTTACTGGCCGGCGTTCGGCGTGTGCGCGCTGCTCGCGTCGCTGCCGCTGTTCGTCACCGGGCCGCTTCCGATGGCGGACCTGCCCGAGCACATCGCCCAGGTCTCGATCTGGAAGCACTTCGGCGATGCCTGTCACCGCTTCGCCGCCACCTTCGAGATCCACTGGTCCACCCCGTATCTCCTCGGCTACGCGATCGCGCGCGCCCTCGCCGGCTTCATGAGCTCGGCGGCGGCGGTCAAGGCGACGGTCTGGGCGGCGGTCCTGCTGCTCCCGCTCTCGATGCGCGCGCTGCTCCGGCGCGGCGGCGGCGATCCCGGCTGGTCGCTGCTCGGCTTCCTGCTGGCATACGGCTACAGCTTCTACTGGGGCTTCTTCAACTTCTCCCTCGCACTGCCGCTGGGGATCTTCTTTCTGGCGCTCCTGTTCGACGAACGGCCGCGCCCCGTGGCGATCGGCGCGCTGGCGATCGTGCTCCTGGGCGCACATGCGCTCGTCCTGTTGTTCTGCATCGGAGCGACGGTGGCCGTGGCGGTCGCTCGCCGGTCGTGGCGGACTGCTCTGCCGGTGCTGCCCGCCGCGGTGTTGCTGGCGGCCTGGACGCTGTACATGCGGCAGGTCGAAGGCTCCGTGCACATGCCGACGGTGTGGAGCATCACCGTCGAGCGGTTGACCTATCTCCCTTCGGCGCTGGTCGCGAACGCCTGGGAAAGCGCGGCGATCCCGATCGTGCTGGCCGTGGCGCTCGCGGTCGCGGTGACGCGTCCGCGCGTGACCCGCGATCCCGCGCGCTGGCTGCTCGCGGCGCTCGCGCTCGTGGTCTATTTCGTCGCGCCTTTCTTCGCCTTCGGGACGGTCTGTCTGTATCCACGCTTCGCCGTGATGATCGTCGTGACCGCGCTGTTTCTGTTCGCCCCGGCGCGCGCACTCGCGCTGTCGGGAAGCATCGTCTTTCTGCTGGTCGCGGTGTGGATGCTGGTCCTCACGAACCGCTTTCAGCGGTTCGGAGACGATGCCGCGCGGTTCGAGGAGATCGTCGACGCACTGCCGGCCGGGCGCAGGGTGATCCTGCTGCGGAACGACGTGGGCAGCGACGCCGTCCCGGGCCCGGTGTTCTCGCACTTCGCCGCCCTGTACCAGGCGCGCAAGGGCGGGCTGGTCGCGGACTCGTTCGCCAACTACTACGCGCCGATCGTCGGCTATCGCCGAGGGGCCGCGCTCACCGCGCATGACCGGTACTCGCAGGCGGGGCTCGTCCACTGGCCGTCGCTGCTCGAGTACGACTACGTGATCGCGCGCGCGGCGGAGCGGCGCGGCCTGCCGTTCAGCAGACTCCCGGAGTCCGTCCGTCCCGCGCTGCGGAACGGCGCCTGGTGGGTCTTCGAGACGCCGCGCGCCCGGCGGCCGCAGCGATCGTGCGGTGCGCTCGCGGGCGAAGAGTAGAATCGCGCCGGACACATGGAAAGCCTCCGGCACCGCCGCCTGTGGTGGGCTGCGCTCACGCTGCCCCTGCCGCTCGCGGCGCTGGCGGTCTACGTGCTGTTCGAGTGGCTCTTCTTCGTCACCAAGCCGTCGGTCCTCAGCGCGCTGACGTGGGCCGATCGTTTCGTCGTCCTGGGCGAGACGCCGGTTCCGTTCCTCCCCTTCGTCCTCGCCATGCAGGGAGTTGCCACGATCGCCGGAGCGGCCGCCTTCCGGCGGCTCCGCGGCGTCGCGGTCGTTCCGGCCGGCCTGCTGGCCGGCTGTCTCGGTCTGCTGCTCGTCGACAACTTCACGCACGTGCTCTTCGGCGTCTCGAGCACGAACGCCGGTGTGCGCCTGCGGTACGTCTATGCCGGTCTGCTGCTGGTGCTGGTCGCTGCCGCGTGCCATTGGCTGTTCCGCTTGCTCGATTCCGGCTCTCCGCTTCGCAAGGCAGTCGTCATCGTTCTGATCGCTGCGCCCTCCTTTGCGCTGTTCGCGATCTCGGAGGCGAAGCGGCCGCGGGTCGGAAACCTCTTTTCCTCCGCGCCGGCGGCGGCGCGGAACCGGAACCTGCCGAACGTGCTGATCCTCACGAACGACAGCGTCGAGTCGCGGTATCTCTCCGCCTACGGCTTCCCCCGGCCGACTACTCCATTTCTCGACTCGCTCCGCGGCGAGACGCTGTTCTGCGAGAACGCCTTCGCCAACGCCTGCCGGACGTACGGATCGCTGGTGACGGTGCTGACCGGCAAGCTGCCGACGCGGACGCACGTGCTGGATCCGCCGTCGATCGTCTACGGCGACGCCCGCTACGAGCACCTGCCCGGGATCCTGCGGCGCCACGGCTACCGCACGCTGCAACTGTCGACGAAGCTCCACGGCGACGCCGCGACTGCGAACCTCGTCGGGGCATTCGACCTCGCCAATTACGACTGGGAGATGCTGCGCCTCCAGCGGGTGGATCGCGCCACCGACACGGCGCGCGTGTTCCGCCTCCAGGTCTTCGACCGCCTGCAGGACCGGCTGGCCCGCATCTTTGCGGGCGAGGACAAGGACACGTTCGCGTTCGTCATGGGGACGCGCAGCCCCACGTTCTGGAGCGACGAGCGGCGCATCCGGACGTTGCTGCGGTTCATGTCCGAGACGCGCCAGCCGTGGCTCGCCCACGTGCACCTCCTCGACACCCACCTCGGCAAGGACCCGGCCCTGGCGGTTCGCGGCGCGGACGAGTGGATGCGCAAGGTGGTCGAGGCGCTGCGGAAGAGCGGCCAGCTCGAGCACACCATCATCGTCATCGGCTCCGATCACGGCCGGTGGTGGCAGACGCGCGAGCGCGTGCCGCTGATGTTCCGATTCCCGAACGGGCAGCACGCGCGGCGCGAAGCGCAGAATGCCCAGACCGCCGACATCGCGCCCACGATCCTCGATGCCCTCGGCCTGCCGGTTCCGGGCTGGATGGACGGGCAGTCGCTGTTGCGGCCGTTGCCGGAGAACCGGAGGATCGTCGCGTTGTGTGGCGCCGCGGGGAATGAGCAGGCGTCGAAACTGCGGGAGCCGAACTTCGGCACGGCCAGCGCGATGATCGTGGTCGGGTCGTGGTGGTACGAGATGCAGATCGCGGACGGCACGATGCGCGGGGGAGCGGTGAACGGTCACACCGTCCCGATGCCGCCGGCGCCCCCTGCGGCGGCGCGCGCGGAGCTCGAACAGAAGCTCAGGGCGGCCGGCTTCCGGCTGCCGTGAGCCACTGGCTCTGTCATCCCGAGCCGGAAAACGGCGCGTTGCGGGCCGGCGATGAGGAGATGACACTGCCTCTGCGCCGGAGGCGCGACAGAAGGTAGCCGGTGGCAAGCGCGGAGCGCGCAGCCACCGGACCAGGGTCGGACCATTTTCGGCCCCGGAGGGGCCGCAGAAGGCGTCTGGCGCCCCTCCGGGGCGCGCGCAATCTTCGCGATCCTACCCGGTGGCTGCGCGGCTTCGCGCTTGCCACCGGCTACCTTCTTGTGGTCCCTCCGGGACAGGTGTCATTAGCAGCCGCGTAGACGGCGAAGGACCCCCTCCAGTTCGCGACGACCGCGCATCCATCAGGGGCTCCTTCGCCGCGCTACGCCGGCTCAGGATGACAGCGAAGCGTTCCATCCGGGATGGACACGAATTTCCGGGGAACTGTACTTAGAATGCCGGGCGGATGAGGGTCCAGATCCTCCAGGAAACGCATGGCGCGGACGACGCCTTGCTGCTCGATGAGCGTTGGCAGTCGCCGTCCACATTTCTCTATCTTCCGGAGAAGACCGCCGTCTCCGCGGAGTGGGTGGACCGCGCCATTGCACTCATCCCGGATGACCTTCAACGGGATCACTTCGCGCTGCTGACATCCGGGTCCACCGGCGAGCCAAAGCTCGTCATCGGGTCGCGGACGCGGGCCGAGGGGTTGGCGCGGGTGCTTCATGCGGCGCAGGAGAGTGGGCCAGTCGCGGAAACCATCGTCGCTCTGCCGCTCAGCTACTCCTACGCATTCGTGAACCAGTGGCTCTGGAGCCGGACCTTCAACCGGCGATTGGTCGTGACGGACGGATTTCGCAAGCCGGACCGCATCCTGGGGACCCTGCAAGCGGCGGACGAGGCGATGCTCTGTCTGGTCGGCTCGCAGCTTCCGCTGTTCGACGCGCTGGCCGGCGATGCGACGTTCCCCGGGGTCGTCCGGCTGCACTTCGCGGGCGGCCGCTTTCCACAGGAACAGTTGCCCCGGCTGCGATCGCGATTTCCGCGCGCGCGGGTCTTCAACAACTACGGCTGCGCGGAGGCGCTGCCGCGGCTGACGGTGCGGAAAGCGGAGGAGGGTGCATCCGCATCCGACGTCGGCCGGCCCATCGAGGGCGTCTCCCTGCAGTCCGACGCCACGGGTGCCCTCCGTTTTCGCAGCGCGTATGGCGCCGTAGCCCTCATTGAACAGGGAGCGCTCAAGCGGATCGGCCCCGACGACTGGGTGCCGACGGGAGACCTCGGACACGAAGGGGAGGACGGGCGGTGGATTCTCGACGGCCGCTCGGGCGACGTCTTCAAACGCCACGGCGAGAAGGTCTCCGCGCCAGCGATCGTGACGGCGATCAGCAGCGCGTGGAAGGGGATCGCCGCGGCCTATCGCGAGGCCGATCGTCTGGGGGAGCCGGGACTGGTCCTGGTCGTCAGCCCGCCGCCGGAGGCCGCGGAGCTGAATGGTATTCTCCACGCGTTGCGCGAATCGCTCTCCCGGCCGCAGTGGCCATTGCGGATCGAGGCGCTGGAGGCCATGCCCCTCCTGGCGAACGGAAAACCCGACACGGCGACGGCGTCCTCGGCGCCCGGCCGGACCGTGCTGTGGCGGCAGAGAATCTGATGAGCAACGCCGAGAAGCTTCGCCAGCTCGTGCTGGATGTCTTCCTCCTGGATCCTGCCGAGTTCCGGTTCGATCTCACCCGTGACGCCATCGACACGTGGGACTCCCTCGGCGTCGTGTCGCTCTCGGTGGGGATCCACGAGACGTTCGGCTATTCGATGACTCCCGATGAAGCGGCGGGCCTGGGCGGGATCGGCGATCTGGTCGCGCTGCTGGACCGGAATGGGATCTCCATTGACGCGCAGTCCTGAGGTCCGGATCTTCTTCCAGGATTTCGATGTCAGAGCTCCTCGCCTATCCGCCCTACAGTGAGCGCCGCGACGCGCTCCTGCTCGAAGAGCTGAATGCGCTCACGCGCCATCATCTCGAGCGGAACGCCGTGTACCGGCGCATCTGGCCGGAGTGGAAAGAGGCGAAGGCGCTCGAGGAGATCCCGTTCCTGCATGCCGGCGTGTTCAAGCATCTGCGCCTGGCGAGCGGGGACGCGCAGCGCGCGCGGACGCTCGTCTCCAGCGGCACCACCGGCACGCAGAGCCAGGTGGTGATGGACCCGGATGCGTCGCGCCTGCAGGCGGCGAGCAGCCGGGCCATTCTGGCCGAGCTCATCGGGGCGGAGATGACGCCGCTGGTGATCCTCGATCACGCGGCCGCGCTCCGCTCGCGCGACGCAATTCCCGCGCGCATCGCGGCGGCCATGGCCGTGCAGCCCTTCGCCACGGAAACGCACTTCGTGCTCGATCCCGGCGGAGCGGTCGATTGGAGCCGCGTCTCGAACGCGATCGCGAAGGCCGGGCACATCCGTCTCTATGCGATCACCTCGTTGCTCTGGACGGCCTGGCTGGAGACGATGCCGGACGCGCTCCGGGCGGAGCTCGGGCGCGTGCGCATCGACTTCGTACATAGCGGCGGGTGGAAGAAGCTCGAGGCGATCCGCGTCGATCGCGCGACGCTCGACCGTGCGCTTCTCGCGGCGGCGGCCCCCGGGTCGAGGGTCGTAGACTTCTACGGTCTGGTGGAGCAGAACGGCATCCTGTTTCCGCTTTGCGAATCCGGGTTCCGGCACGCGCCGCTCTGGAGTGAAGTCATCGTGCGCGATCCCTTCACGCTTCTCCCAACGAACGCCGAAGGGCTGTTGCAGTTGATGAATCCCTTCCCGCGCGGCGCGCCGTCGCACAGCGTGCTCACCGAGGATCTGGGACGGCTGGTGGCCGGCGATTGTCCGTGCGGGCGGAAGGGACGGCGGTTCGAGCTGATCGGGCGTTTGCCGAAAGCGGAGGTGCGCGGCTGTGCGAACGTCTGAGATCGAACGCTGGAACGAGCTCCGCGCGGCAATGATCCGCGCGCGCCCGGACGCGTTCACGCGCGACGAGTGGGCGTACCTCATCGCCTTTCTCGATGCCGGTCATCTGCAGGAAATCGTCCGGAGCACCGCCGCTCCGAACGCGATCGTGCGTCCGCGCGGAAATGTCGCCGTCTGGCTTCCGAACAACGTCACGCTGCTCGGGCCGCTGACGCTGATCCTCCTGTCGCTGACCGGGAATCGCATCTTCATGAAAGAAGGCTCGCGCGCCGACGCCCTCACGCTCGCCTTCGCGGATTACGTGCGAGAGCACGGAGGCGCGGCCTTGCTGGAGCGCGCCGAGATCGTCCGCGCCGAGCGCAACGACCCCGCGGTCCTCGAGCGCACGACGCAGGCGGACGTGGTCATCGTCTTCGGCTCCGACGAGGCCGTGGCCGCGGCGTCGCAGCATGTCCGGCCCGGAGCCACGCTCATCCCCTTCAGCGATCGCCGTTCCGAGGCCTGGCTGGCCGGCTCACCCACCGACGAAGTCCTGATCGACCTCATCAAGGTCTTCGCGGTCTACGGTCAGGCGGGATGCACGTCGCCCGCGCGCGTCGTCGTCCTCGACGGCGACGCCGAGGAGGTGCGCGACCGGATCGTGCGCCTGTGGCCGGAACGGCTGCGCAACCGCGAGCCGCACGTAGCGTCTTCGAACGTCCTCGCCGCGCAGCTTGCCGCCGCCGCGGGCTGGGCGGCCGCGCTGGCTCCGGCGAACAGCGCGGTGATCGCCGCCGGCAGCGCGGCCCTGGAGATCCCGCAAGCCGGTCTGTTCCTCCCGATCGTCGCGCTTTCGGTCGAAGAAGCGATCGCGTCGATGCCGCCCAACATCCAGACCGTCGGCCACGACGCCGATCCCGCGCTTGCGCTGCAGTGGCTCGCGGGTACGCCGGTCAAGCGAATCGTTCCCATCGCCGCCATGCATCACTTCGGTCCCGTGTGGGACGGCCGTGAATGGCTCCGGGAGTGCCTCGAGTGGATCGAGGTGGGGTGACTCCGCTAGGCGGCGCGGCTCTCGTCGAATCGGCGCAAGGTCAGCGTCAGGGCGACGAACGCCGCCGGGATCGCCACGTGCTGCAGGATGCGCGGCCACGACGACCCGACGTGCGGCGTGAGGTCGTGCGGTGTCACGAGATAGGCCGCGAGGTAGAACCCCAACTGCACGACGATGACGGTGAGGAGGAACCGCTCCCGGTCGAGTTGCCGTGCGTACACGAGCAGCGCGGCGGCGACGCCGATCCAGAACAGCGGATGGCGCGGCGGAAACTCGGCGAGCGCGCGCAGCAGCTCGGGCACGTGGCTGAAGGCGAGGCGGATGCGCTCGGACAGCGCGCCGGTCGCGAGGTCCGTGGGGAGGGCATGCACGGCGCGCAGCACCAGCCACGGCGACACGATCGCCAATGCCGGCCACAGACGCAGGATGGCGGATCGGCGTGCGGCCCTGCGTCCATCGGCGACCAGGCCGAGGACGACGGCTGCGATGAGGGCCAGACCTTCGTTCTTCGTGAATGCCGCCAGGCCGAGGAGCACGGCACCGGTGCGCATCGAGCCGCGGCGGATGGACAGCAGCGCGGCCGTTCCGTACGCGATCATTGGCGCGTCGGCCATCCCGGCATTGGAGAGCGCGCCGGAGGCCGCGGCGAGCGTCGCCGCCGCCGCCATCGCCGGCCGCAGCTCCTCGGCGAAGAAATCGCGCACGATCAGCAGCACGGCGGCGGCATGGAGCGTCGAGAGCAGGCCCATGGGGCTCTCGTTCCACGCTCCGCCGAGGAGCGCGAGCCGGACGTACTCGAGCGACAGCAGCGGCGGGTAATCGGGATGCGTGAAGGCGTGGTCCGGATGCACGAGGAACGTCCAGTCGACTCCGCCGTGCGTGAAGAATACGCGGGCCTTCTGGCCCCAGATGGCCCAGAAGTCCCACTCGCGCCCGCCGGCTTTCCACGCGTACACGCCGTGGGCGATGACGAGAGCGAGCGTGCCGAGGTCGATCAGGGACGCTCTTCCGCCACCTTCGACCGCCGGGGCCGCGCGGCGCAGCAACGGAGCCCACAGGGCGATGGCGACGAGGCAGTACGCGACGGTGAACGTCGCGGTCGTCCAGCGGATGCCGGCGACGGACAGCGCCAGGAGCACGAACGCGCAGATCCCGCTGCCGAGGAGGTACGCGGTCCCCAGGAGGCGGCGGGGAGGCGCGGCCGGATCGATCCACCGGGCAGCGGCGATGCCGACGACCAGCGACTGCAGGACCGCGAGCAGCGCCGCGATCACGACGCTCTCCGCATCAGTACTCCGCCGTGCCCGCGCCAGACGACGGTGAACCCCGGCAGCTCCGGCATCCGCCAGAGCGCGACGTAGTCGGTCTGGCCCAGCCGTTCCCGGCGCACGCGGTCGCCGTCATCGAGGATCGGGATGGCGTGGCGTCCGGCCAGGAAGTAGCTGGCGCGGTAGTACGCGTAGCCGTAGCCGGTGCGCCAGTAGCGGATCGGCACGAGGATGACGATGGAGTCGCCGGGCCGGGTCCGCTCCGCGACGGCCTGGAGGAAAAGCGGGTAGTCGGGCGCGCGGCGATCGGGCGTCGGCACGCGCCAACGGAAAGGCACGAGGCCTCCGCACAGGATCGTGGCGAAGATCAGCCCTGCTAGGACGCGGCGCACGGCGCTGGAGTGTACCTCCGGATCACGACGCGGCGGGATGGGGTCTCAAACGGTACGTTGGCGTACGGACATCCTTACGAAATGAGCGCATTCTGCTCGTCACCGTGCCCACGATCCTGCTTGTCGAAGACGATGAACCAACCCGTGTGCTCATCGCGGCGCTGTGCCGCCGTATCGGGGTCGATATCGATCTCGCCGGCGACGGCGCGCACGCGCTGGAGCTCATCCGCCGCCGCCCGTACTCCGCGTTGCTGCTCGATCTGATGCTCCCGAAAATGAACGGGTTCGAGCTGCTGCGCGAGATCCGCTCCTGCCGCCCCGCACTCCTGTGCCGCACGATCATCCTGACGGCGGTATCGGATGCCACCCTGCGCGATTTCGACGGCGGCGGCACGCTCGCGTTGCTGCGCAAGCCGTTCGACATCGCGGACCTGATCGACGCGCTGATCGCGTGCTGCGGAGACGCCCCCGTTCAGGGGAGGGTCTCGGCGAACAAGGGCCTGGCACGCGGTATCGTTACGGGGTGAACGTCGAGAAGGCGAAGCTGGGGTAGGTCGATTTGGCGGTGCGATGGGCGTTCGGTCTGGCGCTGTACGCCCACACGTGCTTCTTTCTGGGCCTTCTCGGGTTGTTGCGTCCGTGGCCGGTCCTTGCGGTCACTGCCGTCTTCGCGGTTGCCGCGCTGCGGTTGAACGTTGCCCGGCCGCGGGTCGCATGGCTGGCGGCCGTTCCGCCGTTCGTCCTGGCGCTGTATCCGGCGATCGCGTTCGACGAGACGCTCTATCACCTGCCGTTCGTGCAGGCGTTTGCGCGCGACGGGGCGCTGCGGTTCCACCCGGACCTGCGTTTCCCGGTGTTCCCGGTGCTGCACGAGGTGCTGTGCGTGCCGCCGTTCCTCCTCGGCGGGGACGTGGCTACGCATCTGGTCGCGCTGCTGGAGCTGGTGCTGATCGTGGCGCTGCTGATGGATTGGGACGCGCGTGCGGGCTGGCTGGCGGCGGCGCTGTTCGTGGGCAGCCCTCTGGTGGTGCAGTTGGCGACGACGCTGCACGTGGAGCTCGCGCTGACGCTGTTCGTGGTGGCGGGGCTCCGTGCGCTGGCTCTCGAGCGGTACGCGCTCGCGGGATTCTTCCTCGGCTCCGCCTGCAGTGTGAAATACCTCGGGATCTACTTCGCTGCGGCGGCGCTGGTGATGTTGCTGGCGGGTGCCGGCTGGCAGCCGGCGGACCGGCCGGCGAGCCGCCGGCGCGCCGCGGGGCTCTTCGCGCTCACGTGCGCGCTCACCGCGCTGCCGATGACCGCGTGGATCTTCTTCCACACGCACGACCCGTTGTTCCCGTTCCTCCGGCCGTCGCTGTGGTCCCTGGACGCTCCGGCGCCGGTGCTCTGGACGGACCGCGTGCTGCTGCTCTGGAATGTGACGTTCGGGCGCGACCGCGTCGGCATGCAGCCGCCGGTCACGCCGTTTCTCGTTCCGCTCGTGATCGTGCTGATCGTCGCCGCGGTGAAACGCGACGCGCTTGCCCGGGTGGTGTTGTGGATGAGCGCCGTCTACGTCGTGGTCTTCAACTTCCTACCGCAGGATGTGCGCTATCTCGTGCCGCTTCTGCCGCTTCTCTGCATCGTGGCCGCGTCGTTTCTCGCCGCGCGCTGGCCCAAGCTCGTCCCGGTCCTCGCCATCCTCGCGATCGCCCCCGGGATCGCCTACGCCGGCTACCGCATCGCGCGCCAGGGGCCGCCGCCCGTTATAGACGATGGCAAGCGTGAGGCGTGGCTCGCCGAACACATCCCCGAATACCGCGCCCTCCGTCTCGCCGGCACGGCGCGCGTCTACGCCTGCCGCGGCGAACGACTGAAAGCCCACGCCGCCGGCCAGCTCCTCGGCGACCACAACGGCCCCTGGTCCTACGAGCGCATCCTCACGGGCGCCGTGGACACCCGCACCCTCGCCGAGCGCATGCGCGCGATCGGTGCGCGCTACTACCTCGTCGTTAAAGCGGCCTGCCCGCCGCCCGTCCCCAACGGCGGCCTCACCCTCGTTCACGAAGACGCCGCTACCCAGCTATGGCGCGCGCCGAGGTAAGAAGCTCTCGGCCCGTTTGCATAATCGACGTTAGCCTGCATCTCTCACGCGCAGAGGGATCGAAGCAACAGACTGTCATCCCGAGCGTCGAGCGAGGGACCTGGGCGGGCGGGGCGACCATCACGAGTTTCGTGCCCCACCCACCCGGGTCCCTCGCTCGACGCTTCCAAGAAACTCGTTGTTCGCGAGCCACAAGCTGCTTGCAATCAACATCTTGCGATCTGCTATGAGTCCGACATACTCAAGCAGGTTTCTTTCTCTCAGGCGCGGCGCAGCGTGCCGTCACCTGCTCGGGATGACACG
>DASUSN010000031.1:0-26981 GCA_036375075.1 Thermoanaerobaculia bacterium | reverse complement strand
CCAACTCAGGGTCGCTGTCTTCCGGGACCAAGCTCAGGATCGGGCTCTGCGGCACCAAATCGTCGACGGCCTCGTCACGACTACGCCGTCTCCACTCTAGTTTCTTTTCTCAGGTGCTGCGTAGCACGCCGTCCCCCGCTCGGGATGACAGGGGTATCCCTCTTTGAGACTTTGAGACTTTGAGACTTTGAGACTTTGAGACTCGTAGACTCGTAGACTCGTAGACTCGTGACTCCCTGATGCCCTTCCCCGATCACATCGAGCGCGTCCTCGACGCCTACCGCGTTCCCGCCGACACCAAGTCCGCGCTCTACGACCTGTACCTGACCCTGGGCGACGAGGTCCTCGAGGTCTTCGCCGACCTCGCCGACGGCGTCACCTCGGCCACGATGCTCTCGCCCGATGACACGCTGCTGATCCGGGAGCAGGTCGTCGAGCGCTACCTGCGCCGCAACCATCCGCGGTGGCTGGAGGGGAAGCCGACGGCCAGCCTGTGGCATCCGCGCGTCGCCGAAGGCCGGGCGTCCGGCGCGGCCATTCCGCTCGCGCGCATCCCCGAAGGCATCCCCATCCTCGGCCGCAACGCGCACTCCGGCGGGCGTGCGGAGACGATCTCGTTCGACGTCGTGGCCGCCGACCTGGAAGACGCGGTGCTGATCGCGAAGGCCGAGGGGCAGCAGCACACGATTCCCGGCTCGGTGGGGGAGACGTCCGGGACCTTCGACAGCGCCCGCAACCTCGCCCTGATCTGGGAAGTGCAGCCGAACGTCTTCAAGCCCTCCGGCGACCGCAATCGCGCGATCTCGAAGATCTATCGCCGCCACCGCAACTGGCACGTGACCACCCTCGGCCTCGCGGTCGAATGGCTGCGCGCGCAGCAGACCGAGACGTACATCCTGCGCGGCAGCGCGCTCGCCGCGACGCACGAGATGAATCCCGCGTCGCCGATCTCGGACGCCATCACGGCGCTGCACGACCGCACCGTCGAAGAGGTCGCCCGTACCGCGAACGCCACCTTGACCGAGCTGTCGAACGCGGACGAACTGGTGCTCCTCGACTCCGAGGTGATGAACCACGCGCTGCGCAGACACGTACTCGTGCACGGCGCCGCCGGCGCGATGTTGAAGCTCACCGTCTGACGCGCAGCAGCACCGTCTCCGTGTCCGGATACCACGCCAGGACGACCGTCCGCTCGCGCAGCTTCTCCGCGTCGCCGCGGAACGCGTAGACGTAGTCCGCTCCGGGCGGAATCCCGCGCGAGCGGGGGACGGGCACGAGCCAGTCGTACTTTTCCGTGACGCGATAGAAGTTGAGCGACGGCTCGAGCCGCCACGACGCGCCGAGCTTCACCTGACGTGCCCCGCGGCGGTCCGCCTCGACGATGCGCAGCGCCTCGGCATTGTGCGCGTCGTACTGCCACGTGTAGCAGCGGCGCGGGTCGAACGTGCGGGCAAAGTGCGCGCTGAGCAGCAGCACCAGCGCTCCGGCGAGGACGAGCGTGGCCCGCTTCGTCTCGCGCAGCGCCAGCACCAGCGCGGCGCCGTACAGCGGGACGGAGTACAGCGCGCCCCGCTCGATGGGATACCGCGCGCCGAGCACATAGTGATTGCCGATGGCCATCGCCACCGATCCGAGGAGGACGAAGAGCAGCACGAGTTCCTCGGAGTTCCTCGGGTTCCTCGGGTTCCTCGGGTTCCTCGGGGTCCTCGGAGTCCGGTCCCCTCCGAGGAACCGAGGAACTCCGAGGAACCCGAGGAACCACACCCCAGCGAGAAGCACGATCGCGCCGACCGCCACGGCCTGCGCGGGCGGGACGTCCGTCGAGTAAAGCGAGCACCGCGCGAGGCTGACCAGCGTGTCGGAGAAGAACCCGCTCTCGCCGCCGAAGTGCAGGTCTCCGCCGCGCTGCAGCGCGCGCAACTGCCATCCGAGCACTGCCAGAAAGCCGGCGCCCGCGGCCGCGAGCGGAACGGCGACGCGCAGATTGCGGCGCACCATCCACAGCGCGGCGGCCAGCAGCGGCACGAACGCGTTCAGGAACGCGTAATTCGCGACCACCGCGATCGCGGCGGCGATCGCAGAGAGCGCGGCCGTGCGCGGTCCGAGCAGCGCAAGGGCCAGCATCAGGAACGCGAGCGCCAGCCCATAGCCCCGCGCCAGGAAGAAGAAATCGAGGACGAAGGGATTCAGCGCCAGCAGCGCGAATCCCGCGAAGCGCGTCAGCGGATGCGCCACGCGCCGCAGCAGCGCCAGCACGCTGCCGAGGTAGAGGACGAGCGCGAGCAGGTTCGGCGTCCGCAGCGAGAGCGGTGAGTCCCCAAACAGTGCGTGGCAGGCCTGCATCAGCAGCGTGTTCAGCGGGTGATGGTTCGCCGTCGTCCGCCAGCGCGGCTCCCACGTGAAGATCGCGAAACTGAGACTCTCGTCGTGCGTGAATGGGAACGTCGCGGCCCGGTACGCCGACGCCGCCACCAGCGCCAAGCTGCCGGCGAGGAGCAGGGCCCAGGTCAGCCGTTCGACGCCGCTACGTGACACCGGGCGATGATCTCACGCGGTTATGATCCCGGTCCCATGAGACGGCTTCTCATCCTCCTGCTTCTCGCAGCCTCCCTTTCCGCCCAGCAGCGCCTCGAGCTCACCGTCGACACGATCATGCGCGGCCACGGTCTCGCCGGGTACGTGCCGCAGCAGGTGCGCTGGTCGCCGGACGGCAGGTCCGTGTACTTCCAGTGGAAGCAGTACAGCGACCCGGTCGAGGAGGACTACGACACGTACGTCGTCGGGCGCGACGGCAAGGGGCTGCGCAAGCTGTCGAAGAGCGAGGCCGAGGATGCGCCTCCGTTCCGCGCGGCGTGGTCGCGGGACCGCAGGCGCGCGGTCTTCGTCGACGACGGCGACGTTTTCCTGTGGGACGGCAAACGCCGCGCGCTGACGAAGACCACGGAAACGGAGTCCGGCCCGCGCTTCACGCACGACGAACAGCGCGTGACGTTCGTCCGGAACAACAACCTCTTCGTCGTCTCGCTCGCGGACGGCTCCCTCGTGCAGCGGACGAACATCGTCACCGCCGACGAGAAGGGCCCGCACGTCGCGCTCTTCGAAGACGAGATGAAAGACGCCACCGCGAGCCAGAAATGGATCGCCGAGGAGGCGAAGAAGCTGAGCGACGTGGTCGCGCGGCGGGACGCGGAGAAGAAGGAAGACGAGGCGGAGCGGAAGCAGGAGATCGCCATCGCCCCGTTGAAGCTGAAGAAAGGCGAGTCCGTTCAGGACATCCACCTCACGGCCGACGAGAAGTACGCCATCGCCTTCATCGGCACGAACGGCGACGCCGGCAAGCGGCCCATCGTCCCGAGCTACGTCACCGAGACCGGCTACACCGTCGACCTGCCCGCCCGCCGCAAAGTCGGCGACGCGCAGGGCGCCTCGCGCGTGGTCAGCATCTCCACGTCCGACGGCAAGGCCAACTGGCTCAAGCACGGACTGACGCGTCCGCGCACCGAGGAGGAGCAGAAGAACGCGGAGAAGACCGAGAAGACGGAGAGCGAGCCGGTCGAGCGCGAGGTCGAGCTCGAGCCGATGATCTGGTCGGACGACGGCAAGGCCGCGGTCCTGCCGGTGCGCGCCGCGGACAACAAGGACCGCTGGTTCTTCGCCTTCGACCCCGCCACCGCCACCACCCGCGTGCTGCATCACGAGCACGACGACGCCTGGGTGCAGTGGCTCGACGACGACGCCCTCGGCTTCGTCCCCGGCACGCAGACCGTGTGGCTTCTCAGCGAGCACACCGGCTGGATGCACCTCTATACGGTCGATTACGCCGGCGGCACGCCTCGCGCGCTGACCAGCGGCAAGTACGAAGTGGCCGAGGTGAAGGCGGAGAAGACCCACTTCATCTTCACGGCGAGCAAAGAGTCGCTGCACGAGCTGCATCTCTACCGCATGCCCGTCGGCGGCGGCGCGATGGTGAAGCTGACGACGGAGCCGGGATGGCACAACGCCGAGGTCGCGCCCGAGCCGTCGAGTCGTCCAGCCGACAAGTCGTCGAGAGCCCCTCGGCGACGCGACGACTCGACGACTCGATTCCTTCTGGCCGACGTCTACTCCTATACGAACAAGCCGCCCGACCTCTACGTCGCCGGTGTGCGCGTGACGAACGCACCTGCGCCCGAGTTTTCGACCTATCCGTGGACGGACGTCCCCATCGTCAACTTCGCCGCGCGCGACGGCGCGTCCCTTCCCGCGCGCCTGTACAAGCCCGCCAACTGGAACGGCGGGCGGGCGGTGATCTTCGTCCACGGCGCGGGGTACCTGCAGAACGTCCATCGCGGCTGGTCGAGCTACTTCCGCGAGTACATGTTCCATCACCTCCTGATGGAGCGCGGGTACCTGGTCCTCGACGTCGACTACCGCGCGTCGGCCGGCTATGGCCGCGACTGGCGCACCGCCATCTACCGGCACATGGGCGGCGTCGATCTGAACGATCACGTCGACGCCGCGCGGTGGCTCGCGCGCGAGCATCGCGTCGATCCGAAGCGCATCGGCATCTACGGCGGCAGCTACGGCGGCTTCATCGCGCTCATGGGGATGTTCACCACGCCCGACGTCTTTGCCGCCGGCGCCGCGCTACGGCCCGTCACCGACTGGGCCCATTACAACCACCCGTACACCGCCAATATCCTCAATACGCCGCAGACCGACCCCGAGGCGTACCGCAAGTCGTCGCCGATCTACTTCGCCGAGGGATTGAAGGGCGCGCTGCTGATCTGCCACGGCATGGTCGACGTCAACGTCCACTTCCAGGACACCGTGCGCCTCGTGCAACGCCTCATCGAGCTGCGCAAGGAGAACTGGGAAGCGGCGATGTACCCGATGGAGGACCACTCCTTCGTCGAGCCGACGAGCTGGGCCGACGAGTACAAACGCATCCTCTTATTGTTCGAGCGCGAACTGAAGTAATCCCCCTCCGTCCCACTCTGTGCCTCTGTGTCTCTGTGGTGAATGCACACGCGCCGCAAGTCCGCGACTGTGCGCCTTGGATCGCGCTCGTATTCACCACAGAGACACAGAGGCACAGAGTGGGACGGAGATTATTGGTACACTGCGGGGTCCATTCTCCCGAAAGGCCCGCTCATGTCCCGTCTCATTCTCGCGCTCTCCCTCTGCGTTCTCGCCGGCGCGAACGCCTTCGCCGCCGGCTTCGCCAAAGACCAGGCTTTCCGTCCGGCCACCGCTGAGGAGATCGCGCTCAAAGACGTGTCTTATGCCCCCGGCGCGCCCGCCGTCATCCTCGACTGGATCCAGGTCGACGAAGACCCGCTTTCCGTCGCCTCCGAGTACTACCGCATCAAGATCCTGACCGAGGAGGGGCGCAAGTACGCGGACGTCGAGGTGACGTATTTCTCCGGCTTTCCCTTCAACGGACGCGTCACGGACATCGAGGCGCGCACCATCCAGCCCGACGGGCGCATCGTTCCCTTCAACGGGAAGATCTACGACAAGGTCGTCCTCAAGGCCGGCGGCATGCGCCTCCGCGCGAAGACCTTCAGCCTCGCCGAGGTCCAGCCCGGCAGCATCCTCGAGTACCGCTACCAGCGCCGCTGGGCGGACAACCTGCTCCGGAACACCTACTGGGTGATCCAGCGCGACATCCCCGTGCTGCACGTGCGCATGAGCAAGGAGCCGTACAACACGTTCGGCCAGTACCAGAGCTTCTTCACGTACAACAACCTGCCGCCCGGGAAGGTCCCGACCCTCACGCCCCGCAAGACCTATGACCTCGAGCTGACGAACGTCCCCGTCTTCGCCAACGAAGACTTCGCGCCGCCCGAGGACTCGCTGAAGACGAGCGTGAACTTCTACTACTCGTCCGGCCAGGTCGAGCCGTCGAAGTTCTGGCGCGCCCAGTCCGCGTCCTGGAACAAATCCATCGAAGGCTTCCTCGGCAAGCCCGACGCGCTGCGCGTGCAGGCGCAGGCGCTCGCCGGCAAGACGCCGATGGAGACGCTGCAGAACATCTACGCGAAGGTGCAGACCTTCCGCAACCTCAGCTTCGAGGACGAGACCCAGGCGGACGACAAGAAGAACGCCGCGGCCGTCGTCGCCCAGAGCGAGGGCTACCGCGTCGAGCTCACCCGCGCATTCGTGGCCCTGGCGCGAGCGGCGGGGCTGGACGCGAACGTCCTCTTCGTCGCCCCGCGCGACCGCTACTTCTTCTCGCCCAACATCGCCAACGCGGATCAGATGGACGGCGAGATCGCGGAGGTGACCGTCGACGGAAAGGCCCACTACTTCGATCCAGGCACCCCCACCGCGCCGTTCGGCCTCGTGTCGTGGGAGAAGTCGAACGTCCCCGGCCTGCGCGTCGCCAAAGGCGCGCAGCCGGTGTTCAACACCGTGGCCGAGCAGAAGCCCGACCAGGCGGTCACGCGCCGCGGCGCGGACCTGCGGCTGAACGGCGACGTCCTCGAGGGCTCCGTCACGGCGACCTTCATCGGACAGGAAGCGCTGCAGCGCCGCCTCCGCATCTGGGGCGAGGACGAGGCCACGCGCACGAAGTCCCTCGAAGACGAGGCCCGGCGCTGGTTCCCCGACGGCGCGTCTGTGAAGCTGACCCAGGTCACCGGCGCGGCCACGTACGCCGAGCCGCTGGTGGTGAAGCTCGACGTCACCCTGCCGGGACTCGTATCCGAGGCGGGGAGCCGGACCGTGCTGCCGGTCTCGGTGTTCGAGGCCAACGCCAGGAACCCGTTCTCCTCGGCCACCCGCACGCATCCGATTTACTACCCGTATCCGCACCGCGAGGAAGACGAGGTGAAGGTGACTCTGCCGGAATCGCTGTCGCTGGCCGCCGTTCCGCCGCCCGCGCTGCTGAACGGCGGCGTGCTGCAGTACAAGAACGAGGTGAAGCAGAGCGGCAACGCCGTGACGTTCACGCGCAGCCTGACCGTCGACGCCATGCTCATCGACCAGCAGTACTACAAGCCGCTGCGGAACTTCTACAGCTCCATGGTGGCGGCGGACCAGAAGCCGTTGGTCCTGGTGTCGAAGTGATCGCGCGCGTGTTCGCCGTGCTGGTCTTCGCCGGCGCGCTGCAGGCGGCATCGGCGCCCGACTGGGTGCGCGCCGCGATGGCCGTGCCCGTGCCGGCGCAGCCGCCGCGGACGTCCGCGGTCGTGCTGTCGGACACGACGTCGCTGACCATCGCGCCGTCCGGCGAGAGGAAGACGGTGCGCCGCCGCGTGGTGAAGATCCTCGCGCCCGCCGGCCGCGACTACGCGTACGGCGTGGCGATGTTCGACGACCGGACCAAGCTGCGCACGCTGCGGGCGTGGAGCATCGAGCCGTCCGGCGAGGTCCACAAGCTCAAGGAGCGCGACGCGATCGAGGCCTCGGCCTCCACCTTCGAGGTGTTCACGGACGCGAAGCTGAAGTATCTGGACATCCCGTCGGAAGTCGGGAGCGTCGTGGCTACCGAGTACGAGACGCGCGAGCAGCCGTACGAGCCGGCCACGCTGTGGCAGTTCCAGGAGGGCATCCCCGTCCTGCGCGCGCGGCTGGAGGCGCGTCTGCCCGAGGGCTGGCGGTACACGCCGACGTGGATGAACCATGCGGCCGTCGAGCCGCTCGCCGGTCCTGCCTGGGAGCTGACGGACATCCCGGCCATCGCCGTCGAGCCGCGGATGCCGGGTGCCGGCGCCATCGTCGGACGCCTGGGCGTGCAGTGGAACGCGTCGCGGTCGTGGAGCGACGTCGGCGCTTGGTACTACGGACTGGCCGCCTCGCGGATGGCCGCGACGCCGCCGCTGCAGGCGAAGGCGCGCGAGCTGACCGGCGGCGCGGCGGATCCCGTCCGCGCGCTCGCCCGGTTCGCGCAGCGCGACATCCGCTACGTCGCGATCGAGATCGGCATCGGCGGCTATCAGCCGCACCCGGCGGGCGAGGTGCTCGCCAACCGCTTCGGCGACTGCAAGGACAAGGCGACGCTGCTGCAGGCGATGCTGAAGGAGCTGGGCGTGGAGTCGCACGCGGTGCTCGTGCACACGACGCGCGGCGCGGTCGATCCGTCGTTCCCGACGGTGCATACGTTCAATCACGTGATCTCCGCCATCCGCATCCCGCGCGAGAAGGCCAAAGGCCTAGACGCGGTGGTCGAGCATCCCAAGCTCGGCACGCTGCTGCTGTTCGATCCGACGAGCACGGTCACGCCGTTCGGGCAGCTCCCGCCGTATCTGCAGGCCAGCCGCGGGCTGCTGGTGACACCGCAGGGCGGCGAGCTGATCGAGCTGCCGGCCCATGCGCCGGAGGCGAGCGCGCTGCGGCGCAAGGCCAAGCTGCAGCTCGACGCGAACGGCGTGTTGCGCGGTACGGTCGAGGAAGTCCGCACCGGTGCGGTGGCCTCGTCCTGGCGCGGCCAGTTGCAGGCGCTGAATGCCGCGGACCGCACGAAGTTCGTCGAGTCCGCGCTCGCGTCCCACCTCGCGCACCAGACGGCGTCGGACGTGACGATCGAGAACCTCGACGACCCCGAGGCGGACCTGGTGGTGCGCTACGCGGTCTCCGCGGCGGGCTACGCCAAGCGCGTCGCCGACATGATCCTGGTCCGCCCCCGCGTCCTCGGTGCGAAAGGGGAGAGCACGGTGCCGGCCGCGGGGCGTCAGCACGCCTACGTGACCGAGGGCCCGTCGCTGCAGACGGACGACGTGGAGATCGCCATCCCCGCGGTGGTGAAGCTCGACGAACTGCCCAAGCCGGTGACGGTGACCACCCCGCACGTGCAGTACACCAGCAACTCGACCTTCGAGCAGGGCGTCCTGCGCTACACGCGCAAGTACGCGATGAAGACCTGGTCGGTGGAGCGCGACGGGATCGCGTCCCTGAACGAAGCCTTCGCCAAAATCGCCGCCGACGAACGCGCCAGCGCCGTGTTCAAGTAAATCCCCCTCCGTCCCACTCTGTGCCTCTGTGTCTCTGTGGTGAATAGGAGCGCGCCTCGCGGAAGGCACGTGGGTATTCACCACAGAGACACAGAGACACAGAGTGGGACGGAGGGGTCCGCCAGCCGGAACACACGGCCCGCCGCCGGTGTTACACCCGATCCATGAGCGTAGTGCCGTCAGAAAAAGTCCGCCGCGTGGGCATGATCTCCCTCGGCTGCCCGAAGAATCTCGTCGACGCCGAGATCATGCTGGGGCAGTTGCAGGCGGAATCGGACGTGGTGATCACCAACGACCTCGAAGAGGCCGACGTGGTCATCGTCAACACGTGCGGCTTCATCGACGCGGCCAAGCAGGAGTCGATCGACACCATCCTGGAAGTCGCCGAGAAGAAGGGGCAGGGGCTGGAGCGCCTCATCGTCACCGGCTGCATGGTGCAGAAGTACCGCACCGACCTGCAGCAGTCGATCCCCGAGATCGACGCCTTCGTCGGCCTCGATCACCTCGAGGCGATCACCGCGGCCGTCACCGGCGTCGCGGGCGACGACCTTGCGCCGACGCGGCGGAAGATGTCGCAGCGGCTGTACGAAGACCTGCCGCGCGTGCTCACCCAGGGCACCGCGCACGCCTACCTCAAGGTCAGCGAGGGGTGCTCGAACCCGTGCACGTTCTGCGCGATCCCGCAGATGCGCGGCAAGTTCCGCTCGCGGACCGTCGACTCGCTCGTGCGCGAGGCGCAGGCGCTGCAGCAGGCGGGCGTGCTCGAGCTGAACCTCGTCGCCCAGGACACCACCCGCTACGGCGAAGACCTCGGCCTCGCGAACGGCCTGACGTCGCTCGTGCAGACCCTCCTCGCGGAGACCGGCTTCCGCTGGATCCGCTTCCTGTACGCCTATCCCGGCTCGCTGGACTGGAGCCTCTTCGAGCTGATGGGCCGCGAGCCGCGGTTCGCGCCGTACGTCGACATCCCCCTCCAGCACGTCTCCGCCAACGTCCTCGGCCGCATGCGTCGTCCGGGCTCGCCGAAGGAGTACCGGGAGATGGTGACGCGCATGCGCGAGCTCGTCCCGGACATGACCCTCCGGACCACGTTCATCACCGGCCACCCCGGCGAGACGCCGAAGGACTTCGGCGAGCTGTACGACTTCGTCGAGTGGGCGCAGTTCGACAACATGGGCGCCTTCGTCTACTCGGCCGAGGATTCGACCCTGGCCGCGCGGATGCCGGATACGCCGACGCGCAAGACCGCCGAGCGCCGCCGGGCGAAGCTCATGGAGCTGCAGCAGAAGATCGCCCTCTCCCGCAACACCCAGCGTGTCGGGCGGACCTACGAGGCCATCGTCACCGGCGTCTGTGAAGAGACCGAGCACCTCCTCGAAGGCCGCATCCTCGGCCAGGCCCCCGAGATCGACGGCCGCCTCCTCATCAACGACGGCATCGACCTCCTGCCGAAGTCGCTCCCGGCGTTCACGCGTGTCGAGATCACCGACGCGCACCCCTACGACCTCGTCGGCACCGTCGTCGCCTGAGTCAATGTAGGGCGCGGCTTCAGCCCGCCCCTCCCGGAGGGCGTGAGGAGACCGAACCGCGCGGGGGCCGCATCCGTAGAGGGGGTATGCGGCTTCGACTCTGCGCCATCCTGTTCGTCGTGGCGGTTCCGCTGTTCGCCGGCCGCGCGCCCGCGGTCACCGTAGCCGTTCCGTCGAAGGTTCTGGGCACCACGCGGTCCGTGCTGGTCTCGCTGCCGGAGGGGTACGAGCGCTCGAAGGACCGCTATCCCGTGCTCTACATGACCGACGGCGAGAAGCACCTCGGCAGCGCGATCGCCTCGGCCGATGCGCTGGCGGGCGTGGACCGGATGCCGCCCGTCATCATCGTGGCCATTCCGCATACGGATCGCATCCGCGACCTCACCCCGACGCACGTCGACCGGGCGATGCAGGAAGGGGTGATGCGGACGTATCCGAACAGCGGGGGCGGGCGGGCGTTGGGCCGCTTCGTGGCCGGGGAGCTGATTCCCGCGATCGAGTCGCGGTTCCGGACGGCGCCCTATCGGATGTTCGCGGGGCATTCGCTGGGCGGGTTGTTCGGGCTCGACCTGTTCCTGGAGAGCCCGGACCTGTTTCAGGCGTGGCTGATCGTCAGCCCGTCGACGGGCTGGGATGGCGGCGCGATCTTCCGGCGGGCGGAGGCGCTCGCGCCGCGGGGGGCGAAGACGACGGTGCTGCTGATGCACGGGGAGGAAGGGGAGGAGATGGCGTCCGGCGTGGAGCGGGTGCGGGCGTCGTTGCGTGCCCGCGGCGTGGAGGTGAGCGTGCTGGTGTTTCCGGACGACGATCACATCACGGTGCCCATGCCGGCGTACTACGCGGGCCTGCGGCGGGTGTTCAAGCCGTGGTTCTTCCGGATCCTCGACAGCGACGATCCCGAGGTGTTGTCCGCGCGGATCGTGAAGCATTACGAGGAGCTGTCGGCGCGATACGGATACCGGATCGCGATCCCCGAGCACCGGCTCGAGCGCATCCGCAGCCTGCGGCGGTGAGGACGTCGGGAGATGGAGTGCGGAGGCGATCGCTTGCCTCCGCACTCCAAATGGGGCGAAAGGCCCGTTACCGCCTCAGCGCCTGGATCTTGCGCTCCACCTGTTCGCAGGGCGTGCCGCCGGAGCCGATGGCGGCGTGCTCCCAGGAGCCGTACATGGGGTTGGGGATCATGAACCAGCGGGTGCCCCACCACGCCTTCCGGTCGGTCACGAGCTGGTTCCGCTTCTCCCAGGGTGCCCGGCGGACGTTGGCGAAGTCGTTGAGGTCGTCGCCGGCCATGAGCAGGATGCGGTAGCGGTCGGCCACCCACTGGCGGCGCGGGGACTTGTCACTGTTCTTGTTCTCGCGGAGGAGGAGGTTGGCGCCGGCGGCGTCGATCGGGTAGCCGAGCTTGCGGAGGTTGGCCAGCGTACCGGCACGCTCGTCTTCGTCGCGGTTGGTCACGTAGAACACCGTCACGCCGCGGCTCTTCGCGTGTGCGAGGAACTCCGCCGCGCCCGGGATCGCGGTGGCCGCACCTTCGGATGTCCACTCCTTCCACAGCGCCTCGTCGTAAGTGATGCCCTTGGCGATGGCGCGCTCCTCGAAGCCGGTGTTGTCGAGCACCGTCTCGTCCGCGTCCACGATCACCGCCGGCGGCTGCGACGGGTCCGCGTTCGTCTCCTCGATCGCCCCGACGCGTGCCGGGTCGGCCAGCGCCTCGTCGAGCGCGCGCTGCGCGGCGGCGTACGTCTGCGTCGCCACCGCGCGGTACTCGGCGGCGCTCTGCACGTACAGCGTGGCGTTCACCAGCGTGTGGCCCGGATTGCAGAGGACCGGGGCCGGGGTCGCGGACTTGCACGCGGCGAACAGGGCGAGGAGCAGCAGGGGAGTCAGTCGGCGCATGAGATCTCCTGAAAGCAAAACGGCCACCCGATTCCGGGTGGCCGTCGTGTTGGAAGGCAACTGCGATGAGGTTTAGAACGTGACGCGGAGTCCGAGGCGGCCCTGCCAGCGGGACGCGAGGTTCCCGGTGGAGTACTGGTTGCCCGGGGTCAGGCGTCCCGAGGCGGCCTCGCGGTACACCGGCAGGTTCGTCGTCGGGTCGATGCCCGAGTACGCCACCGGCTGGTAGGTGTTGTTGAGGACGAAGCGCTGGATGCCCGCTTCGTCGTCGAACAGGTTCAGGACGTTGAGGATGTCCGCCTGGAGCGAGACGCGGGAGCTGAAGAACTCCGGCAGCCCGAGCTCGTAGTGGAAGTCCAGACGGCGCGTCCACGGCTGGCGGAGGGAATTGCGCTCCGGCGTTTCGCCCGAGCCCGGCTCCATGCCCACCGAGTTGAGGAAGTTCGTGAAGAGCGTCTTGTCGATCGGGTTCACGACCGTCTGCTGGCCGCTGATCGTGGCGCGGCACGGGCCGGCGGCGGTCGGGGCGAGCGTGGCGTTGGACGGGCAGAGGATCAGGTCCGCCGGGATGTACAGCAGGTCGTTGTTCTGCGAGCCGTCGCGGTTCGGGTCGCCCGCGAGGAGCAGCGAGTACGGCTGGCCGGACTGGGCCACGTAGAACAGGCCGAAGTTGTGGGCCAGCGGGCCGGTCGCCAGGTTGTACGTCGTGGCGATGTTGAAGCGGTGCTCGACCTGGAAGGTCGACGTCGTGACCTCGGGGTTGAAGATGTCGCCGCGGGTGACGAAGCCGAACTGCCAGTTGGAGCTGGCGGTGGAGGAGGTGCCTTCACCGACCGACTCCGCTTCCTGGTGCGCGTACGAGCCGCTCAGCGTGAGGTTGTTGAGCATGCCGCTGGTGAAGCGCTTCTCGAGCTGCAGCGATTCGGTGACCTCGTTGCCCTCGGTGGTGTTGGTCAGGAAGAACGCGTTGCCGATCTGCGTGCTGATGTTGGCGTAGGTCGGGCGACCGTCGAGCGGGCTCGTGCCGGTCTGGCGCTTGTTGACGTTCTGGTAGAAGACGTCCTGCTGGGTCTTCGACCAGAGCACTTCGGCCGTGCCGCGGATGCCGAAGAACAGCTCGCGGTCATAGCCGAGGGTGGCGCGGAGGACGCGCGGGAACTGGAAGTCGGGGTCGGACAGTGCGATGTCGACCGTCGAGCCCGAGCCGAGGTTGCGCGGCTGCGCGTTCGGGTCGGGGTTGAAGGCCGGCATGCAGGCCGCGGTGGTGCAGCCGCGCGAGATCTGCTCGATGCCCGTGCCGCCGTAGTTGTTCGAGATCCAGACGAACGGCGTGCGGCCTTGGAAGACGCCGATGCCGCCGCGGAGCTGCTGCTTGCCGGCGCTGCCGATGTCCCAGTTGAAGCCGAAGCGCGGCTCCCAGGTGATGTTCTCGCTCGGGATGTCCGCGGTCGAGTAGCCGATCTCGGTCTGCACGAGCGGGTTGAAGGACGGCGTGGTGGCGAAGTGCGGCTTGTCGGCGCGGAGGCCGAGGGTCAGGGTCACGCCGTTGCCGACGCGCCACTGGTCGCTCGCGTACAGGCTGTACTGCGCCGCCTCGAACTGCGTCGCCCGGCGCGGGTCGGAGCCCGTCGCGAAGCCGATGCGGTAGATGTCCGGCGTGCCGGCCTGCAGCGCGGCCAGGTTGGGGAAGTGGTAGTAGCCGTAGAAGTCCGAGATGAACAGGTTCGCGAACTCGAACATCTCGTTGTGCGTGCCGATCACGAAGTTGTGGTTGCCCCACACGTACGTGAAGTCGTTGGTGATCTCGAGGATGTCCTGGTTGAGCGCGTTCGCGCCCGAGAAGCGCTCGATGCCGGCCTGCAGCACGCCGCTGCGCTCGCCGCCGCCGATCTCGACGGTCGGGAAGATCTCGCCCGGCGTCTCGCGGTGCTCGCGGATGGTCTGGTAGCCGATGCGGCCTTCGTTGTAGGCGTTCGCGCTGAAGATGGTGTTGAGCTGCAGGACCGTCGAATTGGTCTCGCTGGGGAAGAGGTAGGTGTTGTTCGGGAAGTAGAAGCGGGTGGCGTTGCGCGTGAAGCTCGACGGCGGGTTGAGCTGGTTCGCGTCGACGTAGTTGTGGCGCAGCGTCAGGTTGTTCGACGAGCCGAGGTTGGCGTCCAGGCGGCCGAAGAGCAGCGTGCTCTTGGTATTGAAGATCAGGTCGCCCAGCCCGCCCGGATCGTACCCGTACGTGGTGTTCAGCACGTTCGCGACGTCGGCCGCGCTCGGCGTGCCGCCGAAACTGATCGTGGTCGAGCCGTCGGCCGACGTGCCGTTCGGATCGTCGCGGTCGTTCGACTCGCCGCTGAAGAAGAAGAACAGACGGTCCCGCAGGATCGGGCCGCCGATGCGGCCGCCGTACTGCGTCTGGTCGAACTGGCCGATCTTGCGGCCGGCCAGGTCCTCGCCGACGTAGTTCTCGTTGCGCTTCGTGCCGAACACGGAGCCGTGGAAGTCGTTCGTTCCGGAGCGGGTGACGGCGTTCACGCCGCCGCCGGTGAAGCCACTCTGGCGGACGTCGTAGGGCGAGATCAGGAGCTGGATCTGCTCGATGGCGTCCAGCGAGATCGGCTGCGTGCCCGAGCCGCCGCCCGGGGTGCCCGAGGCGGAGAGGCCGAACAGGTCGTTGTTCACGGCGCCGTCGATCTGGATGTTGTTGTAGCGGTTGTTGCGGCCGGCCACGAACATGAACGTGCCGTCGCCGGTGAGGCTGGTGTTGAAGTAGGGGTTCGTGCGGGCGAAGTCCTGGATCTGGCGGTTGACCGTCGGCAGCGACTCGATCTCCTGCGTGGAGACCGCGGACGACGAGCCGGTGCGGTTCGGGTTGATCACCTCGTCGGCCGTGGCCGTGACGGTGATGGCTTCCGAGACCGTGGCCAGGGCCATGGTGATCGCCACCTCGGCCGTGCCGCCGAGGGGGACGGTGATGCTGCCCGCTTCACCGGGGCGGAAGCCCTCGAGCGTCGCCGTCACCGTGTACGGGCCGCCGACGCGCACGTTCGGAATGAGGAACCTTCCGGTAGCGTCGGTGACGTCGGCGTAGCGCGTTCCCGTCGGCACGTGGACGGCCTCGATGGAAACACCCGGCAGTGCGTCGCCGGCCGAGACCACGCTGCCGGCGAGGTTGCCGGTCGTGGCCTGCGCTTGAACGGTGACAGGGACGAGCGCGAACGCGCACACGACCATTGCCACCAGGAACAAACGTCGAAACGAAATTCGTGGATCGAGCATGAACCCTCCTGAGTGGATTGATGAGCTGGGAGCAGACGACACACCCCGGACGAACGAAGGGCATGACGCGCGGCTTGATTTCCGAAGCGACACGTTACCGCAGTGGCGCCCTTTTTTAAAGCGGAAGGAACGTAAAGAGCAGGTAAGAAAACGGGACGTTCCAGGGGGAGACGGTTCCTCGGGTTCCTCGGAGTTCCTCGCGTTCCTCGGAGGGGGTTCCCCCGAGGAGCTCCGAGGAGCCGAGGAGCTCCGAGGAACGGTTCAGAAGCTCTTCAGGAACGCGTCGTTGCTGGGGAACTTCTGCAGCCGCTCCAGCAGCATCTTCATCGCCGTCATCGGGTCCGTGCCCGCGAGCGCACGCCGCAGCGTGTGGATCTTCGGCAGGACCGTCGGCGGGAGGAGCTTCTCCTCCTTGCGCGTTCCCGTCTGGCCGATGTTCATGGCCGGGAAGATGCGCCGCTCGAAGAGGCCGCGGTCGAGCACGATCTCCGTGTTTCCGGTGCCCTTGAACTCCTGGAAGATGACCTCGTCCATGCGCGAGCCGGTGTCGACGAGCGCCGTGGCGATGATGGTCAGCGAGCCCCAGTCCTCGGCGTTGCGCGCCGCGCCGAAGAAGCGCCGCGGCTTCTCCATCGTGCGGGCGTCGATGCCGCCCGACAGGATCTTGCCCGAGCCGCGCTGCTCGTTGTTGTACGCGCGCGACATGCGGGTGATCGAGTCGCAGAGGATGACGACGTCTTTCTTCGTCTCCACCAGGCGCCGCGCTCGCTCGAGGATGATCTCGGCGAGATGGATGTGGCTGTCCGCCGTTTCATCCGAGCTCGAGGCGACGACTTCGCCCTTCTCGACCGAGCGGCGGAAGTCGGTGACTTCCTCGGGGCGCTCGTCGACGAGCAGGACGAAGAGGATGACGTCGGGGTGGTTGAGGTTGATGCCGTGGGCGATGTCCTTGAGGAGCGTCGTCTTGCCGGCCTTGGGCGGCGCGACGATGAGGCAGCGCTGTCCTTTGCCGAGCGGCGCGAGCAGGTCGAGGACGCGCGTGGTGAGGCGCTCCGGCTCGGTCTCGAGCTTGAACACCTCGTTCGGGTCGATCGAGATGAGCTCGGAGAAGGGACGGCGCGACTCGCGGTACTCCTCGAGCGGCAGCCCTTCGACGGATTCGAGCCCGACGAACTCCAGGCCGTTGCCCGTGCGGCGGGCCTGGCCGCTGAGGAGCAGGCCGGCCTGCAGGTGCAGGCGCTCGATGGTGGAGCGGGGGACGATGGGGTCGCCCGGCTGCGCGTGGTAGCTGTTGGCCGGATCGACGAGGATGCCGCCGCCGTTCGGCTTGACGAACAGGACGCCGGAGACGGGCACGAGCTCGCCGGGTGCGATGTCGATGGGAGGGGCAGAGCCGTTCTCCATCGGCATCGGGCGGTCGGACCGGCCGCCCCCGCCTGTGCCTCCCCTGCGGGAGCGCCTGCGGCGGCGTCCGCCGGCACCTCCTCCTCCGTCGCGATACTGACGCGGAGGGGTGGCTTCGTTTCCTGGTTCCGGACGGTGGCCGTTCGAGGGCTGACCCTCGGGGCCTGTACCGCCGTTGCGGCGTCTGCGGCGACGACGCTTACGCGGAGTGCGATCTTCTGGTGTCATTCGAACTCAATCAACCCTAATGAGCTTTCACCTGCGAGTCCCGGGAACCGACGAGGTCGGGGCGGAGAGTCAACTCTCAACGCCTGCGGAATGCCTAACGCAAAATCGTCGCGCGAGGTGCGGGCGTAGTATGGGGGAAGTCGTTTTTAAAAAGCAAGCAACGAAACGGAGAGAGCTCACGGGCAACTGGTAACGGGCAACCCGTTGTGCCAGAATTGCCCCCTCACAATCCCCCAGAGCCAATTGGGCCACACATGTCTGAAAACATTCTCGTTGTGGAGTACGAGCCGCGCTACACGGACCGCGTGAAGCAGGCGCTCTCGGGCCAGCCGTTCAATCCGACCTTCGCCAAGGACGGCGAGGAGGCGATGCGGGCTCTCGAAGGCGACCAGCCGCGGCTCATCGTCCTCTCCTCGGTCGTCCCGAAGATCAGCACCACCGAGCTGATCCGGGCCATCCGCGGACGGAAACCGCTGTCGGAAACGCCGATCCTCCTCACGGTCTCCGGCTATAACGGCAAGAGCCCGAAGCAGGACGCCCAGCGCGTCGGCGCCTCGGACATCCTCCCGAAGCCGTACTCGGAGACGGAGTTCCTGGGCAAGGTCCAGCAGATGCTGGGCGTCGCGGGATCGGCCGTCACGACGCAACTGACGTCGAGCGAGATCTTCGGGGACCTGCTCGAGGACGAAAAGCCGGTCGTGCGGAAGACTCCCGCGACAGGGACGGGCCGTACGTCCACGGCGGACGTCGACAAGATGCTCTCCGACACCCTCGGCGGCATGATGCCGAAGCGCCGCGAGCCGGCCCCGCCGACGGTGGTGAATACGCCCACGCCCTCCGCGCCCGCGCAGCAGCCGCAGCAGCCGCAGCAGAAGCCGCGGACGCAGACGGGCGCCGACTTCGACAAGATGCTCTCCGACACTCTCTCCGGCCTCGGCCGGAAGAACACGGGCACGGTGGCGGTGCCGAAGCCGAACGTCTCGCCGGTGCCCACGCCGCCTCCGCCTGCCGCGCCGCCGGCGCAGGACGGACGGTTCAGCACGGAGAAGATGAAGGCCTTCGTGCCCGATCGCGTGCCGGTCTCGCAGCCGGTGTTCCCGGCCGCGGCGCCGGAACCGGTCCGCGAGGAAGAGCCGGTCGACGGCGTGAAGTTCGGCCAGTACGTCCTCACCGAGAAGATCGCCACGGGCGGGATGGCCGAGGTGTGGAAGGCGCGGATGCGCGGCGTGGAAGGCTTCCAGAAGATCGTCGCGATCAAGAAGATCCTGCCGCACCTCTCGGACAACCAGGACTTCATCGAGATGTTCGTCGATGAAGCCAAGCTGGCCGCGCAGCTCAACCACAACAACATCATCCATATCTACGACCTGGGCAAGATTCAGAGCTCGTACTACATCGCGATGGAGTACATCGACGGGTACGACCTGAAGACGATCCTCCGCCGCGGGGAAGAGCGCGGCAATCCGATGACGGTGGAGCTGGCGCTGTTCATCGCGTCGAAGCTCTCGTCGGCGCTCGACTACGCGCACCGGAAGAAGGACTTCGAAGAGCGGGAGATGGGTCTCGTTCACCGCGACGTCTCGCCGCAGAACGTGCTCGTCTCGCAGGAAGGCGACATCAAGCTGTGCGACTTCGGCATCGCCAAGGCGGCGTCGAAGGCGTCGCACACGCAGGCCGGGGCGCTGAAGGGCAAGCTGCAGTACATGTCGCCCGAGCAGGCCTGGGGCCGCAGCATCGACCGGCGCAGCGACATCTTCGCGCTGGCGACGGTGCTGTTCGAGATGCTCACGAACCGCAAGCTCTTCACCGGCGACAACGAGCTGTCGATCCTCGAGCAGGTGCGCGAGGCGCGCGTGCAGCCGCCGTCGCTGTACAACGACGAGGTCACGCCGGAGATCGACAAGATCGTCATCAAGGCGCTGCAGAAGGATCCGGCCAACCGCTACCAGACCGCGGGCGAGATGGCGCGCGACCTGGACGCCATCCTCTATTCGTTCAAGCCCACGCCGACCAGCGCGGACCTCGCGATCTACATGCACCGCATCTCCAGCCCCGAGCCGGAGCCGTTCGAGGCCGCGGAGACGATGATCGACACGCCGCTGCCGTCGATGATGCCGGCCCCCGCACCGGCGCCCGCGCCGATGTCGATGCCGATGCCGGCCGCGGTGCCGGTCCCGGCGCCGGCGATGATGGCGGCGGCCGCACCGGCACCCGCCGCGGCGGTCTCGTTCGAGGAGCCGAAGAAGGGGAAGTCGCCGGTCGTCATGATCGCGATGGTCCTCGGGCTGCTCCTGGTCGCGGGCGGCGCGGCGTTCGTGCTGACGCGTCCGAAGAGCAACGCGCCGGCGGCGACGACGGCGTCGAACACGATCGCGCCGGCGAATACGTCGGCCGCCGCGGTGACGCAGACGGCCGTCACGGCCACGACCGCGACCGCGCTCGTGCCGACGGCCACCACGGGCACGACGCAGACGGCCATCGATCAGTCTCTGGTGGATCAGGAAGTCGCGCGCCGCATGGCCGCGGAGCGCGCGCGCCTCGAAGCGCAGGCCCGCGCGCAGCAGCAGGCCGCCACCCCGGCCGCGACGCAGACCGTCGTCCCGGCGGTGCCGCGTCCCGCTCCGCCGGAGCAGGCCACGGCCACGCAGGCGCCGGCTCCGGTGGAGACGCGCCCCACCCCGGCCCCCGTGCAGCCGCAGCCCGAGCCGGCGCGTGAGGAGCCGCGTCCCGCACCGGTGCAGCAGCAGCCGGCCGTGGCCCGCGCCCGCGAAGGCGATCTCGTGCCGCCGGGCACCGAGGGGCTGATCCCGCCGCGCATCACCCGGCGCGGGGCGGTGACCTATCCGCCGATGGCGCGCGCATCGCGCGTCCAGGGCACGGTCATCACCAGCGTGCTCGTGTCCGAGAGGGGCGAAGTGCTCGACGTGCGCATCATCCGCGGCGTGGCCACGGGTGGTCTCAACGAGGCGGCCATCCAGGCCATGCGGCGCTCTTCGTTCGCGCCGGCGATGAAGGACGGCGTGCGTGTCCGCTCGTCGCTCACCGTGCCGGTCGAGTTCAAGCTATGATGCCCGCGAGTTCAACGGAGGAGTGAGAGATGCCGGTTCTGACCGACCAGCAGCGCAAGTTCTACGAGACCACGCTTCAGGTGACGAAGCAGGAGATCAACGATCTCAAGGATTCGATCGAGGAAGAGCTCGCGAAGGTGAAGGACCGCATCGCGGAGCTCCAGTCGGCGATCAACGCCAGCAAGCAGATGTACTCCGCGGCCTGCACCCGCCTCGGCATCGCCAACGATCTGGATGACGAAGACGGCGGCGAAGCCTAGGACCCACAGGACGAATGGGTCCTATACGTCCTATAGGTCCTATTCGTCCTATCTGTCCTATCTGTCCTATTTCGTTCTCTTCCTCGCCTGCACCAACCCCCAGCCCACCAACACCACTGACGATCTCGCGCGCCCCGTGGCCGTCCCGCGGGAGATCCGCCGCGTCGTCACCCTCGCCCCCAACCTCACCGAGATGATCTTCGCCCTCGGCGCGGGCGACCGCATCGTCGGCGCCGACGACTACTCCAATCACCCGGAGCCCGCGAAGAAGCTGCCGAAGGTCGGCGGCATGCAGCCGAACATCGAGAAGATCGTCGCGCTGAAGCCGGACATCGTGTTCGCGTCGACCGAGGGGAACCATCCGAACCTCGCGCCGGCGCTGGGTGCGGCGAACATCCCGCTGTTCGTGGTTCGAACCGACCGTCTTGCGGAGATCCCGGTGGCCATGCGCAGGCTCGCGTCGATGCTCGGCACGGGCGACGGCGCCGTGGCGGAGCTCGAGCGCGCCGTGGCCGCGCAGAAGCGTACGCGCGCGAACGCGCCGCGGGTGCTGTTCGCCGTCTGGACCGATCCGCTGTACGTCGCGGGACGCAACACCTTCACCGGCGATCTCTACGCGCTCACCGGCGCGCGCAACGCCGTCGAGGTCACGGGCTGGCCGCAGTACTCGCTCGAATCGCTCGCCGCCGCGCCGCCGGACATCCTGCTCTATCCGCGCGGCGCGGTCACGCCGCAGCAGGTCGAGGCGCTCCTGCAGCGTGTCCCCGGGTTGCGAATGCGTGTCATTTCGGTCAATGAGGACATTTTTCAACGTCCCGGCCCTCGCATGGCGGAAGCCGCGAAGGCCCTCAATGCCATACTGGACGCACCATGAAGCGCTATCACATCGCCGAGGTGAACATCGGTCGCGTGCGGGCCTCGCTCGAGGACGAGAGCATGCAGGGATTCGTGTCGCGGCTGGACGAGATCAACGAGCTGGCCGAGCGGTCGCCGGGGTTCGTGTGGCGGCTGAAGTCGGACGTCGGGCCGTCGAGCTATCTCAAGCCGTACGACGACGAGCGCATTCTCGTGAACCTCTCGGTGTGGGAGAGCGTCGAGGCGCTGAAGGACTACACGTACCGCACCGCGCACGCGGAAGTGCTGCGCGACCGCAAGAGCTGGTTCGAGAAGTTCGAGGGCGTGTTTCTGGCGCTGTGGTGGGTGCCGGTGGGCCACACGCCGTCGGTCGACGAGGCCAAGCAGCGCCTCGCGCACCTCGAGCAGCACGGCCCGTCGCAGTTCGCGTTCACGTTCAAGACCGTGATGCCTCCCGATGAATCGTTCCTTGCGGCGCTGGACTGGTCTATCTTCGCGCCGTGTCCCGCGACCTCCTGAAGCCGCTCGCGCTGCTGTTGGTACTGCTCGCGCTGACGATCGCGCTGGCGGTGTCGGTCGGCGCGACGCGGATCTCGTGGAATGACGATACCTCGCGCACGATCCTGCTGAAGATCCGTCTCCCCAGGGTGCTGCTGGCGGCGGCGATCGGCGCGGCGCTCGCCGTCGCGGGCGTGACGTTCCAGACGCTGTTGCGCAACGCGCTCGCCGATCCGTTCATCCTCGGCGTCTCCGGCGGCGCGGCGGCCGGCGCGGCGATCGCGACGGCGCTGCGTCTGGCCCGCTTTCCGGGTGTGGTCCCGCTGGTGGCGTTCCTCGGCGCGTGCGGCGCGACGGCGGCCGTGTTCCTGCTGGCGCGGCGGCGCGATCACACGGATCCCACGCGTCTGTTGATCTCGGGACTGGTGCTGAACGCGTTTTTCTCCGCGGTGATCCTGATCTCGTTCGCGCTGTCGCGCGAGGCGGACCTCACCGCGGCGCTGCGCTGGATGATGGGGACGGTGTTCGGCGCGACGTGGACGGATGTGGCCCTGCTGACGGCGCTGCTCGCGGTCGCGCTGATCGCGCTGGCGTTCGTGGCGAACGACCTGCGCCTCCTCGCCTTCGGCGAAGAGGACGCGAAGGCGCGCGGGGTGGAAGTGGAGCGCGTGAAGCTGATCGGGTTCGGCATGGCGTCGATCATCACCGGGGCGGCCGTGGCGGTGAGCGGGATCATCGGCTTCGTCGGCCTGCTCGTACCGCACCTGATCCGCCTGATCTGGCGTCGCGACTTTCGTTTTCTGCTCCCGCTCTGCGCCCTCGGCGGCGCAATCCTGGTGGTCGCGGCGGACGCGCTCTCGCGCACCATCGTGCGCAGCGCGGAGCTTCCGATCGGCGCCTTCACCGCCATCCTCGGCGTCCCGTTCTTCCTCTCCCTCCTGCGGAGGTCGCGGTGAAGCTCGAGCTGCGCGGGGTGTCGTACGCGTACGCGGATGCGCCGGCGGTGCGGGAGGTTTCGTGCGCCGTGGGAGAGCGTCAGCTCGTCGCGCTCACGGGCCCGAACGGCTCCGGTAAATCGACGCTGCTGAAGCTCATCGCGCGCGTGCTCCAGCCGCGGCAGGGCGAGGTGCTGTACGAAGACACGCCGCTCGCGCGGTGGCCGGCGAAGGAGTACGCGAAGCGCGTCGGCTATCTGCCGCAGGAGCCCGATCCGGGGTTTCCGATGCGCGCCATCGACGTCGTCGTCTCCGGCCGCGCGCCCTACCTCGGCCGCTTCTCGTGGGAGTCGGCCCGCGACTTCGAGGAAGCGGACCGCGCGCTGGAGCTATGCGACGCCGCGCATCTCCGCGACCGCTATCTCGACGAGATGAGCGGCGGCGAGCGGAAGCGCGTGTTCCTCGCGCGCGTGCTGGCCGGCACGCCGCGCCTGATCGTCCTCGACGAGCCGCTCGCGGCGCTCGACCTGTCGCACGTGCAGCAGTTCTCGAAGCTGCTCCGCGACGTCGTCGACCAGACCGGCTGCACGGTGCTCTTCGCCGCGCACGACCTCAACTGGGCCGCCGCGCACAGCGACCGCATGCTCGTGATGCAGCGCGGCACGCTCGCCCTCGACGCGGCGCCGTCCGAAGTGATGCGGGCGGAGGTGATGCGGTCGCTGTTCGGCTTCGAGGCGGAGACGATCACGACCGGCGGCCGCACCTGGATCGTGCCCCGCGCGACGTAAGTGCCGCCCGCGTAGCGGGCGACAGAGGCGTCAGAGCCGCAGCCGCATCACCGTGATCGCATTCAACACTCCGCCCTCGGTCTCATGCGCGAACACGTGCACGAGATCGCCGACGCGCGGGTTGCCCAGCACTTTCGTCCGCTCGTTCACGGTGAACGTGCGCTCGTGCGTGGCGTCCTCGGTCACGACCCACGTCGAGCCCGTGATCGACTTCACCGTGCCGTGGAACTGCACGACCTTCGGGGCCGGCGGGGCGGGCTCGAAGCGGATGATCGAGATTGCGACCTTCTGGTTCGCGGAGTTGACGTTGTAGAGCACTTCCACCGTATCGCCGGCCTTCGGCGAGCCGATGATCTTCGTCTGCGCGTTGACGGCGATGGTCACGGTCTCGGTCTCGGTCTCGACGTCCCACGAGTCCGTGCCGATGCTCTTCACCTCGCCGCGCAGGCGGCCGACCTGCGGCAGCACCGGCGAGAGCACGAGCACCTCGCGCGCGATCAGCCGCCCGTTCACCGCGTCCACCTGTACCTGCACGATCTGGTTCGGGAGGATGTCGGCCAGACCGAAGTCCTCACCGCGGCGGAACCCGCCGAAGCTCGTGTCGTCGTCGACGTAGACCGTTTGCCCGAGGAGCGTGAGCGCGCCCGGGTCCGTGCTGACGGACTGCACCGTGCCGGTGAGCGTCGCATCGCGGAAGTGCGTCGCGCTGATCATCGACGCCTTCTGCACCGGATGCGACGACGGCGGGTTCTCCCGCGCGATCGTGGCGAACAGCAGCATCCCCGGCTCGATCTGCGCGACCGACCCTTCGCGCCCGCGATCCACGACGACCTGCGCCTCACTCGCGTCCACGACGACCAGCCCACCTGCGAGCTTGATGAAATTGCCGTCGACACTTTCCACGATCCCGTTGACCGTGCCGCCCCTCGGGAGCAGGTCACGCTTCGCGAGCGTGCGGTCCGCCGCGAAGGCGGAGAGGGAGAGAAGGACGAGGAGCGTGAGGACGATGAGTTTCCGGGACATGCGAATAAGTATACCGGCTAAACGAGCGGCAATCGCCGGTGCCGTTTCCCCGTGGCCGAGAAGATCGCGTTCAGCACCGCCGGCACGAGGGGCGGGACGGGCGGTTCGCCCATGCCGAAGGCGTTCGGGGCGTCGCTGCCGAGGATGTGGGTCTCGACGCGGGGGGCGTCGGCGATGGTGGGGATGGGGAACTCGGCGTAGTTGGTCTGCTGGACGCGGCCGTTCTTGAGGGTGATCGAGCCGAGGAGCTGGGAGAGGGCCCAGAGGACGCCGCCTTCGATCTGCTGCTCGACGCCGATGGGGTTCACGACCGCGCCGCAGTCGACGGCGCAGACGACGCGGTCGACGTGCCACCGGTCTTCGCTCGCGGTGACTTCGACGACGTACGCGACGTGGGTGTCGCCGTCGTAGATGTTGCAGGCGACGCCGCGCGCGCGGCCTTTCGGCAAGGGCTTGCCCCAGCCGGATCGGTCGCGGACGGTCTCGAGGACGCGGCGCAGGCGCGGGCGCTGGAACTGCAGGCCGCCCGCGTCGACCGTCTCGGCGCCGCCGAGGTGATCGAGGCGGAACTGGAGCGGGTCTTTGCCCGCGGCGTGCGCGAGCTCGTCGACGAACGACTCGCGCGCGAGCGTGCTCGCCGGCGAGAACACCGCGCGCCACGGGCCGTAGCGCACGGGGGAGTCGTGGCGGACGTAGCGGATGTCGAGGTGCGGGATGTCGTACGGCACGTCGTACGCGCCCCAGGACAGGCCGCGGTACAGCGCGCCGAGGTCGGCCAGGTCTTCCTTCGACGGCGTGCGGCCGGTCATGAAGGGGCTGCACACCTTCTTGTGCGACCACGAGACGATGCGGCCGTCGCGGACGACGCCGCGCATGGCTTCGACCGCGCCGTGCTGCAGGCGTGCGTCGACGAAGTCTTCCTCGCGCGTCCAGACGACCTGCACCGGCGCTTTGATGGCCGCGGACAGCTCCGCGGCTTCGACCGTGTCGTACACGCGCAGGCGCCGGCCGAAGCCGCCGCCCATGAGGATGGGATGCACGGTCACGTTCGCGGGCGGGATCTTCAGCAGCGCCGCGACTTCGTTCTGGACGCCGTTCGGCGACTGCGTTGGCGCCCAGAGCGTGGCCTTGCCGTCCTCGACGTGCGCCGTGCAGTTCATCGGCTCGATCTGGGCGTGCGAGTAGAAGGGGTAGACGTACGTCGCCTCGAGCGTGGTGCCGCTTTCGGGCGCCGTGCCGGCCACGCGCATGGCCTCGCCGCTCTGGGTCTTCGACGCCTCGACCGCGGAGTCGAGCCACGCGTTCGACGAGAAGTCTTTGTTCGGGCCGAGGTCCCACTCGACCTGTACGAGCGGACGCGCTTTCATCGCCGCCCAGGTGCTGTTCGCGACGAGGGCGACGCCGGTGGAGATCGCGACGGCCTGCACGCCTTTCGCTTTCGACGCGTCGAACGACTTCACGCTGCCGCCGACGACCGGGCAGCGGAGGATGCTCGCGAACTTCATCCCCGGCACGCGCACGTCGAGGCCGTACCTGGCGCCGCCCGTGACGATCGCGGGGTCGTCGATCTTCGCGATGCGCTTGCCGACGATGCGGAAGTCCTTCGCGGCCTTCAGCGGCACGTCTTTGGGAACTTCGAGCTTCGACGCGGCCGCGGCGAGCTCACCGTAGCTCGCGCGGCGTCCGCTTGCGTCGTGGATGACGAACGACTTCTCCGTGCGCAGCGAAGTCGCGTCGACGCTCCACTTCGCCGCCGCGGCGCTCACGAGCATCGCCCGCGCCGTCGCCGCCGCGGGACGCAGCGTGCGCCACGCGCCGTACACGCTGCCGCTGCCGCCCGTGCCGAGGCGGGTGTAGTCCGGGCCGGGCATGGCCTGCTCGATCTTCACCCGCGTCCAGTCCGCATCCAGCTCCTCGGCGATGATCATCGGCAGCGACGTCCGCACGCCCTGCCCCATCTCCTGTTTGCCGGCGACGAGCGTGATCGTGCCGTCCGGATCGATGCGCAGCCACGCGTTCGGCTTCCACGGCGCAGCGTCTTCCGCGCGCACGCGTCCGACGCCGAGGACGAGCGCGGTGCCGCTCACCGCGGTGATGCGGAGGAAATCCCGCCGGGTCGTGGGCATTGGGGGAGGGTAGACGAGGAGGAGGCGGCGAGTTGCAACAGACTGCAACGAAACGCGAAGGGTTTGCGAATCAGCTGTCATCCCGAGCGTCGAGCGAGGGACCTGGGTGGGCGGGGCACGAAGCACGTGCCTGCCGCCCCACCCGCCCAGGTCCCTCGCTCG
>DASUSN010000030.1:0-72017 GCA_036375075.1 Thermoanaerobaculia bacterium | reverse complement strand
CGTCCCGCCGGCTGCCGGGGCGGCGTCTCGCCGCCCCGGGTGGGAGGTGGAGCGTGCCACGTGGCGAGAGGCTCCGTCCTCCCGAGTACGCGCCGGCGGGACGCCGCCGCACAGCCGGCGGGACGCCGGCGGTCCGATGGGGTTTGAGACGCCCTGCGATTGCCTCCGCACTCCATATGCGTAGCTGAAACGTCGTCGTTGCTGCGGTCACTACTCCTTTGAAGGCAAAAAGGAGAAGCGCATGAGCTACGTATTTCACGGCCGCCTCTGCGGCTACATCTGCGACGACTGTCCCGAGCCGTTCGCCAACATGAAGGTCCGTCTGTACCGCGTGGCGAAGGACCGCGACGCCGCCACGCGTCCGAAAGACAGTTTCGCCATTCTTTCCGAGCGCGAGGTGGAGGCGAAGCGCTCGTTGCTCATCGGCGAGTTCGATACGAACGCCGAGGGTGAGTTCGTCGCCACCCTCGAGCAGTACGAAGGCGAGGCGTTCGAAGTCGACGTCTACTGCGGCACCGTTCCGGGCCGCAAGCCGACGCCGAAGCCGCCGAAGCCGCTGCAGTTTTCGGTCGCCATCGTGCAGCCGTCGTGGCAGAGCGCCGAGCGCGACATCTCGAAGGCATCCTGGTCGTACTGCCTGTCGAAGCGCTACTGGTGCCTCGTGCGGGCCCGCTTCCACGCGTGGGTCATCTGCGGCCGCGTGACCATCTGCGACTCGCGCAGCGGCGTCGCGCCCAACGTGGTGGTGAAAGCGTTCGATGCCGACTGGCTGCAGCACGACGCGCTCGGCAGCGCGACCACCGGCAGCGACGGCAAGTTCCGCATCGACTACCTCGCCTCCGACTTCCGCAAGGACATCTTCGGCCTGAACATCGAGCTGTTCGGCGGTCCCGATCTCTATTTCACGATCGAGACGCCCTCGGGCACGCCGCTGCTCACCGAGACGCCGGCCGACGGCCGCAAGCCGGGCCGCGAGAATGTCGACAACTGCGCGTGCGTCGAGCTGTGCGTGAAGGAAGTGCCGCCCGTGACGCAAGCCTGGTTCACGCGCATCGGCGACTTCTCGATCTATACGGACATCGACTACGACGGCGACGGCAAGACCGAGCACGCCGTGCCGTTCGGCTTCGCGAACCAGCATGCCGGCCCCGATTACGGGTTCTTCGGCCACATGAAGCTGATCGGCGATTGCCCGACAACGCATCCGGTCAACGGCGCGCCGATGCGCTACCGGTTCCTGTACGAAGTGCAGGGCTCCGGCACCGGCCTGCAGCCGATCGAGTCGCCCCACATGAACACGGTCCTGGTCGGGAATCGTCCGATCCTGTGGGACGTCTTCGGCACCGGCATCTTCACCTTGCGCCCGCAGCCGATCTATCTCACGCCCGGCGGTCCGCTGACGCCCGCGCCGATCCCGCCGGCAGGCGTCGGTCCGATTCCTCCGGTCGTCATCGGTCCTGACTCCAACGGTTGGGTGCAGGTGCCGCCCGACGCCACGAACCAGGGCTTCTCCGGGCCGCTGGTGCTGTTCAAGTCGGAGACGGTGGTCCCCGGCGGCAGCGCTCCCGGCAACGGCGCCGGCAATGCGGTGACGGATCAGAAGAACGGAACGAAGATCAAGCTCGTGTTCGAGGCCGAGCCGGTCACCGGCGGATCCGCCACGCTGACGCTGACGAACGACCTGCCCAATCTCTACATCAACAACTGGTCCGACGTGAACCAGCTCGAGATCACGCAGCAGCAGCTTCCGGGCGCAACGCTCTGCTCGAAGCTGAGCGACGAGCTCGGGATCGAGTACACGACCGATCACGAGTTGATGCTGGCCTGGAGCCTCGGCATCAGTTCGTCGGCGACCATTCCGCCGCCGGTGCCGGTGCTGCCCTCGGGTCCGACGGCCGCCGATCCGCGCGGCGACAACGGGACGGTCAACGTCGACATCTCGGCGTGGGTGCCGTGCGCCTACGTCGTGACGCTGTCCACGGTCCGCAAACTGACCAACGGGGAACAGGAAGACCAGGGCCACTCGAGTCAGATCGTCTTCTGCAAAGGCTGATCGTTCGCGTGTCCCAATGTTTGGAGTGCGGAGGCAATCCATGGCCTCCGCGCTCCATAATGCGCGGATGCGAAACCTTGCGGTGCTCCTGCTCCTGACCGCCGCCTGCGCCACCCAGCCCACCCAGCCCACCCCCGCCAACCGCCTCGAGACCACCCCGCGCCACGACGAATGGGTCACCGTCACCAGCGCAGGGAGGCCGCTCCACGCCTACGTCGTCTACCCGCAGTCGAGCGGAAAGGCCGTCGCGGTGATGGTCATCCACGAGAACCGCGGCCTCACCGACTGGGTCCGCACGGTGGCCGACCGGCTGGCGGAGCGCGGCTACATCGCCATCGCGCCGGACCTGCTCTCCGGCTCCGCGCCGGGCGGCGGACGGACCTCCGACTTTCCCAATTCCGACGCCGCGCGCGAGGCGATCTCCAAGCTTCCGCGGGAGCAGGTCCTCGCCGATCTCGCGTCCACCGCGAGCTACGTCCGCACCCTTCCGGCCGCGAACGGGAAGCTCGCCGTCATGGGCTTCTGCTGGGGCGGCGCGCGCACGTGGGACACCGCCAATACGGTCGAGAACATCGCAATCGCGATGCCGTTTTACGGCACCGGCCCCACGACCGACGAGGGTGTGACGGGCATCGAAGCGCCGGTCTACGGCTTCTACGGCGGCGACGACGCCCGCGTGAACGCCACCATCGAGACGTCCAAGGCGCTCATGGACAAACATGGGAAGAAGTTCGAGCCGGTGATCTACCCCGGCGCCGGCCACGCCTTCATGCGCCTCGGCGAGGAGGGGGAGCCGAGTCAGGTAAATCGGACGGCCCGCGACGAGGCCTGGGTACGATTATTGACGTTATTGCAGGGAATCCGCTGAGAAAACTGGCCTCTCCTTCGCAATATGGCTACTGCATAAAGTGATGCAGTAATGCCGTATGACCAATCAAAACAATGTGGCACCCACGGGGATTGAAGGCCTCGATTACATCCTTCTCGGCGGGTTCCCCAGGAACCACGTCTACCTGCTGCAGGGCGATCCCGGCGTCGGCAAAACGACCCTCGGGTTGCAGTTCCTGCTGCAGGGCGCCCGCCATGGCGAAAAGGCGCTTTACATCACCCTCTCCGAGACGCGCTCCGAGCTGGAAGCGGTAGCGCGGTCGCACCACTGGGACATGAGCGGCGTCGAGGTGCACGAGCACCTGATCGGCGAGCAGTCGCTCACCGAGGACGATACGACCGTGTTCTATCCGGCGGAGGTGGAGCTCGGGCAGACCGTGAAGTCGCTGCTCGAGGCGGTGGAGCGCGTGCAGCCGTCGCGGGTCGTGCTGGACTCCCTGTCCGAGATCCGGCTCCTCGCGCAAAGCACGCTGCGCTATCGGAAGCAGATCCTCGCGCTCAAGCAGTTCTTCGCCGCGCGCAACATGACCGTGCTGATGCTGGACGACCGCACCGCGGAGTTCAACGACCTGCAGTTGCAGAGCGTCCCGCACGGCGTGATCGAGCTGGAACGGGTGACGCCCATGTACGGCTCGGCGCGCAGGCGCCTGCAGCTCGTGAAAGTCCGCGGGCTGAACTTCCGCGACGGCTATCACGACTTCAACATCAAGACGGGGGGCATCATCGTCTACCCGCGCCTCGTCGCCGCGGACGAGCATCACGGATACGAGCAGATGGAGACCGTCGGCAGCGCGGTCCCGGCGCTCGACGAGATGCTCGGCGGCGGGCTGGATCGCGGTACGAGCACGCTGATCATGGGGCCGGCCGGCTGCGGCAAGTCGGCGCTGGCGACGCAGTACGCGGTCGGTGCGGCGGCGCGCGGCGAGAAGGCCGCGATGTTCATCTTCGAGGAGAGCTCGGCCAGTCTCTACAACCGCTCGCACTCCCTCGGGATGCCGCTGCGCAACTTCGTGGACGACGGTCTGATCTCGGTCCGCCAGGTCGATCCCGCGCAGTTGCAGCCGGGCGAGTTCGTGCATCTCGTGCGGCAGTCGGTCGACGCCGGCGTGCGCGTGCTCGTCATCGACAGTCTGAACGGCTACCTCAACGCCGTGCCGGAGGAGAAGTTCCTCCTCCTCCATCTCCACGAGCTGCTCAGCTACCTCGGGCAGAACGGCATCGCCACGATCCTCGTCTTCGCCCAGCACGGTCTGGTCGGGACCAACATGCACGCGCCGGTGGACGTCAGCTATCTGGCCGACTGCGTCGTGCTGCTGCGCTACTTCGAGTCCAAGGGGAGGATCCGCAAAGCGGTGTCGGTGGTGAAGAAACGCGGCGGCATCCACGACACGGCCATCCGCGACTTCACCATGTCGTCGAAGGGGCTGGCCATCGGAGCTCCCCTCGACGATTTCCGCGGCGTGCTCACGGGCGTGCCGACGTTCGAGAACATCGTCCGCGAGATCCGGGACGAGCCGTGAGCAGCGCAGACCTCAGCCGCCGCGTGCTGATCGTGGCCCCGGTCGGGCGCGATGCGGAGCTGATGTGCACGCACCTCGAGGGCGCGGGCCTGACGTGCTACGTCTGCGTCGACGTCGACGAGGCGTGCCGCGAACTCGAGCGCGGCGCGGGGGCGCTGATCTTCACCGAGGAAGCGCTCACGGTCGACACGTCGCCGCGCCTGGCGAAGGCGCTCGACGGCCAGCCGGCGTGGTCGGACCTCCCGATGATCATCCTCACCGGGATGCCGTCGGAGGAGACCAAGAGGCGGTCGTTCGGCACGTTCGGACGGCGCACGAACGTCACGTTCGTCGACCGGCCCGTGCGCATCCACAGTCTCGTCAGCGCCGCGCAGTCGGCGCTTCGCGCGCGCGAGCGGCAGTATGAGATCCGCGAGCTGATGGAGAAGCTGGAGGACCGCGTCCACGAGCGCGACCGCTTCCTGGCGATCCTCGGACACGAGCTGCGCAACCCGCTCGGCGCGATTCTGCTCGCATCGCAGATGCGCGACGAGGACGGCCGCCTCGGCGGCGAGCACGCGAACCTGATCGAGCGCCAGTCCAAGCACCTGACCCGGCTCGTGAACGACCTGCTCGACCTGTCGCGCGTCGTCTCCGGCAAGATCGTCCTGAAGCGGCAGGTCATCGACCTCGCCGACGCGCTGCGGCAGTCCTTCGAGACCGTCATGGAGTCCGCGGCGCGCCAGAACGTCAGCATCGAGGTGCGGTACGCGAACGAGCGCCTGCCGGTGTTCGCCGATCCGCTGCGCGCGGCGCAGATCCTCACCAACGTGGTCGGCAACGCCATCAAGTACACGCCGTCGGGCGGGCAGGTGATCGTGGTCCTGGAGCGCGACGGCGATCAGGCCGTGGTGCGGGTCGCGGACGACGGGGTGGGGATTGCGCCGGACCGCATCGGAACCATCTTCGAATTGTTCGCGCAGGCGGAGAACGCGATCGGCCGCGCGCAGGGCGGCATGGGCATCGGCCTGGCGCTGGTGCGCAATCTCCTGCAACTGCACGAGGGGACGATCACGGCGGAGAGCGACGGCCTGGGCAAGGGGAGCGAGTTCGTGGTGCGCCTGCCGATCTTCGAGGGAGACGCCATTGCCCCGGCGCCGGTGCCGAAGGTCTCTCACGACGGCCAGCCGCGCCGGATCGTGGTGGTGGAGGACAACCAGGACGTCCGCGACCTGCTGCGCCTCAAGCTCCGCCGCCTCGGACACGAAGTGCACGCCGTGGGCGACGGGATCGCGGGCCTGCAGACCATCGTCGATCGCCGGCCGGACCTCGCGCTCGTCGACATCGGCCTGCCGGGACTGGACGGCTACGAGGTCGCGGCCCGCGTGCGCGAGTCGATCGGCCGCGGCGTCATGCTCGTGGCCGTGAGCGGCTTCGGCCAGCCCGAGGACAAGCGGAAGGCCATGGACGCGGGGTTCGACGAGCACATCACCAAGCCTGCAGACGTTTCTGACATCGAAAACCTCCTGTCGCGCTTGCCCCCGCGCGGAGAAGGCGTATAGTTCCTTCCTAGTTCAAGGAACGTCCAAAAATCTATGGTGCCCCGGGTTCTCGTCATCGAGCCGTACTCTGATTTGCGTGAAGCGATCGTCCTCACGCTCCGGCGTGAGCACTACCCGTGCGACGCCGTCGCCGACGTCGCCGACGCCGCCCAGGAGATCGGCCGTCACGACTACGCCTGCGTGGTCGTGGATGGTGACACCACCGGTGAGGTGGTGGCATCGCTCGACCCCGCGACGCACGTGGTGTCACTCGCGAAGCCCTTCGGGCGCTACGAGCTGCTCGCCGCGGTGCGCTAGGACCTACCACCCCCAACCCTACTCCACCCGCCCCCTCAACCTCTTCGTCTCGCTCCGCTTCTTCTTTTCCTCCACGCGCCGCTGCTTCTGCGCCCGCGGAACGCGCGTCGCTTTGCGCGGGGCGCGCTCTTCGAGCGCGTCGCGGAGCAGCTCTTCCATCCGCGCCAGGGCACGGTCGCGGTTGGCGAGCTGGGAGCGCTCCGCCTGCGACGTGATGTGCAGGACGCCCGCTTTGTTGATGCGGCTGGCGAGCGCCGAGCGCACGCGCGCCTTCTGTTCGTCGGACAGCGGCAGCGCGTCGACGTCCGCTTCGATCGTCACGCGCGTCTCCACCTTGTTCACGTTCTGCCCGCCCGGGCCGCCCGCGCGCGAGGTCGCGGCGCGCAGCAGGTGCGCGGGGACGACGATGCCGTTGCCGAGGTCGAGGTCGCGCATCAGATGAAGATCCCCCGCTTGACGAGGAAGTCTTGCAGCTTCTGCTCGTGAGGGTAGCGGCCGCTACGCGCAAGCTCCCGGACGAAGCGGTGCAGGGACGGGCGTCCGACGCCGGCGGCGAGGTCATCCAGATCGAGCCTCGGCAGGTCGCTCTCCGCCAGGATGCCGCGGCGCTCGAGGTGCGCGCGCACGTGCGCGTCGATCGCGGCCGCGTCGAGCACGCCCGCCAGCGGCGGGGCGAACGGGCGCGTCGCCGCGTCGATCCGCGCGAGGAGCTCCTCGCGCGTCACGTCCCGATCGACCATCACCGCTTGCTTGTGCTGCCCGTGCAAAAGGCCGAGGACATACCAGGCGTCGTTGCCGGAAGCGGCGTCAACCACCACCGCGTCCGCGGCGAGCATCATCGCCACGCTCTCCCGCGTCACCGCGTGCGTGACGTTGACGTTCCCGCCGAGGAGCGCGGGCAGCTTCGAATCAGCCGGGGCGAAGATCGCGTACTGCATCGCCGCCGATGATAGCGGTATCCTCCGGCACCTCGATCACGAACGGATCTCCACGGGCACCGGCGCGTCGAGATAGACCACCTTGGTCGTCTTGCGGCGGAAGATGCGCCGGTACCACGGCTCGGGCATGGGCTTGCCGCCGTGCTCCATGACGAGCTGGCCGAGGCGCTTGACGTCCTCCTCGTGCATGCGGATACAGCCGTGCGACTCCGCGTGGCCGAGGGAGTCCTCGTCGCCCGTCCCGTGGATGTAGTAGTCCGGCTCCTTGAAGAACATCTTCACGACCTTCATCGGATTCTCGGGATGTCCGGGCGCCTTGGCCGTCTTGCCGCGAGCCCATTTCTCGTTGGGCGGCTTCCACGCCGGGTTCCAGATGACTTTGCGGATCTTGAACTCCCCCTCGGGAGTGGGATTCTTGTCCTTTCCGACCGCGACGACGAAGGTCTCGATGATCTCGCCGTCGACGATCGCGTTCAACTGGCGTTCGGAAAGATCGACTTCCAGGCGCAGCTCAGCGGCCGCGGCCGATGACCAGAGAAGACACGTAAGTGTAAGAAATAGAAGTCGTTTCACACCTCTTCGCTACTGCAATCGAGATTCCATTTGGAGGCGGTGTGATGCATCGCACACAGAGCTGTGACAGCGACCCCATTGACGAAACGGAAGGAAGGCCGCATCATTTACATGCTGAGACTGAGTCTCAGTACGACTCTCAGACCAGACAGGGAAGCCAGCGTGATCATCTGCATCTGCCGCGGAAAATCGGATCGGGACGTGATGAAGGCCATCGACAGGGGGGCCACGACCGTCCGCGACCTGCAGCGCTGCGGCATCGGCGATGAGTGCGGCTCCTGCCACAACTCCCTCCGGGCCATGCTCGCCAGCGCCGCCGAGACCGCCGCGGCCGCCGCGCAGCCCTGCCCCGCGTGCGTCGGCACGGACCTCGTGACCGCGGTCGCCACCGCGTAGTACGCTTCGCCTCCGGAACGTAAGGCGGGCTTCAGCCTGCCAATGTAGGGCGGGCTTCAGCCTGCCAATGTAGGGCGGGCTTCAGCCCGCCGGGAGGCAACCGCGTCATGAAGGGCGACCCCAAAGTCATCGAGATCCTCAACGAAGTGCTCACGGCCGAGCTGACGGCGATCAACCAGTACTTCGTCCACGCCGAGATGTGCGAGAACTGGGGCTACGAGCGCCTCCTCAAGATCATCCGCAAGGAATCGATCGACGAGATGAAGCACGCCGAGGCCCTCATCGAGCGCATCCTCTTCCTCGAAGGCATCCCCAACGTCCAGCGCCTCTGGAAGATCAACATCGGCGAGAGCGTCCCCGAGATCCTCAAGGCCGATTACGCGTTGGAGATGGAAGCCCTCCCGCGCCTGAACCAGGGCATCGAGACCTGCCGCGAGCTCGGCGACAACAACACCCGCCACCTCCTCGAAGAGATCCTCCAGGACGAGGAGCAGCACGTCGACTGGCTCGAAGCCCAGCTCTCCCTCGTCGAACAGGTGGGCGTGCAGAACTACCTCGCCGAACAGATGAAGCACCACGAGAGCTGATCCGATGAGCGCCGCTGTGATGCTCGCCGCGACGCTCGTCCTGCACAACGGAAAGATCTGGACCGGCGACGGATTCGCCAGATCCGTCACCATCCAGGGCAACCGGATCGCCGCCCTGAACGAATCGCCGCCCGCCGGCGCGACCACCGTCGACCTCCGCGGCCGCCTGGCCGTTCCCGGCTTCATCGACAACCACGTGCACTTCTCCTGGGGCGCGGCCGCGCTCGCGCAGGTGCGGCTGCGCGACGCCGCGACTCCCGAGGAGCTCGCGAAGCGGATCGCGGCGCACGCGGCGAAGATCGGGAAGGGAAAGTGGGTGACGGGCGGCGAGTGGGACGAGCAGCTCTGGCAGCCCTACCGGCTCCCGACGCGGCAGATGATCGACGCCGCGACGCCGGACAATCCCGTGTTCGTCGCCCGCCTCGACGGTCACATGGCCCTCGCGAACAGCGTCGCCCTGAAGCTGGCGGGCATCACCCGGGACAGCAAGGATCCCGCGGGCGGCACGATCGTCCGCGACGCGAACGGCGAGCCCACCGGCCTGCTCAAGGACGCGGCGATGGGCGCCGTCTACGCCGTCATCCCGCCGCGATCGCTCGACGAGCGCGTCGCCGCCGCCCGCGCCGGCCTGCGCGACGTCGCGCGTTTCGGCGTCACCGCGTTCTGCGACATGTCCGATTCCGAGGCCTTCGAGGATTTCCGCGCGCTGCAGCGGCTCGAGGCCGAGGGTGCGCTCACGGCGCGCGTGTACCAGTTCGTACCGCTCGCCGAATACCAACGCCTGAAGAGCGCCGGCATCGCCAAACGCTTCGGCGGCGAGCGCCTTCGCATCGGCGGACTCAAAGGGTTCGCCGACGGCTCCCTCGGCTCATCCACCGCGGCGTTCTACGAGCCCTTCGCGGGCGAGCCGGACAACCGCGGCCTGGTGATGGAAGAGCTGTCGAGCGGCTCCATGGCCAAATGGGTCGCCGATGCCGACGCGCACGATCTCCACGTCGCCATCCACGCCATCGGCGATCGCGCGAACGCCGAGGTGCTGTCCATCTTCGAGTCGCGTCCCGGCTTCCGCGCAAAGCGCTTCCGCGTCGAGCATGCCCAGCATCTCGACCCCGACCTGATCAAACGCTTTGCGGCCGGCCGCGTCGTCGCGTCCATGCAGCCGTACCACGCCATCGACGACGGGCGCTGGGCGGAGAAGAAGATCGGCCCCGAGCGCGCGAAGGGGACGTACGCGTTCCGCGCGCTGCTCGACGCCGGCGCCGTGCTGACGTTCGGCTCCGACTGGACCGTCGCGCCCATCGACCCCCTCCTCGGCATCTACGCCGCCGTCACCCGGCGGACCCTCGACGGCAAGAACCCGAACGGCTGGATCCCGGAGCAGAAGATCACCGTGGAAGAAGCGCTGCGCTGCTACACCGCCAACAACGCCTGGGCGATGTTCGCCGAAAAGGAGATCGGCCGCATTGCCCCGGGGATGCTGGCTGACGTCGTGGTGCTGTCGGACGACCTCTTCACCGTGGCGCCAGAGAAGATCCCCGAGGTGAAGGTGGATCTGACGATCTTCGACGGGAAGATCATTTACGAGAGGAAATAGGACGAATAGGACGAATAGGACCTATAGGACGAATAGGACGAATAGGACATCCGCGGTCCTATTCGTCCTATGAGTCCTATTCGTCCTATTCGTCCTACCCCCCCAACACCACATCCAGCTCGTCCACGATCTCGTTGATCGTGTGATACCGCAGCTCGCCCGGGTGGGCGATCAGCTCCTCCAGCGACGGGGTCGCGAACCCCGCTGCCGCGAGCTCGCGGGCGATGGGGATGGCCTCCTCGCGCAGCGCCTCCGGCGCATGGGGCAGCTCTTCGGGCGCGCTGCCTTCGAGCCGGTACTGCGCGCGCTCCATCGCCTTCGCCCGCTCCTTCAGTTTCGTCTGCAGCGCGCGGATGGACTGGGTCACCTCGCGCGGCAGCGCGGTGGCGTTGCGCAGGGCGGCGGTGTCGTTCTGCAGGAGCGCGATCGCGGCGTACACCTCGTCCGGCGCGCCCGCATCGTCGATGGCCGCGATCAGGTCGTTGAGCGCGAACTCGATGTCGTTGACCCGCGCCGCGTTCACCCCCTCCGTCTTCGCGGCCGTCATCGCGTTCGCGAGCACGTCCGCGCCGATGCGCACGGAGAGGAGCATGGGGTCGTCGCCGAGAGCCGTGCGGAGCTGGAACAGCGCCGCTTCCATCATCAGAAATTCGTTCATTTCGGGTTCGCCAGGTGCGCCAGTCCGGCCAGGATATCCACTGGCAGCGGGAAGACGATGGTCGTGTTCTTCTCCACGCCGATCTCGGTGAGGGTCTGCAGATAGCGGAGCTGCATGGTCGTCGGCTCGGTGGCCAGCACGTGCGCCGCCTCCGCCAGCCGCTGGGAAGCCGCGAACTCGCCCTCGGCGTGGATCAGCTTCGCCCGCTTCTCGCGCTCCGCCTCGGCCTGTTTGGCCATCGCGCGCAGCATCGACTCGGGCAGGTCCACCTGTTTGACCTCGACGTTCACGACCTTCACGCCCCACGGCTCGGTGTGCTGGTCCAGGATCGACTGAATGCGCACGTTGAGCTGGTCGCGATGCGCGAGCAGGTCGTCCAGCTCGACTTCGCCGAGGACCGAGCGGAGTGTCGTCTGGGCGAACTGGGAGGTCTGGTAGCGGTAGTCGAACACCTCGACGATCGCCCGCCGCGGCTCGACCACCTTCAGGAAGACGACCGCGTTCACCTTCAGCGTGACGTTGTCGCGCGTGATGATGTCCTGCGGGGGCACCTCGAACGCCTCCTGCCGCAGCGACACGCGCACTATTTTGTCGATCGGCGCGAAGACGAGGAAGATGCCCGGACCCTTCGCCTCGGGCAGCAGGCGGCCGAGGCGGAAGATGACACCGCGCTCGTACTCGGGGAGGATCTTGATCGAGCTCAGCAGATACAGCCCGACGATGACGATGATGACGAGGGTCGGAACCGAGACCATGCAATACCTCCGGACGTCACAGCGATTGTATCGCCTGCACATGCGAGCTCCCGTGATTGCCAGCCTCGTCCTGATGGCCGCCGCCCTCGGCGCCCAGCCGCGCGTCGAGACGTTTCCCGTCCCGAAAGGCCATCTCCCCACCGAGATCGCCCGCCACGGCGACGTGATGACGTTCGTCTCCTGGAAGGACTGGCCCGCCATCGACCCGTACCTCGGGCGCGTCACTCCCAAGGGAAAGGTCGAGCTGAAGGCCTTCGCGAAGGAGCACATGCCCGGCCTGTTCTCCCCGGGGCCGGACGGCTCCCTGTGGCTCAGCGACGGGCGCAAGACCGTGCTCTGGCACCTCACCAAGGACGGCAAGCTGGAGCAGGTGCCGGTGGGCAACACGACCCGCGGCATCGCCGTCGACGCCGACGGCGGGATCTGGGTGACGCATCCGGAGAAGTCGGACGTCACGCGCTACGGGCCGGACGGCCAGCCGCAGGCGCAATGGTTCATCGGCCGCAAACGCCGCGGCACCAGCGCGGCGCCTTCGCTGACCGCCCCCAAGCCGCACATCATCGACCGCAAGAGGATCCCGAAGAAGGTGCCGAGCGACAGCACCTGGACGAAGGAAGAGCGGCGGAAGCGCGCCCTCGACGCACGCCCGAGCTGGATCGTCGTCGGCCCCGATGGCGCGGCGTGGTTCAGCGAGCCGACCTTCAAGACCATCGGCCGCGTCACTCCCGCCGGGCAATTGAGCAGCTTCGACTATCCCGACGACTGGGGCGAGCCGCGCCGCATCATCGCCGGTCCCGACGGCGCGGTCTGGTTCGCGCTCTCCCAGGTCATGGCCCTCGGCCGCATCACCCCTGACGGCGACATCACCACGATCGACCTGCCCTACGGTGCGGGCGCGCTCGCGACCGATTCGCGGAAGCGCCTCTGGTTCACCGACGCCGCCGGCGTGCAGATCGGCTATGTGGACGCCGAGGGGAAGGTGCACGAAGTGCCGCTGCCGAAGGCGCCGCGGATGATCCGGAGCATGGCCGAAGGCCCCGACGGCGCGATGTGGTTCGCCGACCAGATCGGCAAAGTCATCGGCAAGATCTCTTTGTGAGTTCCTCGGGTTCCTCGGAGTTCCTCGGAGCTCCTCGGGGGGGTTCCCCCGGCCGTCCCTCCGAGGAACTCCGAGGAACTCCGAGGAACCGAGGAACCGAGGAACCGAGAACTCATCGTCCCTTGCGCTTGCGGGGCGGTGCGGGCGTTTCGCCCTCGACTTCGCGGATCGCCTCCGCGATGGTCGCCGGCACGTTGTGCCGCAGGGTGTCGATGGTCTTGAACGACACCGCGCCCTCGAACCGCCACTCGTGCTTCGGCCGGTACACCCCCGTGTCGTGTACGCGCGAGCCCACCACCACCCGCAGCACGTTCCGGCGATAGTCGAACGCCCGTCCGTTGCGCGTGTGGACCGCGACGTCCAGCCGGTACGTCCCCGCCACCAGGTCCAGCGACGCGATCACGAACCCTACCCGCACGCGCCCCTCGATCTGCTGCGGCGCGTAGCCTTCGATGTCCGTGTTCGTGCCGTACACGCACGTGCCGTCGGCGTGGAAGATCCCGATGCCGAACACGAAGTCGTCCTGCGGGGCGCGCACCTCCACGTCCAGATCGAGGATCACCGGCGTCCCCGCGCCCACCGCCACCAGCTCGCGCCCTTCGTGGTCCGTCAGCGACACGCGCTTGATCACGATCTCGCCCGAGCCCCAGCGCTCTTCCTCGTGCTCCGCCTTCTTCTCTTCCACCGGCGCCGGCGCGGCCTCTTCCTGCTCTTCCTCTTCGTGCGGGATCGGCGCCGCGGTCACGCCGCTGACCTCCTGCAGGTAGGCATCCACGACGCGCATCGGGTCGCCGATGGCCTCGAGTTGTCCGTGGTCCAGCCACAGCGCGCGGTCGCACAGCGTCCGCACCTGATCCAGCTGATGCGTGACGAACACCAGCGTCACGCCGCGGTACTTCATCTCCTGGATCTTCGCCACGCAGCGCGCCGAGAACTCCTCGTCGCCCACCGACAGCACCTCGTCGATGATCAGGATGTCCGGATCGACGTGTACGGCCACGGCGAACCCGAGGCGGACGTACATGCCCGAGGAGTACGTCTTCACCGGCTGGTCGAGGAACTCGCTGATGCCGGAGAACTCCACGATCCTCTCGAAGCGCTGGTCGATGTCCCGGCGCGTGAGGCCGAGCATGATCCCGTTGATGTAGATGTTCTCCCGCCCCGTGATCTCCGGATGGAAGCCCGCGCCGAGCTCGATCAGCGCGGCGATGCGCCCGTTCACCGCCACCGTCCCCGACGTCGGCTTCAGAATGCCGGAGATCAGCTTGAGGATCGTCGACTTGCCCGACCCGTTGCGCCCGATGATCCCGAACGCCTCGCCGCGATGGACGGAGAACGACAGGTCCCGCAGCGCGAGCACCGAGGCATCCGGCGCCATCTTCAGATCGCGCTTCAGCAGCGCGCTCTTGAGGGTCGCGAACTGCGAGCGCCGTCCCCAGAGCCGGTAGCTCTTCGAGACGTTCTCCAGCGCGATGGCGAACTCGGACACGCGGGAATCATAGAACGGGGGCCGTCGCCACGCGGAACAGGTCTCCCACGCCGCGCAGCGCCAGCTTCTGGAACGCGCGCGCGCGGTGCGTGCCGATCGTCTTTTCCGACACGTTCAGCAGCGCCGCGATCTCCTTCGAGCGCCGGCCTTCGAGCAGCAGGTCCACCACCTCGCGCTCGCGCTGCGACAGCCGCTGCAATCCGGGCACGTCCAGCCTGCGCTCCGGCGCCGCCGCGATGCACTCGCGCACGATGGTCATGATCAACAGCTCGCCGTCGACGCGCACCATGGAGATGCTCGCCTCGAACGACACGATCCCTTCGCGTCCCTGCGCGCGGAACGAATACCGCGTCGGCGCCGGCTTGCCGTTGCGGCGGCAGGCGCCGAACCACGTCAGCCGCTCGAAGTCCTCCGGATGGGCGATGTCGCGGATCGTCGCCCTCGCGAGCTCCGTCGTGCTCGGGTATCCGAGCATCCGCGCGTAGGCCGGGTTCACGTACACGACGCGCTCGCCTGCCTCCACGAGCACTCCGTCCGTCGCCTGATCCAGGACCGCGCGGAAGTGGCGGTCCATTATTTTCTGCACACGGATCTGTGCTTCACGCCACAAGCCACATTAGGCGAATGGCTGGTCGGCTTGTCCTCACCCTCAAACTTTTCTTACATCGATCCGGCACGCGACGGATTTCGAAGTGCAGGTGTGGGGCGTCATGAGATACGCCCTGATCTTCGCACTTCTCCTGCCCACCCTGATGTTCGCTTCCTCCCATCGCGAGGCCCCGCTCATCACCGAGGACCCGACGATGGACAACACGGACGTGTATGTCTTCCGCAGTCCCGACGCCCCCGGCACCGTCACCATCATCGCCAACTACATCCCCCTCGAAGAGCCGGCGAACGGGCCCAACTTCTACAACTTCTCGCCCGCCGGCGTGTACGAGATCCACATCGACAACAACGGCGACGCGAAGGAGGACATCACCTACCAGTTCCAGTTCCGCACCGAGGTGCGGGATCCGTCGACGTTCCTGTACAACACCGGCCCCGTGCTCACGCTGGACGACGCCGACCTGAACGTGCGCCAGTTCTACACGGTCACGCGCATCAACGGCCTGCGCCGCGGCGGGACGTCCACGAACCTCGGCAGCGCCTTCCAGGTCGCGCCGGCGAACATCGGGCCGAAGTCGACGCCCGACTACGCCGCCCTCGCCAACGCCGCGATCTACAACCTCGGCAACAACGCCGGACGCGTGTTCGCCGGCCCGCGCGACGACTCCTTCTTCGTCGACATCGGCGCGATCGTCGACCTGCTCACCCTCCGTCCGGTCCAGCAGCTCCACAAAGTCCCGCCCGCGGCGCAGTCCGCCGACGGCGTCGACGGCCTCAAGGGCTACAACGTCCACAGCATCGCCATCCAGGTGCCGATCGCGCAGCTCGTGGCCGGCGGCAACGTCCCGGGCGCGCCGACCGCGGCGAACGCCGTGATCGGCGTGTGGGCGTCGTCCAGCCGCTCGCGCGTGACCGTGCTCAACACCGGCGCGTCGCGCCGGCAGACCATCGGCGGCCTCTCGCAGGTCTCCCGCCTCGGCATGCCGCTGGTGAACGAAGTCGTCCTCTCCCTCGCGTTCAAGGACATCTTCAACGGCTCCGAGCCGTCCGGCGACGCGCCGCTCTTCACGTCCAACGAGACCTTCCGCAACCGCGTCCTCGATCCGGAGACCGCGAAGCTGATGAACGCGCTGTACGGCATCAGCGTCCCGCCCGCGCCGCGCAATGACCTCGTGCAGGTCTTCCTCACCGGCCTCCCGGGCGCGAACCAGCCGCCGAACGTCGTGCCCGCGGAGATGATCCGTCTCAACGTCGCCGTGCCGGTGACCGCGCAGCCGAACCGCATGGGCGCGCTGGCCGGCGATCTCGGCGGGTTCCCCAACGGCCGCCGCCTCGGCGATGACGTCGTCGACATCGCCCTGCGCGTGGTCGCGGGCGTGCTCGTCGAGGGCTTCAACAAAGCGCCGAACAACGCCCTCACCGACGGCGTGGACGCCAACGACGAAGCGTTCCTTTCGACCTTCCCCTACGTGCCGCTTCCGCATCAGGGTTTCGAGAGCCGCCCGCACAGCAACTGAGGAGATCCCATGCGAAAGTCACTACTGATCCTGTTTTTCGCGTTGCTCGCGCCCGTCGCGGCGCACGCCGCGCACTACGCCGACACCTACGTCATCCCGGTCGTCGGGCACGTCCAGGGCGCGAACGGCACCATGTGGATGAGCGATCTCGCCATCCGCAACTTCAGCAACGCGCCGCTCACCGTGGAGCTGATCGTCATCGAGTCCGGCTCCAACACCGACGACAACGTCTATCCGCTCATGAGCAACGGTGTGAGCGGGACCATCACCGTGCCGGCGAACAACACCGTGCAACTGCGCGACGTGATGGCCGGCCATCGCGGCATGACCAACAGCATCGGCGCGCTGGTCGTCGGCGCGAATGCGCCGTTCGCGCTCACCAGCCGCGCCTACAGCAACCGCGCCCCCCTCGGGCAGACCGTTCTGCCCGCGCGCGACTTCCTCGACAACAGCTTCGGCACGGCCGACAACGCCGGCTTCGCGTACATCCCCGGCATCGTCAGCAACGCGGCCGCGCGGACGAACGTCGGCTTCGTCGCCGGCAGCGGCGGCTCGACCGCGCAGATGGTCGTCGAGGTGATGGTCCGCAACGCCGCCGGCGGAATCGCCGGCACCCGCAGCTTCGTCATCCCCGCGGGCCGCTTCGCGCACATGCAGGTGCCGGTGCGCTCCATCGCGTCCGGCTCGTTCGACATCGGCTCGGTCGACGTGCGCATCGCCGAAGGCGAGGGCGTGGTCGTGCCCTACGCCTCGGTCATCGACAACACCACCGGCGAAGCCGCCTACATCATGGGCGTCACCCCGCCCACCGGCCCCGCCATGCCGCTGTGGAAGCCGAGTCTTTTCCGCTCGCTGATCGAGAGGAACTACCGGTAGTTCCTCGGGTTCCTCGGCAGTTCCTCGGAGTTCCTCGGGTGGTTAGTCCCTCCGAGGAACCCGAGGAACTCCGAGGCACTCCGAGGAACTCGTCTCAGATCGCTCCCGTCTCCGCCGCCACCCGGAACAAATCCCCTACGCCCCGTAACGCCATCTTCTGAAACGCCCGGCTCCGATGCGTCCAGATCGTCTTTTCCGAAACGTCCAGCATCAGCGCGATCTCCTTCGACCTGCGCCCTTCCAGCAGGTACCGGACGACCTCGCGCTCGCGCGGCGACAGATGCTTCGTCCCCGGCAGCTCGAGGGCCGGGGACGCGGCGGGCGCCGGCACCTCGCGGACGACCGTCGTGATCAGCAGCTCGCCGTCGCAGCGCGCGGCCGAGATGCTCGCGTCGAGCGTCACGGTCCGGCCGCCGCGCGACCGCGCCCGGAACGTATACCGCGTCGGCGCCGGCTTCCCCTCCGCCCGGCAGCGCCCGAAGAACAACAGCCGGTCGCAGTCCTCCGGATGGGCGATGTCGCGGATCGTCGCCTCGCACAGCTCGTACGCGCTGGCATAGCCGAGGAGGTGGGCGTAGGCGGCGTTCACATAAGCGATCGAGTCCCGCGCTTCCACCAGCACGCCGTCGGGCGCGTTGTCCAGAACCGCGCGGAAGTGTCTCTCCAGGATCGGTTTCATCGGCGCGTCGTCCTTCTCCAGCTTTTCCTGTGGCTCCAGCTTTTCCTACGGTCCGGAGAAGTCCGCGGATTTACGGGCGGCCGTATCCACGCCCGTAAACGCAAAGGAGACACGATGAAACTCTCTCGGCTTCTCTTCGGGCTGCTCCTCTTCCTCACGCCCCTGGCCCGGGCGTCGAGCCACCGCGAAGCCTTTCCGGTGCTCAACGAGCCGTGTGCCGACAACACCGACACCTACGCCTGGGTGTCCAACGGCACGCACGACAAGCTCTACCTGATCATGAACTTCAACCCCCTCCACGAGCCGGGGCAGGGGAACCAGGGCTTCCGCGCGTGCAACGGCTACCGCTACGAGTTCCACATCGGCAAGGGCACGAGCCTGCAGGACGTCGCCGTCTACCGCGTGGAGTTCAAGAACACGCTGACCGCCGAGGCCGCGCCGGGCCCCAACGATCCCCTCGGAGGCGGCAACGAGCTGCTCTGGCAGCTCACCGGCGGCACCGAGACGATGACCGTCACGCGCGTCATGGCGCCCGGCCAGTCCGGCTCCACCGTCCTCGGCGCGAACCTGAACGTCCTGCCGAACAACCACGGCCCGCAGACCGACCGCCTGATCTACGGCCTGGGCACGTTCGCCGGCTACCAGTCGGGCAATCCGGCCAGCCGCGAGCAGGCGCTCTACGATCAGGACTTCGTCGACACGTACATCCACGACCTGAGCAACGGCGGCCGCATCATCGCCGGCCAGTTCGACGACCCGTACCAGCTCGACGAGAAAGGCATCTTCGACCTCGTCAACCTCGGCCGCGGCGATCTGGGCGGGCTGGAGGGCGCGCGGCGCTCGCGGATCGAGGACGTGTTCACCGGGTTCAACGTGTTCTCCATCGCGCTGGAGATCCCGACCGCGGAGCTCTTCCCGAACGGCATCCCGCACAACGGACAACTGCAGGCCCAGTCGACGGACAGCCTCCTGCGCGTCTGGTCCAGCATCAGCCGCCAGGCGGTGCAGATGGTCGACGCGTCGAACCCGATCACCGGCGTGCGCGGCGCGGGCAACTACGTGCAGGTCGGCCGCAACGCGCTGCCGCTGTTCAACGCCGGTCTGGTCGGCACGCAGCGCCAGGGCCTCTATCTCCACACCGATCCGATGAAGGACGTGACGCGCTTCGGCGCGGACATCCTCTATCCCGTGCTGGTGCGCGATCTCGAGGCGCTGGGCGTCTACGCCGCCCTCGGCCTGGATGCGGCCACGATCAACACGCTGAAGGGGCCGCGGCTCGACATCGTCAACGCCATCAACCTCGGGCGGCCGATCCCGGTCGCGGACGGGTCGACGGGCGACGTGATCACGATCGACGCGGCCATCGACTCGTCCTTCCCGAACGGGCGCCGCCTCGGCGGCGGCACCGAGCCCAATCGCCATCAGGTGAACGTGAACACGGTCCTGATCAGCCTCATCGCGGCGGGCAACCCCGCGGCCGGCCTGTCCAAGGGCGTGGAGATCAACGACAAGAACTTCCTCGACCGCTTCCCCTTCCTCGCGCCCGCGCACAACGGGTTGCTGCAGGGACACGGCGGGGTGAACTTCCCGACGGTGCCGGACGTCCCCGATCCGCTCGCGCCGCAGCCGTGCCTGTGAACAGGAGAATCATCATGAAACGACTGACCGCATTTCTCGCACTCACCGTCCTCGCGCTGCCGGGTCTCTCCCAGCCGCGCGCGCGGACCCAGAGCTTCGCCTCGGACTTTCAGACCCTGCCGGTGGTCGCGAACGTGACCGGCATCGGCAACGCGAAGTTCGAGAGCTACGTCGCTCTCCTGAATCCGACGTCGAGCGCGTTTCCGGTGGAGGTCACGCTGTACGACGCCAACGGCGGCACGCACGAGGCCACGATCTCCCTCGGCGCGCACGAGCTGAAGACGTACACGAACTTCCTGCAGGCGGTGTTCAACTACGCGGGCGGCGGCGCGGCCACGTTCCGCAGCCCCGATCCGGCCAACCGCTTCATCCTCAGCTCCGAGGTGCGGACCGGGGCGTATACGACCGCGGTGCCGTCGCTCGAGTTCCCCGGCTCGACGTCCCCCGCGTTCAGTCCCGGCGTGATCGTCGACTCCAACTGGCGCACGAACGTCGGCTGCTTCAACCAGTCCGGCGCCGCGAATGCGGTGGCCGTGAAGGTGCTGGACAGCAACGGCGTGATGGTGGGCAGCGCGACGATGAATCTCGCGGCCAGGGCCTGGCGCCAGATGCCCATTCCCTCGGTCGTCAGCAACGGCGTGGTGGAGTTCGAGCCCTCGGAGGCGGCGGTCTGCTACGCCGTGGTCGTGAGCAACACCACCAACGACGGGCGCTTCGTCTCCGCCACGGAGTACCTGCCGTGAGGCGTACGGCCCTCATCCTTCTTCTCGCGTGCGCGCCCCTTGCGGGCGCGCACGACTTCTGGATCGAGCCCTCGACGTTCCGTCCCGCCGCGCCGTCGACCGTGACCGCCTCGCTGCGCGTCGGCGAGAACTTCGCCGGCGAGCGCGTCTCCCGCCGCGCCGAACGGATCGAGTCCTTCGTCATCCGCGATGCCGACGGCGAGCGTCCCGTCGGCGGCTTCGAAGGCCGCGACCCCGCCGGCTTCGTCCGCATCGACCGCGCCGGCACCGCCGTCATCGGCTACCTCGGCAAGCCCTACCCCCACGAGGTCTCCGCCGCCAAGTTCCAGCAGTTCCTCCGCGAAGAAGGCATCGAGGGCGTACGGCCCAAAGGCAAAGGCACCCAGCGCGAGCACTTCCAACGCTTCGCCAAATCCCTCCTCGGCCCCGGCGACGTCCCCCCCTTCGGCTGGCGCTACGAGCTCGCCGTCGAAGGCGATGTGGTGCGCGCCCTCTACGACGGCAAACCTCTCGCGAACGCCTCCATAGCCGCCATCTCCCGCGACGGCCGCAAACTCTCCGCCCGCACGAACGCCGAGGGCCGCGCCCAACTCGCCCTCACCAGGGGCGTCTGGCTCATCAAATCCGTCCACGTCCTCCCCACGAAGGCCGCGGACCACGACTGGCAAAGCCTCTGGGCCTCGGTGACCTTGGAGCGCTGAGATGGAGTGCGGAGGCGATCGCACTCCAGACAGGACCGGTATAGTGGCCGCATGACACGCATGCGCTCGTTGCTCCTCGCCTTCGCCATCGTTTGCACCGGCACGGGACTCGTGGCCGACGAACGTGCCTACGATCCCGAGCTCGCGAAGAAGCTCGGCGCCGACGAGCGCGGTATGAAGACGTACGTCCTCTGCATCCTCAAGACGGGGCCGAAGGACGCCGCGATCCAGGGCGACGAGCGCAAGAAGGTCTTCGCCGGCCACTTCGAGAACATCGGACGCCTCGCCAACGAGGGCAAGCTCGCCGTCGCCGGCCCCTTCGGCAAGAACGACAAGTCCTACCGCGGCCTCTACATCTTCAACGTCCCGACGATCGAAGAAGCCGAGAAGCTGGTGACGCTCGACCCGGCCGTCGCGGCCGGAGTGTTCGTCCCCGACCTGACGCTCTGGTACGGCTCCGCCGCGATGACCGTGGTCAACGACACGCACAAGAAAATCGAGAAGCCGAAAGAATAGCGGCATGTCATGAAAGCGCTGGCGGCCTTCCTCATCTCTCTGACGCTGTGCGGCTGCGCGTCCACCGGCACCGCCCAGCGCGAGATTCAGGCCGCCATCGACTCCTCGATTGAAGCCGATCAACGGCGCGATCTCGCGGCGCGGCTCGATCTCATCACTCCCGACTTCGAGGTCGTCACGCTCGACGGGCGCGTCCTGCGGCGGGCGGATGTCGAGCGGGGCATCGCGGAGTTTCACAAGTCGACGATCGCCTTCAGTCCCGCGACGCGCACGGCCGTCGAGAAGGTCAGCGTCCGTGGCGATGTCGCGACGGTGCTCACGAACCAGCACCTCGTGCGCATGGTGCGCGGTCCGGCGGGCAGTCCGGTCGAGCGCATCAGCAACATCCGCCACCGCGAGACCTGGGTCCGCACGCCTGGCGGATGGAAGACGAAGCGCGTCGAGGAGACCGGGCAGGGTCCGGTGACGGTCGCCGGCGCGCCGGTGCCGTTCGACGCCGCGGGAACGGCGTTCGTTCGCAGGATCCGCACGGAGGGCGTCGCCGCGGCGATCGCCGAATTCGAGGCCCAGCGCCGCCGCAATCCGAGCGCCGTGCTGTTCGAGGAGCGGACGCTGAACGCCGCCGGGTACGCGCTGCTCGGGGAGGGGCGGAAAGCCGACGCCATCGAGGTGTTCGCGCTCAATGTGCGGGCCTATCCGCAGTCCGCGAACGTCTACGACAGCCTGGCCGAGGCGCATCTCGCGAGCGGAGACGAGGCGGGGGCGGCGCGGTGGTATCGCGAGGCGCTGCGGCGCTCGCCGGCCGACGGCCGCATCCGCGCGACCCTGCAGAAGCTCGGCGCGCCCGTGTCCGACGGCGAGCTCGCGGAGATGCTGCGCGAGTGGGCTCCGCCGGACGTCGAGCTGCGGCCGGACCTCGTCTACGCGACGCGGCCAAGACCGCTGCGCATGCACGTCCTGCTTCCGCGCAACGCGGCGACCCGCCGCCCGGCAATCGTATTCGTTCACGGCGGCGGCTGGACGGAAGGAGGACGCGAGCGCGGGTTGCCGTCGCTGATCCACTTCGTGAAGAAGGGCTACGTCGCCGCGTCGATCGAGTACCGGCTGTCCGGCGAAGCGATCTTCCCCGCGCAGATCGAGGACGTGCGGGCGGCGCTCGAGTATCTCCGCGCCCATGCGAACGACCTCGGCATCGATCCGCGTCGCGTGGCCGTCTGGGGGCAGTCCGCGGGCGGGCATCTCGCGGCGCTCGCCGGGACCAGCCTCGAAGGCGCCGCGCGGCCCGATGCCGTGATCGACTGGAACGGGCCGACGGACTTCCTCGAGCCGCGGGAGCTCGCGCGCCTGGAGAAGCGGAAGGCCGATCAGGGACAGCCGACCTTCGCCATGGAGCGACTCCTCGGCGGCCCGGTGAACGAACGGCGCGAGCTCGCCATCGCCGCCAATCCGATCACGTGGGTCACGCCGGGCGATCCGCCGTTCCTCATCCTGCACGGAAGCGGCGACGAGGAGGTCTCGATCGGCCAGAGCGAGCTGCTGCGCGACGCGCTCGTGAAAGCGGGCGTCGACGTGACGCTCAGGGTCTTTCCCGGCGAAGGCCATTTCGGCATCGGACCGCTGCCGTTTCCCGACAAGTACTACGCGCCGATGGACGAATTCCTGGAAAAACACTTCGGCCGCCCGTAGCGAGGGACGGATCGCCCGGCGCGAGGGACGGATCGCTCGGCGCGAGGGACGGATCGCCCGGCGCGAGCGGCGGATCGCCCGGCGCGAGGGACGGATCGCTCAACGCGAGCGGCGGATCGCTCAACGCGAGTGACGGAACGCTCAGCGCGAGCGGCGGAACGCTCAGCGTGAGGAACGGATCTCTCAGATTGAGCGATCGATCGCTCAAATCTGAGGAATCGGTCGCTCAGACTGAGGGATCGGTCGCTCACTTCGAGCGATCCGTCGCTCAACTCGAGCGATCCGTGCCTCGAGCTGAGCGATCCGTGTCTCAACCCGAGCGATTGGTCTTTCCGCTCGGGCGATCCACGCCTCAGTCCGAGTGACCCGCGCCTCGGCCCGAGCGATCCCCGCCTCAGCCCGAGCGATCCGTCCCCTCGACCGAGCGCGTCCCCGCTGCCCGGGGATTTGAGAAGGAATGAATGCGCAATAACTTTTCTGTTGCGCGCGAGCGGCAACGGGTGCACCATGCAAGCACAACAATAGCCGAGGACGTTTGCCGTGACGCGACCGAACCACGCACGCGCGCCGAAAGGCGCTGCCGGCGTCAGCCGGAACCGCCGCCGGGATGGCGCGCGGCGGCCGGAGTGGGTCCGTCCCTACCGGCGCGCGCAGCGCGCCCTCGACTCCTCGGTCGGTCTGATCGGCTCATGCCTGAACGCGGTCGACCACGCGCGGCTCTCCATCGACCGGCGGCCGGTCGGCACGGCCCGGAAGCTCGACGGCGCGGCGCGCCGACTCGGCACCGCCAGGTCGCGGCTCGTCGCCGCGTCGCGCGAGCTCGACGCGATGAACGAGTGCCTGGAGCGGACGCCGGACCTCGCGGCGGGCGACGCCCCGGAGCTCGTCGAGCTCGCGTCCGAGCGCTGGCGGACCGCGGTCACCTATCTGCAGTACGTCACGAGCGAAGTGGCCCTCCTGCAGGTCGTGGCCGTCTCCGGCCTCGCCTGCGGCGAGCTCACTCCCGAGCGTCCGGAGGACCGCCGCCCGCGCATCGTCCTCGCTCCGCGCCCCGTCCCCGTCCGCGCGTTCCTGCGCCGCCGGCAGCCGCGCCTCGCCGACCGCATCGCACCCATCCTCCGCCGGCGGCGGCGATCCCCACGCCCCGCCGCGATCCGGGTCCCCCGACGCACCTCCCAGGGGCGCGCTCCTCCTCTCTCTTCGATCTGCCTGCACTGATCCATCCGCACAGATCGAGAAGAAAGGAATGCTTTCATGAGCACGAATGAGAATGGTGTATCCAAAGTCCCGACGGAAGTGACGACCAACCAGTACGCGGACACGGCACAGGAGCGCATCCAGGAGCTCCGGAGCTGGCGGGAGCAGATCCCCCGCTTCACCATCCCCCCGACGGCAGACGCGACGCGGCGCCTCAGCAGCGCCGCCTCGGTCCCGGCGGAGTTCATCGAGCTGACGAACGTGGCCATCGCGAACCAGAAGGCGCTCGTGCGCACCGAAGGCGCGACGCCGGCCGAGATCCGCGACCTGGTGAGCTACTCGGACGCGTACCTCCCGCTCGCCGACGAGCTGGAGGCCCTGGCGCAGTTCATCCGCTACAGCGCCACCGCCGCCCGCAACAAGGCGGGCAACGAGGCGCTGACGACGTACGCGCTGGCGCAGCGCATGGCCAAACAACCGGAGCACGCCGGCCTGAAGCCGGCCGTCGCCGACATGCGCCGCGCCCTCGGACGCGGCCGCAAGCCGACGCTCGAAGTGCTCGCCCAGAGGGCGGCCGAACGGGCCGCCAAAGCAGCGGCGAAGGTGTCCGGAGCGGCGCCGAAGGCGCTGCCGCCGGGGCCGGTGGTGCCGGCGCAGGAGTAACGGGATGAGGTAGACCCCGGATGCGGGCGCGTCGCAGGACGCGCCCGCATTTTTTGCGCTTGCGTGTCAGGTGGCGGAGCGGCGACGCGGTTCCCCGAGCATCCATTCGCATTGCCTCACGGTGGCAATGACCTATGTCCTGGTGTCGCGGCGCCTTGCAGATGGACGGCGGACTACTTTGCTTCTGACTCCGAACTCGCCGCCAAGTCCCGTTTTAGTCGCTGGAAGTTCTTGTTGTCGCGAAGTACCGCACCACCAATGCGTACGATGCGGTCGATGTCGCCTGGCGGCAGGTGGAGCGTCGTGGCCACACGCGAGAAGAATGCATGATCATCGGCATTCGCGATCCCATCCATCCCCACCTCGATGACGTAGACGTCCTTCGTGGTGTGCCCCCTGAGCGCCATCTTCGCATCGACGATCTCGCGCAGGAAGGTGACGGTCTCGAACGAGTAGTTGGCCATCGTCGAGAATGCGACGCCGGGAACGACCCGCAGAAACGACTGCGGCCGCGCGCGTCGATCAGGACGGAGGTCGGGTGCTGTCTTCGCGTTCACCAGGATGATCACGAGCTTCTTGATGCTTCCACTACCATTCGCTTGCGGAAGACGTGACACCAGGCTGATTGGACTTGCATTCAGAAAGAGCGCGTCGATCAGTCCCCGCGCTCCGATGTTGTCCGCGACACCGCCGTCCAGCAGATGAATATAGCGGCGCTCCTTCAGTGCATACGATGCCACTCCTGTTGCGTACTGGTGGAGCCGTGCCTCCGTCGTCGATCGGTTCTGGGCTTGTTCAAGGTGCGCAGGAAGTTCATAGCCGCAGGTTCCGGCACGGCTTCGAATTGCCAAAGGGGGAAACAACCCTGGGAATGCCGCGGAAGCCGCGACGGCTTTGCCGACCTTCAGCTTTCCGACATCGCCGCACATGGGATCGAACTGCGTCTGCGTGAACTCGAACCTCGACCCGCGGCTGGTGTCGGTAGCGTTGACGATGAGAAAGGGACGGACTCTTGGGAGTGAGTCATAAGTGTGATCCTTGAAGATTTGCCTGGAATACACCGCAGCGGCCACGTCGGTCCTGCTGAACCGTGGAGAGAGCATTCGCAACAGATGAAGCGGGTTCAGACAACTGAGCAGAACGCGCCATGCCCAGTTCTTCTTGATGACATCCGGGAAGTCCCGGAAGAACGAGTCCCGGAATGAAACGTAATACGCCGACGTAAACGATCCGCCAGAAACCGAGGAAATGATATCGACCTCGTCCAGGAGTGATGGCCGAGCGGACGACACAGTCATCGCCGTCTGCTGAAGCTCCTGAAGAACCCCGTACGCCAGAGCTGCGGCGCGCATCCCTCCGCCGGAGAAGCAGAGCACGACGAAGGTCGCGTCCTCGGCGGGATCGAGAGGCGCCACGTTCGCGTACGAATAAGGGGGCGGAGACGCTGCCGGACGGCCCTCGCTCGAATTCGATGCGCAGCCGAAAGCAGCCGGGACCAGCAGAATGGTTGCCAAATACCAACGCCACCTCATTGAGCACCCACCAGTGAAAATTCAGTCGTGTATTCATTTCCGTCGCCAATCTGCACGACGCGGCAAGGTGGCGAGTAGCCCCTGCCCGACAGCTTGACGACGTGCGGGCCTTGACTGACATAGATCGGCTCGAAGGTCGTATGGCCCGTATCCGAGTCGTCAATGATCACGTTCCGGATGACCCTCTGTTTGTTCTGGCCATAGCAACTGACGGTCAGCACTGCTTCGATCATCGCCGTACTGGTCTGGACGAACATGGGGTCGCTCGTCGGAAGGGCGCACGGGTCACGCTTTTCGCCATGAGTCGCGGCCTCCCTTGGAGTATTGGAGGCGTTGGCGGGTACGCCAACGGTACTCTGGTTCATGCAGCTGAACAGAACGACCGTTGCGAGGATGAGAGTTCCCAGGACGAGAAATGCTGTTCGTGCGATGTTTTGGGACGACTTCATGACCGGCCTCCTTCGGACATGTCTCTGTTACTTAATCACCGTCTTCGTCACATCCCCACGATCACTGACGCCTCCGAAACTGAAGCCGAGCGAGATCGACAGATACGGCTCGAGCGCGTACTTCCTCTGCGGCGTCAGCAGGATCGAATCGGAGGGCAGGATGCGGCAGGGGATATCCTTGTTCGCGCCGCACTTATCGGTGAAAGTGAGACCGGTAAAGCGATTCGATTGAACCGCGGCGACGCCAACTGCGACGGTCGCCAAGCCGCGGCGCCCGATCTCGCGAGCGCGCAGGCCCATGCCGAGGTAGTAGGAGGGCAGGCGATCCTGCTGCGCTGCAATGCCAAACTGCCAAGCCAGGTACGGATAGTTGCCGGGATGTACATTCACGACGATGCCAGTCGACGGGTTGAGATCCTTCAGCCTTCGAATCGCGGTGACGGACACCTTATCCTTGTCGTCACCCGTCAGTGCCTGCTTCACCAAGTCTTCGTCTTCACGCCTCGCGAAGGCGAAGAAGCCGCCCGCGTCGAGCCAGAACCGCTGATAGCTGATGGGGACGTTGAACGTGCGCACGACTTCTCCCGTCTCGGTCATGAACTGCACGGTGAGCGTCCGCGACTTGCCGCGTACGAGAAGAGGAATGCTCGGATAGTCGATGCCGCTGAGTCGGGTAAAAAGCGCCTGGCGTTCGAAGGCCTCCAAGGTCCGCGTGCTCCGCTCGGCGAGGGGCAGCGTTGCCTCCGCAATCGGCGTCAGCGCTGCCGCCGTGCAGACTGCGTCGCGCGCGTCGTCCGGGATGTTCCGCTCCACGACCGCGATTTTCCTGCCTCCTTGTTCGATCGTCGTCGGCCTGACGATCCCGTAGAGGCTCAGCCCGTAGTTTTCTCTCTTGGCGTTCGAAAACGGGGAGAGGAGCGGTGCGCGCATGGACAGCGGCACGACGATCGTATCGGTGGGATTCGTGAACGATGCGTAGTTATGCTCGAGCGCGGCGCACGCGAAACGCTCGTGCGCAGTGACGGTGACCAATCGCACGGTGTTGGGTATCTTCGACACGATCAGGGTGGAGGTCTGGTCCGCATTCACAAAGATCGATCCACTCTCGCAATCCCCCTGTTTGTCCCACTCGCATCTTCGGACCACGAGATCCGGGTCGTTGGTGCGGTCGATCAGCTCGGAGACGTGCTTACCCTCCTCGCGCAGTTTAGCGGCGGCCTCCAGGTCGCTCTTCTTCTGGCGAGGTTCGATCACAATTGCCCACGTCGCCTGGCCGCGCTTCACCGTGAGTGGTGTCGTGGTCTTGCTGTCGAAGATCAGGTCGGCGGTCGTAGCAGTTGTGAACGCATGCTCGAATACCTTTCTCTTGTCCGCGGCACACTTGCCGTTCTCCGCCTTGACCTCGTCGATCATTTTGGCGACATCTGCCTCCTTGGTGACGCCGTCGAGCTTCCTCGCGAGAAGCCGATCCGGGAACTCGCAGGCGTCGGTTCCTTTTTCCGGAGCGGCGCCGCTCTTCACGATCACGCCAATGGGAGAGATCGTGTATTCGGCTCCCGGAATGGCATTGAGCAAGGTCACCCTGTAGCGCTCACCGGTCGCGACATAGTTGGCCACGGGATCAGCCGTCGGAGTAGCGAGATTGATCTCGATGACCGTGGTGGCTGCGGAGAGGGAGAACGCAGACAAGCCGAGTACGAGAAGAGCGAACTTCATCACGCACCTCTTTCGCATGGTTTTCAAGTAGGAGAGACAGAGACAGAAGTTTCCTGCCGTCGCTCGGCTACTTCGGTGTGGGTGGTACCGGTGAAGGCGTGCCGTCACGCGTAGCGTGACGTCCTCGAGCGGGATCTCCTCCGCGGAGCGCACGGCACTGGCCAGGCCCGGATCGTCGGTGAACTGCACCGGCGTGCCGTTTTCCGCCACCCAGTTCTCCGAATGCTCGAATGAGCCGGTCGATTGAAATCCGGCGGCAGTCAACGCATCCCGAGGAATGGCATCCACGCTTAGAACCGCGACGTCGATATCGAGGGTCGTCCGAGGATCGGGATGATGAACCTGAACCGCCACGCCGCCGATGATCGCGTAGGAGACCTTCGTGGAATCCAGGACGCGCACCAACGCCGCGAGCGCGGGCTTCTTCGTCGTTTTCATTTCGCCTCTCAGCCAGTGCGCCACCGTTGGTCGAGGAGGAAAACCGCTGCCAGGCCACTGCTCATGCGTCGATTCTTCGACGCCGCTGGGCGCAGAGCTGATCGGCGTCATCGTCGGTGTTCGACTTCACGCGCACACGCGGGGTGAGGGAACCGATGCTCGCGCTTGCGCACAAGTGCTTGTCATCGTAAAGTGCATGCACCGGAGTACGGCGCGGCAGCCTTGATGTCCCCGGCTTCGCATCACCACCGAGAGAGAAACGACATGGAACTGACCATCCAGAACATATCCAAAACCTACCCCAACGGCGTTCAGGCGCTGAAGGACGTCACCCTCACCATTCCCGCGGGGATGTACGGGCTGCTCGGGCCGAACGGGGCGGGCAAGTCGACGTTGATGCGGATTCTGGCGACGTTGCAGGAGCCGGATGCGGGGAGCGTCCGGCTGGGGGAGATCGATGTGCTCGGGCAGAAGGACAGCGTGCGGGAGACGCTGGGGTATCTGCCGCAGGAGTTCGGGGTGTATCCGAAGGTCACGGCGGAGAAGCTGCTGGAGCACTTCGCGATCCTGAAGGGAATCGTCGGCCGCAGGGCGCGGAAAGAGGTGGTCGAGGCGCTGCTGCGGCAGACGAATCTGTGGGACGTGCGGCGGCAGAAGCTGGGCGGGTATTCGGGCGGGATGCGGCAGCGGTTCGGGGTGGCGGTGGCGCTGCTGGGGAATCCGAAGCTCATGATCGTGGACGAGCCGACGGCGGGGCTGGATCCGGCGGAGCGGGTGCGCTTCCTCAATCTGCTGAGCGAGCTGGGGGAGAACAGCGTGGTGCTGCTCTCGACGCACATCGTCGAGGACGTGACGGAGCTGTGCACGCGGATGGCGATCATCGACCGCGGGGAGATCCTGCTGGAGGCGGAACCGTTGCGGGCGGTGGAGGAGCTGCAGGGACGGATCTGGCGCCGGGTGATCGAGCGGAGCGCGCTGCCCGCGATGGAGCGGGAGCACAAGGTCATCTCCACCAAGCTGCACGCCGGCCGCACGATGGTGCACGTGTACGCCGACGGCTCGCCGGGGGCGGGGTTCGAGGAGGTGCAGCCGGATCTGGAGGACGTGTACTTCAGCACCATGGCCGGGCATCACGGACGGCGTCCGGCGCGGCAGGAGACGGCGGCCGGCGCATGAAGTTCGGTGAGATCTTCCGGTTCGAGCTGGCGTACCAGCTGCGCCGCCCGTGGGTGTGGCTGATGTTCGCGGTCCTCTTCGCGGTGTGTTTCCTGATGACGCGGCAGGACGCGCTCGCGGACGCGCTCTACGACGACTTCTTCGTCAACGCGCCGTTCGCCATCGCGGTGACCACGGTCGTCGGCGGCCTGCTGTGGCTCGTGGTGGCGCCGGTGGTGGCAGGCGACGCGGCCGGGCGCGACGTGGCGATGCGGATGGATCCGCTGGTCTACACGGTGCGGCTGAGCAAGGCGGAGTACCTGGGCGGGCGATTCCTGGCCGCGTTCGCGCTCAACGCCCTGCTGCTGCTCGCGGTGCAGGCGGGGATGATCGCGGCGGTCTACTCGCCCGGCGTGAACGCGCAGCTCGTCGGGCCGTTCCGGCCGGCGGCGTATCTGACCGCGTACCTGTTCCTCTCGCTGCCGAACGCCTTCGTGGGGACGGCCCTCCAGTTCGCGCTCGCTCTGCGCAGCGGGCGCCCGATGGCCAGTTACCTCGGCAGCCTGTTCGTCGTGTTCATGGGCTTCTTCGTCGCCTCGCTGCTGCTGTTCCAGCGCGGGCTGGGGACGCTGCTGGATCCGGTGGGGATCCGCTTCGTCGTGGAGGACATCGCGCATCTGTGGACGACGATCGAGAAGAACCGGCGCCTGCTCGCATTCGAGGGCATCGTGCTGCAGAACCGTCTGGTGTGGCTCGGCGTGGCGCTGGCGGTGCTGGCGATCACGTACGCGCGGTTTCGGTTTGCGCATAGGGCGGGGCGGTTCCTCGGGTTCCTCGGGTTCCTCGGAGTTCCTCGGGGGAGAGGACGGAGCCGACAGACCGAGGAACTCCGAGGAACTCCGAGGAACCGAGGAACTGCGGAGCTCCGAGGAACTGCCCTCGTGCACGTGCCGCGCGCGTTCGGCTTCGCCGCGCATGCGCGGCAGACGCTCGCCATCGCGTGGGCGTCGTTCCGGTCGATCGCGAGGAGCTGGGCGGGGCTCGGGTTCTTCGGGGGCATCCCGCTGCTCACGATCCCGGTGCTGATCGATCAGATGGTGGCGAGTGGGACGCCGCTCGTGCCGGTGACGGGGCAGATCCTGAAGCAGTTGGCCGGGCCGCTGACCTCGGAGCTGAGCCGGTGGGTGATCGTTCCGCTGCTCTGCGTGTTCTTCGCCGGCGAGCTGCTGTGGCGCGAGCGCGAGGCGGCGCTCGACGAGATCGCGGATGCGGCGCCGGTCCCGGACTGGGTGCCGCTCGCGGGCAAGCTCCTCGGGCTCGGCCTGGTGCTGGCGGTGTTCCTCGCCTTCCTGATGGCGGCCGGGATGCTCAGCCAGGCGATCCTCGGCCATCAGGACTTCGAGATCGGTCTGTACCTGACGGCGCTGTTCGGGCTGCAGCTTCCGGAGTACCTGCTCTTCGCCGTGCTCGCCCTCGTCGTGCACGTGCTCGTCGGCCAGAAGTACCTCGGGCATCTCGCGGCCATCGTGGTCTACGCGGTGATCGTGCTCGCCCCCGCGTTCGGGATCGAGCACGACCTGCTCCTCTACGGCGCGGGGCCGTGGGTGACGTTCACGGAGATGCGCGGTCTGGGGCCGTTCCTCGAGCCGTGGCTGTGGTTCAAGCTGTACTGGGCCGCGTGGGCGCTGCTGCTCGCGGTCGTGGCGCGGCTGTTCTGGGTCCGCGGCCGGGAGAGCGGCTTCGGAGTGCGCGTCCGGCTCGCGCGTCAGCGTCTCACGGGCGCGACGGTCCGGACGGCCGCAGCGGCGATCGTGCTGATCCTCGCGCTGGGCGGATTCGTCTTCTACAACACGAACGTGCTCCACGAGTACGTCACCGAGTCCGGCGCCGCGCGGCGGCGCGCCGAGTACGAACGGCGCTATGGACGGTACGCGCGCGTCCCGCAACCGCACGTGTCCGCGGCCACCGTGCACGCCGACATCCATCCCACGCGGCGCGAGGTGGACATCCGCGGCTCGTATCGCCTCGTCAACCGCGGCAGCGTGCCGATCGACGCGATCCACGTCGCCACCACGAAGATGGTCGAGACGAAGGCGCTCACCTTCGATCGCCCGGCAACACCCACGCTGGTGGACGACGATCTCGGCCACCGGATCTACAAGCTCGCGAGCCCGCTCCCGCCCGGCGGCTCGATGCGGCTCGATTTCGCGGTCCACGTCGAGCGGCGCGGCTTCCGCGAGGGTGGCGCCGACGTCTCGATCGTGCCGAACGGCACGTGGTTCACGCAGCACTGGCTGCCGGCGATCGGGTACCAGCCCAGCCGCGAGCTCCTGCTGCCCACGGACCGGCGCGAGCAGGGGCTCGCCGCGCGGCGCGTGATTCCATCGCTTGATGACGCCGAAGCGCGCTCCGGGCGAGGACCGGGCATCCTGTTCGAGGCGGTGCTCAGCACCGATGGCGATCAGACGGCCGTCGCGCCGGGCGCTCTGCGCCGGACGTGGACGCAGGGCGGGCGCCGCTACTTCCACTACGCGACCGACGGTCCGATCGGAAGCGAGTGGGTGTTCGCCTCGGCAAAGTACGGGGTCCATGAAGCGCGGTGGAAAGACGTGGCCATCCGCGTCTTCCATCATCCGGGACATTCGACGCACCCGGTGCGGATGGCCCGGGCCATTCAGGCGTCCCTCGACTATCTCACCGCGCAGATCGGTCCGTACCCGTACCGGCACATCACGGTGCTGGAGGTCCCGGGCGACGGCATCGGCATGCACGCCGACGCCGCCATGCTCACGCACGGCGAAGGCGTGACGATCATGAACGTGGCCGGCGCGCGGACCTTCGACTTCCCGTTCGCGATCATGGCGCACGAGATGGCGCACCAGTGGGCGGTGCCGATCGCGGCGGTCGAGGGGGCGCCGGTGGTCGCCGAGAGCGTGGCCTCGTACTACGCGATCAAGGTCGTGGAGCACGCGAACGGTCCCGACCAGCTGCGGCGCTTCATGAGCTTCCTGCGGCAGCCGTATCCGATCGCGCCGATCCGCCGCGGGGAGCCGCTGCTGCGCGGGCTCGATCCGTGGATGTCGTATCGCAAGGGACCGTACGCGCTGTACGCGATGAGCGAGTACATCGGCGCGGAGCGCGTGAACGGAGCGCTGCGCCGCCTGTACGAGCTGCATGAGCCGCAGGAGGCACCGCTCGCGACGACGCTGGACCTGTATCGCGAGCTGAAGGCGGTGACGCCGGTGTCGATGCGGTCCCTGCTGCACGACCTGTTCGAGGTGAATGCGTTCTGGCAGTTCCGGACGGAGCGGGTCCGGGCGCAGCAGACCGCATCGGGCGCGTGGCAGGTGACGCTGGACGTCAAGGCGCGCAAGCTCGTGGTCGACGAGACGGGCGTGGAGCGGGAGCTGCCGGTGAGCGAGCCGGTGGAGGTCGGGATCTTCGGCGCCGCCGAGAGCGGTCGCGGGGAGCTCAGCGCGCCGCTGCACCTCGAAAAGCACCGCATCCGCTCCGGTCCGCAGACGATCGTGGTGACGGTGCCGCGCAAGCCGGTGCTGGCGGGGATCGATCCGCGGCACCTGCTGGACTGGGAGGAGCGGGAGGATGACGACAACATCGAGGGGGTGGAGTGATGCGCCTGGTGTTCGTGGTGCTGTCCGTTGCGTTTGTTGGTTGTTTCCCGACGGAGGACCCGGCTGTGTGTGTGGTGGGGCCGTTGGATGGGGAGGGGTTTGCGGCGAAGCGGGCGGCGATGGGGGTGTCGCCGGGGTTGGAGTTCAGCGTGGTGTTCTGAGCGGCGGCCCGGCTGTGCAAGCTTTTGCTGTCATCCTGAGCCGGCGTAGCGCGGCGAAGGACCCCCTGCCGGTAGCACGTGACGCGTTCCAATCGGGGGGTCCTTCGCCGTCTACGCGGCTCAGGATGACAGAGCCCCGGTTTCGCGCGTTCGCGCGCTGAGGGTACCGAATAGGAAAGCGGAGGCGAGGGCCTCCGCACTCCATGTAGGGCGTGGCTTCAGCCCGCCCCTCGGGCGGGGAGGGAGGGAACGCCACCCGCCCACGGGGGGGCGGGCTGAAGCCGCGCCCTACATGGGGCTCCGTACCGGTAGCACGTTGTCCGTGGAGTCGCGGTCGATGTAGAAGTTGTAGGGGTCGATGCCGGCGTAGAGCGGTTTTCTATCGCTCACGAACTTCAACACCTGACGGCCGGAGCGGATGGGGTGGCGTTCCATCAGGACCACATGGGATCGGTCGAACGCGTCGCGGCCCGGCTCCGCGGTGAACAATCCGACTTCGATGCGCTCGGCGAGGGGGGTCTCCGTGTCGGCGCTGTTCACGACGTAGAACTTCCTGGCCTCGACCGGCACGGTCACGTCCCATTTCCCGTCGGCGCGGCGAACCGCCGTGGGCTGGGTGACCTCGAGGTCGTAGAGGGTGACGCGCTCGAGGAGGTCGGTGATCAGGGACTGCTCCTCCGCCGTGTCGGCCTCGGCGCGGAGGGCGGCGATGACGTCGACGGAGCGGGGGTAGGGCGGACCTTTGAATCTGTAGCGCGTCACCAGGTTCCTCAACGCGCGGTTGACGGCGTCTTCGCCGAGGCGCTCCTGGAGGAGGTACATGACCAGCGAGCCTTTGCGGTGGACGATGTGGTTGTGGCCTCCGGTGCGGACGAGGGGCGGCTCTTCGAACGGGAGGTCGTCGCGGCCGCCGAGGTAGCGGTCGAGCTCGGACTGGAGCACGCGGCGGATCTCGTCCTCGCCGTTCAGTTTCTTCATCACCATCAGCGCCGAATACTGCGCGAGCGTTTCGATCAGGAAGTTCGCGCCCTCGGTCTCCGCGGCCATGACCTGGTGGCCCCAGTACTGGTGCGCGAGCTCGTGGGCGGTGACGTAGGTGACGTGGTCGATGGTCTCGGGGGCCCGGTAGTCGGAGACGAAGCTGAGCGTCTCCGAATAGGGGATGGTGCCGGCGAAGGCCTGGGCGTAGTAGCTGTAGCCGGGGAACTCGACGATCCGCGCGTGGTCGAACTGGTAGGGGCCGAAATTGGCCTGGTAGTAGTCGAGCGACGCGGCCATGGCGTCGAGCATACGGCCGACGTTCCACTCGTGCGCGGGGTGGTAGTAGACGGCGAGGTCGATGCCGGCGTGCCGGCGGTGCTTCTCCGCGTAGCGGGCGGACTGGATCGAGAAGAAGGTCGAGATCGGCGCGTCCGAGACGAAGCGGGCGATGCGCCTGCCGCCGCGCGTCGCGTCGGAGACCTTCCGGCCGGGCGCGATCGGCGTCTGATCCGCGGAGGTGGATACGGTGATGTCCGCCGTGGTCCATCCTTCGCCCACGGCAGGCTTCGCGGTCGCGGCAGGATCGTGGAGCTTCGGGGGCCCGTCGTTTTCCGGGAGACCGTGTTTGCGGCGCAGCGCCGGGTGCTGCACTCGTTCCCAGCCGCGGATCCCGAAGGCGGGCATGAACTCGTCGTTGCTGAGGAACGTGCCGTTCTCGACCAGCCTCGTCGCGGGGCGGCTGTGGCGGAAACCGCGGTGCCAGCGCAGCGTCTCGAAGGTCATCGCCAGTTCGCCGCCCGGCTGCATGGGGCGATCGAGGCGGTAGATGCGATAGTCGAATCGGGCGTCCCGGAAGATCAACCGTGCGCCGGCGATGGCGGCGCTGGTGAGCTGGAGGTCGCGGTCGAACACGCGCACGTGGATGTCGGTGATGGGTCGCGCGGTCAGGTTCCGAAGCCGGTAGCGTCCCCGTGTCACCGCCCGCCGCTCCTCCGGATAGAGGGCGACGTCGAGTTTCACGTCCGCGATGACCGGCTGCGGCAGGCCGTGGTACTTCCAGAACCGCCGTTCGAATTCGACCGCGTCGTCTTCGCTCTTGCTGCGCGGCTCATAACGCTCCAGGACGTTGGTGTTGTAGTACGCCCAGGCGCCGGTTGCGGTGAAGGTCACGAGAGCGGCGGCGGCCACCCAGCCGGGCGCCCCCACCAGACGCCGCCGCGCCAGCGCGAGCCGCGGCTTCAGCCGGATCTCCGTGCCGCGCCTCCACAACAGGTGCGCGGCGAGGAGCAGCAGGAGGGCGAACGCTCCCCAGTACACGCGGAACGTCCATGCGCCCTTCCAGAAGGACCCAGCGCCGTTGAGGTCACTGAGCGGCACCCACGGCTTGCCCGCGTAATCGAGGAGGTTGTGGAGGACGATCGTGCGCTGTTCCTGCCACATCAGGAACAGCACCATGATTCCCCAGCCGACGGCCTTATGGGGGCTGAGCGCCTGGACGAAGACGGCCACCGCGGCCAGCAGCAGCATGTCGTAGCTTGCCGGCAGCACGTACCAGAGCACGTACTTGCCGAGCTCCAGCTGGGTGTAGCCGAGGGAGAGCTGGACGATGACGGAGGCGACGACGTTGACGAGGAGCATCGCCGCGAACACCAGCGCCAGGGCGGCGGTCTTGGAGACGACGTAGACCCAACTGGGGAGCGGGGCCGCGTCGACGAGCTCGTGGACCCTCCGGTCGCGCTCGCGCCATACGAGCTCGCCCGCGTAGTAGATGGCGACGACGAGCGGAATGACCCGGAAGGCATCCTCGATCTCCGGAATCAACGAGAGCGTAGTCGGGTAGGTCGGCCTGCCGTCGGGATGGCGCTGCGTGAGCAGGGCCATGACGGTCGTGGCCAGGCCCCAGGCCATCAGGATGGGAAAGGCCGGGCTGACGACCACCTGCCTGACTTCGAATTTCGTGCGCATCCACAGCAGCGCCCTCACGGCCGCACTGCCGTGTCGCGGTGCAGGAAGGGACATCGCCCCGGCAGCGGCGGATGCTTCCGCCGCCGCCCGCTCCGCGAGCTTCTGCTTCTTCCGCTCGCGTTTCGACATCCCCCGATCGGCGAAGCGGTAGGCGGCACAGGCGAGCGCCAGGAAAACGACGGCGATGCCGGTCCACAGCAGCCGGTTGTAGAGCAGGGCCCCGGCGAGCTCGGGCAGCTTCACGTTCCGCTCGGCGATCGTCCAGTAGCGCGTGGCGTCGTCGAGGGCGCGTGCGGCGAACGGTTCCGCGAGGGCGACGCCCAGCTCGAGCTGCGGCCGGTCGAACGCGTCGAGCAGCAGGAAAAAGCCGAGGACGAAGCCGATGACGCCGAGGTAGGTGGCCATCATCGAGCGTGTGATCGTCGCCAGCGCGAACAGGACGGCGGAGTGAATGAGGAGGTTCGGCAGCGCGATCAGGAAGTAGCCGTAGAGATGGTCGGCGAGCCGGTTGGGTCCGAGGATCGTGGGATCGGCCCACGGCATGAGCGAGCCGAGCCAGATGCCGAGGGGCACGAGGAGCATCAGCAGCGCGGCGATCGCGAAGGCGCCGAGGAAGCGGCCGATCAGGTACTCGAACTTCGTGAGCCTCGTGGAACGGATGATCGGGCCGAAGCCGGTCTCGTCGTCACGGATGACCACGTTCGCGACGAACGACGTCGTCACGAAGATGAACAGGACCGAGACCATCAGATGGTTCTGCAGCGTGGCGTAGGCCGCGTTCTCGAGGAGGCCGCCTTCCGAGCCGAGCTCGAAGCCGCCGATGCTGACGGAGAGGAAGAACAACGCGAAGGTGAGCACGGCCGTCACCCACACGAGCGGGTTCCGGAGGAGGTAGCGGAATTCGAAGCGGGCGATCGTGGCGAGCATCGTCTCTCCTCACCTCACTGCACCGCCGCCAGGTTGTTCCCCGCGTCGCGGTCGACGTAGTAGTTGTACGGATCGACCCCGGCATAGAGCGGCTTCCTGTCGCTCACGAACTTCAGCACCTGCCGTCCCGACCGGATCGGCTGACGCTCCATCAGGATCACGTGCGATTGGTCGAACGCGTCCAGGCCCGGCCAGGAGGTGAAGAGGCCGACTTCGATGCGCTCGGCGAGCGGCGTCTCCGTTTCGGCGCCTTTCGCGTCGGCGTAGAACTTCTTCGCCTCGACCGGCACGGTCACGTCCCATTTGCCGTCGGGGCGGCGGGTGGCGGTCGGCCCCGCGACTTTCATGTCGTAGAGCGTGATGCGCTCCCACAGGTCGGTGATGAGCGCCTGATCCTCCGGCGTCTTCGCCTCGGCGCGCAGCGCCGCGATCAGGTCGAGCGTGCGCGGGTACGGCGCGCCCTTGAACTTGTAGCGGGCCAGCATGCTGCGCAATGCGCGGTTGACGCCGTCCTCGCCGAGGCGCCGGGTCAGCAGGTGCATGACCATCGCGCCCTTGCGATAGCTGATGTGATCCTGACCGATCACGCGTGCGAGCGGCGGCTCGTCCTCCGACCAGGCCCGGCCCTGGAGATAGCGGTGGAGCTCGTACTGCAGGTAGCGGCGGATCTGATCCTCGCCCCGGAGCTTCTTCATCACCATGTGCGCCGAGTACTGGGCGAGCGTCTCGACGAAGACCGTGTAGCCCTCCATCTCCGCGGCGATCATCTGGTTCGGCCACCACTGGTGCGCGAATTCGTGGGCGGTGATGCCGGTGACGTAGTCGAGCGTGTCCGGCTCGTCGTAGTCGGCGATGAAGCCGACCGACTCCGAGAACGGAATCGTGCCGGCGAATGCCTGGGCGTAGCCCTCGTAGCCCGGGAACTCGACGATGCGGAAGTGATCGAACTGATACGGGCCGAAGTTGGCCTGGTAGTAGTCGAGCGACGCCGTCATCGCGTCGAGCATCCGGTCGACGTTCCACGCGTGACGCGGGTGGTAGTAGACGGCGAGGTCGACACCGGCGTGCCGGCGGTGCTTCTCCGCATAGCGCGCGGACTGGACCGAGAAGCGCGGACGGATCGGCGCGGTCGTCACGAAACGCGCGGTGCGCCTGCCGTCGCGCGTCACGTCCGAGACCTTCTTCCCGGGCGCAATCGGCGTCTGGCCGGCGTCCGTCGACAGGGTGATGTCGGTCTTCTTCATCCAGCCGTTGCCGAAGGTGAGCTTCGTCGTGGCGGCGAGGTCCTCCAGCTTCGGCGGCTTGGGGATCTCCCCGGGCAGCCCGTACTTGCGGCGCAGCTCGGGGTCCTGAAGCAGGCCGGCGTTGTTCATGCCGAGGATGGGCATGAGCTCCGTGTCGGTGACGAAGGTGCCGTTCCCGACGATCGCCGTGGGCTGGCCTCCGTTGTGGAAACCGCGGTGCCAGAGCCGCGTCTCGAACGTGAGAAGACGCGCGTCACCGGGCTGCATCGGCGGCTCGAAGCGGTAGACGCGATAGGTGTATCGCTTGTCGTCGAGGATCAGCCGGGCGCCGGCGACGGTGGCGCCGGTGAGCTCGAGACCGCCGTTGGCGATGAGGCGCACGTGCAGGTCGGCGATCGGCTGCGCGGTCAGGTTGCGGAGCACGTAGCGGCCCTTGGTCACGGCCCGCCGCTCCTCGGGATGGAGGTCGATGTCGAGCGTCAGCTCCTCGAGCGCCGGCTGCGGCACGCCGCGGTATTTCCCGAAGCGTCTTTCGTACTCGGCCATCGAGGCCTGGAGCTCTTCCTCCGTCTGATAGTCGTTGAGGACGTTGGTGTTGTAGTACGCGTACGCGCCCGTTGCGATGAAGGTCAGGAGCGCCGCGCCGGCCACCCAATGCAGGGCCGTGAGCGGAGGCGCTCCCGCCAGACGGCGCCACGCGCTCGCGAGCCGCGGCTTCAGCCGGATCTCGGTGCCGCGCCTCCACAACAGATGCGCGACGACGAGCAGCAGGACGGCGAACGCTCCCCAGTACAGGCGAAACGTCCAGGAGCCGATCCAGAAGGAGCCCGCGCCGTTCAGGTCACTGAGCGGCGTATACGGCTTTCCGCCGAAATCGAGGAGGTTGTGGTGGATCCACTGGTTCACCTCGCGCCACACGACGACCAGCGTCATGATTCCCCAGCCGATCGCCTTGTGAGGGCTGAGCGACTGGACGAAGATGGCCAGCGCCGCGAGGAGCAGCCAGTCGAAGCTCGCCGGCAGGACGTACCAGAGCACGTACTTGCCGAGCTCCACGTCGGTGAATCCAAGGGAGAGCTGCAGGCCCACCGCCGCGGCGACGGTGAAGAGCAGCATCACCACGAACAGGAGACCCAGCGCGACGGTCTTCGGAACGACGTAGGCCCAGCTCGGGAGAGGGGACGCGTCGATGAGCTCGTGCACGCGCCGGTCGCGCTCCCGCCATACGAGCTCGCCCGCATAGTAGATGGCCACGACCATCGGAATGACCCGGAACGCGTCCTCGATCTCCGGAATCAGCGACAGCGTGGTCGGGTACTCCGGCATGTAGTCGGGGTAGCGCTGGGTGATCAGGACGAAGAGCGTGACGTACATCCCCCACGCCATCAGCACGGGGAAGGTGGGGCTCATCACGACCTGCCGGAATTCGAAGCGGGTGCGCATCCACACGAGGGCCCGCAGCGCCGCGCGGCCGTGCAACGGGTTGGGCAATGGGGACACCGCGGGTGCGGCGGTTGCGGCGGCTTCCACCACGGCCGCGCGCTGCGCGAGCTTCTGCTTTTTCTGCTCGCGTTTCGACATCCCCCGGTCGGTGAAGCGATACAGGGCATACGTGAGCGCCAGGCAGAGGAGGGCGACCGCGGTCCACAGCAGCCGGTTGTAGAGCAGGGCGCCGCTGAGCTCGGGCAGCCGCGTGTTGCGCTCGGCGATGGTCCAGTAGCGGACGGCGTCGCCGAGGGCGCGCGCGGCGAACGGCTCCGCGACGGCGACGATCGTCTCGAGCTGCGGGCGGCGGAACGCCCCCTCCAGGGTGAAGAAGCCGGCCACGAAGCCGATGACGCCGAGGTACGTCGCCATCATCGAGCGGGTGATCGTCGCCAGGGCGAAGAACACGGCGGAGTGCAGGAGGAGGTTCGGCAGCGCGACCACGAAGTACGCGTAGAGATGGTCGCCGAGCCGGTTCGGTCCGAGGTTCGCCGGGTTGGCCCACGGCATCAGCGTGCCGAGCAGACTCCCGGCCGGCACGGCGGCCATGCACAGCGCCGCGATGGCGAAGGCGCCGAGGAAGCGCCCGATCAGGTACTCGAACCTGGTGATCTTCGTCGAGCGGAGGATCGGGCCGAAGCCGGTCTCGTCGTCGCGGATGACGGCGTTGGCGACGAACGACGTCGTCACGAACATGAAGATGACCGAGAACATCATCGAGTTGCGCAGCGTGGCGTACGCGGAGTTCCGGAACAGGCCGCCCTCCGAGCCGAGCTCGAAGCCCTCGACGTTCATCGAGACGAAGAGCATGGCGAAGGCGATCGCGGACGTCAGCCAGAGGAGCGGGTTCCGGAGCAGGTAGCGGAATTCGAAGCGGGCGACCGTGGCGAGCATGGTTTCGCCTCAGGCCGCGCGCCGCGATTCCGCGAGCGTGCAGAAGTAGACGTCCTGCAGGCCGGCGTCGACCGGGGCGAACCCGTTGCCGGGATCGCGGTCGGAGAGGATGTGGACCACGGTCCGCCCCGCGAAGAGGCGCGTGGAGAGGACCTCGTACTGCTCGCGCACGCCGGCGAGCTCGCCGCGATCGACGACCTTCATCCAGATCCTGCCGCGAGTGGAGTGGATGAGGTCCTGCGGCGACCCTTCCACCTGCACGCGGCCGTCGGCCAGGACGGCCATGCGGTGGCAGAGGTCCGATACGTCTTCGACGATGTGGGTGGAGAGGATCACCACCACGCTCTCGCCGATCTCGGCGAGGAGATTGAGAAAACGATTCCGCTCCTCGGGGTCGAGTCCGGCGGTCGGCTCGTCGACGATGATGAGCCCCGGGTTGCCGATCAGCGCCTGGGCGATGCCGAAGCGCTGGCGCATGCCGCCGGAGAAGCCGGAGAGCATCTTCTTGCGGACGCTCCACAGGTTGACCTGGTGCAGGAGGGTCTCGACGGTGGTCTTGCGGTCGGCCGGCGAGGCGACGCCTTTGAGGATGGCCATGTGGTCCAGCATCTCGTAGGCGGAGACGCGCGGATAGACGCCGAAGTCCTGGGGGAGATAGCCGAGCGTGCGGCGCAGTTTCTCCGGCTCGCGGATGACGTCGATCTCCCGGAAGCGGATCGTCCCTTCGGTGGGGGTCTGCAGCGTGGCGATGGCGCGCATGAGCGTGGACTTGCCGGCGCCGTTGGGGCCGAGGAGGCCGTACATGCCGCGGGGGATGGACAACGTCACGCGGTCGAGCGCACGCGTGCCGTTGGGATAGACGTGGCTGACGTCGTGAAGGTGAAGCATCATCGATTCTCCTTGTGTCGAGAGGCAGCGGGCCAGAGCGCGGCCAGGCCGGCTCCGAGCGGGAGGAATGTGCCGAGTGCCCACCGCGCGAGACCGGGCAGCGTTTGCCAGGTGTTACGGGCGTTTTCGGTGGCGTAATACAGATCGCTGGAGCCCAGCAGCGACTGCACGCCGGAATACGACTCCAGCGCCTGACTGAGGCTGCCCACCAGGAAGAACACGCCGGCGGCCCCGAGCAGCCACCGCAGCGGGTAGCGCAGGCCGACCACCAGCGCGCTGCCGAAGAGGTACGTCGCGATGGTCGCGCCGAATGGAACGCGCATGAAGGTCAGGGCGGGCGATACGCCGGCGAGGAGTCCCAGCGCGAGCAGCCAGGCGAGGAAGATCGTCAGGGCAGCCGTCAGCCACACGAGACCCGCGAAGACTTTCGCGAGCGCGAGCTGCCGCCGGTCCACGGGCAGGGTCCAGAGGAAAACAGGCCGGAAGGGTCTGTCGTTTTTCCAGACGGCGAAGGGAAGGAGGAAGGAGATCAGGGCGGTCGGGAAGGTGTCGTCGGCATCGAACCCCCGGCCTCCGCCGACGAGATCGACGCCGATCATGACCGTGCCGACGGCGAGGACCGCGGCGACGAGGAGACCCGCGATGCGGAGACTCAGGCCGACGATCCGGACCTGCTCGAGCATGACGTCGCGCCAGCGCGGCGCCGGATGAAGAGTCACTTCAGTCAAGGCGTTCCCCCTCGGCGAGTAAGGCGAGTGCGGCTTCTTCGAGCGCGAGCGGCGTCACGTCACGCACCGTCGCCCCGGCGGCGGCGAGACGTGCGGTGACGTCGCGCTCTTCGCCGATCAGCGTCCACTGCACTTCGCGGCCGCCCCGGGAGCGCCGGAGGCCCGGGGTCCGGAGCTCGGGCGGGGCCTCCCATCCTTCCGGCACCTCGACGCGGTAGCGGAGGACGGTCCTTCGCAGCTCGTCGCGGGACATCTGGGCGACGAGGCGTCCGGCGCTGAGCACCCCCACGTGGTCGGCGAGGCTCTCCACCTCATGGATGTGATGCGTCGCGATCACGACCGTGGTCGGCGTGTCGGCCAGGTGCTCGGCCAGGTAGGCGAGCGTGCGGTTGCGCACCATCGGGTCGAAGCCGTCGGTCGGCTCGTCGAGCAGCAGGAGCGGCGGACGATGCGCCAGCGCGAGCACGAACTGCAGCCGCCGCTTCTCGCCTTTGGAAAGGGTGCCGACCCTCCGCTGCACGCGGACGCCCAGGACCTCGATCAGGCGGCCGGCGTACGCGTGGTCCCACGCGGGATAGTGCGCCGCGACGTGCCGGATCAGCCGGCCGGCCGTCATCCATCCGTAAGGGTGCTCGTGGGACTCGGGCATGTAGCCCACCTGCGCCCGCACGCGCGGGCCGTGGCCGGCGGTGTCGAGCCCGAAGACCTCCGCGCGCCCGGCACTCGGGTGCTCGAGGTTGAGCAGCACCTTCATCGCGGTGCTCTTGCCCGCGCCGTTCGCGCCGATGAGGACGTAGACCGCCCCCTCCGGGATGCGCAGGTCGACGGAGTCGAGCGCGGTCTGTTTTCCGTAGCGCATGGACAACCCATGCGTGGTCACGGCGAATGATTCCGGCAAGCCGCTCATTCGTCCTCCCTGGCTGCCAGTTTCTGAATCATGGTCACGAGCTCCTCCGCCCCGATGCCGTTGCGCCGCGCCTCGAGCAGCGCGCGTTTCGCCACTGCCATGGCCAGGCTGCGGCGCTCTCCGGCGCCGCGCCGCACGGACGGGGAAACGAACGTCCCCTGCCCTCGGCGCACGTAGATGACGCCCTCGCGCTCGAGCTCCTGGTAGGCCTGGGAGACGGTGCGCGGGTTCACGACCAGCTCGCCGGCGAGCTCGCGCACGGAAGGGAGCGGATCTTCGGCCCGCAGCGTGCCCACGACGATGGCCCGCCGCACCTCATCCATGATCTGGAGATAGAGCGGCCGCGCGTCCTGCGGGTCGAGGTTCACCAGCATCGCGGCACCGTGGCAGTGTTGTACACGTGCGCAACACTACACCACATTGAAGAGCGCCGCAACCGAAGCGCGATTTGGAGTGCGGAGGCACTCCAAATCGGTCCCTAGCTGGCGCGCGCGATCAGAAGCAGGCCTATGCCGATGACGACAGCACCGATCGCTCGCGCGACGCGCTCGCCGGACGGGACGAGGCGTTCGGCGGTGATGGCTGCCGTGACGACAGCCATCACGCGCAGGTCCATGACTCCGGCGACCAGGAGAATCGCCGTCAGGCCGGCGGAGCTGTAACTGCAGTGGAGGCCGAGGCGCACACCGTGCCGCCAGGCCGTGCCGGCGTCCGGCGGCAGTGCATGCCCCGGAGACTCACGGCAGCAGGCCAGGTGACGGGCCTTCCACGCGGTGAACTGGAGCGCGCCGGCGAGCAGCACGACCACGCCCACCGCGAGCGGAACGGCCCGCGCCAGCGCTGGCTGCTGCATCTCCACCGTCGCCAGCGCGACGCCCAGCGGGAAAAGGATCGTTCCGAACGCGGTCCAGACGAAGAAGTAGCCCACGCCCACCAGCGCGGTCAGCCGGTCCAGGCGCCCCTCGCCTGCCCGGCCGACCGCCTGGCGGTAACGCCACAACATCGGGACCAGGGACGGCAGCATCATCGCCGCCATCATCACGACCCACATGCCGAGGAACGAGGCCGCGGCGGCGGACCAGGTCTGCCCGGGCATCCGCATCCACGCCATCGACATCGTCCAGCCGCCGGGCATCGGCATCCCGCCCATCGCGGACATGGACGCGCACCAGACGATCGTCAACGCCGCGCTCCCGGCGAACAGCAATGCCGACATGCTGAAGAAGGCTCGATGGGAAGTCATTGCTCAGGCCAGCGACGCGCAGCAGTGCGGCTCGACACTGGCGCCTTCGTACTCGTCGTGGCGGCGGAACCACGGCCCGGTCTCGTTGCGTCCCTTCGGCGCGCGGTCGAGCCACTGGTACATGCCCCAGAGGCCGTCCAATCCGCGCGAGTAGGTCGAATAGGTGTGGTAGACGACGCCGTCCTCGAGCACGAACGTGCTCAAGCCCGGCCGTTCGCGATGGTAGGTGGGTGTATCGGTTCCGCACATGGCCGCGAACGCCGACTCCGCGCCTTCGCCGCCGCGCTCCTTGCGCGCGCCCCAGCCGGACGCCGCCTCGCGCCGGTAGTTGTATTCGATTCCGCTCTCCCGCTGCTCCTGCTCGGTGAAGGCGACGTCGAAGTCGAAGTTGAAATCGCTGCCGGCCGAGGAGGCCCAGGGAAAGGTCCACCCCATGCGCTGTCGGAACGCCTGCAGCTTCGCGAGCGGCGCCCGCGACACCGCCGACAGCGTGACGTCGTGATTCGCCAGGTGCACGACGAAGCCGTTGAACCCGTCGGCGATCGACGAGCAGGACGGGCAGCCCGCCTTGTAGTCGGGCCCGAACATGAAGTGATAGACGAGGAGCTGCGACCGCCCGCGGAAGAGGTCCGTCAGCGAGGCGCTGCCTTCCTCGGTCTCGAACCGGTATTCCTTGTCGACCCGGACCCACGGCAGCTCCTGGCGCCGCCGCGCCAGCTCGTCGCTGCGCCGCGTGAGCTCCTTTTCCGCCTGCAGCAGCTCCAGCCGCGGCGCCAGCCATTCTTCCCGTGTCCCGGTGATGTGTGTCGTCATCGTTCTTCTCCCTTGTTGGTGTTCGTCGTTCGCACCGTTTCCCGATGCGACGTGCGATAGATTGGGACCGCGGCGCCGAACGATGGGAGTGACAACTGTGACGGGATTTCGATGGACTCACTGATCACCGCCGCGGCGCGCGCACTCGCGGCCGGTGATCCCCTCGGCGCCCTGAGCCGCATCGCGCTGCGGGACGACGCGGCCGCGCTCGCGCTGCGAGGCATCGCGATGGCGCAGCTCGGCGATCTCGTGCGGGCGAAGGCTCTGCTGCGGCGCGCCGCGCGTGCCTTCAGTCCGAAAGAGGCCGTGGCACGCGCGCGGTGCGTCGTGGCCGAGGCGGAGATCGCGCTCGTCTCGCGCGACCTCGGCTGGCCTGCCCGAGCGCTCGAGGCGGCGCGAATGACTCTCGAGGCACACGGCGACCTCGCCAACGCGGCGCACGCACGGCATCTCGCGGTCCGGCGCCTCCTGTTGATCGGGCGCCTCGACGAGGCCGAGCGCACGCTCGACGCGCTCGACCCCGCGCCGTTTCCGCCCGCGTCGAGGACCGCGCACGAGCTGGTGGTCGCGGGAATCGCGATCCGGCGCCTGCGGACGAAGGACGCGCGCGCTGCGCTCACGCGGGCCGAGCGCGCCGCGCAGCAGGCACGCATCCCGGCGCTGGCCGCGGAAGTCGACAGCGCGGTCCGCGCCTTGAGCATGCCCGCCGCGCGGCTGATTGCGAGCGGCGAGGAGCGCGTCCTGCTCCTTGACGAAGTCGAAGCGCTGCTGGCGTCGGAGGCGCTCGTCGTGGACGCATGCCGCCATGTCGTGCGTCACGCGGGCACGGTGGTCTCGCTCGCAACGCGTCCGGTGCTGTTCGCGCTGGCGCGTGCGCTGGGCGAAGCGTGGCCGGGAGACGTCGCGAGGGACGCGCTCGTCGCGCGGGCGTTCGGAGCGAAGCACGCGGATGAATCGCACCGCGCGCGGTTGCGGGTGGAAATCGGGCGGCTGCGCGCGGTGCTGCGGAAGCTGGCCGACGTGAGCGCGACGAAACAGGGCTTTGCGCTCAGGCCGCGCGACGCAGGCGAGGTCGTGGTGCTGGCGCGGCCGGTCGAAGAGGAGCACGGAGCGGTGCTCGCCTTTCTCGCCGACGGCGAGTCGTGGTCGACTTCCGCGCTGGCCCTCGCGCTCGGGACGAGCCAGCGCACCGTGCAGCGAGCACTGGACTCGCTCGCGGCCGCGGGCAAGGTGCAGGCGGTGGGCCGCGGGCGCGCACGCCGCTGGATCACGCCGCCCGTGCCGGGATTCACGACGACGTTGTTACTCCCCGCTCCGCTGCCGAGTGACTAGGATGGCCGCATGAAACGCTCAGCGGCCGAAGTCGTGCGTGAGTACGGACCCTTTCCCGGAGCGCCCGACGTGCACGGGGTCACCTATGACGGGCAGCAGGTCTGGTTTGCCGCCGGCGACAAGTTGAACGCCTTCGACCCGGCGAGCGGGCAGACGCTGCGCTCGATCGACGTCGCCGCGCACGCGGGCACGGCCTTCGACGGCCAGCACCTGTTTCAGCTCGCGGAGAACCGCATCCACAAGATCGATCCCGGGACCGGCCGCGTGCTCGCCACGATCCCGGCGCCCGGCGGCGGCGGGGACTCGGGGCTCGCGTGGGCCGAAGGGACGCTCTGGGTGGGCCAGTACCGCGACCGGAAGATCCATCAGGTCGATCCCGAGACCGGAGCGGTTCTCCGCACCATCGAGTCGAACCGCTTCGTCACCGGCGTCACCTGGGTCGACGGCGAGCTCTGGCACGCCACCTGGGAAGGCGAGGAGAGCGATTTGCGGCGGATCGATGCGGGGACGGGAGAAGTCCTGGAGAAACTGGACATGCCTGCCGGAGTGGGCGTGTCGGGACTCGAGTCCGATGGCGGCGACCGGTTCTTCTGCGGAGGCGGCCGGAGCGGGAAGGTGCGGGCGGTGCGGCGGCCGAAACGCGCTTCGTGACCTTGCTGTCATCCTGAGCCGGCGTAGCGCGGCGAAGGAGCCCCTGCCGGTAGCACGTGCCGCGTTCAAATCAGAGGGCCCTTCGCCGTCTACGCGGCTCAGGATGACACCTGAGACTGTCATCGAGCCCCGCGGACCTCCTGCGAAGTGCGTGTAAGATGATCGGCCCAACCCCAGGGTCATCATGCTCTCCGTCGGTACTCGTGTCGGGCCTTATGAGATCGTCGCGCCGATCGGGGCGGGCGGCATGGGCGAGATCTGGAAGGCTCGCGACACGCGGCTCGATCGCTCCGTCGCGATCAAGATCCTCCCCGCGGAATTCGCGCAGGACACGCAGCTCAAGCTTCGTTTCGAGCGCGAGGCGCGGACGATCTCGCAGCTCGAGCACCCACACATCTGCCGGCTCTACGACGTCGGCGACGACTATCTGGTCATGGAGCTGCTCGAGGGAGAGTCGCTCGCCAACCGGATCGGGCGCGGACCTCTGCCTCTCGCGGACGTTCTGAAGTACGGCGCCCAGATCGCCGCGGCACTCGACCGCGCCCATCGCGCCGGCATCGTGCATCGCGACCTGAAGCCGGGCAACGTCATGATCACGAAGGGCGACGCGAAGCTGCTGGACTTCGGGCTGGCGCGGCAGTCCGCGCCGACGCGCACGCCGCGGCCGCGCGCCGACGCGTATTCGACTTCCGGCTCGTCGCCCGCGTTCGCGTCGACTTCGAAGCTCGAGGCCCCGGATGACGCTTCGACCGATCGCTTCGAGCCGCCTCTGACCGGGCGCGGAACGATCCTCGGCACGGTGCAGTACATGGCGCCCGAGCAGTTCGACGGGCTCGAAGCCGACGCGCGCACGGACATCTTCGCCCTCGGCGCCGTCCTCTACGAGATGGTCACCGGGAAACCGGCGTTCGCGGGAAAATCCCGAAGCAGCCTGATTGCGGCGATCGTCGACCGGACGCCCACGCCGATCTCCCAGTTTCAGCCCCTGACACCGCCTGCCCTCGAGCACGTGGTGATGAAGTGCCTGGAGAAGGAGCCGGACGAGCGGTGGCAGAGCGCGCATGACATTGCCCAGGAATTGAAGTGGATCGCCGATGCCGGATCTCATGCCGGTCTGGCCCTTCCCGCGGTCGAGGCGCGGCGCCGGAAACATCAATGGGTGATCGCCCTCGCGGCGGCCGGCTGGATCGCGGCGCTCGCCGGTGCCGGCCTGGCGGCGACGAAAGCGCGCACGGCCGCGAAGGAGCGGCGCCTGCTCAAGACCGAGATCGTCCTTCCGCTGGACAACGTCGTCAACGCGCCCGTGGCCGTCTCTCCCGACGGTCTGCACATCGCCGCGGTGCTGAACGAAGCGAAATCGGCCAATCCGTTGCCGAGCGCCAACGAGGGGGAGAGCATCCTGGCCATTCGCGACCTGGCCGGAGACCAGTTGCGGACTCTGCCCGGCACCGAAGGAGCGTCGTATCCATTCTGGGCGCCGGATGGCAGCAGCATCGGCTTCTTCGTCCCGGGAAAGCTGAAGACGGTGAACATCAAGAGCGGCGCGATCGACGAGCTCTGCGACGCTCCCAACGGCCGCGGCGGAAGCTGGAGCCCCCTCGGCGTCATCATCTTCACGCCCAACATCTATTCACCGCTGATGCGCGTGCCGGATTCGGGCGGGACGCCCACGCCGGCAGTCCAGGTGCCGGCGAACGTCACGAGACCGCTCTATCGCAACCCTTACTTTTTCCCCGACGGGAAGCGCTTCTTCTATACCACCGGAGACCAGGCCACCCTGGGAAGGGCCGTGCTCATGGCCGGCTCGCTCGACGGCGACGTCCATCGCAAGATCCTCGACTACGGGTCCAACGTAGCCCTGGTCGACGACTGGCTGATCACCGCGCGCGTCCCGAACCTGGTCGCACAGCGATTCGACTCCGACAGCATGCAGGTCGCGGGAAGGCCGGTGCCGGTCGGACGGAACGTCGACTGGTACTGGGCGCGGTTCCAGGGATTGTTCGCGGTGGGCGGCTCGACCCTCGTCTTCCGCCGCCCGACCACGCCGGTGATGCACTTCCTTCGACTCGATCCCGGCAGCGACCGGCCCAGCGAGATCCGGGAAGCCGGTACGTACAACGCCCCGCATGTGTCGCCGGATGGCCGGAGCATCATCGTCAACCGCTTCGACGCCGCGACCCGGAAATCCGATCCGTGGCTGTTCGATTTCGACAGCGGAACGTGGAGCCGGCTCACTTTCACCGCCGAAGCGGCCGGGGATGACTCGGCCATCTTTGCGCCGGACGGCAAGCGCATCGCCATCGCCTCGAGCCGGAACGTCCGCACCCGGATGCGGGAGCTGTGGACGCAGCCGGTCGGCGGAGCCGCCGCGCGTCAAACCCTCGGTGCGGGAGCGGACTACATCGTGGCGACCGACTGGTCGCGGGACGACAGGAGTCTGGTGGTGAGCACGCAGCGCAGCGCGAGCGGTTTCGACATCGAGATCGTCGACGCCGCCCGCGGCGGCGCCTTCGTGCCTGTCGTACGGACCAACGCCAACGAGATCAACGGCAGGCTGTCTCCCGACGGCCAATGGCTGGCCTACGAATCGGACGACAGCGGACGCGGCGAAATCTACGTGACGAACTTTCCGGCGGCGACGGCCCGGTGGCAGGTCTCGACCGAGGGAGGGCGCACGCCGTATTGGAGCGCCGACGGCAAGTCCATCCTGTTCCTGCACCAGGACCGCATCATGACGACGCCCATTCGCGCCGGATCCCGCTTCGCCGTGGACATCCCGCGCGAGCTCGAACAGATGGGCGACCGCATCGCGGGCTTCAGCGTCGCGTCCAACGGCACCATCGTGGCCCTCCGCCTGATCGAGGAAGGCAAGCCGCCGCTGAGCGTGGTGGTGAACTGGCAGAAGGTGCTGGGCGAGTAGGAGGCGCTGGCCGCGCCTGGCGGGTCCGGGACACTCGCCGTGTCAGCGAGCGTCCCGGCAACGGCTCAGTAGCACTCGCCGCCGTAATCGATCGTGTACCACGCCGTCCGGCAGCCGCTCGAGGTGTTCGAGCCACTGCACGAAATGACGCGATAGCCGCACGGGGTGCTGAGGGAGCTGTCGGTGTAGTACGTGTACTCGATGATCTGCGGGGGTCCGGCCAGCAGACCGAATGCGCCGACCGCGAGCAACGCAAGCATGACGGTGATGCGGATTCTGTAAGTCATCTGGATCTCCTTCCATTTTCATCTTAGCTGAAACTGGAAGGAAGTAAGGCGATCGGTCATATTTTTCGCCGGTCGCGCTCGCCATCCTTTTGGCGATCCTGCTCAGTAGACCCAGCCCGGAACCGGCGCATCCGGGAGCAGCACGAACCACTCCCCCGGGCCGCCTCCTTCCGTGGGAGTCCAGGCCTCCAGGGAGGCGCTGTGCTCGATGCTCACGTTCTCCGGATACCGGGACCGGCCGTCGTTCGCGATCGGGATCCGGTCGAGGCCGAGGTGCTCCGCGAGGAAGTCGTAGACCGCCTTGCGCTTGTTGATGCCGAAGTCGTGTCCTTCATCGGCGAGATGGACGTTCCGGAAACGATCCTCCGCTCCGTAAAGCCGGTAGATCCCCTGGACGTACGGGTACTCCAGCTCCGGGAAGTGCTTCGTTTCATCCTCGCCGTCCGTCACGATCAGCAGAGGCTTGGGCGCGATCAACGCGGCGATCTCGGCGTTGTTGGTGCCGGTGCGCGAGCGGATGGGCATTCCGGTCTCGCAGGTGCAGCCTCCCGCCGTCAGCGCCGAGACCTTGACGACCGGCACGCTGACCGCGATGCGCGGATCCACCGCGGCCGCCAGAATGGCTTGCGTCCCGCCGGCGGACGCTCCCACGATCGCAATCCTGCCCGGATCGACCTCAGGGAGCGACTCCAGAAAATCGATGCTCCGCATGGTGTTCCACAGTTGCAGGGCCAGCGCGCGTTTGGAAGAGTGGGGCACCTGCCGGGTCTCCCCCCAGCCCACCATGTCGTACGCGAAGACGACCGCCCCCATCTGCGCCAGATGTCCGGCGCGCACCTGCATCTCCGGCTGGGTACGGGTCAGCCAGCCGTCCTTCTTGAAGTGGCCGATCGGATGCGCGATCGCCGGCACTTTTCCCGTCCGGCCCAGCGGACGATATAGATTGCCCGAAAGCCAGTAGCCGGGAGAGATCTCCAGCGCCACGTTCTCGATCGTGTAGCCGTTCTTGAATTTCTTGCTGTGGATCCGCCGGTCCAACCGCTGCCGGACCGGAAGCGGATCCAACCCGGCGCCTTGCAGAATGCCGAGGCGCACTTCCGCTGCCCGCGCTTCCCACGACGGCACGGAGGTGTTGTATCGGAACGCGAGCTCCTCGAGCTCCGCCCGGACGCGGTGCAGGTTCACCTGAACGGCCGAGACGGAGTCTTGAATGACCCCGCCGACCGCGTCGGCGACATCGCCCGTCGTGGAGATCGAGCCTCGAACGGCATCGTCGATCGCCTCGTCGAAACCGGTCGTTGCGACGGCGTGAGATGCAACACACAGGACGAGCAGCAGAGCGAGTCTCTTCCCGTTCATTGAACCGAGCCAGGTCCGTTTCGGCATATGCCCTCCTATTCGCGATGGGAGGAATCTAACTCCGGCGCCTTTGCGGCTCCTGTAACAGCGGCGTCACATGGGACGAAGGGACGAAAAATCGACGGCGGCGGACGCTTCGCAATAAGATCCGCCCATGGAAAAACTCCGCCGCACCATCTTCATCAACTCGCCGCGCGAGCGGGTGTGGGACGTCATGCTGGCTCCGGAGACCTACCGCCAATGGACCAGCGCGTTCAGCCCGGGCTCGTACTACAAAGGCGACTGGAGCCAGGGCTCGAAGATCCTTTTCCTCGGGCCGGGCCCGGAGGGCTCGGGTGAAGGCGGGATGGTGAGCCGCATTCGCGAGAACCGCCTGCACGAATTCATTTCCGTCGAGCACCTCGGCATCGTCCAGAACGGCGTGGAGGACACCGAAAGCGAAGAGGCGAAGAAGTGGGCGCCGGCGTACGAGAACTACACCTTCGCCGAAAAGAACGGCGGCACCGAGCTCAGTGTGGAGATGGACATCGAAGCGAAAGAGAAGGACAACTTCGAGACGATGTGGACAAACGCTCTCGCGCGGCTGAAGGAGCTCGCGGAAGCGTAGGCATCGACATCGCCGCGCCGAATGAGCTGGTCTCCTGATTCGCAATCCCTTCGCGGCCGGGTCGCCGTCGTCGCGGGCGCGACGCGCGGGGCCGGCCGCGGAATCGCGGCCGCGCTGGGCGAGGCCGGTGCGACCGTCATCTGCACGGGGCGCAGCACGCGCGCGCAGGGCTCATCGCGCTCGGACTACGACCGCCCGGAGCGGATCGAAGACACGGCGGAACTGGTCACGCGGCTCGGCGGCACCGGCATCGCCATGGGCGTCGATCACCTGAATTCCGCGGAGGTCGAGCACCTCGCGGATCACATTCGCCGGACGCACGGGCACGTCGACATCCTGGTGAACGACATCTGGGGCGCGGAGGTGCTCAAGGGCGGGCCGAGCGAGTGGAACACTCCCCTCTGGAAACTCGATCTCGACAAGGGCCTGCGCATCCTCCGCCTCGGCGTCGAGAGCCATCTCGTCACCTCGCATCACCTGCTGCCGCTGCTCATCAACAAGCCCGGCGGATTGCTGGTGGAGGTCACGGATGGGACGTTCGAGTACAACGCGGTCCACTACCGTCTGTCGGCCTTTTATGACCTGGCGAAGCTTTCGGTCAATCGCCTGGCCTTTTCGCAAGGACACGAGCTCGAGCCCTACAAAGCAACGGCGGTGTCGATCACGCCGGGGTGGTTGCGGTCGGAGATGATGCTCGAGAATTACGGAGTCTCCGAAGAGCGCTGGCGTGACGCGCTTGCACCAACCGCATCGCCGCAAGCGCCTCCCGGGTTCGCCGTGTCGGAGTCGCCGCGGTTCGTCGGCCGCGCGGTCGCGGCGCTCGCGGCCGATCCGGACCGGCACCGGTGGAATCAGCGATCCGTGACCTCGGGGCAACTGGCCGCGGTCTACGGCTTCACGGACCTCGACGGCTCGCAACCCGACGTGTGGAAGTACACCGAAGACGTGGAAGCAGGCGCCGGCGCCGATCCGGAGAAGTACAGGTAGCGGCGCTCCAGCTCAGGCTCGGCAGGACTGCCGGCGCGAAGCGCGCTGGTGCCGGCATGCCGTTGGCGCTCGCGTGGGGACGGACGGGCGCCCGTCACAGCTTCAAATCCGCAGGGGCGTAGAGCGTGTAGGCGAGCCCGAGCGGGTTCTTGTTCGCGAGCAACGCCCGGCGCACGGCGAGCAGCGCCGGACCCGCTGCCGCCCCGTTCAGGAAGCGGGCGAGAAAGCCTTCGGCCACGTCGGCGGCGAGGACTTCGTGCACGGGCATCTCCGTGCCGAGGACGCCGCCGGCTTTGCGGTCTTCCGCGAATTTGCGCACGAAGGGGGAGAGCGCGTCGGGCGAGAACGCCGCGGTCGAGCAGCCGTTCACGATCACCAGCGGCAGGTTCTTCCACGGCGCGAAATCGAACTGGTCGTCGGTGAGCTTCACCACCCGCACCTTGTCGCTGAACTCCACGAGCGGCGGCCGCACGGCCGGATCGGCCGCGCCGCCGCGCGCGTGGCAGAAGAGGTAGATCACATCGAGATCGAGGTCTTCGAGGGCGCTCGTCACCTGCGCAGGGTCGCGCTCGACGCGCTTCCACTTCCCCAGTTTCGCGAGCCGCTCCATGTGCGGCTCGGCGGTGGTCAGCGTGGTGTTCAGGGCCGCGCAGAGCTGCGGGTCGCGCGCCTTCTCCCCGGCCGCGATCGGCTCCGCCGGGGCGTCGCTCCCCACGACCTGGCGCGGCGGGACCTCGATGATGTGCCGGAATCCCCAGAAGCGGAGCGGGCAGGCCACGCGCTTCTCATCGACCGTGTGCAGGAGGCACTGCGCGTGCGCCTTGCACTCGCTCGCGGCGAACCGCCCGTTCGCATCCGGCATCGCCACGTCGCACACCTGCGCGCTCTCGCCATCCTGCAGCGCGAACATCCGGTCATAGATCGACGCCCACGGGATGACTTCCTCGAGCAGCACGTGCGCGATGTTGATCGTCTTTCCCTCGCCTCCGAGCGCCACCTCGATCTTCTCGCGCTGGTCATACGGCAGCACGCGGTTGTACAGGCGCCATCCCGCGAGCGCGAGCTGCGGGAGCGCGCTGCGGAACGCGGCGTCGTTCTTCTCCGCGGTGGCGCCGAAGCGGTACAGCCAGTCGTCGCGGCGGGGCGGAGTCATGTCCAGCGACGCGGACAGAAGCGCGTCGCGCACGTCCGACACCCGGTCCTTCAGGTCGCCCGCCGCCTTGCGCACGAAAAACTCTTCACCCTTGACGGTGACCACGCGCTCGCCGGCGACGTCATTCGCGACGATCGAGAGCGCTCGCCCGGGGAGAAGATGGGCGGCGGTGATCGGCTGCGCCGCATATTCGAGTCGGGCGATCCACGTGCTCCACGGCATCTGCCCGGGCGGAACGGCCAGAGCCGCCGCGAGCGCGTCGCGCTCGTCCTGCTCCGGCCCACCGTATTGCCGCTGCCCGTCGTTCGTCGCCAGCGCGGCGATGCGGAATGTCTGCAGCACGTTCTGCTCGTGGTACAGCGTGTAGCGCAGCACGACGGCGCCGGGGGCCGCCGCGCGGATCGCGAAGTGCACCGCTTCGCTCGGCGCGTCGTACGGCACCCACAGCTCCTGCACCGGATCGCCTTCGACCTCGATCCCGACGCCGCTGACCGCCACGTCCACCCACACGCCCTCCTGCTCCGGCATGACTTTGGGGACTTCCTGAAAGCATGACGAGCCGTAGACCGGCACCTCGCGGTCGCGCTCGCCGATCTGCATGCGGAACTGGTACGGCGCGCCGACGAGCAGCCGCTCGCGGACGGCGTCGACCGGCTGGTCGTTCTCGTGGCGAAGGCTGCCGTTGACGTAGCGTGGCGTGATCCGCTCCGGCTCCGGCGTGCACGCGGCCGCGGCCATGCGCACCGCGTCCAGGGACTCGCTCATCGGGAGATAGCCGTCGCTCTCGTGCATCCCGAAGGAGTAGTCCTCGTATTGCTTCGAAAAGTCAGCCGCCGCTTCGCGGAGGCGCGTATCGACGGAAAGCAGTTGTGCGTCGGGACCGAACCGGCGCCACTCCGTGCGTTTCACGATGGCCTCGCCCGCGTTCGAAACGCGTACGAGGTCCTCCCGCCCCGCGCCGGCGAAGAGGGAGTCGATGTCCGGAAGCACGTGCCCGAATCCGAGCGGTACGTCGAGCGCGTCGAGGGGAAAGTCGTGCACGAGCTGCGCGTACAGCGGCCGCGCGGGCGTTTGCGTGCGGCGCACGATCGCCGCCGGACCGGCGCGCGCGACGAGACTGGCCGCGAGGCGCCGCGCCAGCGCGGCCTCGGCCTCATCGTCCGCATCGAGGATCAGCAGGCGCGTTTCCCACTGATCGAGCAGCTGGGCGATCCAGCCCATCGTCCCCTTCTGCTTGCGCGACGGGGAGAGCTGCCGCTCCGCATCACCGCGCAACGGTAATGCGCCGAAGTGCACGACATCCACGACCGGCCAGTTTTGGATCGGCCGCACCATCTCGGTGAAGTGATGGAGCGCCCATCCGGCCACGATCGCGTTCGAGAGCTCGGCGAGCGTGCGCTCGCCGAACAGAGAGCGGATGTCTTCCAGGAGCGCGCCCGGCTCGCCGTGATCGATCAGCAGCACGCGCAGCGGTACGGTGAACTCCGCCTGGCGGACGCGCGGGATGACGCGCGAGGTACGCATGCAGGCGAAGTAGCCGCGGTCGCGGGCGATGGCGCGCATCCACGCCTCCCACGGATGCGCGTGCAGCCGCGCGTCGATGTCGAGGACGAGCCGCGGCAGCGCGATGTCGCGATCGCCCACGCCCCCGAGGTCCGGCCGGGGCAGTTGCTTCGCGATGGCGGCTGCTCCCGCCTGCAATTGGCCGGGGGGCACGGCCACGACTCCGTGCCCGGCACGCAGCACGACGGCGTCGTGGACCTGCCGGATGGTGATCGTCGCATCGCGGCGGTCGAACTCGGTGCGTGCCATGGCCGCCTCACTTGAAGCCGAGCTTCGCGCGCAGGTCCGCGAAGCCCTGCAGTCCGGAGCTCGTGACCTGATGCAGGCCGAGGCCCCACAGCACGGCGACGATCATGTCGTTGCCCGAGCCCCAGTCGGGGTCGTCGAACCAGAGCAGGCGCAGCCCGAGGAGGATGGCCACGAGCAGCGCGATCAGGAGGACGAAGAAGTCGACATTGGTCACGAGCCCGCGGATGCGATGGGCGGTCTCGCCGTCGAGGCGCCGTTTGCGGGGGTCGAGTCCGAGGAAGCGGAAGAACGCGCCCGTGAAATCGATGGCCGCGAGAGGCGGCGGCTCCGCCGCCGCCTCCTCGGCCTTGTTCATCGTCTGTCCCGAGGCGGCGGAGACATCGCTGCGCCACTGCACCAGCTTCGCGGCGGCGTCATTCGTTTTGGCGGAGGCTGCGTCGGCCTTGCCGGCGTCGAGATCGGCCTGCGCTGCATCGAGCTCCGTCACGATCGCCTCGGCGCGCTCCTTGAGCGCCGCCTTCTGCTCTTCGGCGAGCTGCTGATTCTTGTCGATGAGCGCGGGCCGCTCGGACGCATACTCGTGCAACACCCTCAGCGTCTCGCGCGTGTATTCGATGAACGCCTCGCGATACGCGGCTGCGCGCTTCGCGGGATCGGCCTCGCCCGCGCCCGCATCGAGCATGCCCTGGACGCGCGTCTTCAGCGTGCTCCATGCGGCGTCGTCGACGAACCCGATCGGCCTCACCGTCGCAGCCGCGAGCCGCGCGCGGAAGGCTTTGCCGATGGCGTCGGCGTACGCGAGCTCGGCCTCGCGCAGTGTCTCGCGATCCGCTACCTTCGCCACCAGCGCGGCCAGGCTCTGCTTCGCGGCAGGATCGAGCAGTTGCGAGCCCGCCAGCTCTTTGCCGAGCGCCTCGGTGCGCTTCTTCAGGTCGTCGCGAATGGCGTCTTCGATCTCATCGTGCAGCTTGCTCAGATCGGTCTTGGCATCGGCCACGCCGGTGGTGGTGCTGCTCTCCAGCACGGCCGTGATGACGGCGATGCGGTCGTCGAACGGCTTGCGCGTGTCGTCGGGAAGGAGGGCCGCGCGGCGCCGGACGTTTGTCCAGTCGATGATCATGGACAGCTTGTCATCGACGTCGCTCAGCGTCGCTTCCGCATCCGCGGCCTGGCCGAGCTCGAGGCGTTTGGCGAGCTTCGTCAACCGGTCGAGCAACCGGTCGAGCACGCGTTTGTCGGCCGGATCCTCGGCGCCGAAGCGTTCGCGGAGTTGTGTGCGCACGTCATCGACGTCGGTGGTGAGCAGCGCGGCGTTGCTGTAGTGCATCAGCGCGGGCCGAAGGCTGTTGACGTACAACCCGAGACCGTACGACAGCAGCGAGCCGAGGGCGATCAAAAACGCGGGCAACTGCCAGTCGTATTTGATCCAGATGCTCACCGGCGCGGTGAACGGCTTCGGTGCGTCGGCAGCGGAGACGCGCACGGTGCCGCGATACTCGCCCGGCGCGTCCAGCTTCGTCAGTTTCGCCCGCAGCGTGTGCGACCCGTTCGAGCGCACCTCCCATGTCTTCCCCACGTCCTCGCCGTCGACCTGCCACGTGACGTCGGGCGTAGCCTGCACGTCGCCGAGCGCGCCCGGCGCTTTGCGCACGAGCACGAGCGCGGGCGCGTCGGCGGTGAAGGTTTTCGTGGCGGCCGACTGCAGAGCGACGTCGATCGTCAGCGCATCGCCGCGCTTGCCCGCGGCCTTCGCCAGGGACACGAGCTGTAACGGAATCGACGGCGCGGCACGCGTCACCGCGAGCGCGATGTTGTCGCGGGCGGCCGCGGTGACGATGCTCACCGTCCCCGCGTACGAGCCCGGCGCAAGATCGTTCACCCTCAACTGGACGACCTGCGAGGTGAAGGCCTTCATCGCGAACGGCACGCTGCAGTCCTTGCCGTTGACGGTGCAGACGACGGTGATGCCGCCCGGCATCAGCTTCGTCTTCTCGATCCTGATGTTCCGCGTGTCCTTCGTCGCTTCGAGCACAAGCTCGTGCGACAGCGACGCGCCGTCGGCCGCAATCGTCACCGCCGACCCGGCCGGCGCGGTGGACAACCGGATGACCGGCTCTCCTGACGCCAGCAGCGGAAGGAACGCCAACGCCACGAACCAGCGACTGCGCACGGCCACCTCCGCCTCGAATGATGGGGATGGCGGGCATTATAGCCCCTCCAGTTCGTCGGCTCCCGGGCGGAAGACCCCGGCCTTCGACACCATGCCGGTAGCGACGCTCGGAGCACCCGCGACGACGGAGTGCCGTTCGACGCGGCAGCACAGCCATCGCTCGTTTCAATGACGTCGCTTGGCAGGGAGTAAGAATCTCGACCGAGGAGCGCCGGCGGAATCGCCGGCGCTCCTCGCAGAAGAAAACGTCACCACCAACCCGTCAGCCAGCGCACCCCCTGAACGACGGCCGACACCGCGGAGGCCCGCGCGCCGAAGATCAGCGCGCCGCCGCCGACACCGGCCGGGCCGCCGAGCAGGCCGACCACCGCACCGACGGCCGCGCCGCCGACGTCGGCGCCGACGACCGCCTTGACGCTGAACGTACGGTTGGTCCGCACGGCGAAGCGCCCGCGACGTGACGCTGCCGGCTGTTCGCCGGCCAGCGCGTACACCCAGCGGTCCAGGTTCTCGCTCCAGTAGCGGGCCGAGTGCATCGCGATGGACACCGGAACCCCGGTGGCAAACACTTCCCGGTCGTCCGGAAGCTCCAGCGCCCTCGCCTTCAACGCTTCCAGCGACTCGAAAAAGGCCGGGTCCTCGCCTCCTTCATAAGTCTCCAGGAGCGACTGGAGCTCACCCAGGATCTCCGCCGCCTCGGGGGAGTACCGCTCGGGGTGATAGCGAAGCCCGGTCTTGCCCGGGACCATGCAGAAGTCGTAGCTCGCGTTCGAGTCGTCGATCCCGCGGCGGGCGAAGAACGCTTTCGACTTCGCCTCCAGGATCGCCGGCAGTCCCTCGATGTCCCGCAGGTCGACACCGTCGGCCACCAGCTCGGTCAACACTTCTTCCTGAAATTCGTTGTGCACCTGTCCCGCGAAGTCGAGCGCCTCCGCGTAGGTGAGGCCTTCCATGCCGTACGCGGCGAACTCATTGCCGCACGTGCGCTCGCCTCCCTCCTGGGCCATTGCCACGCTGGTGAACGGGACGAGCACAAAAGCCGTGATCATCAAAATTCGAGCGATCTGACGCATTGATTCCTCCTGGATCGATTCACGTGTGGAGAGCGGCCGGCAGCGTTCCGTCCGGCTACAGCCAACCGAACGCACAGGCGATCCCCTGCCCGATCAGATTTCCCGCCGATCCCGCACCGGCTCCGAGCAGGCCGCCGGCGACCACCCCCACCGGACCGGCAAACACGCCGAGCGAGCCGACGGCGTACGCACCGCCCGCGTCGGACAGTCCCGCGGAGACGAGGCTCACTTTGCACTTCTTGTTCGTCTGGATCATCCGGGGACGGCGGGCAGCCGGCGCCTCGACTTCCGCGGTGAGCGCCTCGAGCCAGCGGTCGGCGTTCGCCTGCCAGTACTGGAACGAGTGGATGGCGATGGTGACCGGGATGCCGGCCATGAACACGTCCTGCTCCTCGGGGAGCTGCAGGGCCGCCGCCTTCAGCTCCTCGAGCGCGCTCAGGAAGCGCGCGTCATCGAGGCCGTCATAGGAGAGGATGAGGCGCTCGAGCTCCGTGAGAATGGCGGTGGCTTCCTCGGACTGCCGCCCGGGGACGATTCCGAGCGTCTTCCTGCAGGGGCTGAAGCAGAATTGGTAGTGGTGGCCCGAGATGTCGATGCCGCGAGTGGCGAAGAACTCGGTGGTGTTCCGCTCCATGATCTCTTCGATGCGCTCGACGTCCTTCAGGTAGACGTCTTCCGCGAGCAGCTTTCCGAGCAGCTCTTCCTGATACTCGTCGTGAAGGCGCCCGGTGTAGTCGAGCGCTTCCGCGTACGTCAGCCCCGCCACGCCGGCCGAGGCATATTCATTTCCGCATACCCGCTGGGACGGATCCTGAGCGTAGAGCGCGGACGCAGAGAGGAGGAAAACCAGGGCGATGATGCGCATACTGCGAGTGATGTTGAGCATGGATCTCCCTAACCTTGCGCGAGGCGCGCAAGAACCTTTCTGTTTTTGAGGCGCCCGTCAGCTCGAGCACTTCCCGGCGCCCTCGGCCGTCGCCTGTCAGCAAAAAGCGTGACAACCTGAAGGACGTCCGGGCGGCAGTGTGGACGAACGTCCGGACGGACACTCGATCGGTTGCGATGGTCGTCGCGGCTTCCGCTTCATCGAGAAGCGTCCCGCATGGCGATCGCCTGGCGGAGATCGTCCATCGACGCGGGCTCACCGTGGACTCCCACGATCGTTTTCACGGGAAGGTTCTGCCGTGCGATGAAGTCCGCGAATGCCACGGCACTCTGGCGCGCTGCTTCAGGACGGCCGGGGTCATAGCGGAAGAGATCTCCCTGAAAAACGATCTGCTGCCTGGGAAGCCAGGCGATGAGCGATTCGGACACATGATCGTTCGGACCCGGATTGAGGAAGATGAGCTCATTCGTGTCGTCGGCGATCTTTCGCGCCGACCGGATGCCGATGACCTGGGCGGCAACACGGGCCGCCGGCCGGATCGTGTGTGGTGCGCCAAGGAGCGCCTCGATCAGGCTGACGTTGCCTTCCGTGGTAACGATCCGTGCGCCCGCCTCCGCGTATCCTCGAATGCCGCCGAGGTGGTCATCGTGATGATGCGTGACCGCGACTTCCTCGATCGGGCGCTGCGCATCCCACCCCTTGATCGCTGCGATTGCCGTGCGCGCCCGTTGCGGGGACCGCGGCGCCTCCACCACGACGAGACGGTCGCGGAAGCGGACGACCAGGGAGTGGTAGTCGGGGCCGCCGGCGTTCCGGACGAGGAAGACGCCGGGAGCCAGCTCCTCGATCCGCGGCGGTTCTGCCGAGGGCGTCGAAGCGAGTTTCGACGCAACCGGGACTGCGATCTGAGGGATGGCGACCGTGTCCCCGCGCTTCGTGTCGTCGTAGCGCCCGGTCATCGCGAGGCGCTCGTTTTCGAATTGCCGGAATCCGATTGGCTCGCCGCCGCTCCACTGGTAGTCGATTCGATGAGCGACGTCTCCGAAGACGTCGTGGTATTCGATCCACTCGGCCGTCACGAGTCTCGCCGCGCGGAAGGTCACGGTCGTGACGCTGCCGTCATCCAGAACGACGTGGACCTTGTCTGCGCCGGCCCGTCTGAGCGATGCCCGTTGGCGCCCGGCAGCTTCGAGGAGCAGGTCGGGGTGGCGGCGCGCGATGCGGGCAACGGTGGCGTCCGTACCGTCCGAGCTCACCGAATGCGTGCCGCTGCCGTGGCGGATGGTCGTCAGTTCCTGACCGGAGATCCGCACGGTCGTGCGCGCGGTGAAATTCGGCCACGTCGAGGTCTCCTCGATGACGAACGCACGTGCGGCCGGGTCGGCCGCGATCGTTTGCTCCAACCGCGTCTCCAGAAACGGGGCCGACGGCCGCGGACTCTGGTGCAGTTGGAGGACGGTGGCGTCCATCCGGAAGGCGACCGGGGCGAGCTCTTTGCCGCGCGCGACGATTGCGGCATCGACGAGCGAGGCGCCCTGCCGGTAGGAGGCGAGATCGGACAGGAACAGGAGGGCGAGAACGAATTCGTGCATCCCGCCAGAAGAGCGCCGCGGCGCGTCAGAAGTCCTGAGGAACCGCTGAGGGTTGGTTGAGGATGCTGGTGGCGTGTCCCTAGAGGCCGACCGCCGCGACGATCGCCTGAAAGCGCGCGTGCCCCCGGATCGGCTCCCAGCGGGTATCCACCCGCAGGAAGAGCAGATGCCTGTCGCGTTGCCGCAGCGCGTCCTCGAGCGCGTTCAGCGCCGCATCGGCGTTCCCGTACGCGAGATGCAGGCGGGCGACGTCCGTCGGGCGCCGGACGTCGTGCTCCGCGGTCGTCGCGCCGGCCCGCTCCAGGCGCCGCTCGCGCGTTTTCACGATCTGCTTCGCGAGAAGCGCATTCGACGGGGCGGCACGAAGCGCCCGTTCCGCGACGCGCTCGGCCTCGTCGATGAGTCCGCAGAGAAGCAGGGCGGACGAAGCCGTCGACGACGCGATCGGCGGACCCGCGACCGTGTTCGCCAGTCTCGCGGCGGTGCCGCGGTCGCCGCGCAACGAGGAGACGAACGCAAGCCACGATACGGCCAGCGGGTCGCCTGTTGCCGCGGCCGACCGCAGGTCGCTGGCGGCGCCGTCCCAGTTCCAGTCCGTCCAGAGCGCGACGATCGCTCGTGCGACACGGGCCTGAGGGTTCGACGGGTCCCGCTCGAGCGCGCGATTCGCGGCCGCGCGTGCTTCCTCGGCTTTGCCGCGATCCTCGCTGGCCAGAGCCAGCGCGAGCGCGAGCGATCCCGCGATCTTCGTGTCGGCCGGATCGAGCTCCGACGCGCGCCGCAACATGGTTACTGCAGCGTGGAGGTCCTCGCCACGTGCGATCGTCCCTGCGGCGAACTGGTGAAGCTCCGCCGCCGCGAGCCGGTTCGCTCGCCGCTGGCCGAGAAGCGCCGCGGTCGCAAGGACGGCGACGACGAGGACGCCCGCCACCAGGAACGGCCAGCGGGGTCTCGATTGCCGTGGCTCGGGAGGAGGCTCCGGCAGGAGTCGGTAGCCGCGCCGCGGGATCGTTTCGATGTAACGCGGAGCGTGGCGGTCGTCGCCGAGGGCGCGGCGCAACTGATAGATCGTCGTCGTCAGAACGTCGTCGGAGATGGCGACATCGCCCCACACACCCCGGATCAGTGCCTCTTTGGTGAGCACTGTTCCCCGGCTTGCATGAAGGGCGCGCAGCACGTCCGCCGCCTTCGGCTCGAGCCGCACGGAGACCGAGCCGCGTCGCAAGAGGTTCCTCTCGGCGTCGAATGTCCAGTCGTGAATCTTCATCGCCCGGCGCGACAGAATCGCGACCGCCATTGTGAGGGAGATCCTCGCAGGAATCAGCTCCGATCAGCGCGTCGAAGATCCGGTGAAAAACTCCACCAGCACCGGCACCACGACTTCGGCTTCGGCCTGATGTGCCTGGCCCTCGAGGGTCTTTCGCTGGGACTGCGGAACGAGCGCCGCGATCCGGTCGGCGGCAGAGCCCATGAAAGCCATGCTCTTTTCGCCGTTCATCACGAGCAGGGGAACGCGGATCGCTTTGACGATCTCCTCCGGCACATCGCCGTCGCCCAAAACGGCGTAGTCGTAGGTCAGGGTGAAATCGATCTTCTTGATGGCGTCCCAGTCCGGGGAGCGCTTCATGCCTTCCAGCGCTTCGGGCGGGGTGCCGATTGCGGACAGGAAAAACGATGCGGCTTCCCCAGGCTCCGCCGTCCGTACCAGCTCGCCGACGCGTTGCTTCTGGCCGGCGAAATCCTCCGGTTTCTGGCCGTAGGGCGCGTCGTAGATCGCCAGCTTCGTCACTTTCGCAGGGCCGAGCTTTGCCGCCGCCTGCAGTGCCAGAGCGCCTCCGGACGAAACGCCGTAGAGATATCCCGAGCCGCCGGCATCATCGAGAAGGGCGCCGATGTCTTCGATCTCTCGCTCCACTGCATACGGCTGCGCGTCCGTGCTCTCGCCGCGACCGCGCCTGTCGTAGAGATAGACCGTGAAGTGCTCCGAAAGCCTGGCCGGGAACGTCTGGTCGCGATAGAGACCGCGATGCGAAAGAGCACCGCTGATGACGATGACCGCCGGGCCGCTCCCGGCTTTCTCAAAAGCGATTCTGGTCCCGTCTTTGGATGTTGCCACGCGTCCCATCTCTTGCTTCAACTGCTGCTCCACTGCCGGTACGGCTTTCTGACCTTGTGGCGGGGCCGGAGCCGTGTTTCCGGCGCGCTCGTCCATCTGACAGGCCCCGAGAATGAGTCCGAGACCAACAACAACTTCTTCATTCCATGCCTCCAGAGCGGCCGAATCTAGCAATTCACGCGCCGTGGCTGCGGTCGCCGCAAGAAACGTCAAGACGCCGCGCCCGCGCCGGCGCTACTCTCGCCATCATGAGAATGAGAGACATCCGATGGGGAGCGGCGCTCGGCGGGATGCTGGTGGCCGAGGTCGCGCAGATCGCCGCCACCTTCGCCTGGGTCGCGCTCTACAGCTACCTCGTACATCCCGGGGAGACGCCGGCCTTCTACCAGCGGCACGCCCAGGCGGCGGGACCGTGGGTGTCGCTGCTCGCGGGGACGCCGATCTTCTACCTGGTCTGCCGTTGGATCGGCTCGCGGGTCCCCTCCCGGGCGTGGCCGACCGCCATGGCCCTGTTCGGCCTCTTCGTCCTCGTCGACTTCGCGCTGATCCTCTCCGCGGGGACCCCTTCTCCCCGCATCCTTGGCTTCGTCGCCGCCAGCTATCTCCTCAAGCTCCTGGCTTGCCATCTCGGAGGCCGGAGCGCCGCCCGGAGAGAGGTCGCGGAGCCGGCGTGACGCGGGACTGGGAGACGCTGCTCCCGCTGCTGGTCCACATTCAGGCCCACCTGGAGGAAGACCTGGGGCTCGAGGCGCTGAGCCGCAAGGCCGGGCTCTCGCCGTTTTACCTGCAGCGCCTCTTCAAGGCGGCGGTCGGCGAGACGCCGAAGGCCTACACCTCGCGCCTCCGGCTGGAGCGCGGCGCCTTCCGCCTGCTGGTGCACGACTCGAGCGTGCTCGACATCGCATTGGAATGCGGGTTCCAGAGCCACGAGACCTTTCTCCGCGCCTTCCGCCGGCGCTTCGGCCGGCTGCCGAGCGACTACCGGGAGTGGGTGCGGGGGCAGCTCACCGCGTGGGATGGGCCCTCTCCGGAAGATTGCGCCGAGGCGGCGCCGGCGTTCGAGCTCTCGAAGACCCGGGTGATGCCACTGCGGCCGACGCACCTGGCCTTCCGGCGGCACGTGGGGCCGTACGAGTCGGTTCCGGAGAGCCTCTTCGAGGAGTTGGAGGAGTGGGCGGCCCGGCGCGCGCTGCCGGGTCCACCGGTCTGGATGGGGATCGGGCACGACGCTCCCGGGACGACGCCGGCCGAGCAGCTCCGCTTCGACGCGGCGCTGGTCGTGCCGGGTCCCTTCGCGCCCGAGGGGCGCATCGCCTACCAGCTATTGCCGGGCGGTCCGTTCGCCGTCACGACCCATGTGGGGCCGTACGACACGCTGCCGGCGGCCTACGCCGCGATCTTCCCGCGCCTCTTGGCGCTCCCCGGGTACCGGTTGGTCGGCCTGCCGGCCGTCGAGATCTACCACACCACCCGGGTGAACGTACGCTACCGGCTGAACCATACGGATTTGTGTTTGCCGGTGGTTGCGAGCTGAGCCCGCGCGGAGATCAGCGCTAGTTGCCGCACTCCATATCAGTACGTGAACGTCACCACCGCTTTGGTCACCCCATTCGGTAGTTGCATCGAGAGGTTCGGCGTCAGGGCGTAGAAGGGGCGGAGGTCGATGGAGTTGGCCAGCGTCGGAGCGCAGAAGTCGCCGAGGCGCTGGATGGCTTCGACCGGTTTTTTCACGCGCATCCCGGGATAGAGGCGGCCGATCTCGTCGCGGAGGGAGTCGATCGGCTTCTGCATGTAGGTCTTGGCCAGGGACGTGACGGTCAGCTCCTCGGTGGCGACGCGGCGCTTGTCGTCGTACGTGTACGCGACGTTCGCCTGCCAGTCGGTCTTCGGCGCGCCCTCGGGCACGTAGCCCTCGTAGCCGCCTTTGATGGTGATCCCCATGAGGGCATCGCCATCGTAGGTGGCATCGGCGGTCATGGAGATGAGGTGATTGCACGCGGCGGTGTTCTGGTAATCGACGCGCTGCTGCACGAGACGGCCGGACGGATCGTAGGTGTACTGATTCACGTAGCGCGTGGCGTCGATGACCAGGTCCTCGCGGTCGAGAAGCCACGAGCCGGCGGAGTGGGCGAGGTATTCGAGGATCTCGCCGCCTGTCGTGGACGTCACTTTCTCGAGGTAGTCGGCTCCCTGGTGGAACTGCACCTCGCGATTGCCCTGCAGCACGTCGCCCTGATAGGTCCAGCCCTCGGCCTTGCGCGCCTCCTGGATGGCCCGCTGCCGGGCCGCGGAGTAGCGGATGGACTCGCGGTTCCAGAGGCACGGGAGGACGTCGTTCTTGTGGAAGCGCTGGTCGGAGAAGAACGTCGCACGGGTCGCGGTGGCGCCGTCGAGGCACGGCTGCGAGTGGTTGTAGGGCCCGTGCCAGCAGCGCTCGCACCACATCGCCTTCGCGTCCAGCTTGCGGCCGCAGAACGAGCAGACGATCTTCGTGCGCATGTCGTCGACTTCTCGCTGCAGCGTGAAGACGCGCTCGTCGATGCCCGCCTTCACGTCCAGATCTCCTTCGAGCTCGGAGAAGCGGCGGTAGCGCTCGATGGCGGCGACGAGGTCGCCCTGCTTCTCGAGGATGATGGCCTCGTTGTAGACGGGCGCGGGATCGTTCGGGCGCACCTGCTCGGCGCGGCGGAACAGCTTCAGCGCCTCGTCCAGCTCCGCGCGGGTGTAGGTGAACCGGGCGCGGTTGAGGAGGTCCGCGTACTCCTGATCGGCCTGACGCTTCTTCTGCAGCTCGCGCTGGAACTCGAGCTCGAGCTGCAGCTTCTGCACGTTCGGCCGCTCCGGCCCCTCGGGGAAGAGCTGCAGGTAGCGGTCGACCTTGACCTGCGCGTCGGAGTACCGGCCCGCGCGGGCCAGGACGACGGCGAGGTTGTAGAGGACCGCGGGCTGGTCGGGCTTGAGCGCGTCGGCCTTCGCGTATTGCTCCTGCGCGGACTGGTATTCGCCGAGCTCGGCGAACTTCTTCCCGAAGAAGACGGCTTTGGTGAGCTCCTCGTCGACGTTGGGCGCGGGCAGCGCCGGCGCTTCCTGCCCGAAGGCGCACGGCAGGAGGAGGAGAGTGAGCAGCGCGGCGGCGATTCTCATCGCAGGAATCCCTCCACGACCGTGGACAGCCAGAGTCTCTGATCCTCGGTGGGCTGCGTCTGCGCGAGGACGAGGTAGAGGGCGCGCTTCTTCTGGTCGCTGGTGAAACGGCCGGTGCTGTCGCGCAGGGCGCGCTCGGGCTCGGCGGCGACGGAGGACTCGATCTCGAAGACGACATCGGAGGCGTCGCTGGGGGCCCAATGCGGCTTCACGCTGTCGCCGAAGAGCTGCGCCACGAGCTCGAGGCGCTGGGCCTCGGTCTGCGCATCGCGCGCGGCGGTGGCGAGGCGGCTGCGCATCCCGGAGCCTTCGATGAGCAGGCGGAGGTTGGAGAGCAACTGGATGCGCTCCATGCAGGCCTGGAAGATCCGGGTCTTCACGGTCTCGTCGGCGATGGCGGAGGAGGCGCGCAGGACGTTCTGGATGCGCTGGGTCTCGTAGGAGATGAAGCGCTCGGCGGTCTGTTCGGCGGCCTGCTGGTCTTCCTCCGAGAGGGCGTCCGCTTCGGCTTCGACTTCGGCCGGGGCTTCTTCGACCGCCGGGGTCTCTTCGACGCGGGTTTCTTCGACGGGAGGCTCGACGGCAGGCGGCGCGGGCTCCGATGGCGAGGGCGCAGCCGGATCGGCCGGCGGGGACGCTTCGGCTACGGCCGGCGCTGGTGCCGGCGGTCCGATGTCCACGAGAGGGAGGTCCATCGCGACGATGGTGGGTTTGGTGGCGTCGAGGGTCTTCGTGGCTTTCAGGTCTTCGGCGACGGTCGTCGGCGGCGTGGGAACGACGGCCGCAACTGGGACGAGCTTGGGGGCGCCGAGGATGGGGGTCGACGGCGGATCGGAGTAGAGGGCGCGCATCAGCTCGGAGTCGGCCGCGATCTTCTCGTCGAGCAGGCGCTCGCGCACGCGCAGGCGGATGTCCTCGGCCCCGCGGAGCTGGAGCGCGCGCTGGTCGGCGGTCAGGTAGGTGGCGCTCGACTTCTCGCCGGTCATGTCGCAGTGGCAGGTGCCGATCCGGTCGGCCTGGTAGCGCTCTTCCTTCTTCACGTCGCGGAAGTAGCCGGCCACCTTCTGATTGGCGGCAACCTGCTGCTCGCGGGCGCGGTCGCACGCGGCCTGGCTCGCGAAGCGCGGCCCGCCGTAGATCTCGGTGAAGGCGCGGGTATCCGGCCGGAACATCTGCACGTGATAGTGGAACGCTCCGCACGGGCGGCCGGCCGGCGCGGGCGGGCAGGTGAGCGCCTGGGCAGCCGCGTTCAGGGCGGCGAGACTGCACGCGAGGAGCAACGCGGTTCGGGGGAAGTGCATGACCTCGGCCGATTCTAAGGGAAACGGGCCGTTCAACGGTGGCGTCTCTCGGTCGTAGTGCTCGGCAAGGAGACATCGCATGAAGAAACGAATCGCCATCGCCCTCACTCTCGTCCTCGCCGTCGGCGCGCTCGTCGCGGCACCGCTCGTCCTGGCCGACGGCCCCGGCGGCCACTTCCGCGGCGGCATGGGAGGCCACGCGCTCGGCCACGGCTTCGGCCCGCTCGCCCGCCTCATGCACGTGAAGGAAGAGCTCGACCTCAGCGAGGAGCAGGTCGACCGGATCAAGGACATCTTCGCCGAGACCCGGGTGCAGACCGCGCCTTACCGGAAGCAACTGCACGGCGGCTACGAAGGCGTCGCGAAGGCGCTGCTGGCGAACCCGGACGACGTCGCCGGCGCGCAGGCGCTGATCGACCAGCAGACGAACGCCGAACGGGCCATGAAAGCGAGCATCCTCAACGGCGCGTCGAAGGCGCTGGCCGTGCTGACGCCCGAGCAGCGCGCGAAGCTGGGTACGATGGTCGCGGAGCACGTGGAGCGCCACGGGCGGCACGGGCGCCACGGACGGTAACGATTGGCGAATGACGGCGATCCGCTGGAAGCCCGCGCCATCGCGCGCGTGCAGGATGGCGACGCGGAGGCGTACGACGCCCTCGTGTCAAAATACCTCCGGCGGGTCGCCGCCATCGCCTGGAGCATCACGAGAAACGCGACAGACGCCGAGGATCTCGCGCAGGAGGCGTTCGTGAGGGCGTATCAGAACATCGGACGGTTCCGCACCGGCGAGCCTTTCGGACCGTGGATCGGACGCATCGTCACGAACCTGGCCTTCGACGTCATGAAGCATCGCCGCAAGTTCCGTCACGAAGAGCTGGCGGAGACGGCGCGGGCGGCGCGCCGGGACGACGCGGACGTCCCGGCCATGAGCAACGACCTCGGCGCGCGCATCGACGCCGCGATCGAGTCGCTGCCGGAGATGCAGCGGCTGGTCGCGCGCCTGCATCTCGTGGAGGAGATGGCGCACGGCGAGATCGCGGCCGTGCTCGACCTCAGCGAAGGCACGGTGCGGTCGCACCTGTCGCACGCGCGAACGAAGTTGAAAGAGAAACTGGCGGACCTCTATGACTGACGACGACGACAAGTTCTTCGAGCGCCTCCGCGGCGATGCCGCGTCGCTGCGCCACCGGGTGGACGACGCGACCCTGGCGCGCATCCACGCGCGCATTCGCGAGCGGATCGCGCCGAAGCCGACGGTGGCCGACGTCCTGGCGTCGTGGTTCCGCCCCCTCGCCGCGGGGCTCACGGCGCTCGCCCTGGCCGCGGCGATCGGCCTGACGGTCAACGTGAGCGAGGGATCGTTCGACGAGGAGCAGGTGGAGATCGTCATGGGAGGGGACACGTACCGTGTCGGCGACTAAAACGACGCTCGTCGCGGTGCTGGTGCTGATGCTGACGTTCGGCGCCGGGTTCATCGCCGGCGCGGCCGCGCACCACCTCATGGGGCATCGCGAAGGCATGCCCGCCTTCGCGATGCACGCGATGGTCAACCGTCTCGATCGCCGCCTGGACCTGACGGACGCGCAGCGGAAGCAGGTCGAGGAGATCATCCACCGCCGTCACGCGACGATCAACGCGATGTGGTCCGGCGTGCGCCCCCGGGTGCGCCAGGAGCTGGAAGCGACCAACGCGGAGATCGCGAAGGTGCTCACGCCCGCTCAGCGCGCAAAGTTCGAGAAGATGCGGATGCACCTCTTGCATCCACGAGGTAAAGAGCGAACGGCACCCACCAGATGAAGTCGTTCGTGACGCAGAGCACGATCGACTTCATCGGCCACGCGCCGCTCCAGATCAGTTGCGCGAGCCCGATCGGGCCGAGGACCTTGCCGAGGAGGCCGATGGCGGCGATGGGCATGCCGTGCTCCGGATCGCGCGCCACCTGCCAGTAGAGGAAGCCGTAGATGCCGATGACCATGGCCAGGCAGGCGAAGATCTCCGGATGGTTCATCGGCGCCATGCCCGCGTAACGGAACAGCCACTGCGGATCGGCCGCGGAGTAGGCACCCCAGGCGAGGTTGTAGGCCCCGGCAAGGGCAAAGGTGATCTGGTGCAGGCGACGGCGGCGCATGCGCGCATTATGGAGCTGCGTCCGCGCGCGAAGGTGCGAGTTAAGTAGTGTCAGAGCCGGAAACTTAACTTAAGCGGCGGTGGGGCGGGGGCTTAAGTTAAGTTTCCGGCTCTGACACTACTTAACTC
>DASUSN010000029.1:0-37809 GCA_036375075.1 Thermoanaerobaculia bacterium | reverse complement strand
CAGCTGGCAATTCACCCCGCTCCCCAATGGCAAGGTCGAGTTCATCTTCACCGAGGATGACGATCCCGGCATTCCGTACTGGGTCTATAACCGCTTCTTCCTGCGGAACAAAGTCGGGGTGCCGAATACCGCGCAGCGGGTGTTCAACATGGCGCAGTACCAGAACAAACAATTCGCATTCCTCAGACAGCAGTAGCGGCGACCGGAAAGGATGACGCTGTGGACCAACAAGTAATCACCCGCGTGTTCGACTTCGTCGCTTCCGGCTATGAGCCCGACGGCAAGACGAGCGGCACCTGCCAGTTCCTTCTGAACGGCCCCACCCCTGTGGCGTTTCACCTCGAGGTCGGAGAGACGCTGACCTTCGGTCTCGGGCTCTGCGATCGCCCGTCCGTGACGTTGAAGCTCCCGGCGTCCATTCTCGAGCGCGTCCTGGGCAACTCGGAGAAGTTCGACCCGCGCGACCGCGACATCATGTCCGCCGTCGAGGTCTCCGGCGACGAGAACCTCGCCGGCCTGGTCGCCAATCTCCTGAAGTCTCCCCCGCGACAGTCCGTCGAGCGTCTCGCCGAAGCCGAGGCCAAGGCGAGGGCCTCGACGCCGATCACGTCGGTGGAGCGCATCGCCAACCCCTCGGCCGACCAGGTCCTGGAGGCGATTGCCGAGGGCAGGCCGATCGTTGCGACAGGGGCCATCGACCACTGGGAAGCGAGGAGCTGGTCGCTGGACGACTGGACCGAGAACTTGCAGGGTGTCCCCCTGCGAGTCAAGTCGACGACGGAGTTCGACACCATCGTGGACTACGTGCAGGCGATCCGGGGCGAGAGCTCCGCGAACTATTCGGTCGGTGTGTCCCTTCCGCCGGAATGCTCGAAGTTCTTCGTGCCCCCCTTCCTGGACCGCGGGTCTTTCAATACGCCGCAGCTCTGGATGGGATCGGCGGCAGGAGAGGAGCCCGTCACAGCGCTTCATCGGGATTGCCAGACAGGCTTCCTCTGCCACCTGTACGGTCGAAAGAAGTTTCTCCTCTATTCTCCGGACCAGGCGGAGCTCGTGTATCCGTTCAAGCGGTTCAATGCCCATCAGCCGTGCCGCGTGGTCCCTTCGGCACCGAACCTCGAGCGCTATCCGCTCTTTGCGAAGGCCCGCCCCATCGAAGTGGTCCTCGAGCCCGGCGATGTCTTCGTCAATCCCGTGGGGTGGTTCCACGAGGTGTACGCCCTCGGCCCGGTGATCTCGGTGAGCTTCTTTGTCAAAGGCTCGAAGGACGCGACGTCGAATTGACGATCGAGGGCGCGCTCTTTCGCCATCTCAGTGAGGAGGGCGCCGGCGAGAAGCGAGGAGCCTCGCCGTCGTTCTCCTGACCGTCCCATCCCGCCGCTCGCACCGCGATGACGGACGCCGCGCCGCTGCCCCGCATCGGCGCGCTCCCGGTCCGCCGCGGTCCGCGACCCGTCCCTCCTGCTCGCCCACGGGCGGGCGATCGCCGTGGGCGACCCCCGAGGACGGCCTCGTGCCTTCCGCCGACCGGCCCGAAGTCTGCGCGACACTGGTGACGGCGGCCGGCGAGCTCGCCCGACCGGTGGGGAAACTCACCAAAGATGGTGGGCAAGCTCGCCCAAACGGTGGGCGGGTTTGATCGTCTCCAGCCATCGTAGAGGCCATGTGGAGTGCGGCGACGGCTAGTCGCCGCTTTTGTATGTTTGTACGCTGGACGCTCCGAACATACAAAAGCGGCGACTAGCCGTCGCCGCACTCCACATGGTGCCCGCGAACCATTCATTATTGGAACCTGTGACACCGCACTGTGTCTCTGTGGTGAATCCCGGACCCGTTACGGTACTGGCGCGCGGGATCGCCCGTATATTGAGGGAAAGAGGACAAACGACGTGACGAAAAAGCGCACCGCGGAAGGGGCGCTGGAAGGCGCCGCCGGCCCGGGTCTGGACCGTCGCAAACCGGACCCGGATCGACGGCAAAGAGCATCGACGCAGATTCATCTTTCTGTCACCGTGATTCATCGTCATCGCCGTCCATCCGTATTGACAGACCAGGCGGGTTCTGCGATAGTCTGAAGTTCCAAAACAACGTAATCGGTCCCTTCGGAAAGCTCTCAAAAACTAAAGGCACCGGTTGGTCGGAAGATCGTCAGATCGCCGCCTCAGCCAGGCCTCCGTCTCTTGTCGAGCATCGTGCAACCGACGGGGCGAAGCCCTGGGAGTTGCCGACCCGCCTGCGGCGAACAAACGTGCAACTGCGGTCGTGTGCCGACGCGAAAGTATCCAACGCACAGATAAGGACACCGGCAGACCCCAATGGATCGCGTAAGAACGAAATCCGCAGCATCCCAGCTCAAACGCCCGGCGATCATCGCTGCCATCGTGGTCGCGCTGATCGGCGGCGGCGTCGTGCTGGCCAACATCGACTTCAACACGCAACGCGTGGACCGCACGCAGCTCAGCATCGAGACCGTGCAGCAGGGGACGATGGAGATCAAGGTCGCGGCCAACGGGCAGTTGCTGTCGCGGCGCATCGAGCAGCTCGCGTCGCGCGTCTCCGGCCGCGTCGCCCGGGCGGACATCAAGCCCGGCGCGGTCGTGCAGGTCGGCCAGACCCTGGTGGAGCTCACGAACCCGCAGCTCATCGCCAGCGCGGAAGAGGCGCAGTCGGCCTACGAGGGCGCGGTCGCGGAACTGCAGTCCGCCGAGGCCGAGTTGCAGACCAACATGCTGAACCAGGAGGTCGTGCTCACGCAGGTTCAGTTCAATACCGAAAAAGCAAAAGCGAAGGCGGAAGCCGATGCGACGCTGGCGCGCGAGGGCCTGCTCTCGAACATCGAGGCGCGGCGCTCCCAGCTCGATCTGGAGCAGCTCCAGAAGACGTACGAGATCGAGGCCAGCCGCCTCAAGAAAGTCCGCGACAACATCCAGGTCCAGTTGTCGGTCCGGCGCTCCAACGTCGCGCAGCGCGCGCGGGCGCTCGAGCGCGCCCGGCAGCAGACCGCCGATCTGAACGTCATCGCCGGCATCAGCGGCATCGTGCAGGCCATCAACGTCGAAGTCGGCCAGCAGTTGCAGCCGGGCAACCCCATCGGCCGCATCGCGCAGCAGGACACGCTCTACGCGGAGCTGAGGGTTCCGGCGCGCGAGGCCACGCAGGTGCAGGCGGGGCAGAAGGTCGTCGTCGACACGCGCAACGGGACCATCGACGGGGTCGTGACCCGCGTCGACCCCGGCGTCACGGACGGCACGGTCATCGTCGACGTCGACCTGCAGGGGGTGCTGCCCCCGGGCTCGCGTCCGCAATTACAGGTCGAAGGCACGGTCTACATCAGCCAGTTGCCGCACACGCTCTATGTCGGCAAGCCTTCCTATGTGAAGAACGACGCGGAGATCGCCGTCTACAAGCTCGATCCGCAGGACCGCTATGCGACGAGGGTCACCATCAAGGCGGGCAAGGTCTCGCTGAACTACCTGCAGGTCCTGGAGGGGCTGGAGGCCGGCGACCGCATCATCACCTCCGAGATCGCCGAATGGCAGGGGCAGGAGCGCATCCTGCTCAAGTGAGCCGCCGGTCCCCGGCAGCCTGATCTCCCCGAGACGATCAATGACCGACCCACACCACAGTACACCCCTGATCCGGCCCAGCCTCTTTCGGTGGTGAGCAGGAGACTGTCATGGCGGAGCGCAACGCGGAGTTTTTCCATCGCTTGTACGGCGTCCGGAAGCCGAGGACGTGCTACTACCGGCGCGACTTCGTCGATTACACGTTGATGCTCCTGGTGACCGCGCTGGTCGCCGGTCTCTCCTTCGGGTTTCGCCACGGGATGGCGCTCGCCTCGTATGCGCTGTGCGCCTTCATGCTGTTCACGTTCACCGTCAGGCACGGCGTCGAGCTCAGAATCCCCCTGCTGCTGAGAAGACCGCAGGACGTTCTCTATACGCTCGTCTACAAGCTGCTGAACCTGACGCCGCATTGGTTCGTTGCCGTCGGCCTGCTCCTGCTGGAAAACGTTCTCATCGCCGCGACTCCGCAGCTTCCCCACAAGGTGGAATGGATGCGCACCGCGGCGCTGTGGCTGTTCTACGCGCATTTCGCCGCCATCACCCTGTACAGGACGCGGATCCTGGCCGACCACCTGGCCAAGAAGGAGCTGGTCCGCGAGATCCTGATGCAGACGCCGTGGAAGCGGACCATCACTCCCAAGACCAACATCACCATCGAGATCCTGCACGCCTACGCCACCGGGCTGTTGACGCACATCATCCTCCTCGCCGTCTGGTACGTCGTGCTCACGAACGTGCAGTACTCGCTGGTGTTCGCTCCGGCCGTCCTGATCGTGAATTTCTGGATCGAGGTGAAGTGGTACGGACGGCTCAACCGGTGGTTCTACCGGGAGCACTGGGTCGGCCACAACTCGGAGCTCGAGTTCCTGTACCTCCACGGAAATCACCACGACGCGATTCCGTCCGGGATGATCGCCGTCTCCGAGAACGGGTTTCTGGAAGGATTCTGCCGGAACCTCTTCGGTCCGCCCGTTTCGTTCTTCCATCCGCTCGTGACCGCACTGTCCGTGACGCACACGGTCTGGTACGACATGCGGACCCACCAGTACATCCCCGGCATCTATCCGTCGTCCCGCATGATGAAGACGACGCAGCACTCGACGCACCATTTCGGGCAGCTCGCGCCCTATGGCCTCGGCATCAGAAGCACGGGGCGCAAGCCGAAGAAGACGGACAAGTGGCAGGCGCGGCTCATGCCCGAGGAAATGGCCAACTCGATCGCGCTGGATGAAGAGCTGACCGGCTTCCAGTGGGACAATCCCACTTTCCGGAACCTCCTGAGCCTCTACGAGCGGTACAGCAAAAAAGACCCGGCCCCCGGGGCCGCTCCGGCCGTGCCGGCGGTCGCCGTGCCCGCGCAGGAGACTCCGTCATGAGTGCGGCCGATCCGGCGGTCTACCACAAGCTGTACGGCGTCAGAAAGCCGCGCGCGACGTACTACGCGAAAGACTTTCTCGATTACGCACTGATGCTCGTGGTGACCGGGATCGTGACCGGCGCCCTGTATGGCTTCGGTCACCCGATGGCGCTGCTCGCCTATGGCCTGTGCGCCATGGCCCTGGTCATGTTCGCGGTCAGGCACGGCGTCGAGCTGCGCGTGCCGCTGATCCTGAGCAGGCCGCAGGACGTCCTCTATGCGCTCGCGTACAAGCTGCAGAACATGCGGACGTTGTACTTCGCGAGCATCGGCCTGCTCCTGCTGGAGAACCTGGCGATCGCCGCGACGCCGGGCCTCCCGCATCAGGCCGAGTGGATGCGCACGTTCGCCCTGGTCCTGTTCTACCTCCACTTCATCGGCCTTTCCATCTACAGAACGATCATCCTGGCGGACCACCTGCGGAAGAAGGAGCTGGTTCGCGAGGTCCTGATGCAGACCCCGTGGAAACGGGTGATCACCGAAAAGACGAAGATCGTCGTGGAGATCGTCCATGCCTACGGCACCGGACTGCTGACGCACATCGCGCTGATCGGGCCATGGTATTTCCTGATCACGCACGTTCGCTTTTCCCTGATCTTCCTGCTGCCGGTCGCGGTGATCAACTTCAAGACCTTCAATCGCTGGATGCGGTTGCCCTACAACTCGTGGTTCTACCGCGACCACTGGCTCGGACACAATTCGGAGCTGGAGTTCGTCTATCTCCATGGAACCCATCACGACGCCATTCCATCGGCGATGATCGCCGTGTCCGGAAACGGCTTCCTGGAAGGGATCCTGCGGCACTCCATCGGCGTTCCGACGCCCTTTTTCAATCCGGTCTGCGCATTTCTCGCGTACGGGTTCGAAGTCAAGAACGACATGGACCTGCACCAGTACATCCCCGGCATATTCCCTCAATACCAGCAACTGGCCATGGAGACGAGCCAGCATTCGACGCACCATTACGGGCGGCTCGAGCCGTATGGCGTGGGGATGAAGGGCGACGCCCCCGGCGTGTCCGAAGCCGTCAGTAAGCGGGTCCGCCGCGTGGCGAGGGGAATCCGGAACTCCATCAGCCTGGACGAAGAGCTGAGCGGGTTCCAATGGGACAACGCCATTTACCGGCAGACGAAGAGTCTGTACGCGAAATACCAGCCCGAAGCGGCATCCGTCGTTCCTTCGGCCGTGGACGTGTCCGCGGAGCCTGTGTCATGACGGAAACAGAAGGCCGGAAAAGGTCGGGCGCATCATCACCAGAATTGATGTCCCGGATACAACCAGTACCCAAATGCGTGACGAGTTCGCAATGAGCCGCGTATCGCGAGAGGAGTAGGCTGCCCATATGCCCATTCTGCGTAAGGAAAGCGACCTGTTTCCCGAGAACCTGTTCGACCTTTCGACGGCCGGTGCGCCGTGGGAGATCGCGCACCTGCGAAGCCGGCAGGAAAAGTCCGTGGCGCGACTGCTGCTCGACGCGGGCCTGCCGTTCTATCTCCCGCAGGTCCAGCAGACGACGAAGCGCGCCGGAAGAACGGTCGTGTCGCATCTGCCGCTGTTCCCGGGATACATCTTTCTGCGCCGCACCGAGCGTCTGCGCCAGACCCTCTGGCGGACCAGTGCCGTCGCGAACATGATCGAGGTTCCGGACCAGGTCGAACTGACGAAAGAGCTTCTGCAGATCCGGCAGCTTCAATCCAGCGGCGCTACGCTCACTCCGCGCATAGACCTGGTCGCCGGCGACGCCGTGCGCATCACGGTCGGGGCATTCAGCGGCTACTCCGGCATCGTCCTCCACGAGCGCGGAGGCCTGCGGCTGATCGTATCGGTGTCGATGCTCAAGAAATCGGTGGCGGTCGAGTTTCCCCGCGAGGTCCTGGTGCCGGTGAAGCCGGTCGACGCCGGCCTCGATCGTCGCCGAGCGTGACGGGCCGTTGCGCGCCGTCCGCTCTGTCGACGCCACACGGGCGGTGATGGAGCGCATTCCCTGAGGTCCCAGAGCAGGAAGGCTTGCGTTCACGATTCCAGATGAGCTCGCAAGGCGAGGCCCAGGCCTCGTGCCGGTGTCTGCCTCACTGCACACTCCACGAATGACCACCTGCAGCAGCGACGTAAAGCCTCCCGGCACGGCTGCCGATCCTCACGGCGTGAGCGCCGGAACGGTCTCCCCTCCGGCGAAAAGCCGCGGACAAGACATCATGACGAGCAATGATCCGGCTGTTTTCCACAAGTTGTACGGAGCGAAGAAGCCGAGGGTCACCTACTACAAGCGGGACTTCCTGGACTACACGGTGATGATCGCGCTGACCGCGCTGGCCCTCGGGCTGTCCTACGGTCCGCGCCACCCGGTGGCGATCGCGGGCTACGCGCTCTGCGCGTACGCGCTGGCCATGTTCGCGACGAGGCACGGCGTCGAGCTCACCGTGCCGCTCATCGTGCGGCGTCCGCAGGACGTCCTCTACATGCTCGTCTACAAGCTTCAGAACCTGAAGCCGATGTATTTCCTCGCTCTCGGCGTGCTCCTGCTGGAGAACGTCCTGATTGCGGCCACGCCGAACCTGCCGCATTACGTCGGGACGATGCGCAAGGTGGGGACGGTCCTCTTCTTCGCCCATCTCCTGGCGCTCGTCGCATACCGGACCGTGATTCTGGTCGCCCACTTGCGCAAGAAGGAGCTGGTGCGCGAAGTCCTGGCGCAGACCGCCTGGAAAAGGGTCGTCAACGAGAAGACGAACGTCACCCTGGAGATCCTGCACGCCTATACGACCGGGCTCCTGACGCACCTCGTCCTGCTCGCGCCGTGGTATCTGGTGATCCGCTACGCGAGCTTTTCAGCGATCTTTCTTCCGGTCACCTGTGCGATCAGCGTCTTCATCCATCTGAAGTGGTGGCTGAACTACAACAAGTGGTTCTATCGGGATCACTGGCTCGGACACAATTCGGAGCTCGAGTTCATCTATCTGCACGGCACGCACCACGACGCCATTCCCTCCGCCCTGATCGCAGTGGCGGAGAACGGGTTTCTCGAGGGATACATGCGATTCGCGGCAGGCTGGCCGGTGGCGTTCTACAACCCCATCGTGTGCTTCCTGGTCACGACCTTCGACGTGAAGAAGGACATCGAGATGCACCAGTACATCCCCGGCATCTATCCGCGGATTCCGATGGGGATGATGGAGTCTCTGCAGCACTCGACGCACCACTATGGATCGATCGAGCCCTACGGGGTCGGAGTGAAGATCGACCGGCCCGGCGTGTCGGAAGCCTTCAAAAAGGCCTTCGCCCGCATCCCCGAGGGGCTGAAGAACTCGGCGAAGCTGGACGAAGAGCTGAATGGCTTCAAGTGGGACAACCCGACCCACCGAAGGATCCTCGACCTTTTCCGGAAGTATCACGTGGCTCAGAAAGAATAGCGATGGGCGCAGGCAAGAACGACCCGGCTGTGTTTCACGCGTTGTATGGCGCGCGGCAGCCGCGTGCCATCTATTACAAGCGGGACTTTACCGACTATGCCCTGATGCTGGCGCTGTGTGCGCTCGCCATCGGCCTGACGTACGGTCCGCGCCACGTCTTCTTCATCGCCGGATTCGCCCTCTGCGCGTTCGCGCTGGTGATGTTTCTGACGAGGCACGGCTTCGAGCTGAAAGTCCCTCTAATTCTGAGACGGCCGCAGGACGTCGTCTGGATGTTCGTCTACAAGCTGCGGAATCTGAGCCTGCCGTTTCTGGTCGCCGTGGCGGTGCTCCTGCTGGAGAACGTCCTCATTGCGGCGACGCCGCAGCTCCCTCACCGCGTCGAGCTGATGCGCACCGCGGCCCTGTGGATGTTCTACATCCACTTCCTGGCGATCACTGCCTTCCGGACGGTCATTCTGATCGACCACCTGCGCAAGAAGGAGCTTGTGCGCGAGGTGCTGATGCAGACGTCCTGGAAACGGGTGGTCGCCGGCAAGACGAGCATCACACGCGAGATCGTCCACGCCTACTGCACCGGGGTGCTGGCGCACATCATTCTCCTCGCGCCCTGGTATCTCGTCATCCGCTACGCCAGCTTCTCGGTGCTCTTTCTGCCGGTCGTCTGCGCGATCAACATCTTCGTCTACATGAAATGGATGAAGGTGATCAACACGTGGTTCTACCGGGACCACTGGCTGGGTCACAACTCCGAGCTCGAGTTCGTGTGGCTTCACGGCACGCATCACGATGCCATTCCGTCGGCGATGATCGCCATCGCGGAGAACGGTCTTCTGGAGGGCTTCCTGCGGCTTTCTCTGGGGACGCCCGTGCCGTTCTACAACCCGCTCGCGGCGTTCCTGGTCCTGACTGCGGAGATCAAGATGGACATGGACGCCCATCAATACATCCCGGGCGTATACCCGCGGCTGCCCATGAAAGTCATGGAAGTGTCCCAGCATTCGACGCATCACTACGGCTCCATCGAGCCGTACAGCTTCGGCATCAAGGTGGATCAGCCGGGACGCGCCGCGGAGTTCAAGCACCTCTTCGCCGGGGTGCCGGACGAACTGAAGAACTCGGCCAAACTGGATGAAGCGCTCAATGGATTCCAATGGGAAAACCCCACCCATAAACGGATCATGAGCCTGTACCAGCAGTATCACGTTCGACGCGGGACGGCGGTCAGCCCGCTCCCACAGACTTCCGTAACGAAGGACTGACTATGAACCTATCGTACGATTTGAAATACGCGTGGCGCCTGTTGATGAAGTCGAAGGGCTACTCGCTGATGTGCGCGGCCGTGGTCGCGCTGAGCGTGGGTCTTGCGGTGTGGACGTGTGAGCTCGTCTACAGCCAGGTCCTCAAGCCCCTTCCTTTCCCGGGCTCCGGGACGTGGTACAGCATCCAGATCGGGGCGAAGGCGGCAACGACGCCGCAGCCTGCGGTCGATGCTTATACGTACCAGGAACTGCTGAAGCGGAGCCGGTCGGCCAATCACATCGGCGCGTTTACGAACCGGCCCGTCGTTCTCAGCGAAGGGCAGGCGAGCACGCGTCTGCGCGGAGCGGCGATCAGCCCCAGCCTTCTGTCGACGATGCAGAGGCCCCCTCTCAAAGGCCGGATCTTCAATGAGGCGGATGCGCGGGACGGAGCCGCCGCCGTGGCGATTCTCAGCTACGACGCGTGGCAGACGTACTTCGCCGGCAGCCAGGACATCATCGGAAGGAGCGCCCGGCTCGATGGCGCGCCGGTGCAGATCGTCGGTGTGATGCCGAGGGACTTCCTCGTGTTCTCGGACTTCCAGATCTGGACGCCGCTGAAACTTCCGCCGCTGGCACGGCCGGCCGACTCGACGATGGTGCTGTCCCCGTTCATCACCGCGAGCGACGAGCAGAAGCTCGGTCCGGCTCTGAGCGAAATGAAGGCGGTGGTTACCGGCATCAACCGCGATTACCCGGACCGCTTCGACGCCGGGCGCCGCGTGGCACTGTTTCCCGCCCACCGGATGTACACGCACGCGTTCGCGCCCATCGTGACCATGATCAGCGTCATCGCCCTGGCGGTGCTGGTGATCGGCGGTGTGAACATCAGCATGGTCTTTCTGGCCCGGCTGCTCGAGCGCAGCCGCGAGCTCGCGCTGCGCAATGCGCTCGGCGCAACGCGCGGGCGCCTGATGCGGCAGTGCCTGCTCGAGACCGCCCTGATCGTGCTGCTGGGCCTTACGGCCGGGTATGGACTGGCGTGGCTGGGCGTGCGCTGGACGCAGACCTTCAACGAGTTCGGATCGCGGATCAAGGCGGTGGGACGCAGCACCAATCTCCTGGAGCTGCGGCCGGCCGATCTCGTCGCTGCCGTGATCTGCGCGATGCTGGTGTGGCTGATCAGCACGCTCATCCCCGCGTGGCGCATCACCCGGCAGGACGCGGCCGAGGTGCTCGCGGGAAGCGGCAAGGGAACCTCCAACCGAGGCAGCAACAAGGGCGTCGCGGTGCTCGTCGCGGTGCAGGTCGTGGTCTCGTGCGTCGTGCTGGTGGTCTGCGTGAACCTGGCGCTGGCCGTCAAGCAGGAGGTGAGCGAGCCGAACGGGTTGAACAGCGCCGGGGTGATCATCGCGACCGACCCGACCGTCTTCGACTCCCGTTACTCCGAGCCGGCCGCGCGCGTGCGCTACTGGGACGACCTGAAGGCCTCGATCCGGAGCAAAGTGCCGGGCTCGCAGGTGGCGTTCACCACGGGGATGCCCACCGGTCCGCAGCGCGTGCCTGCCGCGGTCGAAACGCAGCAGAGTACGGCGGTGAAGGGCGCGCTCCGGTTGCCCGTGGCGGCCGTGTCCGAGGACTACTTCACACTGCTCGGGTTGACCCTGCGCTCGGGGCGGTTGCTCGACACCACCGATACCGAGACGACGCTCCACGTCGCCGTCGTCGACGAGAAGCTGGCCGCGCGCTACTGGCCCGGCGAGGACGCGCTGGGCAAGCGCATCCAGTTGAATCCGACCGAAAACGGTCCGTGGCTCTCGATCGTCGGGGTGGTCTCTCACGTGACGGACGGCCCCTATGGCGCCGACCAGGGCGTGGTCTACCGGTCCTTGCGCCAGGCGGTGCCGTCGGAGTTCCGGCCGCTGATCAAGGCGGCGAATACGGGCTCCGACATCCGCGACGCGGTGCGCGCGGCTGCATTCGCCGTCGATCGCGATCTGCCGCTGCAGAACCTGCAGACGCTCGACGACTACATCGCCTCGCTCAACATCGCCACGACGATGCTGGTGCCGGCCATCACGGCCATCGCGCTGATCGTCGCGCTGCTCGCGGCGTCGGGGATGTTCGGCCTGATCAGCCGCTCGGTCGCCCAACGGACGCAGGAAGTCGGGATCCGGCGCGCGCTGGGCGCGACACCGCTGCGCGCCACCGCGCGGTTCCGACGGCAGGGAACGGTGTACCTGTTGCTGGCGGTCGCCGGCCTGGGCCTGGGAGTCATGGCGATGCCCCTGCTCAGCCGTGCCATTTCCAACATCCTCGACCACGTCATGCTCGGTACGCTGGGGGTGGTGGTTCTCATGGTCTCGGTCATCTTCATCGCTTCCTATCTGCCCAGCCGCCGCGCGGTTTCTCTGGAACCGGGCGAAGCGCTGCGCTACGAGTAACCACACTGCCACCTCAACCTTCAAGGAGCGCGATCCATGAATACACAGTCCGTCATCAGCCTGCAGAACATCAGCAAGATCTTCTACACCGAGGATGTGGAGACCTCGGCGCTCGACAACATCAACCTCTCCATCGACCAGGGCGAGTACGTCGCGATCAGCGGTCCTTCGGGATGCGGCAAGTCGACGTTGCTGTCCGTGATGGGGCTCCTGCACTCCGCCACCTCCGGAACGTACATTCTCAACGGCAAAGAGGTGACCGGCCTGGGGTCGATCGAGCAGGCGCGGGTGCGGAACCGGGACATCGGATTCATCTTCCAGGCGTTCAACCTGATCTCCGACATGAGCGCGTTCGAGAACGTCGAGCTGCCACTGACGTTCCGCGACGACCTGTCGAAGAAGCAGCGCCGCGAGCTGGTCACGGCCGCTCTGGCGCAGGTCGACATGGCCGAACGGCAGAAGCACTACCCGACGCAGCTTTCGGGCGGTCAGCAGCAGCGCGTGGCCATCGCCCGTGCGCTCGTCGGCTCGCCGAAAGTCCTGCTCGCGGACGAGCCGACGGGCAACCTCGACTCGAAGAACGCCCAGCTCACGATGGACCTGCTCGACACGCTGCACGGGCAGGGCAGCACGATCGTGATGGTCACGCACGATCCGCGGTTCGCCGAGAGGGCTCAGCGGCAGGTTGCGCTGTTCGACGGGAAGATCGCGGATGACCGGCGGCTCCGTGCCGCTGCCGCGACCGTGGCCTGAGCGGGTGCCTTCATGACGAAGACCGAGATTCTCGATCTGATCGCAAGCCACACCCGCGACATCCTGCCGGGCCTCGACGCCCATCAGTTCGTCGCGGACGACCGGCTGGTCGATCTGGGCGCCAATTCCGTCGATCGCGCCGAGATCGCCATGCTCGTTCAGGAATCGCTCGGCTTGTCCGTTCCCCGGGTCGACCTGTTCGGCCCGAAGAACATCGGCGAGCTGGCGGACCTGTTTCTGACGAAACTCCATGCATAAAGCCGTCGTTACCGGAATGGGCGTCCTCTCGGCCATCGGGCAGGGCAATGCCGCGTTTGCGAAGGCATTGCTCGATGGCGAGAGCGGCTTCGGCGTGATGCAGCGCCCGGGCCGGCAGCGGGAGTCCGCCTATCTGGGCGCGGAGATCTCCGAGATCGTGTTTCCTGCCGGAATCGCCCGGCAAACGCTGCGCGCGGCGTCCTTGTCCGCGAAGGCGGCGCTGGTCGTACTGGAGGAGGCGTGGTCCGACGCGCAGCTGGCGGACGTCGATCCCCGCCGCATCGGGCTCGTCGTCGGCGGGTCCAACGTGCAGCAGCGCGAGCTCACTCAGGTCCACGAGGCCTACCGCGACTCCGCGGCATTCCTCAGGCCCACTTACGCGCTGTCTTTCATGGACTCGGATCTGTGCGGGTTCTGCACCTCCCACTTCGGCATCCGCGGTTCGGCCCACACGGTCGGGGGCGCGTCGGCGAGCGGCCAGTTGGCGATCGTGCAGGCGGCGCAGGCGGTTCTCACCGGCCAGGTGGACGTCTGCATCGCGCTCGGCGCGCTCATGGACTTGTCGCACTGGGAGTGCCGCGCGCTGCGCTCCATCGGCGCGATGGGATCGGATCGTTATGCAGACGAGCCGGCGCTCGCGTGCCGTCCCTTCGACCGCGATCACGACGGATTCATCTTCGGAGAGTCGTGCGGGGCGGTGGTCGTCGAGTCGCTGGAATCGAGTCTACGGCGCGGCGTCCAGCCTCATGCCACGCTGTCAGGGTGGGGCGTGACGATGGACGGCAATCGCAATCCCGATCCGTCCGTCGAGGGAGAGACAGAGGCCATCCGGACGGCGCTCGATGCGGCCGGATGGACGCCCGCGCAGATCGACTACGTGAATCCGCACGGCACCGGCTCCGTGATCGGCGACGAGATCGAATTGAACGCGCTGCGCTCGTGCGGACTGTCCGGCTTTTTTCTTAACGCAACGAAGTCACTTATCGGTCACGGCCTGAGCGCGGCCGGCACGGTCGAGGTCATCGCCACCCTGGTGCAGATGAAAGCCGGACGGCTGCACCCGACCCGGAATCTGCAGAATCCGATCGACCCGGCACTGAACTGGGTAAGAGATGAGCCGGTCGAGCACCAGATCGACCATGCGCTGACGCTGAGCATGGGCTTCGGCGGGATCAACACCGCCCTCTGCTGGGAGCGTCTGAACTGATGGATACGATCGTTTGGGATTGCGCATCCACCGGACACACTGCAGCTCTTTGGAGTACGGAGGCAATCGTCTCCGCTTTCGAATTCGCGTGCCTGTCGCAGTAAGGCAACCGGATATCAAAGCGGAGGCGATTGCCCTCCGCACTCCAAAGAGCTGCCACACATCAGTCCACACCACTACTGGCGACAGGAGATTTCGATGATTGCTTTTATCTTTCCCGGACAGGGCTCACAGAAGAAGGGGATGGGGCAGGGTTTGTTCGATGAGGTGCGCGAGTACGCCGCGGTCGAGCGGGACGTGGACGCGATCATGGGCTACTCGATGCGCAAGCTGTGTCTGGAAGATCCGGAGAACCGGCTCAAAGAAACCCAGTTCACGCAGCCGAGTCTCTACGTCGTCAATGCCCTGTATTACTACAAGGCCATCGCCGAAGGCGCGCGTCCGGCCTTTCTGGCCGGCCACAGCCTCGGTGAGTACAACGCCCTCCTGGCGGCGGGCGTGTTCGACTTCCTGACCGGCCTCCGGCTGGTGCAGAAGCGCGGTGAGCTGATGGCCCAGGCGAAGAACGGTGGCATGGCCGCGGTGATCGGTCTCGCCTCGGGCAAGATCGCCGACGTGATCCGGGACAATGCGCTCTCGGGCATCGACGTCGCCAACTTCAATACACCGTCCCAGACCGTGGTCTCGGGTCCGGTGGACGAGATCCGGCGTGCGGGCCCCTTCTTCGAGAAGGCGGGCGCGCAGATGTACATCCCTCTGCAAGTCAGTGCCGCATTCCACTCGCGATACATGGCCGATGCTTCCCGGGCGTTCGGCGCGTTCCTCGCGCCGCTGTCGTTCTCGGCGCCGAGGATTCCCGTGATCTCCAACGTCAGCGCCGAGCCCTATCCCACCGAGAACGCGTCCGAGGCCGTGAAGTCGCTGCTGACGAGGCAGATCACGAGCTCGGTGCAGTGGGCGCAGAGCGTCCGTCATCTCATCAACCGCGGCGTCACCCAGTTCCGGGAGACCGGACCGGGGAACGTGCTGTCGCGCATGGTGCAGCAGATCGAGCAGCAGGAACGGGCCGCCTGAGGGCGGCCCGCGGGCAGGCCGCCCGGCGATGACCCCATCCGCGCTGAAAAGTAGACCATCCACGGATCCGAAGGCATATATGGCTGCGACACCCGCACGGCGCTCGTTCTTCATGCAGTATCGTGCGGAGGACTTTCCGCTCTATCTGCTCTCGCTCGTCCTTGGCGGCGCGCTGATCGGGCCGGCTCTCCCGCACCTCGCACTCCAGGCGCTGCTCCTCCTGGCGCTGGTCTACCTGGCGGTGTTCTTCGTGCTCCGGCACGGGGCGAAGCTCGATGGGACCTTTCTCCGGGTCGTGCTCGACGGGGTCCGGCGTTATCCGATGATCGTGGTGCGCAGTTGGAAGACGGCGCGCCACGGCGTCATCCCCATCGCCGCGATCTTCGCGCTGACCCTCACGGCCGAGTATTTCCTGCGTCCGTCGCTGACCGGTACGAAATGGCTCGCCCCCTTTCCGTGGGAGTGGGCGATCTGGGGGCCGTTCCTGTTCATCACGCTGTTCCGGGTGGTGATTCTCGTCGCGCACCTGCTTCGGGCGTCGGTCGTGCGGGAGGTGATGGAGCGATCGCCGCAGCGGAAGACCGTGGCCGTGCTCTCGATGCCGAACCACATCCTCCAGGCTTTCGTCACCGGGATGCTCGCGCACCTCTGTCTCGTCGCGCCGTGCGTTCTGTTCTTCATGTGGACCAATCCGTCGAACCTGCGCGAGGCATTGCTCCTGACCGGCTACGCCATCTGGACCGGCATCGCGATGCCGCTGAGAAAACGCAGGATCCTGGTCGGGCCGGGTGTCCTCAACAACCGGCTCGTGTACCAGAATCACCAGATCGCGCACGAGTCGCGGTTCTACTTCACCGTCTTTCACGGCCATCACCACGACACTCTTCCCTCGGCCTTGATCGGGTCCGCCGCGGGAACGGGGTTCCTCGAGAACGCCGATCGCGGAATCACCTGGCTCGATCCGCTGAAGAGCATCGTGCTGGTGCAGTTCAACTGGGCCTACATCATCGGTTTCGACATGGTCGTCCACCAGTACATCCCCGGGGTGTTCCCCTTCGCCAAGACGACCGTCCTGGGAGCGTCTCATCACGTGACCCATCACTTCGGCAGCGCTCTTCCGCTCGGAATCATCTTCCGCGGTTATGTGGAGCCGGGGGACATGAAGGCCGGGTACAGGCCGAACAACACGGTGACGCGCTGGTTCCTCGAAGAGGTGCAGTTGCGGGAGAAGGTGGACCCGGAGCTCGGTAGGAAGTTCCTGTCGCTTTACGACTATGGCGTCGCGAAAAAGGCGTCCGCCTCCGAAGTGACCGCGGCCGCCGGAGTGGTCGCGGCCGGGATCGAGCCCCCGCGGCCGGATCCCGCTCCTCTCGGATGACCACTGCGGACGGCCCAACCTCTACAACAGAACGTGTCCCGGCAGTGCGGCACGTCGCGCCTGCGGGTGCCGCACTGCCGCTTCTTCAGTCCCACAGCGTTCCAGCCGACGTCACCGCTGAAGTCCGGCGGACATGAGACAGAGAATGATTCATCAGGAAGAACTCCGAGACTTGACCGAGTCGTATCTCAAATCCTTGATGTGCGAGGTGGCGGGGTCGCTCAGTCCCGACTTCGACTCACTCACCGCGTTCGGCGAGATGGGAATCGACTCGTTTCACGTGCTGAAGATCGTCAAGCGGCTGGAGATGGACTTCGGCGCGCTGCCCAAGAGCCTTCTTTTCGAGAACTTCCGCATCAGCGATCTGGCGGGCTACTTCGTCGGCGCGCACGAGCCGACCCTCCTGACGATGTTCGCCTCGCAGTTGAACGGCGAGGCTCCGGGAAACGGGAACGGTCATGGGGCAGTCGCCCGTGCCATCGAGCCGGCCAAAGGGGGAGCCGGGAACGTCGTTCCCGCCGGCGACGGTCCTGCGGCAAAGACTCCGATCCGGATTCTGGAACGGGACGCGTGGCTGCATCCCGAGCTCGGTCCGCTGGTCCGGCCTCTGTTCGAGCGCTACAAGTTCGAGGGCTCGGCATCGCGGGGAACGAGAACGATCGCGCCGAACCTCTTCATCGGCAGCGGGCGGCACGGCTACTTCAATTACGGGCGAAGCGGAAAGATCGTCCTGGTGTACTGCTATACCGGCCCGCAGGAACATCTCGCGGCTCTGCGCGAGGAGATGTACCGGTACTGCGAGGAGAACGGCTACCAGCTCAACTTCCTCAATGACGGCGACATCGAGCCGATCTGCGGGAGATCGTTCTCGGCGACGCCGTTCGGCGCGATGCAGCGGATCGAGAAGCTCGCGGAGTTCCGCCTCGACGGCGGAGCGATGCGGCGCCTGCGGTACCAGGTCTCGAAGTTCCAGAAGGCCGGTCCCTGCAAGACGATCGAGTACCGCTGCGGCACGAGCCCCGAGACCGACCAGGACGTGGTCCGCATCATCGATCGCTGGTGCGAAGGGAAGACGATGGTCAACCCGCTCGTGCGGGAAATCCGGAGTGAGGTCCTCGCCGGCACGCTGCCTTCCGAGCACCGTCTCTTCCTGACCTATCTCGACGACGTCCTGCAGAACGTCATTTTGATCACGGCGATGTCGTCCGAGATCAACGGCTATCTGATGGACCTCGAGTTCTATCCCGCGGACATGCCGCTGGGCGGGCTGGAGTTCGCGATCGTGGAAATGGTCTCCGTGCTCGCCGCGGAAGGCTGCGATGTACTGAGCCTCGGCGGGACCTACGGCTGCAAGCTCGTCGACTCGCCCACGGCGGATCCCGAGCTCGACAAGTTTCTGGACGATCTGCGCGAGCGGAAGATCTTCAACGACGAGAGCAACCTCCAGTTCAAGAACAAGTTCCGGCCGCTCACCGTCCCGATCTTCCTTTGCCGCCCGGTCGGCAGCGGCGATCCCGAGAACGTCATCGACATCATCATGATGATTGCCGATCCGGACCGGATGCTGACGCCGGATGCGGATACGCCCGCCGCCGTCACGTCCTCGCCCGAGGCGGCGGCGATCGTCCCCGCGGCGCCGCCGGCGGCGGTCGCCGCAGAGCCCGTGCCAGACAGACCGGTGCCTCCCGTCGCGCCCCAGGGCCATCGCGAGCTGCACCTCGTCGACGGAAATGAGCGCGAGCGCGCTCTGGCCGAGGGTGGGTTCAATCCGCTCAACGTGCCGCTCCAGCACGTCGACTTCGATCTCAAGACCGACTCGTGGGCCCAGTTGACGATGCCCGCCATCGACGCGCAGATGGGTCATCTGCACGGCCAGCTTCAGCAGCCCGTGAGCGTCGACGACAGCCTCCGGTCCGTCTTCCCGATGACCCATTTCGTGCTCACGGAGTCCGGCCAGGCGGCCGAGCACCTGTTCTTCAAGGCCTGGCCGAAGAAGGGGCCGGTCCCCCAGAACCTGCTGTTCCCGAGCACCATCGCCCATCAGATCGACAAGGGCTTCACGCCCGTGGAGCTGCCCCATCCCGCGGTTTTCCGGCTGGATTCGGAAGAGCCGCAGAAGGCGGAGATCGACCTCGATGCGCTGCGGGCTTTCGTGGCGCGCGAGCCGGGCGCGATCGCCTGCGCGATCATCGAGGTGGGGAACAACGCCGCCGGCGGCCAGGCCGTGTCCACGCAGCATCTGCGGGACGTGAAGGCCGTCCTCGATCCGCACGCGATCCCGCTCGTCATCGACGCCACCCGCGTCCTGGAGAATGCCCGCTTCCTGATCGAGCAGGACCGGGAGCACGAGGGGAAGAGTCTCTGGACGGTCGTGCGCGAGATCCTTTCCTGCGCCGATGCCGTCATCGGCAGTCTGACCAAGGACTTCTGCGTCAACAAGGGCGGGATCATCGCCACGAACGACGTACGGCTCTACCAGAGGCTGCAGGACCTCCTGCACGAAGACGGGGGCGGCCTCGACATGATCGAGCGCAAGCTGATCGCCCTCTCCCTCCAGAACCGCAAGCACATCGAAGCGAAAGTGGCGCGCAGGATCGAGGACGTCCGGCTCATCTCGGCGGCGCTGCGCGCCCACGGCGTTCCCACGGTCCAGCCGGCCGGCGGGCACTGCGTGCTGGTCGACGTCAAGCAGCTTCCGGAGCTCAGCTGCCTTCCGGAGCCGGTTGCGTCATTCCTCGCGTGGCTTCATCTGAACACCGGCATTCGCGCGGCCGCCCACAGCGTCGGAATGCAGAAGCAGACGTCGCTGAACGACCTGGTCCGGCTGGCCATCCCCGTGGGGCTGAAGCGTGAGGACGTCGGCAGCATCGTCGAAAGGCTCATCGCTGCCTTCACCGCGAAAGCGAAGATCCCGGAGCTCGTGCCGGAGGGGACGCGCTCGCCCGGCAGCGTAGCGCGATACAGCGTGGCGAGGTATCACAACGCTCCGGAGCAAGGTGCTGCCGGAAGCGGCGTGGCGGCAAAGGCCCCGGGCGCAAACGCGCCGGCGGCGTCACCCGCGCCGGCCATGGCCGCCTCTCCCTCGCGGGAGCCGGCGGCAGCGTCCTCCCGCGAGATCTCGTCCGCGCCCGCCGCGAACGCGCCGGCCGAAACGCACTCGGATGGCGTTGCGGCGAAGCCGGCCCCGAGGGGCGCTCAGGAAGTGGCGATCGTCGGCATGGCCGGCCGCTATCCCAAGGCGAAGAACATCGGCGAGCTGTGGGCGAACCTCGCGCAGGGGCGGGACTGCATCGACGAGCTTCCGGCCGAACGCCGCGAGCGCCGGCTGCAGCACGGGAGCACAGCGAAGTATCGCGGTGGTTTCATCGACGAAGTCGACCGCTTCGACTCGCTCTTCTTCAACATCGCTCCCCGCGAAGCGGAGATGCTGGATCCGCAGGAGCGCCTGTTCCTCGAGGTCGCGTGGGAGGCGATCGAGGACGCGGGCTATTACCCCGAGATCCTGGCCCAGGATGAGGCCCCGCGGAACATCGGCGTCTTCGTGGGCGCCGTCTGGGCGATGTACCAGATCGTCGGCGTGGACGAACAGCGCGCCGGGAACCATGTCGCGCCGAACTCGTTCCTGTGGAGCATCGCCAACCGCGTCTCGTACTGGATGAATCTCTCCGGGCCCAGCCTGACGGTGGACACGGCGTGCTCGTCGAGCCTGACGGCCCTGTACCTCGCCTGCGAGGCGATCCAGTCGGGGGAGTGTCCGGCAGCGATCGTCGGCGGCGTCAATCTGGATCTGCACCAGGCCAAGCTGGACATCAATCTGATCGGCGGCGCGCTGTCGCCGGACGGAGTGTGCCGGACGTTCGGAAAGGGCGCCAACGGGTACGTCGCCGGCGAGGGAGTCGGAGCGCTCTTCCTCAAGCCTCTCGCGCAGGCGGAGAAGGACGGCGATCACGTTTACGGCGTGATCCGCAGCGTGGTCGTGAACCACGGCGGGCGCACGAGCGGCTACTTCGTGCCCAACCCGTCGGCCCAGAGCAACGTCATCTCCGCGGCGCTCCAGAAAGCGAATGTGGAGCCCTCCACCATCGGCTACATCGAGGCGCACGGCACCGGCACGGAGCTGGGCGACCCGATCGAGATCTCGGGCCTCAGCCGGGCGTTCGGGACGAACGGCGTCGGCGCGCAGACCTGCGCCATCGGCTCGATCAAGAGCAACATCGGTCATCTGGAAGCGGCTGCCGGCGTGGTGAGCGTCTCGAAGGTCCTGCTGCAGATGCAGCACCGCCAGCTCGCGCCGTCGCTGCACTCCTCCGAGCTGAACGAGCACATCGACTTCGAGCGCTCTCCCTTCTATGTCGTCCAGAAGCTGGAGGACTGGAAGGCGAAGGAAGCCGGCTCCGTGCGGCTTCCGCTGCGCGCCGGCATCAGCTCCTTCGGTGCCGGCGGCGCGAACGCGCACGTCATCCTGGAGAGTTACGAGCCCCGTCAGGCCGTGCCGGAAGAACCGGCGCCGGTCTCGGACCTGATCTTCCCGCTCTCCGCCCGAAGCGAAGAGCAGTTGCGCGAGAGCGCCGTTCGCCTGGTAGAGCACCTTCGCCGGAACCGCGTCGCGCTCAAGGACACCGCCTTCACGTTGCAGCACGGGCGGAAATCGTTCGAGCACCGCGTGGCCGTCGTCGCCGGAACGCAGGAAGAGCTGGTGGAGAGACTGGCCGCCTTCATCGATGGAAAGAAGACCGCCGGCGTGGCGGCCGGCAATGTGAAGCTCGGAGAGACCGTCACGCGCCTGCTGAGCCGCAGCGAAAAGCAGGAATTCGTGCGGCTGCTGTCCCAGGGCCGCGACCCGCAGAAGATCGCCGCGCTGTGGGCGGAAGGCATGCTCGCCGACTGGCAGGGCTTCCCCTCACGCGGCCGGCGCGTCTCGCTGCCGACCTATCCCTTCGCCGGCAAACGGCACTGGGTCCCTGCCCCGGCGGCGGCGGTGCGTCCGGCTCTGCAACCCGCGGCGGCCATGCATCCGATGGTCGACGCGAATGAGTCGACGTTCGAGCGGCAGCTTTTCCGGAAGGTATTCACCGAGCGCGATTTCTTCATTTACGACCATTGCGTTTCGGACATCCCGACGCTGCCCGGCGTGGCCTACCTCGAGTTCGCGCGGAAGGCGGGAGAGCTCGCGGCCGGCCGTCCCGTCCGGAGAATCCAGAACATCCTGTGGCTGAGCCCCATCGCGGTGCAGGACTCCGTTCCCAAAGAGGTGTTCATCGAGTTGAAGCCGAACGGCGAGGCCGTGCAGTTCGAGGTCTTCAGCGAGACGGACGGCCGCAAGACTCCTCACTCGCAGGGAAGGCTGCTCTATACCAACCGCCAGGACGGGGAACCGGAGTCGATCGATCTGGACGCGGTCCGCGCGCGATGCGCGTCCTCGGTCGACGGGCAGAGCGCCTATCCGCTGTTCCACTCCTTCGGCCTGGGCCTGGGCCCCAGCTTCCAGGTGCTCCAGCGGGTCTACACGAGCAGCACGGAGGCGCTCGGCGTCCTGAAGCTGCCGGAGTTCCGGGAAGGGGACCTGGAGAGCCTCATTCTCCATCCGTCGCTCATCGACGGCTCGCTGCAGTCCGGCATGACGTGGCGTCTCAGCGACAGCGTCGGGGAGATGATGGTTCCGTACTCCATCGGCGAGGTCGAGATCCTGCATCCGCTGCAGGCCAACTGCCTCAGTTACACGACGGAAGCGAAGGACGACAAGAAGAGCTCGCGAGTCCTCAAATCGAACGTGCTGATCCTGGACGAGACGGGCAAAGTGCTCGTCAGGATCCGCGAGTCCACGGGTGTGCCTCTGCTCGATGTCCACCAGAAAGACGTCGTGGACGCGGAAGGCTTCCGGAGGCTGTATTACGCGGACGACTGGGAGAAGGCTCCACTCTCCCAGGACGACGCGCGCCGGCACACCCCCCAATCGATTCTGCTCTTCGATACGGACGACACGCTCCGCCAGCTCTATCGGGCGCGCGCGGCGTCCTCACGTGTGCTCCTGGTCCGTCCGGGCGCCGGATTCCGCCAGCTCGACGACCAGTCGTGGGAGATCGACCCGGCGAGCAGGGACGACTTCGCGCGGCTGTTCGAAGCGGTCGCGGAGGCGAACGTCGACGACATCTGCTTCGCCTGGCCGCCCGCCGGCGCGGAGAGCGGCCTCACCTCGTTCCTATACCTGTGCCAGGCGCTGACCCAGGCGAAGCTGGAAGGGAAGGTCCAGCTCCTGTACGTGGACAGGGACGGACTGCCGCAGACGGAAGCGATCGGGGGTTTCGTCAACACGCTTCGCGGCGAGTATCCGAAGCTGCTCTGCAAGAACGTACAGGTCCGCGAGGGGAGCGTTCTCGACGCGATCTGGACGGAGCAATGCGCGCGCACGCAGGACGCGAACATCGTTCGTCATGACGCCGACGGGCGCCATGTCCGGAGGATGAAGGTCGTCGAGCTGGAGGACGGCGGCGATTTCGCCGGGCTCCGGGAAAACGGCGTGTATGTCATCACCGGCGGTGCCGGTGGGCTCGGTCTCATCTTCGCGGAAATGCTGGCGAAGCAGTACAAGGCCAGGCTGGTTCTCACCGGCCGATCGAGCCTCTCGGCGGAGCGCGAAGCAAAACTGGACGAGCTGCGCACGGCGGGCGCGGAGGTTCTCTACCTGGCCGGCGACATCTCCAGGCGGGACGACGTCGAGCAGGTGATCGCCGAGACGCGGTCGCGGTTCGGGGAGATCCATGGCGTCATCCATGCCGCTGGCGTGGTCCGGGACTCGTACATCCGGAACAAGACGGCAGAGGAGCTGCACGCGGTTCTCGCGCCGAAGGTCGAGGGCACGCTGCATCTCGATGAACTGACCAGGGACGAGCGCCTCGACTTCTTCGTGACGTTCTCCTCGCTCGCCGCGGTCACGGGCAACCCGGGTCAGTCCGACTACAGTTTCGCGAACTCGTTCATGGACTCGTTCGTCGCCGGCCGCGAGCGCCTGCGCGCCGCGGGAGAACGCTCTGGAAGGTCGCTGAGCATCAACTGGTCGCTGTGGGCCGACGGTGGAATGCGGCCGGACGAGCAGACCGAGCTCGCGCTGAAGAAGACCCTGGGGATGAAGCCGTTGAGCGTCGAGACCGGTCTCGATGCCTTCGTGCGCGGGCTCGCCTCCAGCCGCTCCCGGTTCGTCGTGCTCGAAGGGATCCGGGAGAAGCTCGACCTCGCCTGGGGCGAGAAGAAGAAGAGCGCGACGGCGGCGGCCCCGGCCTCCGCGTCGGCGTCGTCCGCTGCGGTCGACGACGGAGGTCTCGTCGCGTGGCTGCAGGACGAGCTGTCGCTGATCGTCATGGAGTTCCTGAAGCTCGAGAAAAGCGAGGTGGCGACGGACAAGGTCCTCCTCGACCTCGGTTTCGATTCCATCGGTCTGGCGACCTTTGCGAACGCGATGAACGATCGGTTCCAGCTCGATGTCACGCCGATTCTGTTCTTCGACTATCCGTCGATCGCCGACATTTCGAAGCACCTGTCGGAGGAGCGGCGAGACGATCTCGTTCGTTTCTATCGCGGCACCGATGCCACCGCTCCCGTCCCGGCGGCCCAGCAGCCGGAGCGTGCGGAAGCCGTCACGTTCGAGATCCGGAAGGGGTGGAGCCCGGCCCCGTCGGAAACGTTGGACCGGCCGGCGGCGTCCGCCGGCGGCCTCGATCCGGCGCTGCGTTTCGTGAATCAGCCGATCGCCATCGTCGGGATGAGCGGAGTCATGCCGCAGTCGGAGGACCTCGAGGAGTTCTGGGAGAACCTCAGGAGCTCCAAAGACCTGGTCACCGTCATTCCGCGGGATCGCTGGCGCTGGGAGGACTACTTCGGCGATCCCCTCAAGGAGCCCAACAAGTCGAGCTCCAAGTGGGGCGGCTTCATGAAGGAGGTCGACAAGTTCGATCCCCTCTTCTTCGGAATCTCGCCCAGAGAAGCGCAGATGATGGACCCGCAGCAGCGGCTCTTCCTCGAGCACGTCTGGAAGGCGGTAGAGGATTCCGGACAGAAGGTCTCGGACCTCGCCGGCTCGAGAACGGGCGTCTTCGTCGGCGTCGCCACCAACGACTATCTCTCGGTCCTGACGGGCGAGGGAGGGGTGATCGACGGGTACAGCGCCTCGGGGAACTCGCACGCGGTTCTCGCCAACCGGGTCTCCTTCCTCCTCGGCCTGCGCGGACCGAGCGCGCCTCTCGACACGGCCTGTTCCAGCTCGCTGGTGGCCATGCATCGTGCCATCGAATCGATCCACACCGGAAGCTGCGACATGGCGATCGTGGGCGGCGTTCACGTGATGCTCAGTCCCGCCGCCTTCATCTCGTTCAGCTCTGCCGGAATGTTGAGCCCCGACGGGAAGTGCAAGACGTTCGACAAGTCGGCGAACGGATATGTGCGGGGCGAGGGGTGCGGAGCGGTCTTCCTCAAGACGCTCGCGGCGGCGGAGGCTGATGGGAATCACATTTACGCCGTCGTCAAGGCGACCGCGGAGAACCATGGCGGCAAGGTGACGGCACTGACCGCGCCGAATTCTGCCGCGCAGGCGGAGCTGCTGGTCGAGGCGTATGAAAAAGGCCAGGTCGACCCGGCGACCGTCGGCTACGTCGAGGCGCACGGCACCGGAACGAGCCTGGGCGATCCGATCGAGATTCAGGCTCTGTCGAAGGCATTTTCGGAGCTCTACAAGAAGCGCGGCAAAGCGCCCGCGAGCACGCCTCACTGCGGCCTGAGCTCGGTGAAGACGAATATCGGGCACCTGGAGACCGCCGCGGGCATCGCCGGCATCTTCAAGGCGGTCCTCTCGATCAAGAACCGGGAGATCCCGGCGAACATCCACCTCGAAGAGGTCAACCCGTACATCAAGCTCGAAGGGACGCCGTTCTTCATCGCCGACAAGCTCACGCCGTGGATGGCGCCGGTCGGCGCGGATGGAGCGCCCGCTCCTCGTGTAGCCGGTGTGAGCTCGTTCGGCTTCGGCGGCGCCAATGCTCACGTCGTGCTGCAGGAGTACATCGCGCCGGGCGGGACCACGGCGGCCGCGACGGGACCGCAACTGGTCGTCCTGTCCGCGAAGAACGATCAGCGGCTCGATGACTACATCAAGTCGATCGGCATGTACCTGGAGGAAACGCAGGTCGAGCTGATCGATCTCGCGTACACGCTGCAGGTCGGCAGAGACGAGATGCCGTCGAGAGTGGCATTGGTCGTCTCGAGCATCGACGAGCTGCGGCAGAAGCTCGCGCAGATTCTCGCGGGCGAGATGCCGCAGGGCTGCCATCGCGGCCGCGCCGCGAAAGACGCGGCGAAAGCGCCGGACGGTCTGACCGATCCTTTCCGGCTCGCGGAGCTGTGGGTGTCGGGTGCGAAAACCGACTGGCGCGCGCTGTACGGCTCAGCAGTGCCGCGGCGTGTCTCCGCTCCCACGTATCCCTTTGCCAGGGATCGCCACTGGTTCGAGGGTGGTGGGGAAGCGATCCCCGGCGACTCACGGCCGGCAGTCGCATCCACGGCTGTTCTGCATCCTCTCGTTCATCGCAACTCGTCGACGTTCGAGGAGCAGAAGTTCTCGACCCGGTTCTCGGGAGAGGAATTCTTCCTCGCGGACCACGTGGTCGAGACTCAGAAGATCCTGCCCGGCGTCGCGTACCTCGAGATGGCCCGCGCCGCCGGCGCGCTTTCCGCGAATGCGGACGTCCGCATCATCCGGAACCTCATCTGGGAGAAGCCTCTCATCGTCGGAAGCGACGCGAGAGAGGTCGAGGTCGCGCTGTCCCCGGCCAGGGGCGACATCAGGTTTGCGATCCGGAGCGCCGCCGGTGAGACCGGGGTCACCCACTGCACCGGGAGACTGGGATACGAGGTCGAGCAGCCCGCGCCGGAATGGCTCGATATCGCCGGGATCCGGGAGCGGTGCCGCGAGCAGGTCATGACCCGCGAGGAGCTGTATCCCTTCCTGCGCAGCGTCGGGCTGAAACTGGGCAGCGGTTTCCAGATCGTCCAGAGCATCTTCGCCAACGAATCCGAGTCGCTTGCGATCCTGGAATTGCCGGAGCACCTCAGGAAGAGCGCGGACCTGTTCTGGCTCCACCCCGCGCTGATGGACGGCTCGCTGCACACCGCGATCGGACTGCTGAAAGCGAGGGGGATCGACGCTCCGCTGGGACTGCCGTACTCGGTCGACGAAGTGCAGATCCTGCATTCGCTCCGCGACCTCCACTACGGATACGCCACGTGGTCGTTCGACGCCGAGGCCGATGTGGATCGTCAACGGGTGACGTTCCACCTTCTGGACAAAGACGGAAGAGTCCTCGTGCGGCTGAAGGACTTCACCACCCGGCCGCTGCCCGGTGCACCGAAGGCGAGCCTGCCCAGGGCCGTCGCTCCGCCCGAAGAGCTCAAGACCCTCCTGCCCATCTGGAATCCCGTGCGTGTCGACGCCGGATCGAGCGCTCTGCCCGTGGGCGACGTCCTGCTCCTGGGCGGCGATCGCGCGCAACGCGAGTGGGTCCGCTCGTCGTGCCCTGCCGCCCAGCTTCTGGATCTGGCACCGGACGCGGGCATCGACCGCATCGCGGAAGCCCTGGGCGCGCGCTCCTTCGAGGAGTTGCTCTGGATCGCGCCCGATGTCACGTCGCCGGGGGCGGACGAACGGATCGTCGATCAGCAGGAAGAAGGCGTCCTCGCGGTCTTCCGGATCATCAAGGCGCTGCTGCAACTGGGCTACGGCAACAGGAAGCTGCGGTGGACGATCGTCACCGGCAGGACGCAGCGCGTCACGGAGCTCGAGCAGATTCAGCCCGCGCACGCCGGGGTCGTCGGCCTGGTGGGTAGCCTGGCGAAAGAGTATCCGCACTGGGACCTGAAGCTGCTGGACCTCGATTCGCCGCAGTCGGTCACGGCGCGCGAATGCCTGTCGCTGCCGTGGGACGAGCAAGGCAACGCCCTGGCCCGGCGTCACGGGGAATGGTTCCGGCAGGAACTGGCGCTCGTCACCACGCCGCCCGAGACGTCTCCCGTCTATCGAAAGGACGGCGTCTACGTCGTCGTCGGCGGCGCCGGCGGCGTGGGTGAAGTGTGGAGCCGGTTCATGATCGAGAACTACCAGGCCAGGGTGGTCTGGATCGGACGGCAGGAATACAACGCCGCCATCGAGGCCAAGGTCAACGCCCTGTCCGAGCTCGGTCCGGCGCCTCTCTACATCTCGGCCGACGCGACGGACGTGGCCGCACTGGAGCGGGCGCGCGCGAGCGTGCTGGAAATCCACTCCGCCATCCACGGGGTCGTCCACTCGGCGATCGTTCTGCGCGACCAGAGCCTCTCCCGGATGGAGGAATCGACGTTCCGGGCCAGCCTGGCCGCGAAGGTGGACGTCAGCGTGAACCTCGATCGGGTGTTCGGCAACGACGAGCTGGATTTCATGCTCTTCTTCTCGTCGATCATCTCGATGGTCAAGTCGTCCGGCCAGTCCAACTACGCCGCCGGCTGCACGTTCAAGGACAGCTTCGCGCATCGCCTGCAGCAACGGCGGCCGTATCCGGCGAAGATCATGAACTGGGGCTACTGGGGCGACGTCGGAGTGGTCGCGGACGAGTCCTACAAGAAGATCATGCGGCAGGTCGGCATCGGCTCGATCGAGCCGCATGAGGGGATGTCCTCGCTGCAGGTCCTGGTCGGCTCCGGCCTGCATCAACTGGCCATCATGAAGACCATCGGCGGCCAGTCGATCATGGGGCTCGAACCGACCGAGGCCATCGCTTTCTATCCGCAGACCCCACCCGCGGCGTTGCCGCAGGTTCATCCGGCTCTCGCCGGATAGCGTCGCTCTGCCCCGTCCTCCCTCCAGTGAGCGCCTCCAGGAGAACCCGTCCAATGCCATACACAATTGCCGCTCTGGAAGCCGAATTACCCGGCTCCGAAATGAACGACCTGCTCACTGAGATCGTCGCGGCGAGTCTCCGGTCCGTCGGTCTGTTGAGCGGCGGAGTCCGAAGGATTGCCGACCTCGCGCTCGAGCGGCAGCCCGCTCCCTATTACGAGCGCTGGCTGAGCCGCAGCATCGCCTATCTGCAGCAGCAAGGCTTCCTCGGCGAAGACCTCGCCTTCAAGCGCGACATCCGCACGCTGCCCGAGCTCTGGAGCGAATGGGACGCGAAGGTCTCGGCCTGGGCGAGCAATCCCAATCAGCAGGCGCAGGGGGCGTTGCTGATGGCCTGCCTGGAGGGGCTGCCGGCGATCCTGAGCGGGAAGCAGCGCGCGACGGAGGTCATGTTCCCCAACTCTTCGATGCACCTCGTCGAAGGCCTCTACCGGGGCAATCCCCAGGCTGACTATTTCAACGACGTCCTCGGCAGGACGTTGACCGCCTGCATCGAGCAACAACTGCAAGCCGATCCCGAGCGCAGATTGCGCATCCTCGAGATCGGCGCCGGCACCGGCGGCACCACGGCCGCTCTGTTGCCTCTTCTCGAACGGTACCCGGTGGCGGAGTACTGCTATACGGACCTGTCCAAAGCATTCCTGATGCACGCGGAGAAGAACTTCAAGCCGCACTTCTCCGCGCTCACCACGGCCATCTTCGACGTCTCCAGGCCGCTGCAGGGACAGGCGGTGGCCGCGAACCACTACGACTTCGTCATCGCCGCCAACGTCCTGCACGCCACGGCCGACATCAGGGAAACGCTGCGGAACGCCAAAGCGGCCTTGAAGAACCAGGGCGTGCTGCTGCTCAACGAGATCGCCGAGTGGACCTTGTTCAATCATCTGACCTTCGGTCTGCTCGAAGGCTGGTGGCTGTACGAGGACTCCGCGGTCCGGCTGCCCGGCAGCCCCGGTCTCTCACCGGAGAAGTGGCGGGAGATCCTCGCGGAAGAGGGATTCGTCTCGGTCATCTACCCGGCCGAGGAAGCCCATCGGCTCGGGCAGCAGATCGTCGCGGCGGTGAGCGACGGACGGACGCGGCAGCGCATCGCGAAGCAGGTCAAGCCCGCCCCGGAAGCTGCCGCGCCGCCGCCGCAGCAGCAACTGCAGCAGCCCCGCCCGGCCTCGGCGACATCCGCGTCTGAGCAGGCGATGGCGGACCATGTGCGCCGGGTCATCACGGCGAAGGTGTCCGACGCGCTCCGGATGGATCCCGCGTCGATCCTGCCCGATGCGTCGTTCGCGGATTACGGCGTCGACTCCATCATCGGCGTCAATCTCGTCCGCACGATCTGCGAGGCGCTGCAGATCGAGCTCGATCCTACGGTCCTTTTCGAGCGCAGCACCGTCGACGACCTGACCGGATACGTCGTGAGCACCTTTCGGGACACGATCGCCGCGCAGATTCCTCGGGCGGCGAGCGCGCCGGAAGCGCCGAGGCCCGCGGTGGAAGCGCCGCGGCCAGCGGCCGAGGAGCGCCCGGCACACCGCTTCACCGGCGCCAACCGGTTTGCGGAGGTGCAAGACCCGCTCGATGGGGCGCGCGAAGGCGGTTCGGATCCGCTCGGAGTAGAGCCGATCGCGATCGTCGGGATGAGCGGACGGTTCGCGCAATCCGAGTCGCTCGAGGAGTTCTGGCACCACCTCGCGCAGGGCGATGATCTCGTCCAGCCGGTGTCCCGCTGGAGTCCGGAGCATTGCGCGATCCCCGGAACTTCCAGCCAGGGATACTGCAGCCACGGCAGTTTCATCGACTCTATCGACCGGTTCGATCCCGCGTTCTTCGGGATCTCGCCGCTCGAAGCGGCGTACATGGATCCGCAACAGCGCCTGTTCCTCGAAGAATCGTGGAGAGCGCTGGAAGATGCCGGCCACGCGGGGAAGGGCGTGCACGAAAAGCAGTGCGGCGTGTATGTCGGTTGCGGGAGCTCCCAGTACGACAAGCTCTTCGCGGAAGGGATGCCGGCACACGCATTCCAGGGAAACTCTCAGGCCGTGACCCCGGCCCGGATCTCATACTGTCTCAATCTGCAGGGGCCGGCGATCGCGATCGATACAGCCTGCTCCAGTTCTCTGGTTGCCATTCATCTGGCGTGTCAGGGTCTCTGGACGCGTGAGACGGACATGGCGCTGGCGGGCGGCGTCTTCCTGCAGCCGACGCCCGGCTTCTATCAGATCGCCAATCGCGGGGGGATGCTGTCGCCGGACGGGAAGTGCTACAGCTTCGACGCCCGCGCGAATGGGTTCGTTCCCGGCGAAGGCGTAGGCGTGGTCGTGCTGAAGCGCCTGCGCGACGCGCTCGCGGACGGAGACCACATCCACGGAGTGATCGCAGGGAGCGGTATCAATCAGGACGGCAAGTCGAACGGCCTGATCGCGCCCAACGGGCGCGCCCAGGAACGTCTCGAGCGCGCCGTCTATGGCCGGTTCAAGATCGATCCCGACACCATTCAGGTCGTCGAGGCGCACGGCACCGGCACGTTGCTGGGCGATTCGGTCGAGTACGGCGCGATCAGCCGCGCCTTCCGCGAGCACACGAACAGAAAGCAGTTCTGCGCCCTCGGCACGGTGAAGACGAACATCGGCCACGCCTCCACCGCGGCCGGCGTCGCCGGTGTTCTGAAGCTCCTGCTGTCGCTGAAGCACCGGCAGATTCCGCCTTCGCTCCATTTCGACAAAGGCAACCCGGCCATCGATCTCGAAGGGGGGCCGTTCTACGTCAATACCTGCCTGCGGGAGTGGGAGGCAGACGGCAGTCGACCGCGCCGCGCCGCCGTCAGCTCGTTCGGATTCAGCGGCACCAATGCACATCTCATCCTCGACGAGGCCCCCGCGGTCGCGCGCGCGGTGGACGAGGCACCTGCATATCTCATGGTGCTGTCCGCGCGCAGCGCGGAGCAGGTGAAGCAGCAGGTGCGCGATCTGGTTGCGCACCTGGAGCGGAATCCCGCCCTGTTGATGACGGATGCGAGCTTCAGCCTCTTCGTCGGCCGGATGCACCGCAGCCATCGCCTGGCCTGCGTCGCCCGCAACCAGGGCGACCTGATTCGTGCCCTCGGGCTATGGCTCGAAACGGGTGCGGCAAGCCAGGTCTACACAGGCGAGGTGCGCGACGGGAAGTTCCGCGAGCAGGTCTCGCTGAAGAAGTTCGGAAACTACTGCATCCAGGAATGCAGGAAGGCGGGGGATGCCGCCAGCTACATCGAGAATCTCGAAGCGGTTGCCGAGCTCCACGTTCAGGGATACGCGCTGGACATTCAGGCTCTCTTTCCGAAAGCCGCCCGGCGGGTTCCGCTGCCGACCTATCCGTTTGCGCGGGACCGCTACTGGATCGATGCGGTGCAGGACGGCGCCGATCGTCCTGTACACGCCGCCGCGCCGGCACGGATCGAAATCGCAAGCGTCCCGGCTCGCTCCGAGAGTCCGTTCATCACGCCATTTGCCGGCGCTGGGTTCGCTTCCGCAACTGGCGATCTTCGGGCGATGCTCCAGAGCGATCTCTCGAACATGGTCCGGGAGCTTCTGAATCTCGGTGACGGACATGTCCCGCCCGACAGGGTTCTGATCGATCTCGGATTCGACTCCCTCGGACTGACGAGCTTCACCCGGGCAATCAACGACCGGTATCAGCTCGACATCACCCCGGTGCTGTTCTTCGACTATCCGTCGATCGATGAGATCGCCCGATACCTGGCCGAGGAGCAGGGAAGCCGGATCGCGAGCGCGATTGCGCGGCCGGCCGCGCCGCGGCAGCAGGTCCCGGCGGCGCCGCCGACGGAGCCGCAATCCGCGCGGCAGTCGTTTTCGGTCGAGCGTCGTTTCGTCGACGAGCCGATTGCAATCGTCGGAATCGCCGGCGTGATGCCCCAATCTCAGGATCTGGATGAATTGTGGGCGAATCTCAGGGATGGGAAGGACCTGGTCACCGTCATCCCCGAGGAGCGGTGGCCGTGGGAGGACTACTACGGCGATCCGCTCCGGGAAGTGAACAAGTCGAACTCCAAGTGGGGCGGCTTCATGAAGGAGATCGACAAGTTCGATCCTCTGTTCTTCGGAATCTCGCCGCGGGAAGCGCAGATGATGGATCCGCAGCAGCGGATCTTCCTCGAGACCGTATGGAAGGCCGTCGAGGACTCCGGACACAAGGTGTCCGATCTCGCCGGGACGAGAACGGGACTGTTCGTGGGCGTCGGGTCGAACGACTATCTCGACCTGATGCGGAACCAGGCCGTCGCCCTGGACGGCTATACGGCATCAGGAAACGCACACTCCGTTCTGGCCAATCGCGTTTCGTACCTGCTCAACCTGCGGGGACCGAGCGCACCGATCGATACCGCGTGCTCCAGCTCACTGGTGGCCCTGCACAGAGCAATCGAGTCGATCCATACGAGAAGCTCCGAGATGGCCATCGTGGGCGGCGTGCAGGTGATCATGAGCCCCGGCGGATACATCTCGTTCGGCATGGCCGGGATGTTGAGCGGCGACGGCAAGTGCAAGGCGTTCGACAAGCGCGCGAACGGCTATGTACGCGGCGAGGGTTGCGGGGCGATGCTCCTGAAGCCGCTGTCGCGGGCCGAGGCGGATGGGGATCACATCTACGCGGTCATCAAGGCGACGTCGGAGAACCACGGGGGGCGCGTCACGACGATGATCGCGCCGAACTCCGCCGCACAGACCGCCCTCCTCATCGAGGCGTATGAGAAGGCGCAGGTCGATCCGGCCACGGTCGGATACATCGAGTGCCACGGCACCGGAACCAGCCTCGGAGATCCGATCGAGGTCCAGGCGCTGAGCAAGGCGTTCTCCGAGCTGTACGCGAAACGCGGCAAAGCTCCCGGCGATGCGCCTCACTGTGGTCTGGGAACGATCAAGACCAACATCGGCCATCTGGAGACGGCCGCCGGCATCGCCGGGGTGCTCAAGGTCCTTCTGGCCCTGAAGCACGGAGGCATTCCGGCGAACGTTCACTTCGAAGAGCTCAATCCCTACATCCGGCTCGAAGGGACGCCCTTTTACATCGTCGACAAGCTGACGCCGTGGCAGGCGATGAAGGGGGAAGACGGAACCGTTCTTCCGCGCAGAGCGGGCGTGAGCTCGTTCGGGTTCGGCGGAGCCAACGCTCACGCGGTGCTCGAGGAGTACGTTCCGGTCCGACGCGAATCTCCGGCTGGCGAGAGCGGCCCGCAACTGATCGTCCTGTCCGCGAAGAGTGAAGACCGGCTGCTGGCCTACGTGCAGTCGATGCGCTCGTATATGGAGACCTACGGCGGCGATCTGGCCGACCTCGCGTACACGCTGCAGGTCGGCAGAGATGCGATGCCGGAACGCCTTGCTCTGGTGGTATCGGACCGGGAAGAGTTGAAGCAGAAACTCGACGCGGTGCTCTCGGGGAATCGCCCTGAGGGGTCCTATCGCGGCGACGCCACGAACGCCTCCGGCGACGAAACGCGCGTCCGGACTGCAATCGAGCGGAAAGAGCTCGCCGCGCTTGCGGAACTGTGGGTCGCAGGCGCGCGGATCGAGTGGCTCCAACTCCACGAGCCGGCGCGTCCGCGGCGCGTGTCCGCCCCGACGTATCCGTTTGCGAGAGAGCGTTGCTGGCTTCCGGGCGATCCGAAGAAGGTGGCGGCGACAACATCGCGCGAGGACGACGGAGCGTCTCTGCAGACGTTCGCTCCGGCCTGGAGCCGCGCACGGATCGAGCCGGACCAGAACGTCTCCGTTCCGGACTCCGCCGTCATCCTGCTGTTGGGGAACGACCGCGATCGACTCGACTGGGCGCGCCGGTCGTACCCTCAGGCCAGCCAGGCGGAGATCGATACGATCGGCGGTCGCGCCTTCGATCACCTGCTCTGGATCGCGCCCGACAGCGATGGGCAGGAAGAAGGCGTGCTCGCGGTCTTCCGCGCCATCAAGAGCCTGCTGCGGTCGGGGCACGGCGACAGGAACGTTCAGTGGACGCTCATCACCAGCAGGACGCAACAGGTCATCGACGGCGAGCCTGTGCGGCCGGCCCATGCCGGAATCGCCGGCCTGATCGGCAGTCTTGCCAAGGAATACCCCCACTGGTCGCTGAGGCTGTTGGACGTCGACTCGCTCGCGACGGTGACGGCGCGGGAATGCCTGTCGCTGCCCTGGGACAAGCAGGGGAGCGGCCTGGCCCATCGCGGCGGTGAATGGTTCCGGCAGACGCTGACGCCGGCCGCCGTCGTGCCGCGGTCCGCGCAGTCGTCCTATCGGCCGAACGGCGTCTATGTGGTGATCGGCGGCGCGGGTGGGATCGGCGAGGTGTGGAGCCGGTTCATGATCGAGCGGTACCAGGCCAACGTGGTCTGGATCGGCCGCCGCCCCTCCGATGCGGCCATCGAAGCGAAGATCGACGCATTGTCGCGGCTCGGCGCCGCCCCTCTGTACATTCCGGCCGATGCGACCAGCGCGGATGCGCTGGCGCAGGCCCGCGAAGCGATCCTGAAGGTCTACCCCGCCATTCACGGCGTCGTGCACTCCGCACTGGTTCTCCATGACCGCAGCATTGCCGGCATGGAGGAGGCGGAGTTCCGATCCAGCCTGTCCGCCAAGGTCGATGTCGCCATGAATCTCGACAGAGTCTTCGGGAGCGACACGCTGGACTTCATGCTCTTCTTCTCGTCGATCGTCTCGTTCGTGCGGCCGGCCGGGCAATCCAACTACTCCGCCGGCTGCGTCTTCAAGGACAGCTTCGCCCGGATGCTGGAGCAACAGCGGCCCTACCCCGTGAAGACGATGAACTGGGGGTATTGGGGAAGCGTCGGAGTCGCCGCGGACGAAGCGCACCGGCGGAACATGGCGCGGGTGGGTCTCGCCTCGATCGAGCCGGAGGAGGGCATGGCGGCCCTCGAGGCGCTGATGAGCGCCGACATGCGTCAGGTCGCGTTGATCAAGACGGTCAACAGCGCGGCTGCCGTGGCCGCAGCCCCGGCCTCCAGGCCCGTCGCCGCCGGGCCGATCACTGCCGATCGAGTGCACCAGACCATCATCGGGCTGCTTTGTGAAGAGCTGAGACTGGAGCCGTCGGCGATCCGGCCCGATGTGGCGATGTCGGATTACGGCGTCGACTCCATCGTCGGCGTCAATCTCGTCCGCACCCTGAGCGAGACGCTGCAGATCCCGCTCGAGCCGTCGAGTCTTTTCGACTACGGCACCGTCGAGCGATTGACCGGGCACATCGTCGCGCAAGCGGCGACCGGCACGACTGCTTCCCCGGTAGAGGAACCTGCGATGGTCGGGCCGACGGATTCCCTCGGCGTGGCTCTGACGTCCCTCGAGGGAGCCGCCGAGGCGAGGATCGTCCTGCGCGAAGCGAGCAGTGAGGAGCTGTTGGAGGAGCTCCTGTGGGAGGAATCGGTGTCCGCCGACAGCTACGAGAAGGTGACTTTCTGATGGAAATCGCAGGGATGCAGTCGGTAACCGAGTTTCTCAAGACTCTGGCGAGCAGCGGCGTCAAGCTGTCTGTCGAGGCGGGGCAGTTGAACTGCTATGCGCCCAGCGGAGCCCTGACGAACGACCTCAAGAAGGGGATCCTCCGGTACAAGCCGGAGATCCTCGCATGGCTCGAGCACCGCGACAGAAAGCGGCAGGACAACATCGTCAGACCATCTCCCGCGAGGCCGCGGGAGTTTCCGCTCGCCTCGGGGCAGAAGGGTCTGTACATCCTTCAGAAGATCAACCCCGGGATGACCGCATACAACCTGCCGCTCTGCGTCAGGGTCACCGGCGCGATCGATGCCGACGTGCTGGAAACGGCTTGGAGGCTGACACTCGATCAATACCCGATCCTCGCCACGAGGATCGTCGAAGACAACGGGGTGCTGCGGCACGTGGTCGATGAGCGCTGCCGGACCTCGATCGAACGGCAGTCCCTGGAGATCACCGACGAACAGCAGCTCATCTCCTTCCTGCGGCAGCGCGTGAAGCGGCCGTTCGACCTCGATCGTGGTCCCTTGACCCGGATCGAGCTCTTCACGTTGAACGATCGGGAGCGAATTCTCCTCCTGACCATTCATCACATGATCTTCGACGGTGTGTCCGCGGTGTTGCTGCTGCGCTCCCTGTTCGGCAACTGCCAGGCTTTGAGCGAAGGCAAGCCGGTGCCCGTGCCGGCGGAGCGGGCCGGATACGAGGAGTTCGTCGCGTGGGAAGAGGCGATGCTGGCGTCCCCGGAAGGGCGCCTGCACGCGGACTACTGGCAGCAGCGGCTCGCCGGGGAGCTGTCGAGCCTCGAGCTCTTCCCCGATGTGCCGCGCCTGGCGGCGCCGAGCTTCCAGGGCGCATCGCACGTCCAGACCCTGCCAGCGGAGCTGTCTTCGGCGATCCGCACGTTTGCCAAAGACCAGTCGTTTCTTCCGTCCATCGTCTTTCTCGCGGCGTTCAAGCTGCTGTTGCACCGCTATACGAGCCAGGACGACATCATCGTCGGGATGCCGGTCATCGTGCGGCCGGGGCAGAAGTTCGCCTCCGAGGTCGGCTACTTCATCAACATGGTGCCGCTGCGCACGCGGTGCAGCGACCAGTCGAAGTTCAGCGAGCTTCTGCGGGACGTCCGCAAGACGATGCTGGATGCGATCTACCACTCCAGCTATCCGTTCGAGCTCATGCTGGACAAGCTGCGGACGAGGAGCGCGACCAAGAACGCCGTCTTTCAGGTGAACTTCGCGTATCAGAACTTCGTCGGCGACGAGAGCTTTGCCTCGATCCCGCGGCAGCCGGGGATCGAGATCACGAACGTCGCGGAGATCGGTCCTGAAGGCTACTCCGACCTCGGCCTGGAGATTTTCGACAAGGATGCCGCGTTCAGCATCCATCTCCGCTACAACCCCGACGTCTACCCGGCCGACGCGATGGACCGGTTCTGCCGGCATTACGCGGCGCTCCTGCAGAGCATCACCGGGGACGGTGACCGCCGCCTGCACGAGTACTCCATCGTCCCCGAGAGCGAGAAGCAGAAGTTGCTGGTGGAGTTCAACGCGACGGAGGCGGAGTTCCCGAAGGACCGGGTCATCCACGACTTCTTCGCCGAGCAGGTCGCGCACGAGCCCGGCAAAACCGCGGTGGTGTCCGGCGAGAAGAG
>DASUSN010000028.1:0-89686 GCA_036375075.1 Thermoanaerobaculia bacterium | reverse complement strand
CCAGGTCCCTCGCTCGACGCTCGGGATGACAGGGGGCGGTTTGATTTACGCCTCCCTTCTGCCAACGGAATGAGGCCGGTCAGTCAAATCAACGGCACTGTCTGATGATTCATCAGGACGCGCTGATGAATCATCAGACTGCTCTGCTCATGAAATGAGTCCGTTCCGGTAAATCATCCGCGCGGTCTGCTGAATCACCAGGCAGTCGTCGCAAATCATCCGAGGCATTTTATTCGAGAGGCAGACGGTCCTGGTCCATCATCAGAGCTCCGCGCTGAATCATCAGGACCGTGTGCTGCGACACCTGTCCGTTCCGGCAAATCATCCGGCGCTTCTGCTGAATCATCAGCGCCATGCTGTTCGAGAAGCACGACGTTCCGGTCAATCAACAGACCGTCTGCTGAAACGAAGCACGACGAACGTCGTTGACGCACTCCCTTGACAATCCGCCGGCGCGGACTCACCTTGTCGAAACGCCCGGAGCCGTCGCATTGCGACAGTGTCCAGGCGACGCTGGCCGCGTCACCATGCGAGGTTGCGGTGGTTCCTACGGGAACTGCTACCCGACCGTGACGTGCGCAGGACCCCTGCAGGGGAGAGTTGATTCGCGCGATACCCGATCGGCTATCTCGCGTTCCTCTCCACTACCGGGTCCTTTCCAGAAAACCCGGCATCCGTCCGTGCGCACACGCGATGTCGTCAGCAACTCCCGAGTCCGCGGGCTCGGGGCTCATCGACCTTGGAACCGGCGGCGTGTAGCCGGCGGCTCCTCCGGACGCCGTCCGTCTGGCGGCGACACGGCGTCCGGCCACGCAATCGAAAGGCACGCGTTTCCCATGATCAAAACAGACAATCCCAGGATCCCCTCTGTCGCCGCGGACGGCACGACGCCGCTCACACCCGAGCAGATCGTCGAGCATCTCCGCATGCTGCGCGGCCATGTGCCGGACTTTGGTCCCCTGCCGACGCCGAGCGCCATGGCGCTGCGAACGACCGCGCGCATCCCCGCCGAATTCGTCCTGGCGTCGATCAACACCGTCGGTGCGGCAAAGCCCATCGCCTCCGCGATCCAGAGCGATGCACCGGCGCTTCTCACCGAGCGCGAAGACGTCGACCGCTGGAGCGCCGTGGAGGACGAGCTTCGGACGATGCTGAACGGCGTCGCCGCGGCGAACCTCGCGCGCCGTCACCGCATCGGTCTGGCAGCGCTGCAGACGTACAGCATCGCGCGCCAGCTCGTCCGCAAGAAGGAGCACGCCGACCTGCTGCCGCACGTCGAGAACATGCGCCGCGCGAACCGCTTCGGACGCAAGCGCACCGTGCCGCAGGACGCCAAGCCCGTGCAACCGGCTCCGGATCCTGCGCCCAAGGACCCGGCGAAACCCTCGTAGTTTTGCGCCGGTAGCGAAGATTTCCCCGGACCGGGCGTGCCGAAGCGCGCCCGGTCCCTTGATGAATCATCGCAAAGGTCTCCCGACACCGTGTCAGTGCCGGGCGGCGCGGCGTCTCGGGGTGCCGGGGGAGAACGTCACCGTGGGGCCGAGGGCGGAGCCGCAGCGGTTCGAGACGCGCATCCAGTAGCGGCCGGCCTCTCGCGGCGGGCCTGGGAGGGGCGATGACGTGTCGCCGCTCTCGCCGGCGAACCATTCGGATGTTCCGTCCGGGGACGCGAGGGTCGGTTTCGGGCAGTCGGGGTTCGGGGGGCCCTGGTTCACCCGCACGAACTCCAGCCAGAGGGCTCGCGCCTGTGGGTCGGAACGCACGGGCGGCGGGGCCTCGAAGTAGTTCAGGAGCTGGTCGTCGGTCTCGTCGCCGCGGAGCTCCCAGGCGTCGGGGAGGCCGAGGTAGTTGTGGGCGTTCCAGCCGTACTTGAGGGCGGCGGACCGGCTGGCGTAGCGCGCGGCGCCGGGAGGTCCGGGCCAGATCCACGGGGCGCCGGTGGCCCAGACGAAGCGGCCGTCTTCGTGGCCGGCCGGGTGGTAGTGCGTGGGGATGGGATCGCCCGGGCGTCGGACGCGCAGGCGGGAGACGCCATGGGTGCCGAAGCCGCCGACGAGGACCGCGCCGCGGGGATCGACGGCCACGAGCCACGGGTAGTGCGGCGCGGTGGTCTCCTCGCGCCGCCCCCAGCCGGCGGGATGCGGGTTCCAGTGGTCCCCGAACACGTACCGGCTCGTCCCGCCCTCGGCCGGCAGCCAGGCGTAGACCTCGTTGAAGTGCGCGCCGGCGTCGCCGTCGATCTCCTCGCCCACCGACTTGCACCAGTAGATGCCGTCCTTCGGCCCGCTGTTGCCCCAGCGGTCGACGTCCAGCCACGCCCAGCCGCGGTAGTCCTCCTCGAAGTGCTGGTGGACGTCGCCGAGCACCTTCGTGGCGCGGGTGACGGGATCGATGCGGCGGATCCAGCCGTAGCCCAGCTCGAGCAGCACGAGGTTGCCCTTGCTGTCGACGCGGATGCACTGGGGCATGTAGATCTCACTGGACGCCCCGCCGTTCAGGGCGCGGTTGGCGTTCTGGTCGAAGACGTTGGTGGCGCCGCGGTCGCGGAGGCGCTGCGCGGCGCCGGGGCCGCCCATGAGCGTGGTGACGGCGCCGGCGCGGGTGATCCTGCGGATGGCGTCGTTGTCCTGATCGGCGACGTACAGCGCGTCGCTGACGGGATCGAACACGATCGACGCGGGACCGTGGAAGCGCGCGGCGTGCCCTGTGCCGTCCGCAAAACCGGAGCTGTGATTGGGATCGCCGGCGAAGACGCTCACCCGCGCGAGGCCCGCGTCCAGATTCTCGATCTCGATCTTCCAGACGCAGTGGTCCTCGTAACCGACGACGTACCAGACGTTCTCGTTCTTCGGATCGATGGCGACGTCGAGCGGGGTGAAGAACTCGCCGCGGCCGGAGGTCCACTGCCCGCGTTTCTCCATCACGCCGCGCACGGCGGCCAGCGGCTTCGAGCTCCACACCGGATCGCGGTCCGGCCGCACGCGCCAGCCGGCGACGGTGACGACCTCTCCGTCCGGCTTGAGGTAGCGCGCGGGGCCGCCGGTCTCGACGAACGCGAAGCCGCCGCGGGAGTCGATCTGGCCGGAGACGTAGGGGCTCATCCAGCCGACGCCGCGCGGCCCGTCGCGGAAGGGGAACTTCTCGTGCCGCGCCGCGACGCGCAGTCCGCGGTGATCCTGGCTCTGGTTCGGATCGAGCGCGCGCGCGAACGGGACGCCCGGATGGGGCGGATCTTCCCACCAGAGCTGCGCACCGGCGACGTAGTCGCCGTTCGGCGCGAGCTGCTCGAGATAAAGGTCAGCGGCATGCGGCGGCTGCGTCCACGGCGTGACGTGCGGGCTGGCGGGATGGCCGCGCAGACGCCGCTGGCGCGAGTCGACGTAGACCACGCCCGGGCCGAAGTCGCCGCCGTTGCCGTTGTAGCCGGTGACGCTGTTGATGACCGGGACGAGCGTGCTGACCGCCCGGCCGCGGGTCATGTGCAGGAACGCGCGGTGCGGCTTGAACTCCGCGCGGTTCGCGCCGCGGACGTCGACGCTGATGTCGTGGAAGCCGTCCGCGAGCGCGTTCAGCGCGGGGTTGTCGATGTGCAGCGTGAACGGCGTCGACGGCGACAGCCACTCCGAGACCGGCACCCCGTGGACGGTGTAGCGGATCTCGACGCCGCTCTGCGCCGGCGCGACGACGTCCGCGGCGGAACGGCTGCCGCGGAAGATGTTCACGCGCAGCGTGACCGACTCGGCGCCCGCGGCGCTGTGATGCCCTCGGTGCAGGTGCATCCAATGCGGGTCCTCGGGCTCCAGCCCCTCGGCCTTGAGGACTTCGATGGTGTGCCCGGCGAAGTGGAGCGGCCACTCCTGCGCGAAGGCGGAGAACGCCACGGCGATGACGAAGAGCGCGCGAATCATGGGATGCGCTCAACATACGGCCGGAAGGATGGAGACGGCGTGATCGCGCTCACGCCCTTCAAAAAGTCCCTCCGTCCCACTCTGTGCCTCTGTGTCTCTGTGGTGAATACCAGCGCGATCCAAGCTGCACGTTTGCGGGCTTGCGGCGTGCGTGTATTCACCACAGAGACACAGAGGCACAGAGTGGGACGGAGGGGTTTACGCCGTGGGGACTTCGTCGTCGACGAACTGGAGGTCGTACAGCTTCCGGTACACGCCGCGGTGCGCCAGCAGCTCTTCGTGCGTGCCCACCTCCACGATCCGGCCCTTATCCAAAACGACGATCTTGTGCGCGCTGCGGATGGTCGAGAGGCGGTGGGCGATGACGAGAGTCGTGCGGCCCTGCATCAGGTTGTTCAACGCCTGCTGCACGAGGCGCTCGGACTCCGTGTCCAGCGCCGACGTCGCTTCGTCGAGGACCAGGATGGGCGGGTCTTTGAACAGCGCCCGGGCGATGGCCAGGCGCTGGCGCTGGCCGCCGGAGAGCAGCACGCCGCTCTCGCCGATCGGAGTGTCGTAGCCCTGCGGCAACTGGGAGATGAACTCGTGCGCGTTCGCGGCCTGGGCGGCGGCGATGACCTGAGCCTCCTCGACGTCCGCGCGGCCGTAGGCGATGTTGTTGCGCACCGTGTCGTTGAAGAGGATGACTTCCTGCGTCACGAAGCCCATCAGCCCGCGCAGCGACTTGAGCGTGGTGTCGCGCACGTCCACTCCGTCGATGGTGATGCGGCCGCCGGTGACGTCGTAGAAGCGCGGGAGGAGGTTGACCAGCGTCGACTTCCCCGCCCCGCTGCCGCCGACCAGGGCGACGATCTCCCCGGGCGCCACGTTCAGGTCGATGTCGCGCAGCACCGGCTCGTTTCCGTACGTGAACGTGACGTTCTCGTAGCGCACGCCGGCGCCGACGGTCTGCAGCACGACGGCGTCCGGCTTCTCGACCACCTCGTTGGGGACGTCGAGCATCCGGAACACGCGCTCCGCGGCGGACAGCGCGGTGTTCAGCGACAGGTTCACCTTGTTCAGCTTCTTGATGGGCGCGTACATGAGCGCCAGGGCGGTGAGGAAGCTGACGAACTCGCCGGTCGACAGCGTGCCCGCCGCGATGCGCCGCTGTGCGTAGGCGAAGAGCAGCACCATGCACACGCCCGCGAGGAGCTCCATCACCGGCGAGGTCATGGCCTGCACGCGGGAGGCGCTGAGCGTCCAGCGGAGGTGCTTGCGGGTGGCCTCGCGGAAGCGGCCGATCTCGAAGGGCTCCATGGTGAACGCCTTCACGATGCGCACGCCGCGGATGGTCTCCTCGAGCAGCGTCGCGATCTCGGCCATCCGCTCCTGCGAGCGGTGCGTCGTGCGGCGCAGCCGCTTGCCGAACTGCACGACCGGGACGACGATCAGCGGCGCGCCGACGAGGCTCACCAGCGCCAGCACCGGATTCACGTAAAACAGGTACGCGGTGAGGCCGACCAGCGTGACCGACTCCTGCAGCAGGTCGCCCATGCGCGTGGACACGGCGGCCTGAATGGCGTCGGCGTCGGACACGACCCTGCTCACCATCTCCCCCGTCGGGCGCTCGGTGAAGAAGCGGTGGCTCTGCTGGATCATCCGCTCGTAGAGCTCGTTCCGCAGGTCGCGCACGGTGGAGAGGCCGACCTTCTGGAACGAGAATTCCGAGAAGAACGAGGTGAACGCCCGCAGCAGGAACACGAGCAGGATGATGGTGAGCACGCGCTGCGGCTTGGTGGCCGCGTCCACGTTCCACCAGGCGTCGAACTTCGCCTTCGCCGGCCCGATGATGGGCAGGTTCTGAACGTAGGACGCGGCGTCAGCCCGTCCATCCGCCGGAGCCGCAGACCGCGACACCGCACTGCGCGGCGACAGCACGTCGTCGAACAGCGGCTGGACCAGCGCGGCCAGCACCGTCTGCGTCAGCGCGAAGACGATCATCGAGCCGAACGCCACGAGCGCCCACGCTTTGTACGCGCGCAGATAGCCGTACAGACGGCGAAGGGGCTTCATCCCGCCACCATCTTATGGATTTCCTCGGCCGCGCGGCGGCTCGCGCCCGGCGTCCCGAGCTTGCCGCGGATGATCTCCAGCTCCCGGCGCGCCCAGGCGTGGCGCTCCGGCTCCACCAGCTTCCGCACCTCGCCGGCGATGCGCGGCCCGTTGACGTCTTCCTGCAGGAGCTCGGGGACTACCTCGTGCCCGGCGATGATGTTCACCAGGCTGAAGTGCGGCAGCTTCACCAGCCGCTTGCCGAGCAGGTACGTCGCGCGGCTGAGGCGGTACATCACCACCACCGGCGTGCCGAGGACGGCGGATTCGAGGGTGGCGGTGCCGGAGGAGCAGAGGGCCACGTCCGCCGAGGCGAGGCCTTCGCCGCGCTTCGTTTCGTCGAGGGCGACGGGCAGGATGGGCACGGACACGCCGCTCTGTTCGACGATCCCTTCCAGCAGCTCCTGCGCGATCGTCGGCGCCTGGATGATGTAGGCCTCGACGTTCCGCTCCTCGCGGAGGATGCGCACGGCGTCGAGCATCGCCGGCAGCAGCGAGCGCACTTCCATCCGCCGCGATCCCGGCAGCAGCGCGATGCGCAGCGTGTCCGGCTTCGGCTCCGGTTTGCGCACGTCCGCGAGCTGCTCGATCAGCGGATGGCCGACGTACGTCACCGGCACGCCGTGCTGGCGGTAGAAGTCTTCCTCGAACGGGAAGATCACGATCATGCGGTCGACGTACTTCGCGATGTGCCGCACTCTCCCCCGCCGCCAGGCCCAGAGCTGCGGCGAGATGTAGTACACGACGCGCAGCCCCATCTCCTTGCAGCGCTTGGCTACGCGGAGGTTGAACTCCGGGTAATCGACGAGGAACACGGCGTCGGGCCGCTCCCGCGCGATGCGGTCGATCAGCTCGTTGAAGACGCGCCGGAACATCGGCAGGTGGCGCAGGACGTTGAACAGGCCGACGATGCCCATCTCGCTGGCGTGATGGAGCAGCGTCATCTGCTCCCGCGCCAGCAGGTCCCCGCCGATGCCGAACATCTCCAGTTGCGGGTCGAGCTTCTTCAGCTCGCGCACGACTTCCGACGCGTGCAGGTCGCCGGACGCTTCTCCGGCCACGATGGCTAACTTCATCTCAGTAAGGGGCGGGGTACATCAGCCACCCGACGGCGATCCCCCCGAAGAACAGCGCGGAGAATATGACGAGAAAGGTGCGGATGCGGTCGCGTTTCGTCTCTCTCCAGAGCAGCGCGAAGAAGAGCGCGGTGGCCACGGCGTAGAGGAACATCAGGCCGATGTGGGTCTGGATCATGGGCGGTTCCTCGGGTTCCTCGGGTTCCTCGGGTTCCTCGGAGTTCCTCGGGGTGACTCGAGGCCCCACGGACCACGTCCTCCGAGGAACTCCGAGGAACCCGAGGAGCTCCGAGGAACCGGCGGGCGGGGGCTCACGCCTTCCCTCGCATCGCGATGTCCCAGCAGTCCAGCACCAGCAACAGGTTCATGAGCCCCGCCGTCAGCGTGAACGTCCGGCCGTATTCGAACATCTGCCGGGTCATGTCTCCCGGGGGGCCGAAGTAGACGCCCAGGATGTACAGCAGCCCCGAGCCCATCGAGCCGAGGCTCGCCAGCCGGAGCAGCAGCTCGCCGCGGCTCTCCCGCAGCGTGAACATGCTCCCGTCGATGGCCAGGCCGATGCCGAACAGGAACGCCACGATCCCGAAGAACGCCAACGCGCGGCGGCGCCGTCCCAGCAGGAAGTGGCCGGCGCCGGGGACCAGGAACCCCAGGACCATGGCGAGGACGGCGCGGGTCTGCATTCGCTGAAGGACTTCCGTCATGCGCCGAGGGAGTCTCCACGGATCTCGCGGAAATGGGGCGTGAGCTTGTCGAACGTCTGCTCCAGCTCCTCGGGCACGAGCCGCGTCTGGCCGGTGACGGTCATGAAGTTCACGTCGCCGCCCCAGCGCGGGACGATGTGCAGGTGGTAGTGATCGGCGACGCCCGCGCCCGCGACCTGGCCGAAGTTCATCCCGACGTTGAACCCGTCCGGGTGGTACACATCGGAGAGGATCCGCTGCGCCTCGGCCGTCAGGCGGATCAGCGCCTTCAGCGCGCGATCGGCGGAGTCGAACAGCCGCGACTCGTGCGCCACCGGCGCCACCATCAGATGGCCGTTCGTGTACGGATAGCGGTTCAGCATCACCAGCGCATCCGCGCCGCGGAACAGCGTGAGGGTCTGGCGGACGTCGTCGGACGCGGCGGCGATGCAGAAGATGCACCCCGCGGGCCGGTCACCTTTGGGGGAGGTCAAGTAGGAAAATCTCCACGGTGTGAAGAGGGTCTGCATGAAGAATTGAAAATTGAAAATGGAAAATTGAAAAAACGCGAGGAGGCTTTTTCAATTTTCAATTTTCAATTTTCAATTTCTTTCCGCGTCAATCGTTGTCCAGGATTGGACCTGGACCGCCCGACGCCCCGACTTCCCCGCCGTGCTCCGCCAGGGCCTTGTTGATCAGCTCCTTGAGCTCCTTGCCCGGCTTGAAGTAGGGGATCTTCTTGGACGGCACTTCGACCTTCTCCCCGGTCTTGGGGTTGCGGCCCGTGCGGGACTTGCGGCTGCGCAGGCGGAAGCTGCCGAAGCCGCGGAGCTCGATCTTCTGACCGGCGCGGAGGGAGTCGACGATGGAATCGAAGACGATGTTGACGATCGTCTCGGCCTGCTTCTTGGTCAACTGGACGACGCGGGCGACTTCGTCGACCAGCTCGGCCTTGGTCATCACGCCCGCGGTGACGTCTTCCATCCCCTCGTCTTCGTGAGCCTCATCCTCGTGCTCGTCGTGATCCAGCTCGAGATCGTCGTGATCGTGTTCGTCCACCAAAGTCCCCTCCTCTGATGCCACTGTCACTGCCACATGTACATGAACTTCGGTACGCGCCGGCTGGCGATGCGCTCGAGAATCGCATCCGCGCCGTCCTCGGCCAGGAGATCGAAGAGCGTCATCTCCCGGCGTCGCGGCCAGAGCTTGTCCGGCTCGCCCTGGATGCCGCCGAGCTCTCCGGCCGTGCGCACCGCGTCGTCGATGGTTCCGATCTGGTCCACGAGCTTCAGCGCGAGGGCCTGCTCGCCGGTGAAGATGCGGCCGTCGGCGATCTTCGCCACGTCCTCGGGCTTCATCTTCGTCTTCCGGCCGGCGGCGACGTCGCGCACGAACTGCGAGTGCAGTTGCGAGACGATGCCCTGGAAGTACTGCCGCTCGCTCTCCGTCATCTCGCGGAACGGCGAGCCGGCGTCCTTCATGTCCCCGCTCGTGATCGTCTCCGGCTTGAGCTTCGCCCACTGCACGAGGTCCTTCATGTCGAACCACTGCAGGATCACGCCGATCGAGCCGGTGATCGTGCCGGAGTTGGCCACGATCGGATCGCACGCGGCGGCGATGTAGTAGCCGCCGGACGCCGCGACGCTGTCCATCGACGCGACCACGGGCGTGCCGTCCTCGCGGATCTTGCGGATCGCGGAGTAGATCTCCTGCGACGGCGCGATCGCGCCGCCGGGGCTGTTGATGCGCACCACCACGGCCTTCACCGTGCGGTTCCGGGCGTACTTGTGCAGCAGGTCGAGCGTCTCGCGCGCGTCGAGGATCTCGCCCTCGATCGGCACGACCGCGACCTTCTCGCCGGCCAGGCTGATGTCGCTCGAGTCCGCGCCCGCGGCCACGAAGATGGCCAGCCCGACGAAGCCGAGGATCACCAGCAGACAGCCGCTGAATGCGCCGAAGAAGAACATCCCCGCCCGCGACTTGCGCGGCGGCGGGGCGGCCGGCGGCTGCGGAGCCGGAGGCGGATTCCACACCGGCGGCGGTTGCTGCGCAGCCGGTTCGGGGGTCGGAGTGTCGAGCTCGGACATGATCGACTCAGGTCTGCTGCGGATCCGGCTGCGGATCGGGCTCGGGTGCCACTGCTTCGGCGCCCTCCTCCGCATGCGCGGCTACGCCTTCGTCCGGGTGCGCGGCTGCGCCCTCTTCCGCATGCGCGCCGGCAAGCTGCGCGAGCTCGTCCTCGGACAGCGGCTCCACGTCGCGGGTGGTCAGGCCGATCTTCCGCTCGTTCGTGTCGATCTTGATGATCCGCGCGCGCAGCGCCTCGCCGACATGGAAGCTCTTGTCGAGCTTCTGCCGCGCGTCGCGCTGCACCTCGGAGATATGCGCCAGCCCTTCCACGCCGTCGGCCAGACGGATGAAGAGGCCGAAGTCGGTGATCTTCGAGACGTTGCCGATCACTTCGTCGCCGAGGTTGTGGCCCTTGGCGAACGTGTCCCACTCGTTGGGGAGGAACTCGCGGATCGACAGAGACAGGCGCTGGTTGTCGCCGTCGACATTGATCACGCGCGCCTTCACGGTATCGCCCTTCTTCAGCACCTCGGACGGGTGCTTCAGGCGGCGATGCCACGACATGTCGGAGATGTGAATCAGTCCGTCGATGCCTTCCTCGACTTCGACGAACGCGCCGAAGTCGGTCAGATTGCGCACGCGGCCTTCGATGATCGTGCCCACCGGATAGCGCTCGGCGATGGTGTCCCAGGGATTCGTTTCCAGCGCCTTGAGGGAGAGGGAGATGCGGCGGTTCGGGACGTTGACGTCCGCGACCACGGCCTCCACCTCTTCGCCGATGTTCATCAGCTTGGCCGGATGGCGGATCTTCTTGGTCCACGACATCTCGCTGACGTGGATCAGCCCCTCGACGCCCTCTTCGAGCTCGATGAAGGCGCCATAGTCGGTGAGCGACACGACCTTGCCCTTCACGCGGCTGCCGAGCGGATAGCGGTCGGAGACGTCCGACCACGGATCGGGCGACTTCTGCTTGTAGCCGAGGGAGACGCGCTCGGAGCCCGGATCGAACTTGAGGACCATCACCTCGATCTCGTCCGCGACGTTGAAGTACTCGGACGGATGCGTGACGCGGCCCCAGGAGATGTCGGTGATGTGCAGCAGGCCGTCGACGCCGCCGAGGTCGACGAAGACGCCGTAGTCGGTGATGTTCTTGACGATGCCGTGGGTCAGCTCGCCCTCTTTGAGGCGGCCGAACGTCGCGGCCTTCGCGGCGGTCTGCTCGACCTCGACGATGGCCTTGCGCGACAGGACGATGTTGCTGCGCTTCTTGTCGAACGAGACGATCTTGAACTTCATCTCGTGGCCGCGCAGCGCGTCGAGGTTCTTGACGGGCTTGGTGTCGATGAGCGATCCGGGCAGGAACGCCTTGACCCCGCCGACGTCGACGGCCAGGCCGCCCTTGACGCGGTCCACGACGCGGCCGTTGATCGCTTCGTCGGCCTTGAAGGCGGCTTCGATGTCGTCCCAGACGCGCATGCGAGCCGCTTTTTCGCGCGAGAGGGCCACGTAGCCGGAGGAGTCTTCGAGGCGCTCGATGAAGACCTCGATCTCGTCCCCGCGCTTGACCTTCACCTGGCCGTCGTAACCGGTGACCTCGACCGCCGGCAGGAGGCCTTCGGACTTGTAACCGATGTCGACGACGATGTCGGAGGGGGTAACTTTCAGGACTCGGCCACGGATGATCTCGCCCTCGGTCAGCGTAGGTTTGCTGTAGAGGTCGAGAAGCTCGTCCATGCCGAGGTTCTCCAGATTATTGGAGTCCGCCTGACGCGGCTGGTTTGGCTTCTTGATGTCGTCATTGGACGCCATGTACTGGGGAACCCCCTGAAAAATTCTTGGACGGCTCGCGCGGCGACACGAGCAGGCCACAATGTGCGCTAAGTTGTTGATACACGCCGAAATCGGGAGTGTAACGGTCGCGTCCAGCAACGTCAAGAAAGGGGGAGATATGGAGGTTCCTCGGGTTCCTCGGGTTCCTCGGAGTTCCTCGGGGAAAGGCGGCAGCAGCGATCCACTCCGAGGAACCCCGAGGAACTCCGAGGGACCCGAGGAACCTCCTTATCCCCGTACCCTGCTGACAATCGCGTCCACAACTTCCGCGATCGTGAGGTCCGAGGTGTCAACCACCTGATAGGTGTCATCGAACGATAACGGTGAGTCCGCGCGCGTCGAGTCCTGCTCGTCGCGGCGCACCGACTCCGCCAGCACGGTGTCGTAGTCCGCGGGCTGGCCTTTCGCCATCAGCTCGTCGTACCGCCGCTGCGCCCGCACCTCGGGGCGCGCGGTCAGGAAGAACTTGTGCGGCGTTTCGGGAAACACCTTCGTCCCGATGTCCCGTCCTTCCAGCACCCCGCCGTTGCGGCGGCCGAGCTCCTGCTGGAGGCCGACCAGCACGCGCCGCACGCCCGAGGCGGCGGACACGTGGCTCGCGGCCATGCTGATCTCCGGCGTGCGGATGAGATGGGTGACGTCCTCCCCTTCCAGCAGCACGCGCGGCGGATCGCCGGGGACGAACTCGATGACGGTGCTCGACGCGAGCTGCTCGAGAGCGGCGCCGTCGTGGAGGTCGACGCCGCGGCGGGTGGCGGCCAGGCCGATGGCGCGGTACATGGCGCCGGTATCGATGTGCGGGATGGCGAGAGCGCGCGCGACGAGCTTGCTGGTCGTGGACTTGCCGACGCCGGACGGACCGTCAATCGCGACGATCAGCGGCATGGAGCCTTACCCCCGGCCTCGGCGTGCCTGCCGCTCGCGCGGCGACGAAGCGGAGGCCGTGCGTCTCTTCGCGGGCGATGCGGCTTTGCGCGCGGCGGGCTTCTTCGCGGCCGGCTTCTTGGCCGCGGCCGCGGGCTTCTTCTTCGCCCCCGTGGACGCCGCTGCCGCGCGGCGCACTTTCGGCTTCGGCGGCTCTTTTAACATCGTGAGCATCTTCACTTCGGTCTTGGTGAGCTCGCGATAGTCGCCCGGCCCGAGGCGCGGGTCGGAGAGCGGGCCGATGGCGACGCGGCGCAACTTCGAGACCGGATGCCCCATGGCCTTGAACATCTTGCGGATCTGCTGCGTGCGGCCTTCGCGCAGCTTCACCTCGAACCAGGAGTTGCCGGCGTCGTCGCCCTTGCCCGTGGTCTTCAGCCGCTGGATCTCGCACGGGAGCGTGCGCTTGCCTTCGATGGTGATGCCGCGCTCGAGCTTCTCGATCAGGCGCTGCTCCGGCACGCCGCGCACTTTGACGTGATACGTCTTCACCCACCCGTGCTGCGGATGCGTGAGCATGTGCGCGAGCTCGCCGTGGTTGGTCAGCAGGATCAGCCCTTCGGAGTGGAAGTCGAGGCGGCCGACGGGATAGATGCGCTCGCGCACGCCCTTGATCAGATCGATGACCGTGCGGCGGCCCTGCGGGTCGTCGACGGTGGTCATCACTTCCTTGGGCTTGTAGAGCAGGATGTAACGGTGGGTCTCGGCGCGGGTGATCAGCTTGCCGTCGACTTTGATGTGATCGTGCGCGGGATCCGCTTTCGATCCGAGCTCGGTGACGACACGGCCGTTCACCGTCACTCGCCCCTCCCGGATCATCGACTCGGCTTCCCGCCGCGAAGCGAAGCCTGCGTGCGCGATGATCTTCTGCAGTCGCTCGAGTTGCATCACTCTTTTGTCGGCTCGCCGCTCTCCGAGGATTCTAACTGAGTTTCGTCGGGTGCAACCGCGACTTCATCCTCTTCACTTCGCTCGGGGGCCCCTTCGAAAGTCGTGCCGTCGCTCGGCGCCGCTTCTTCCGATGCCGTTTCGATGATCCCTTCGCCGCTCGGCTCCGGCGCGGCGTTGATCGCCGCGACGAGATCATCGCCGATGTTCTCGCCGATCAGATCCCCGAATTCCTCGAGGCGCGGCAGATCGCGGATGTCGTTCAGGCCGAAGTGCACGAGGAAGTCTTTGGTCGTGCGGTAGAGGAACGGGCTGCCGACCACGTTCTTGCGTCCGGCCACGCGGATCATGCGCCGCTCCAGCAGCGTGCGAATGGGGCTGCTGACGTTGACGCCGCGGATCTCGCCGATCTCCGGCGCGGTGATGGGCTGGCGGTACGCGACGATGGCCAGCGTCTCCAGCGCGGCGAGCGAGAGGCGGTTCTCGCCCTTCTTCGCGAAGTACTTCTTCAGCACCGACTCGTGCTCGGCGCGCGTCGTCAGCCGCCAGCCGCCCGCGGCCTGCTCCAGCGTGAAGCCGCCGACGTGCTCGTCGAGGATGCGCTTCACTTCTTCGAGCTGCGCCTGCACGGCGTCCTTCGGCTCGTCGAGCGATTCCGACAGGTCGTCGACCCGCACGGGCTCGCTGGAGAGAAAGAGGATCGCTTCCAGTGCTGCGCGTAGTTCGTTTGGTTCCATGTGCCTCACACGTTTTCGAACAGCTTGAACGTCTCCTCTTCGACCACGTTGCCGCGGTTCATGAGGATCTCGCCGAAATTGTCTTTCTGCTGGAGCGAGACGCCGCCGAGGCGGACCAGCTCGAGCATGCCCAGGAAGACGGCGATCAGCTCGTTGCGGTCGCGGCCCTCCAGGAACCACTGCAGGCGGATCGGCGACTTCTCCTGCAGCTTGTTGTAGATCTCGCGCATCTTGTCCGAGACCTTGTGCACCACGCGGTGCAGCTCGATGGCCTGCGGATGGTTCTGACGATACCGCACCAGCGCGGTGCGGAACGCGTCGATGAGGTCGAACAGGCCGACGTCGGTCATGTCGACGTCCGTCTGCTCGTCGGCGCCGGGGACCGGCCCGCGCGGCCGCGTCCACATGCCCATGCGCACGACGTCGAGCTCCGCGAACGACTCCGCCACGGCCTTGAAGCGCTGGTACTCCACCAGGCGGTCCACCAGCTCGCGCCGCGGGTCCTCGCCCTCCCCTTCGGCCGACTCGTCGCGCGGCAGCAGCATGCGCGACTTGATGTTGATCAGCAGCGCCGCCATATAGATGTAGTCGGCGGCGATGTCGAGATCGAGCTCCGTCATCGCCTCGAGGTACGCGTTGTACTGCTCGGTGACGAGGACGATGGGGATGTCGTAGATGTCGATCTCGTGCTTGCGGATGAGGTGCAGCAGAAGGTCGAGCGGCCCGTGGAAGGAGGGCAGCGTGACCTTGTACGCGGAGTCGTCCTCGGGTTGCTCCTCTGTCATCCTGAGCCCCCCTTCGGCTGCGCTCAGGGCAGGCTCCGAGGGGGAAGGACCCCCTTCCTCGAGCGCAACAGGTGCATCCTCGGACGCACGGGGTCCTTCGCCGTCTTCGCGGCTCAGGATGACAGCGTCCTCCACCTTCTCTTCTTCGCTCATCGATGCAACTCGGGATACGTGATCTGCATCGCCTCGCGCACCAGCGCCAGCGTCTCCGCCGCGCGCTCGCGCGCCTTCTCGTTCCCCTCGCGCAGCGCGCTCCACACGATCGACGGATCGCGCGCGATCTCCTCCCGCCGCGCCCGGACCGGGGCCAGCGCCTCGATCATGATCTCCGCCAGGAGCTTCTTGTCCTGCACGCAGCCGATCTGCGCCGTGCGGCACTCGTGATCCACGCGGCCGATGGTCGCCTCGTCGGAGAAGAGCTTGTGGAATTGAAAGAGGTTACAGATGTCGGGATTGCCCGGATCGCTGCGGCGCACGCGGTTCGGGTCGGTGAACATCGTCGACACCAGCGTGCGGATCTCGTCGGCCGAGGCGGTCAGGCCGATGGTGTTGCCGTACGACTTCGACATCTTCCGCCCGTCCAGCCCCGGCACCTTGGGCGTCTCGGTGAAGAGCGCCTGCGGCTCGGGGAAAACGGGACCATAGAAATTGTTGAAGCGCCGCACGATCTCGCGCGAGATCTCCAGGTGCGAGGCCTGGTCCTCGCCCACCGGGACGTGCGCGGCGCGGTACACGATGATGTCCGCCGTCTGCAGCAGCGGATAGCCGAGGAAGCCGTAGGTGTTGAGGTCCTTGTCCTCGAGCTGCTGCTGCTGGTCCTTGAACGTGGGGACGCGCTCGAGCCACGGCAGCGGCGTCACCATGGAAAGAAGCAGATGCAGCTCGGCGTGCTCCTTCACCTCGGACTGGACGAAGATCACGCATTTCGCGGGATCGAGCCCCGCGGCCATCCAGTCGGCCACGGCGTCGAAGGTCGCCTGGCGGATCTTCGACGGGTCGGCGTAGTCCGAGGTCAGGGCGTGCCAGTCCGCGACGAAGAAGAAACACGGATAGCGGTCCTGCAGCCGGACCCAGTTCCGGACTGCTCCGAAGTAATTGCCGAGGTGCACGCGGCCCGTAGGACGCAGGCCGCTGAGAACGTACTGAGGCTGTGGATTCACTGAGAGCTCACGGGTCTGCCGAAATGACGGCGCAGTGTAGCAAACAACGTAGGGCGCGGCTTCAGCCCGCCTCCCCGTGAGACGAAAGAAGACATCGTGAACGCGAGGAACTATGCTGCGCTGCTCGAAAAGCCTATGAGCCAGGGCCATTCGCACCAGCACGACGCTCTGCCCGTCGACCCCGTCTGCGGGATGACCGTCGATCCGAAGCACGCCGCCGGGACTTCCGAGCTGAACGGGAAGACGTACTACTTCTGCAATCCCGGCTGCAAAACGAAGTTCGACGCGAATCCCGCCGCGTACCTCGGCGAGGACAAACCGGTGGCCCCGGCGATGCCGAAAGGCACCATCTACACCTGCCCCATGCACCCCGAGGTGCGGCAGGAGGGTCCGGGCTCCTGCCCGAAGTGCGGCATGGCGCTCGAGCCGGAGACCATCAGCGCCGTCGAGGAGAAGAACCCCGAGCTGCGGGACATGACCATCCGCTTCTGGGTGAGCGCCGTGTTCGCCGTGCCACTCGTGGTCTTCGCCATGCTCCGCCACATGCCCGCGGGGCACGACCTCTTCGGCCCTACCGCGATGACCTGGGGCACCTGGATCGAGCTCGGCCTCGCGACGCCGGTCGTCCTCTGGGGCGGCTGGCCGTTCTTCCAGCGCGCGTGGGCGTCCATCGTCACCCGCCACCTCAATATGTTCACGCTGATCGGGTTCGGCGTAGCCGTCGCGTATCTCTACTCCGTGCTCGCGACGATCGCGCCGTTTCTCTTTCCCGTGAACGTCGGCGTGTACTTCGAAGCGGCAGCGGCGATCGTCACGCTGGTCCTCCTCGGCCAGGTGCTCGAGCTCCGCGCCCGCAGCCGTACCGGCGCCGCGATCCGCGCACTGCTCGGGCTCGCGCCGAAGACGGCGCGTCTGGTGGACCAGAAGGGCGAGCGCGACGTGCCGCTCGAGGACGTGCAGCGCGGCCACACGCTGCGCGTGCGTCCCGGCGAGAAGGTGCCGGTCGACGGCGTCGTGCTCGAAGGCGCGAGCAACATCGACGAGTCGATGGTCACCGGCGAGCCGCTGCCGGTGGAGAAGCGCGCGGGCGACCGCGTCATCGGCGCGACGGTCAACACGACAGGCTCGCTGCTGATGCGCGCCGAGCGGGTCGGCGCGGAGACGCTGCTCGCGCAGATCGTCCAGATGGTGGCCCAGGCGCAGCGCAGCCGCGCTCCGATCCAGAAGCTCGCGGACACCGTGTCGGCGTGGTTCGTCCCGCTGGTCATCGCGGCCTCGATCGCTACGTTCGTGATCTGGATGATGACCGGCCCGTCGCCGCGGTTCGGCTTCGCGCTGGTGAACGCGGTGGCAGTGCTGATCATCGCCTGCCCCTGTGCTCTCGGCCTGGCCACGCCGATGTCGGTGATGGTGGCGGCGGGCAAGGGCGCGACCGCGGGGGTGCTTTTCCGCAACGCGGAGGCGATCGAGATCCTGCGCAAGGTCGACACGTTGGTGGTGGACAAGACCGGCACGCTCACCCTCGGCAAGCCGCAGCTCGCGTCGGTCGTGACGACGGACTTCGACGAGACCGAGCTCCTGCGGTTGGCGGCGTCGGTGGAGCGCGCGAGCGAGCATCCGCTGGCGGCGGCGATCCTCGGCGGCGCGGAGTCGCGCGGGATCCGCGTCGAGGCGGCGAAGCAGTTCGAGTCCATCACCGGCAAGGGCGTGTTCGGCGTCGTCGACAACCACCGCGTCTTCCTCGGCAATCGCCTGCTGCTCGACGAGATCCACGTGCAGCCCGGCGCGCTCGCCGAATGGGCGGACAAGCTGCGCGGCGACGGCCAGACGGTGATGTTCGTGGTCGTCGATGGCAAGACGGCGGGGCTGATCAGCGTCGCGGACCCGGTGAAGGAAACGACCGCGGAGGCGATCCGCGAGCTGCACGCGGAAGGGCTGCGCATCGTGATGCTCACCGGCGACAGCCGCGCCACCGCGGAAGCCGTCGCCAAACGCCTCGGCATCGACGAAGTCATCGCGGAAGTCCTGCCGGATCAGAAGGCGGAGGCGGTGAAGAAGCTGCAGGCCGAAGGCCGCTCGGTGGCCATGGCCGGCGACGGCATCAACGACGCCCCCGCCCTCGCACAGGCGCAGGTGGGCATCGCCATGGGCACCGGCACGGACGTGGCCATGGAGAGCGCGGACGTGACGCTGGTGAAAGGCGACCTGCGCGGCATCGTCCGCGCCCGCCGCCTCAGTCAGGCGACCATGAAAAACATCCGCCAGAACCTCTTCTTCGCCTTCATCTACAACGCCCTCGGCGTCCCCATCGCCGCCGGCGTGCTGTACCCGGTCTTCGGCATCCTCCTGAGCCCGATGATCGCGGCGGCCGCGATGAGCTTTAGCTCCGTCTCGGTGATCGGCAACGCGCTGCGACTACGCCTGGCGAAGATCTAGGTGTCCTCCTGCCTGCGGTGGCTTCCTCCACAATCGCGAGGAACGAACGAGCCATGAGTGGCTTCAGTCACGCACTTCGTCACTGCGCCGGGATGAAGATGGGGTCGCCGTTCACGTTGTCGACGACCGAGGCGTAGGCGTACAGCGGCCCGCCCGTCGTGGTGAACCTCACGTACAAATTGTCCAGCGGAGGCAGTCCGATCCCGGGAAACATGCTGTTGATTTCCGCCTGTCCGGACGCGCGCGGCGCGACGACCTGGGTCGCCGCCGCCAGCACCGTGCCGGTCGAGTTGCGCGCGGTCCACGTCACCGTAACCTGGTTCGGGCCTGCGTTGAACCAGCCGATGTTCGTGCGGTGGCCGGCGCCCGTTGCGGCCTGCGCGTTCGCGAGCATCGGCAGCACGCCGCTGGTGCGGTTCTGCGTTCCCGACTGCGACGGCACGAATTGCGAGAACGTCCCGTCGCCCGCCGTGCGCTGATCGTTGTAGATGCGCGCGACCGCGTGCACGTGGCGCGGTGAAATGACGCGCAGCGCGCCGAGACCGTCATTGAGCCCGAGGAGGTTCTGCAGCGCGTCGCCGGTGAGCACTTCCTGCTCGCCGTCATCGAGCGCCACGGTCGCAATCGCGGACGGCCCGGAGTTCCCCGCGACGCCAGCCGGATAGAACTCGAGCACGACCGAGGTCTCCTCGCCGGAGAGATTCAACAGCGAGACGTCCGTGCGGTAGAACGTCGCATTTGCGCCGGGAACCCGTCCGACGATCGGGAACACGGCGTCGGTTGCATCCGAGGCCGCGGCGACCAACTGCCCGCGGACCGGCTTCTCGTTCGCGCCGTTCAGCGACGCCGCGAGCGTCGTGATCGCCTGCGCGGGAACGGCGATCCAGAGAAGCACCAGGAAAAGAGAGAGAGCACACGGATTTCGCACGATCATCCTCCTCGAGCGGAGGATGCGTGCAGCACACGGGCCACGGGCGGCGCGCTTTCCAGTCAGCGCGGTGACAGCACGAGCGGCTTGAGGCGCTCGCGATCGGCCCAGAGCAGGAAGAGGTTCATGGCCAGGAGGACGCTGTTGACGTACGGCGTCCCCCGCCACTGCAGGGAGATCGTCACGACGAGGATGTTGGCGAGCATCGGCACGAGCATGACCGCGCCGAGGGTGGCGAAGCGCTGGGAGAGGAGCAGCGCGCCGATCAGCACCTGCGACCAGGCCACGAACTGCGCCCACAGCCCGAGGCCGTACTGCGCCAGCCGCTCCTCCAGCCAGACCGGCCCGATCAGTCCCGGCGTGAGCCCATGCGTGAGCTTCCCCAGTCCGGAGCTGAAGAAGATCAGGCCGAGGAAGATGCGAGTGGAGACGACGAGGAACTTCTGCATCGGCGTTGGATACGGGGCGGGAGGGAGGAGGTTGCGGAACGGGGGAAGGCTAATCCCTTTCCGTCGCCGCCGGGACGGGGACGCCGAGGAGCGTTCGCGCTACCGCCTCCGCCCGCCCGAGGTCCGCGTCCGCGACCTCGATCGCCAGGTCGCGCGCCTTCTCCATGAGGGCGTAGTCGCGGACGATGTGGCCCATGCGGAACTTCATCGCGCCGGACTGGCGGGTGCCGAGGAATTCGCCGGGGCCGCGCGACTCGAGGTCGGCCTCGGCGACCTCGAAACCGTCCTTCGAGCGCTCGAACGCATAGAGCCGGTCTTTTGCGTCCCGTGCAACTTTCGATTCGTGCAGCAGGACGCAGTACGACTTCCGCTCGCCGCGTCCGACGCGGCCGCGGAGCTGGTGGAGCTGGGAGAGGCCGAAGCGGTCGGCGTCGACGATGAGCATCATCGAGGCGTTCGGCACGTCGATGCCCACCTCGATCACCGTGGTCGAGACGAGGATGTCGATCTCGCCGCGCTTGAAGCGCTGCATCGTCTCCTCCTTCTCGGCGGACTTCATCCGCCCGTGCATCATCGCCACCCGGCGCTTGGGGAAGCGCTGCTGGGTCAGCTCGAAGCCGTGGGTCAGCGGCTTGAGGTTGAGCTTCTCCGACTCCTCGATGATCGGGTAGACGATGTACACCTGCGCGCCGTCGTCGATCTCCTTGTCGATGAAGTCGTACACCCGCTCGACTTCGTGCGCCTCGCGCACGACGGTCCGGATGCGCTGGCGCCCGGGCGGGAGCTCGTCGATCACGGACAGCTCCAGGTCGCCGTAGATCGCCAGCGCCAGCGACCGCGGGATGGGCGTCGCGGTCATGACCAGGATGTCCGGCAGCTCGCCTTTGGCGAACAGCTTCTGGCGCTGCTCGACGCCGAAGCGATGCTGCTCGTCGACGATGGCCAGGCCGAGGGACTGGAACTGGATGCGCTCCTCGAGGATGGCGTGCGTGCCGATGACGAGCTGGATGTAGCCGTCGCGCAGGCCGGCCACGAGCGTGCGCCGCTCGCCGGCGGCCATCGACCCGGTGGCTCGCGCCACCACCACCGAATGGTCAAGTAGTTGACGGATGCGCTGGTAGTGCTGCTCGACCAGGATCTCCGTCGGCGCCAGCAGCGCGACCTGATGGCCGTTGCGGATCATCAGGATGGCCGCGATCAGCGCGACGATGGTCTTGCCGCTGCCGACGTCTCCCTGCAGCAGGCGGTACATTGGGCGCTCCGCGCGCAGGTCGTCGGCGATCTCGCGCAGCACACGTTTCTGTGCAGCCGTGAGCTGGAACGGCAGGATGCGCCTGACCTCTTCGCGCAGCTCGTCGCCGATCTCGATGCGCCGCGACTTCGTCTTCGTCTCCTCGCTCGCCCGGCGGACGCGCAGCGCGAGCTGCAGGGTGAAGAACTCCTGCAGGATCATCCGCAGGTGCGCCGGCGACCGGCTGGCGAGGAACTCCGGCGGCAGCTCCGCGGGCTGGTGCAGCGCGCGCAGGGCGCTCTGCAAGTCCGTGACGCCGAGGCGCGCGCGCAAATCCTCAGGTAAAGGATCAGGGATTTGCGGCAGCGTCTCGAGCGCCGTGTCGACCAGCTTCCGCAGCATCTTCGGCGGGATGTTGCCGACCTTGGAGTAGATCGGGACGATCGCGCCCTGCTCGTCCTCGTCGCCCTCGAACTTCTCCCAGTCCGGGCTCTCGATCGAGATCGCGCCGTACCCGCTCGCCCGCGGCGCGCCGAACACCGCCAGGCGGTCGCCGCGCTTGATCGAGTCGGCCAGGAACCGCTGGTTGAACCAGATCAGCTTCACCGAGCCCGTGCCGTCGTCGAGGACGGCCTCGAACAACTGCATGCGCTTCACGGGCGACACGCGCGCGACCGCGGACTTCACGTATCCGCGCAGCAGCACCGGCACGTCGAGGGAGTGCCCGAGGTCGGCGATGCGCGCGGGATGGCGGCGGTCTTCGTAGCGGAACGGGAAGAAGAACAGCAGGTCGCGGACCGTGGAGACGCCCGCGTTGCGCAGCAGCTCGGCGCGGCCGGTGCCGACGCCACGCAGGAACTGGATCTCGGTGTCGGGGGTAACTGGCACGATTCTGAGGGAGGAGTCACCGAGTCTTCGAGTCGTCAAGGAGCGGGGACTCGACGACTTGAAGACTCGAAGACTCGACGACTAATCAAACACGGCCTTCATCGAGATCAGCCCGATCTTCACCAGATCGCCGTTGTGCACCGTCACCGGCACGCCGGTGGGGATGCGCTGGTCGTTCACGTACGTGCCGTTCACGGTGCCGACTTCCTCGAGGACGAGGTACTCGTCGCCGGAGCGGATGATCTTCGCGTGGCGGCGCGACACGGAGCGGTTCGTGTCGACGGGCGTGAGGTCGATGTCGGGGAGGATGCCGGTGACGGGATCGGCGCGGCCGATGGTGGTCTCGTCGCCGTTGCTGAAGAAGAACGCGGTGCCGGTGGCGACGTCGACGAGCCGGTGGCGCGTGGCCTTCTCGACCGGCGCGACGATGGTGCCGTCCATCGCCGTCGCGTGATCGACGTCCACCTCGCGGCCGGCGAGCTTCTCCAGTAGCGTATTCGCCTCGCGGAGGCGCTTGGAGTACTTGCGGATGATGCGCACCGCCACCTCGGGGTTGCGGCGCAGCATCTCGTCGAAGCGCGAGCCGTTGATGGCCACGAGCTTGACGTCGGTCAGGGCGCGGGCGTCGGCAGTGCGCGGAAGCGCTTCGAGCACCGCCATCTCGCCGAAGAAGTCGCCCTTCTCGAGGTGCGAGAGCACGTGCGCCTGTCCGCCGATGTGCTTGAGGATCTCGACCTCGCCTTCCTGGATGATGAACATCTCGGTGCCGAGGTCGCCCTGGGCGAAGATGGTGTCGCCGGCGCTGTAGGCGAGCTGCGACTCGCGCACGGGATCCTTCCCGGCACCGCCGCCCGTCGTTTTGAAGACGGCCTTCATCGGGGGTCGGGATTCATCAGGCAACGGCTGGCTCGCTGATCGTCAAACGCATCTCGGGTGTACTGAGGCGAACCTTTGTCCCGATGGGCATGAGCAGGTTGTCGCCATGGTGACCGAATGGGAGGTTGTGTACGACCGGAATCCCGAAAGGGCCGAAGAACTCGCGCAGGAACGCAGCCATTTCGGCCGAGTCCCCGCACTCTTTCAACGCTCCAATGATCACCCCTCGGATGGCGGGCATTCTGCCAGACAGCCGTAAGTGGGTCAACATACGGTCGATGCGATACACGGGCTCCTCGACGTCTTCCCAGAACCAGATTCCTCCGTCGATCCAGTAGTCGTACGGAGTTCCGGCGAGCGCCGTCGTGAGCGCGAGGCAGCCGCCGAACAGGACCCCCTCGGCCTCGCCTTCGATGAGGACGTTGTCCGGCGCGAGCTCGCGCGTGAGGGGCGCGTCGCCGCGTAGGATCGACCAGAACCACTCTTCGTTCTCCGGCGACATGCCGTTGCGGAAGTCGAGGTTGAGCATCGGCCCGTGCAGTCCGGCCACGCGGGCCATGGTGGCCATGGCCTGATGCAGCGCGGTGATGTCGCTGAAGCCGACGACCGGGCGGGGATTGGCGATGATCGCGCCGTAGTCGACGCGGTCGAGGATGCGCATGGAGCCGTAGCCGCCGCGGGCGAAGAAGAACGCGTCGTACTCCGGCGACCGCAGGAAACGGTTCAACACCTCGGCGCGCTCGTCGTCCGAGCCGGCCAGATAGCCGCCATACCGGTGGTCGATGTTCTCCGCGAAGGTGACGCGATGCCCGCGCCGCTCGATGGCCCGGGCGCCTTCCCGGATGTTGTCGAGGACCGAGGGACCGGCGGGAGCGAGGACGGCGATGTGGGCGCGCTCAGGCAGCGCGCGAGGCTTGGTCAGCGACCGGATTGAGGACTGAGGATTGAGGATTGAGGATTGGCTCTGCACGCCCCCATTCTCAATCCTCAATCCTCAATTCTCAATCCGCGAAGCGAAAAGCGTGGAGCGGACCTGTAAGCCGAATTCTGTTCCCCCTCGTGCTTGCGCACTCGGGGGCGAGAATCATTCATCTGCCGCACGCATTGCTGCGGCGGTCGAGCAACCTACCCGGACACTCGAACGGACACGGGCGGGTCCATCGCGTCCCTATTTGGTCTTGCTCCGCAGGGGGTTTGCCGTGCCGTCGACACTCGCGTGCGACGCGGTGCGCTCTTACCGCACCGTTTCACCCTTACCTCGCCCGGCACCCGAAGGTGCAGAGCGGTCGGCGGTTTGTTTTCTGTTGCACTTTCCGTCGCGTCACCGCGCCTGGCCGTTAGCCAGCCTGCTGCCCGTAGGAGTTCGGACTTTCCTCGAGGACATGCCCCGCGATCCTCCGGTCCGCTCCACGCAACCGAGGATAACAGGGGACGCCGACATGAAAATTCTTACCGCTAAATGACTGCTGTTTTAGCACTTAGAAAGAATGTCGGCACGCCGACATCAAAATTTCAGCCGGTTTTTCGGATCGGAAAAATAAGCGTCCCAGTCGCCGCCGCCGTCCGATCCCTCCCCGCTCGCCGCCGCCTCTTCCATTTCGCGGATGAACGCTACGGGCGCGACAACTTCCACGTGCCGCCGCTGCACGCGCGCGGCGAGACCGCGGTCCGAGGTCACGACGGTCCAGCCGCGGCCGTTCGCGGCGCGCTCGACGATCAGCTCGTCGGCCGCACGCGTGCCGCTGAAGGCCACGCTCACGGCGCCGAGGTGCCTGGCGAAGCTGGGCGGCTCGGGACCGTCGAAGACGCAGGTGACGCGCGTCTTCCGTGCCCGGGCGAACGCGGCCAGCAGCCGGACCAGCCCGCGCTTGCCCTCCTCGCCGTGGCGGTCCACCCGCATCGCGCCGAGGACGTTGCTGCCGTCGATCAGGAAGGGCATGGGAACTTGACAGTGTGCAGGTCGTGGCGGACCGGAGCAAGCCTGTCATCCTGAGCCGCGAAGACGGCGAAGGCCCCCCGATTCAGGCGCGGGCGTCGCCAACCGCAGGGGGTCCTTCGCCGTCTACGCGGCTCAGGATGACAGTGTCATCGCGTCAAAGGTCTCACCGCCGAGCTGCGGTCCCGCAGCGACGCCGGCACGTTTGCCAGCGCACGCTGTGCTTCCTCGCGCGTGTTGTAGCGGCCCCAGTAGACGCGGTAACAGGAGCGTGCGCCGAGGGTCTGGGGGACGAACCAGAGGTTGTCGCCGCCGGCGCGCATGGCCTTCTCCAGGTTGCCCGGATCGCAGAGGATCTGGATCTGGACCGTGAAGTTCCCCTGCGGGTTGGCCGCGTACTGGCGGGCCATCTCGTCGTAGCGCGCGCGGCCCGCGGTTGCGGGCGTAGTGCGCGGCGTCACCACCGGGAGCGGCTGCGTCGTCGCCGTCGCCACCGGGGTCGGAGGCGGCGCCGTGATCGTCATCGGTGCGGGCGCCGGGGCCTGCGTTGTCGTCGCCGTGGCCGTGGTCGTCGTTGCCGTGGCGGGGACGTTCGCGGGCGTCGTCTCCGTCACCGTTTCGGTCACCATCGAGGGCATCTCCACGATCGTTCCGGTTTGCGCCGGCGGCGCGGTCGTGGTCGTGACGGGAGGCGCTGGCGTCTTGCGCGCCACGACCGGCTCCACCGGCTGGTCCTGCTGCTTCTGCCACCACCAGAATCCGCCGTACGCCGCGCCCGCCAGCACGAGCACGACCAGCAGTGCGATCAGCAGACCGAGGCGCTTGCCGCCTTCCTTGACCTTGCCGCGCGGGATCGGTGCGGCGGCCGGGATCTGTTTCTTGGGTGGAGGCTCAGCCGCACGCCGGGCGGTCTCGATCTGCGCCTCGTCGAAGCCCCACTGCTTCTCCTCGGTCGCGTCCGCCGGAGGCTCGACCGGCACCGGGATGGGCGCAACCATCGGAGGCGGCGGGGTGTCCCACGAAGGCATCGTCGCTGCCGGAGCCGGCCGTGCTACCGGCTCGTCTTCCGCTTCGTCCCAAGCCGAGCGCGACGGCGTAGACGTCGGCAACGCGGCGGTCTCGTCCGCATCGAAGCTCAGGTTCGGGACCTCGAGCGTCGGTCCGCTGACGTTCGCCTCGTCGAACTGGAACTGCGGCTCCTGCAGCGGCGTCGGCTCGCTCCACATGTCGGATGCGTCTGCCAAGCCGGCCGAGGAGAAATCGTCGTCAAGAGAAAACTCAGGTGTTACTTGAGATTTGGTGGTCAGGATGCCCAGCGTGGCGAGCGCGTGCAGCAGCTTGTAGACGTTGAACGCATCCCGGCCCGAGGCGGACGCCACCTCGGCCGCGTTCTTCACGCCGTCCACCTCGGCCACGATCGCCTCGGCATCCTCGTTCAGGCCGAGGCGGCCGAAGACTTCCTGGAAGTCGCCCGCCTTCTCCAGCACGGCCGACCCGCCGCTCAGGGCCCGATCGAACTTCTGCCGGTCCTGCTCGGTGACGATCAGCTCGACCAGGATCTGCGGCAGCGGGAACAGCGTTCCCTCGTCGCGCTTCGGCAGGTAGTCCGCCACGATCGTGAACGACCCCTCGGTCCACGCGGCGATCGAGCGGATGACGCCGACCACCTGGACGCGGCGAGCCCAGGTCAGCTCCTTGCGGGTGATGTAGCCGAGGTTCAGCATCGCGTCGCCGAGAGTCTCGGACTCCTTGCGCCGCGCGAGGGCCTGCTTCACGTGCTCGCGGGAGACCTTCCCCGCCTTCATCAGGATCTCGTCGATCGAGTCGGCGCGGTCGTTCGTCGAAGCCGACAGAACGTCGCCGCCCTTGAAGTAGATGATCTTGATGATGCCGTCGTTCTCGAACCGGATCGCGCCCGTGAACTGCTCGCGCCAGAGCTCGACGAGCCTCTCGATCAAATTGATCTGGCTGATTTCGCCTTCCAGCATTCCCCCGCCCCTTTTTTACCTTCTCTACGGACCGTGGACCGCGGCGCGGATTATCGCACGCAGGGAAGGCGCAAAGTCTCAAAGCCTCAAAGTCTCAAAGAAGGCGTGCGATCAGCCTCTCTGCGACTTTGAGACTTTGCGCCTTTGCGACTCCGCGCCCCGGGGAGGCGGGCTGAAGCCACGCCCTACATTTGATGAAGCTCGTCGTAGAGCCCCTGCCCCACCTTCCGGCCCAGCACGTTGATCAGGTCTTGCGCCGAGGCCTGCTTGACCGCCGACACGCTGCCGAAGCGCTCGAAGAGGAGGCGTTTCCGTTTTTCGCCGATGCCGGGGAGGTCATCGAGCTCGCTGTGGAGGGTCCGTTTGGCCCGGCGGCGGCGGTGGGAGGACACGGAGAAGCGGTGGGTCTCGTCGCGCACCATTTGCAGGAGCTGCAAAGCGACGTCGTGGCGGTCGAGGCGGATCGGCTCGTCGCGATCGGGGACGTAGATCTCCTCTTCGCGCTTCGCCAGGCCCGCGATCGGGACCTCCTCGACACCCAGTTTGTTGAGCGCCGCGAGGGCCGCGTTGAGCTGTCCGCGGCCGCCGTCGATGAGGATCAGGTCGGGCAGCGGCTTGCCTTCCTCTAATACACGGCGATACCGCCGGTCCACCGCCTCGGCCATCGACCGGAAGTCGTCCGCGCCGATGACCGTCTTGATGTTGAAGATGCGGTACTGATTCTTGTCGAACTTCCCGCGGTCGAGGACGACCATGCCGGCGACGGAGTCCGTCCCCTGGATGTTGGAGATGTCGAACGACTCGATCTTGCGGATCTCGCGCTCCGCCCAGCCGCCCGCGTCGCTCAGGACCTTGCCCAGGCGCTGGGCGGCGACGTCGAGGCGGTCCTGCTGCGACTTCCGGAAGCGCGACTCGTGCGACAGCCGTGCGTTGCGCTTCGCCAGCTCCACGCGGTCCACGCCCCGCCCGCGCTGCGGGACGCGAACGTGAGTCTTGCGGCCGGCCTGCGACGTCAGCCACTCGTCGAGCAGCTCCTTGTCCTCGACGTCGAACGGGATGAGGATCTCCTGCGGGATGAACAGGTTGTCCTGGTAGTAGCGCTGGAGGATCTCGGACAGGAAATAGCCGGCCTGGTAGTCGCCGACTTTCTCCCAGAACAGCTCCCGCCGGTCGACCACCGCGCCGGAACGGATGACGAAGAGCTGCACCGCGACGTCCATCGCTTCATCGGGGCCTTCCGCGTGGAGACCCCAGACGTCCATGTCTTCTTCTTCCGCGGACGCGACCTGCTGCTCGGCCTGGATGCGCTCGACGGTGCGGATCAGGTCGCGGTAGTACGTCGCGACCTCGAAGCTCTCCTCTTCGGCCGCCCGGTACATGCGGTTGCGCAGCCGCTCCTGCAGCTCGCGCGACTTGCCGCTGAGGAAGAGCACGACGTCGTCGACCATCTCCCGGTACTCCGGGGAGGTGGTCAGGCCGACGACGCACGGCCCGAGGCACTGGTGCATGTCGTAGTAGAGGCAGGGCCGGGTGAGGGCGTTCTTCCCTTCGACGATGTCCAGGTCGCAGCTCCGGAGCTTGAACTGGTCGGCGACGAGCTTGAGGATGCGCCGCGCCGTTCCGGCGAAGAAGGGGCCGAAGAACAGATCCCCCTTCTTGCGGTCGATCCGCCGGGTGAACACCACCCGCGGGTAGTCCTCGGACATCGTGACTTTGAGGTAGGGGTAGCTCTTGTCGTCCCGGAGGAGGATGTTGTAGCGCGGCTGGTGCGCCTTGATGAGGTTGTTCTCGAGGAGGATGGCCTCGAGCTCGTTGTTGGTGGTGACGAAGTCGATGCCGTGGATCTCGCCGAGGAGGGCGTTGGTCAGCGGATGGCTGCGCGAGCCCTTCCCGACCACGTACGAGTTGACGCGGTTGCGGAGATTACGCGCCTTCCCCACATAGATGACTTCGCCGGCGGCATTCTTGTGCAGATAGACGCCGGGACGTTCGGGGATCTCCTTGAGACGCGCCTTGAGCGTTTCGAGGCGGGACGACATCAGGAGGATTTACAACAAAGGAGCAGGCGCAGGCGTTCCCGCCTGTCACGGCCACCGGTCTCATCCCGCGAGGAACTGCCCCGCCGCCGCGCGGAACGCGTCGCTCCATTGGTGGCCGCCTTCGAAGACGCACTGGGTGACCTGCGTCCGCGGCGCAAGGAACGCCAGGTCGGCGTCGAGCTTCTCCTGCGTGTACCAGTCGTCGCGCGTGCCCCGCGCGACCAGGACCCGCGGCAACCGCGCGTCCTCCTCCTTCACCTCCGGCGGCACGTCGCCGCCTAGGATCATCAGGCCGTCGCAGGGGATGCGGGCGGCGGCGCGGGAGGCCATGGTCGCGCCCTGGGAGAAGCCGGAGAACACGAGCTGCCGCGGCGCCGGCAGTTGCGCGAGGACGTTGCGGACGTAGTGAAGGTTGTCCTCGATGGCCAGCTCGCGGTCGAGCTTGGTCATCCAGTTCGCCACGACCTCGCCCGTGCGCGTATAGAAAGGATGCAGCGCCTGGATCGAGACGACCGACCAGCGCTCGATGCCGGGCAGCTTCTGCAGCTCGGCGAAGTTCACGTCCGCCGTCTCCGCGTAGCCGTGGAACCCCACCAGCAGCCGCTCCGGGCCGCGATCTTCGTACAGGTAGCGCCCGTGGACGGTGGCGGCGACGTTCGCAATCAACATGATCGCGCGCATTGTAGGATGCGCGCCGCGAATGAACCTGATCCTGGTGATCCCCTGCTACAACGAGGAGCGGCGGCTTCCGGTCGACGAGCTGCGTCGCTTCGCGCTCGACGGCGTCGGGGTCGAGCTGCTCCTCGTCAACGACGGCAGCAGGGACGGCACGCTGCGGCTCCTTCAGTCGCTGCAGGCCGAGGATCCGGCGCGCTTCTCCGTGCTGAACCTGGAGCGCAACTCCGGCAAAGCCGAAGCGGTGCGCCGCGGCATTCTCGCGGCGATGGAGCGCAGGCCGGACCTGGTCGGGTTCTGGGATGCCGATCTGGCGACGCCGCTCGGCGAGCTGAAAGACTTCCTGGCGGTGTTCGCGGCGCGCCCGGAGATCGAGATGGTCTTCGCCGCCAGGGTCCGCCTGCTCGGGCGGTCGATCAGCCGCAACCCGCGCCGTCATTACGTCGGCCGCGTCGGGGCCACGCTCATTTCGTCGTCACTCGGGCTGGCGGTGTACGACACGCAGTGCGGCGCGAAGCTGTTCCGCGTCAGCGACGCGATGCGCGAGCTCTTCGCCGAGCCGTTCCTCTCCCGCTGGATCTTCGACGTCGAGATCATTGCCCGCTTCGTCCGCCAGCGCGGCCGCGACGCCGCCGCGCGCGCCATCTACGAGCTGCCCATCAGGACGTGGCACGACGTGAAGGGCTCGAAGGTGCGCTCCACGGACTTCATCCGCGCCCTTCGCGACCTCTGGAAAATCCATCGCGCCTACCGCCGGTAACGCCCTCCGTCCCACTCTGTGCCTCTGTGTCTCTGTGGTGAATACCAACGTGCCTCGAGATGCACGGCTGCCACTCGAGCCACGTGTGCATTCACCACAGAGACACAGAGGCACAGAGTGGGACGGAGGAAGCAATACAATCCGCGTATGTCTGTGACCCTCGACCACTGCACTGATGCCTCGCTCTCCTCGCTCGCCCAGGGTCTCATCGGCTCGGAGGTGCTGAAGATCGCCTCGGAGGTGCGGGCGCTGACGGCGAGCGGTCGGTCGGTGGCGAACCTCACGGTGGGCGACTTCTCGCCGAGTGAGTTCCGCATCCCTCGCCTGCTGGAGTCCCTGATCGCCGAGAACCTTGCCGCCGGGCAGACGAACTACCCCCCCTCGGACGGCACGATCGAGCTGCGCCGGAGCGTGGTGGACATGATGCGCGAGGACTTCGGCCTCGAGTATCCGCTGGAGTCGACGCTGATCGCCGGCGGATCGCGCCCGATCATCTTCGCGGCTTACGCGTCGGTGGTCGATCGCGGGGACAAGGTCATCTACCCGACGCCGTCGTGGAACAACAACCACTACACCTATCTCACCGGCGGCGTGCCGGTGGAGCTGGTGGTCGGCGAGGACACGAACTTCATGCCCACCGCGGAGATGATTCGCCCGCACGTGCGCGACGCGCGCCTGATCGCGGTTTGCACGCCGCTGAATCCGACCGGCACGGTGATGGCGAAGAGCGAAGTCGAGGCCATCGGCCGGCTGGTCGTCGAAGAGAACGCGCGCCGGGCCGACGCGGGCCAGCGTCCGCTGTTCCTGCTGTGGGATCAGGTGTACTGGATGCTCACCTTCGGTGAGGAGAACCGTCACTGGACGCCGCCGCAGGTCGTACCGGAGTCCGCCGCCTACACGATCTTCGTGGACGGCATCTCCAAGGCCTTCGCCGCGACGGGGCTGCGCGTGGGGTGGACGGTCGCGCCGCCCGCGGTGACGGCGCGCATGCGCGACATCATCGGCCACGTCGGCGCCTGGGCGCCGAAGGCCGAGCAGCTCGCGGTGGCGTCGTTCCTCCGCCAGAAGGACGAGATCGCGGCCTTCCACGACACGATGATCCGGGAGCTGCGGCTGCGCCTCGACGCGCTGTACCAGGGATTCACGGCCATGCGCGCCGAAGGACTGCCGGTACACGCGATCGCACCGCAGGGGGCGATCTACCTCTCCGTCCAGTTCGACCTCGTCGAGCGCTTCGGAACGAACGAGGCGATCCGCAAGTTCCTCCTCGCGGAAGCCGGCTTTGCCGTCGTCCCTTTCCAGGCGTTCGGGTTGAAACGGGAGGACGGCTGGTTCCGGTTGAGCGCGGGCGCCGTGAGCGTGCGCGACGTGGAAGAGGGTCTGGCGCGCGTGCGCACCGCCCTGCGCAGCGCGGGTTTCTAACGAAACACTCTGGCTGCCTGCGAACCTGGCGTTCCGGGCGGCTGTCATCCCTCGCTCGACGCTCGGGATGACAGGCTCACTATTGGTCCATTCGTCCCCTCCTGCCCGGCATTCATCCCTGCGTGACGGCATTCCGTCACAACGTCACTACGGAACCGCCTCTCGCGCACGAGAATGGACGGCAAGGAGATCGCAGTCCCATGAGAAAACGGTGGTTGTTCCTCTCTCTCTGTCTGTCCCTCGTTGCTCTTCCCGCCCTCGCCTCCGACCTGGACTGGAGCGTCATCGGCTCCGGCGGTGAGATCGACGAGGATTGTCTGACGCTGTACGAGTACTCGGGGGCGCGGGTGAAGTTCAAGTCGACCGCGACGGGTACGATCACGGTGCGCTATCCGGTGAGCGCGTACGGCAACGCGAACGGCCTCCAGCCGCCGTGGGACACGATGGTCCTCACCGCGATCGACAACTCGCCCCTGGGCTCCGTGAGCGCGAGACTCGTGTCGGTGAACGACTGCGACGGGTCGGAGACCACGATCTGCACGGTCACCGGCAGCGGTTCGCCCGGCTGCGAGGTCTGCACTTTCTCGTCGACCACGATCAACTTCGAGTCGTTCGCGTACTACATCGAGGGGACGCTGACGCGCTCGTCGACGTCGGCGGACGAACAACTGATCATGGTGTCGCTGGGCTACTGAGCGCCACGACGTATCCATCCGACCCCACCCGCCGGTTGCGGTTGAACGTGACCGGCGGCGTGAGGCCCGTCGGGAAACGGTACAACTGCTCGAGCGCCGCGATGAGCTTCTCGCGCGTGAGCTCGCGGCCGGCGCGTTTGAGTCCTTCGACGAACACCTTCACCGTCGCGTAGCTCGCGATCTGCGCGGGGAGGTTTGTACGCGGCAGGCCGTGGCGTGTGGCGAAGGCCTGCAGCTCTTCGAGGCCTTCGGGAGTCACGTCGGCGGGCACGCTCGGTGTGGCGAAGAGGACGCGCGGACGCTGCTGCAGCTTCTCGAAACGGCGTGCGAGCGCCGACGGATCGACGCGGCCGAGGAGGAAGAGGATGTCATCAGGTTTACAGCAGTCGTCGAGCTCCCGCACGGTCCAGCCTTCGCGCGACAACGCCTCCGCCGCCGCACGCGCCTCCTCGCTGTGATCGTGAGCGACGTACACCTCGCGCGGGCCGTCGATGGCCTTCGTGAGCGCGAGTGCCTGGGTCGGGAGATCGGCATAGAGGAAGAACGATGCGCTCGACGGCGCGCCGGACGGGAACGGCGCGAGGACCGGCATGCGCTCGTCGGGATCGCCTCCGGTGCCGCTGAGCATCGCGAACGCTTCCTCGTCCGCCTCCACGAGACGCAGCGTCCGGCCGTAGATGCCGCCGGCGCGGTTGATGTCGTCAAAGTACGCGCGGATGAGCGGCGCGTGCGCGGGAGCGCCGGTGGCGACAGCGATCTCCGAAGCGCTCAGCCCCGGGTCGGGAGCCTCGCCGAGGCGGCGGAGATAGGCGATCAGGTCCGCGAGGTCGGCGTCGTCCATGCGATAGCGCGGCATCACCGGCGACAGCCGGTTCTCCATGCGATCGAGCCCCGCGGTCACCGCTCTGCGGAGGGTGGCGTCGTCGTAGTACCGGCGCGACAGCGCCTTCCAGCGCACGTCCGCGGGCACGATCGTTCCTTCGGACACGCCGCGGCCGTCCGGACCGTGGCAGCTTCCGCACGGCAGGCTCGCCGCGGGCAGCTCCGCCGAGCCGTTCACGATGGCGGTGCCCGCGCCATGGAGATAGATGTGGCGGCCGCGTTTCCAGTCCGCCCCGAATGCGGAGACACAGACGAGGAGCGACGCGAGGGCCCATCTCACTCCGCCACCACCTCCTGCACGAGCTTCAGCACATCCTCGGACGGCGCGAGGCCGAACGCCTTCTTCCACACGCCCTTCGGCTCGTTGCCGATGATCACCACCGCGGTATGGTTCTCCTTGAGGTCCGTCTTGAGGCCGAGCTTGTGCAGCGCCTGCGCGACGTTGGTCTTGTCGCCCGTGACGAAGCTCCATCCCGGCCGTGCCGCCGCGTCCTTCGCGAACTTGCGCAACGCGGCGGGCGTGTCGTTCTCCGGATCCACCGTGATCGAGATCAGATGCACGTCGCGGCCGAGGCGGTCGCCGAGGGCGGTTTGGATCTTGCGGAAGGTGCCGGTCATCACCGGGCAACTCCCGGGGCAGCTCGCGAAGAACGAGTTCACGACGATCGTCTTGCCCGCGATCAGATCGCTGTACAGGCGCACCTTCCGCCCGTCCTGATCGAGCAGCGGGACGTCCGTGAAGTACTTCAGGCCGGCGTCCGAGAACTTGGACCGGCTGACCTGGTCGACGAGCTCGGCGAGCTTCTCGTTCCCGGGAAAGCCGTAGAGGCGCGACCAGGTATGCGTCACGTCGGAACCGACGATCGTCAGCGGCACGTGGTCCTGCGGGCGCGTGGACGCCGCGCCGAACGCTTTGGTGATCTGCGCGATGGCCGCGGGCTTGCCCGTGACCAGCGTCCAACCCGGAGCCGTGCGGAACTTCCGGCTCCATGCGTCCAGGCGCTTCGGCGTGTCGTACTCCGGATCGATGCTCACGGAGATGAAGTGCACGCGGTCGTTCTGCTTCTGCAGCGCCGCGAACAACGCGCCCGAGGTCGGGCAGATCGTGCTGCAGTTCGTGAAGACGAAGTTCACCGCGACTACGCGGTCCTTCACCAGGTCCGAATAGAAGCGGACGCTCTTCCCTTCATGCGTCAGCACCTCCACGTCCGGGATCGCCGGCGTGAACGTGGTGGTTTCCGCCGCCGCAGTGAAACAGACGAACAGCAGTGCGAGCATCCGTTTCATGGCTTCTCCCTTTCCAGCACCTCGAAGATCAGCGGCCGCGTTTTGTTGACCTTCAGCTTCAACGCCGGCGACTCGAGGAAGACGTAGTAGATCCCCGACTCCGGCACCGGCACGGTGACGCGGTAGATCCCCTCCCCGTCCGGCTGCGCCGCAATCCGGTATTGCTCGGTGCCGGGCGCGAGGAACGCCAGCGCGCGTACGTCGCGCAGGTTGCGATGCGGCTCGCGCGTGCTCGCATCCGTGAGGCGGAACTTCACCTCCACCTGGCCGCCCGCGCGGACGGGCGTCTGCTCCAGGATCGGCTCGATGACGACGGCGCGCTCCGCGGATTTCGGCGGCGCGCCCGGGTCGGCCTGCACGGTCAGCTCGAAGCAGTGCACGACGCGCGGATCGTTGAGGAAGAACGCGACGTCGTACGTTCCGGCCTCGGCCACCTTCGTCCGGATCGAGAACACGCTCGGCTGCGACTCGCGCAGGCTGCGATCGACGATCAGCGCGGCCATGGGCGAGCGTTTGAACGCGCTGAAGTTCCCCATCGGCGCGGCCATGCCCTCGCTGTAGAAGTAGACCAGCTTGTCCGCGGGGTTGGCGACCAGCACCGCCTTCGGCTCCGGAGCGGGAACGATCGCGGCGGCGAAGCTCTCCGCGCGCGCGGCCGCGGGAGGGATCTGGCCCCCGGGGAACGTGGCCAATGACGGCTCGGCGCCGGGACGCAGATCGGCGAGGCGGATCATCTTCACCTGGTCCGCGCCGGCGGCGCGCACGTACGCAAACTCCTCGGTGAACGCGATCTGGTCCGGCCGCGCGCCGACGTCGTGCGCGGTGGTGATGAGCGCCGCGGTCGACGAGTCGAGCACGTGGACCGCGTTCTCCTTCCCGTTCGTGACGAAGCCCCACCGCCCGCCCGGTGCGAACTGGATGGAGTTGAGGCCCGGCTGGGCGATGATGCGCGCGGTGATTTTGCGCTGCCGGGGATCGACGACGCTGACGACACCTTCCGTGCCGTCGATCGCGTACAACACGGAGCCGAGCGTGGAGAACGCCAGACCATCGATGGCTTTGCCAACGGGGACCTCCGTGACTCTGGCATAGTTCATGGCATCGACGATGGCAATGGTTCCCCCACCGCTGATGAAGGCGTGCTCGTCGCTGAACGCGAGATGGTGTGCACCCTTGCCCGCGGGGATCGACGCGACGACGTCGAGGGTACGCGTGTCGATGGCGTCTACCGTCGCATCGGACGCGACCCACAACGTATCGCGATGCAAGGCCACGCGAGAGGGACGCTGTCCGACGTTGACTTCCTTTGCGATGCGCCACGACTCGGTATCGATGACCGCCACGCGGTTCACCAGCGGCATGGAGACGAAGAGCCGCTTCTGGTCGCGTGAGAGCGCCCAGTCGACGCCGGGGCTGGGGAGGTTCACCGCGGTCAGCAGCTTGCTGCCTCCGAAGCCGATCAGCGGATCGATCACCGCGATCGACGGCTCGGCGTTCAGCGTGACGACGTAGTACGCGTTCAGGTCGACCTGCGGCCGCGCGCGCAGCGTGCCGGAGAGGAACGACTCGATCTTGTCCCGGCACGCCGTCGCCTCGGCCTTCGGATCGCGCGCGTCGATCCACGCCGCGGGACGAACGCCGTCCAGCGGCGTGCCGTCCGCGCCGCGGATGCGGAAGGCGAGGTCGACCTCCTTGCCGGCGACCGCCTGCGACGACATGAGCTCGACGGCCACGCCGTCGCGCTCGATCTTCTGGGGCGTGGCGGCGCTCATACCGAGCGCCGCCACGATGAACAGCGAGAGAGCCACCTTACGGATTGACACGGAAGATCCCCCAGATCCCGCCGTCGAGCATGAACGACTGCTGCGTCTTGTACAGGTAGTCGCCCGGGATCTTGAAGAACCCTCCCGCGCCGTTCCGGAGCAGCGCGTCGAAGTGGCTCGACGGGCCGATACCCATGAACGTGCCGGTGAGCTCGGAGATGTTGTTGTCCGCGAGCACCGTCGACGCCAGCGCGTACGGCAGCTCCGCCCAGACGTGGCCGTGCAGGGCGAATACGTTGTTGCGCGCGTGGCCGCCCGCGTTGAGGATGCGGAAGCGCACCTGCTGGCCCTTGTTCGCCGTGAAGATCGGCGTCTCCGGCTCGGCGCCGACCAAGTCGTTGTCGAACGCGTCGGCGAAGTTGAACGTGCGCGTCACGTTCAGCGGCGTGTCGGGCGCGAAGCCGAATCGGTTCCACATCGGCTCGGTGCGGTAGTTCACCGCCTTCTGCCCCGAGTCCTCCGGGTCCTCCGTCTCCGCGAGGTTCGGAATGGGCGAGGTAAAGAGGCTGTCGCCGAAGCGCAGGTTGAGGTCCGTCTGGAAGTGCACCACGAAGTCGCGGAAGCTCTTCTCGCCCACCGTGACCGTGGCCGAGGCGCGCATCTTCGGGTCCTCGACCCAGGTAGCGTTCTTCGGCTCGATGATCAGCGCGCCGATGGCGCCCTTGTGCGCCTGCTTGATCGGATCGGACGGCATGAGATTGATGGCGCCGAACTCGATCGGCCGCGCCGTGGCGAAGCCGGTGGAGCTCACCGACACGTCGCCGGCGTACCACTGGTACTCCACCTTGCTCCCCGGCGACGCGGTCTGCGTGGGATTGAAGCCGACGTTCTGTCCGTCGCTGCGCGTGACGTCGAAGAACAGGAGCTGCGGGTGCAGCCCGGCGTGACCGGACGGCACGATCTGGTTGTTGTTGAAGCGGTTCACGATCATCGGCAGCGTGTTGAAGCCCTGCAGGTCGCCCGGCTCGGGCGGCAGGCCGTTGATCAGCTTCATCACGATGCAGTCGCCCGCGGCCGCGCGCAGCACGAGCGGCTCGATGGGCACGGTCGTCTTCAGCTTGAGGGTGACGGGATCGATGTCGTCCGTACGCACGTAGAGGATCGCGGCCGGGTCCTGGATCATGCCGTTGAACCCCGGGCGCGAGTTGTAGATCACAGACTTGCCGGTGAGGATGTCCTTCGCGCGCGCCGCGCGCACCTCGAAGTTGCGCACGGGCGCGGTCTTCGGGCACACGCCGTTGAAGTCACCGACGTTCGAGATCGGCGGGGCCATGCCGTCCGGGTTGTTCGGCAGCGGCAGCAGGTTCTGCTGGGCCGTGCCGTACGCGCGGAGGATGCCCCACAGCCCGTTCCACAGATCGTCCGTGGCCCGGCCGGCGGTGTAAAGGTAATCGGAGAACGGGCCCACGCCGTTCTTCGGCAGCGGCGGGATGATGAACTCGTAGTGCTCGGAGATGCCCATCATCTGCGAGTTGCGGAAGCCGGAGTTCTCGAACGACGGCTCGAAGAGCCATTTCACCCCGTTGATGGCGAAGTTGTGGCCTTCCTCGTGCGCGCCGACCAGGATGCGCACCTGCACGCGGTCGTCCTCGTACGCGCGCAGCAGCGGCGTGAACGGATCGCCTGGCTGCACGCCGCCGGTGAGCGGCGGATAGAAGGTCGGCTGCGAGTTGAAGGCGGAATCGGCGCGGGTGATGTCGGAGCGGAACGCGAACGACAGATCGCCCGCCAGCCCCGCCGCCTGGGTGTTCGTGCTCGGATTGCGCACGCGCAACGCGAGCGGCTCGTTGCGGTAGTTGATGACCATCGTCCCGACGTCGTCCGCGGAGATGGCCTCGGGGCACGGCGGGGCCACGCCGCCCGGGCACTGGTCCGGCGGCTCGAGCAGGAACGGCAGTCCGACTTCCTTGCGTCCCGGCGGGTTCACCGGATCGCCCATCAGCCCCCCGCCCCCGCTGCGATACGCGAGCTGGAAGTCGGCGAACTCGAGGAGGAACTCGCGATAGCTGTCGGCCCGGTTCTGGGTGAGGATGTCCGCCCGCCAGCTCGTCGGGCCGCCGTCGAAGCGCCCGCCGAAGAACGTGCCGTTCTCCGGATGCCGCCATTCCGAGGCCGTCGGCTCGATGACCAGGCCGGCGTAGAGGCCCACCTGCTGGTGCGTCGACGGACCGAAGTGATCGTGTGTGAAGACCGTCCGCAGCGTGCGGTCGAAGCCCGCGTTGTTGCGGACGTCGTCGGCGTACCAGCGCGAGACGGTCGTCTGCGCGCCGAGGGTGCCGAAGTAGGGGTGCTTCTCCGCCTCGAGCTTCTTGCGGACCGTTCCGTCGAGGATGCCGCCCAGCTCGTTGATCGCGTGGATCCGCTCGAGCACGTCGTCCGGCGAGAAGCTGCCGTCCTCGTAGTTGTAGCCGTTCGCCGCGCCGTCCGACGCGGTCACGTCGAACTTCACCAGGTGGATGTGCTGGCCCGTGATGTCCGTCGGCGTGCGCACCTGGAAGTCGTCCTGCTCGTACACGCCGGGGATCAGGTTGGTGAGGTGGTACGTGATGCAGTCGCGGCTGTTGGCGCGGAAGAAGAGCGGCTCGGGCGGACGCGTGCCGTTGAGCGTCGGCGTCACGTCGCCCCACAGCGTGGTGATGCGCTGCTGCAGGAAGTGCCATTGCGCCTTGTTGAACTTCACAGGGAGCTGGATGTCCGCGCCCTTGTAGAGCCGGGGGTTGCCGGTGGGCTGCCCTTCGTCATTCACGCACGGGTCGGCGTACGGCGCGCCGGGCTGCGGCGGCAGTCCGTTGGTGATGAACTTCGCCGGGACTCCCGCGGGGGTGACGGTCTCGTGCGAGCGCAGCGCGTGGAACTCCATCGCCGCGAGCTCGACCTTCGTCCCTCCCTCGGGCAGCGCACGGGCGTCGGCCGTCAACAGCTCCTTCGTGAAGTCGAGGCGCGTGTGGTGCTCGATGAACGTGCCGCCGACGATGATGTGCCGCGGCAGGCCGCCGTCGTCGATCGTGTCCAGCGGCGGATGCGGCGGCCGGTGCCCGGCGATGCCGGGGATGAAGAACGGGTATCCCGGATTGCCGTCACCGCTGATGACGATCTGGCCGTTGACGATGGTCGCATGCGCCTGGGGCAACGGCGCCATGGCGATGGTCGGGACCGGCACCACGGCGGGAATCGGCGTGCCTTTGGCGATCTCGCCGTCGGGCAACGCGCGCGAGCCGACGGCGGGACGGCCGTCTCCGTCGAGGATCGTGCCCGTCTCCAGCACGTCGTGCACGCGCCACATGCCCCACATCCCCTGCGCGAAGTGCGGGTAGAAGTGGCAGTGGAAGATCGAGTCGCCCACGGCCATGTTCCGGTTGCCGCTGCCGTGATAGGCCATCTCCAGCGTGAACGCGCTGCCCGGCCCGATGGCCTGACTGTCGAGGTACTGCGAGTCGTCTTCGTCCGGCGTGTGCAGCCACTGGTGCGTGTGCTGGTGGTGGATGTGGTGCTCTTTGGTGCCCGCGTGCACGATGCGGAACTTGAGGTGATCGCGCAGGTAGGAGTGGTAGACGTTCGACGGGTCGTCGGGGAAGAAGGCGCGGGTCGCTTTCTTCGTATTGGTGGTGAAGCAGTTCAGGACTCCGTCCTGGATCTGCTTCTTCGTGCAGGGCGCGTTGGCCGGGACATCGACGACCATGGCCGGATCGCCGACCGTCCACGCGGAGAGGAAGAACTCCTCGTACTTGCACTCCGTGCAGTCCTTCATCGGGCCGACGCCGAAACGGTTGGCCAGGATCTCCGCGCCGATGCCGCCGGTGCCGTAGTTGATGGCGAACGCGTCGCGCGCGCTGTGCAGCGTGTGCTCGAGGACGGGATCGTTGAAGTGCGGGAAAGCCTGCACCGCGCCGATCTCGTCGTGATAGATGCTCACCACCTCGCGGAACGGCTGGAGGCGGTCCGGCTCGACGGCCACCGGCGGATACGTGCCGGCCGGGAACCGTCCCGCGTTCGGTCCGGTGATGATCGCGGTGAGATCGGAGTGCACGATCTTGCCGTCCTGCAGCATCTTCAGGATGGGCAGGCCGCCGTACTTGTGCGTCGACGGGTAGACGGCGTTGTAGTTGATGACCGGGTGCCCGTCGGTCGTAGTGTTGGTGTTCGCGAGCTGCAGATCGGCCGCCGTGACCTGGCTGCGGTACCACTCCGCGTTGCGCGGCTGCACGGTGACGGCGCCGAAGAGGCCGGGGTTGATCTGGCCGCCGTCGCCCTCCCCGCCCGTCATCGCCCCCATGCTGTGCATGAGGTATCCGCCCTCTCGCTCCGCGTAGAACGTGTAGATGCGCGTCTGGTCGGGCAGCGCCAGGCTGCTGGCGTTGTTGCCGACGTTCGAGCCGTCCGAGGCGATGCTCCCGACGAGCTGCATCCCGACCACGTGCACCGAGGCCGCGCGGGTGACGGGCTGCTGATCGTCGACCGGCGCATGCGCGAGGAGGTTCGTGAACGTGACCTGCATGCAATCGCCGACGTTCATGCGCAGCACCAGCGGGCGCGGACGCTTGTCGGCGCGCAGGCGGACGTTGCCGGCGACCAGCCCTTTGGCCGGATCGACGGCCACGACGTCGCGCTTGAGCGCATACATCATCCCCTGCGGCTGCACGGCGCCGAGGCGGTTCCAGAAGAAGACCTGGTCGAGCGCGACGACCTCGGCCCGGATGGTCCGAGAGCACGTCAGGATCTGTGCGGATGCGGGCACCCCTCCGATGAGCAACAGCGCGAGCGCGAGACACGTCCTGTGCATCGTTCGATCTCCTCACCTCGCACGATGCATCGCGCCGCGCCAAAGGGCATCGGACAAAGCGCCAGTTTTGGGGGGTCCGCGGAACCGGCACAAATGTGCCGGAGAGGAGGGCAGAGCGCGAAGGGCAGAGGGCAGAAGCACGCTGTCATCCCGAGCGCCGAGCGCGAGGGACCTGGGCGGGGGGAGCGCAACCAGTCGTCAAGTCGTCGAGGATCTTCATCCTGTCATCCTGAGCCGGCGTAGCGCGGCGAAGGACCTCCTGATTCAGGCGCGGGCGGCGCGAATCGCAGGGGGTCCTTCGCCGTCTACGCGGCTCAGGATGACAGGGCGGATGACATCTTCTTCTGCCCCCTGCGCCCTGTCGCGCCCTCCCTTCCCCTCACTCCCGCGCCACGCGTCCGCTGTAGCTGTAACGCATGAGCTCGAGACGGCTGGTCACGGCGAGCTTGCTGAAGATCGACGTCAGATGGTGGCGCACGGTCGTCTCGCTGATGAACAGACGCTCGCCGATCTTCTTGTTCTTCAGGCCGAGGCAGACCAGTTCCACGATCTCCCGCTCGCGCCGCGTCAGCCCCGCCGACAGCTCGGCGCTCCGGCGCCGTGCCGGCGGCCCGAACACGCTCGCCAGCGTGGCCGGCTCCAGCCACGCCTCCCCGCCCACCACCGCCCGGATCGCGCGCAGGAACACATCCACCGGCCGGTCCTTCGACACCACCCCGCACGCTCCGCTCGCCAGGGCCGCGGCCAGGGACGACGGGTCGGTCTCCGCACGGGTGAGGATCAGCACCGGGTGCGGCTTGATGTGCGACAGCAGCTCCGACACGTGGTCCGGACGCCCGCCGTTGCGCGAGTCGAGGTCGACGTCCATGACCACCACGTCCGGCGCCGCGCCCATGGCGTCGGCGAGGGCATTGCCCTCATTGGCGCACTCACCGACCACATCCATTGGCCCCTCGGACGCAATCAGCCGCGCAACCGCCGAACGGATCAGCGGATAGTCACCCGTCACCACTACCCGGGCATTGCCAGAAGTGTCGTCGCGGGACATCGACGCCTAGGGTCTGCGAATTCCGAAAGGGAGGGAAGTATAGTTTTCTGGAAACCCCACGCGCTGTACTTTCCTGGACGACGCAGCCGCCTACGCGCCCGGCGGAGCGCCCCTCGCCACGCCCGGCAACTCCCTCAGCGCCAGCATGTTCGCGTTTTGGCGAGCCGTTCAGGAGAGTTATCCTGATTCGCGATGACGGTCTCTCTGCCCCAATCGCATCACGACTACACGTTCGCGGACTATCTCGTCCTCGAGCGGGACAGTGAGATCAAGCACGAATTCGATGCCGGAGAGATTCTGGCCATGTCCGGCGGAACGGCCCGTCACAGCGCGCTCGCAATGAACGTCGGGTTCGCGCTGCGCGGTACCCGTCCGGCCGGCTGCACCGTGTTCCAGTCCGACATGCGCGTCCGCGTCGCTGCCACCGGCCGCGCGACGTATCCCGATGTGTCGATGGTCTGCGGCCCGATCGAATACGATCCGGAGGACACGGCCCGCACCACGATCACCAACCCGGTGTTGATCGTCGAAGTCCTCTCCGTCACCACCGAGAAAGGCGATCGCGGGAACAAGTGGATGCACTACCAGCGCATCCCCTCGCTCCAGGAGTACGTCCTCGTCAGCCAGGAGCCGCGCATCGAGATCTTCCGCCGCACCCCCTCGGGCACGTGGGAGTACTTCGAAGTCCGCGAAGGCACCGTGCAACTCGCCTCCGGACCGGCGCTCGAGGTCTCCACGCTGTACGCCGATCTTCCCGTCTGAGCGGCGTCCCCGAGAAAATTTCTCCGGGTGGCCTGAAAAAATCCGGACATGTCAGACCGTAGGTTCAGGCGGTCTTCGACATGACGTCGGTCTGGAACAAACTCGACTCGAATCTCCTCGCGATCTACAGCGACTATCTATACGAGCGTACGCACGGCGTCCCGCCGGTCGCACGGCTTCACCCACTGGTGCCGGTCGATGGCCGCGTCACGGTAGGACTCTGGTACGCCGGCGATGTCGCGGAGATCGAGCCGCTGGGGTTCCAGGTCTTCGCCAGCTCGCCGGAGGAACGGCGCGCGAGCGGACTCGTCGATCTGGCAGGCCTCGAGCGGCTCACTGCACATCCTGGCGTGCTGGCAATCTGCCGCGGCGAGCAGCCGCGTCCCACACTCGATACCAGCGTAAGACACATCAACGTCAGGGATGACATCTGGAAAGTCGATGCCGGCGGCGCGTTCACCGGTTCCGTTACCGGGAAGAAAACCATCATCGGCATCATCGACACTGGCATCGACTACACGCATCCCTACTTTCGGCGTACGTCCTCGTCGACAGAGACACGCATCCTGAGGATCTGGGACCAGGGCCTCGAAAAGAAGGCGGGCGAAAGTGCACCTGGCGGATTCACGTACGGCGTCGAATACACCGACACCAAGCTGCACGAGGCGCTCCGGGAAAGCGACAGAAAGCGATCGATCGACCGGCGGAAAGTGCGCCATGTCGACAGGGTCGGCCACGGAACGAACATCGCATCGGTGGCTGCGGGCAACGGCGGACCTGAGTCCCGGCGCCAATTCGCGGGTGTTGCGCCCGAAGCCGAGCTGGTCGTCGTCAAGTATCTCGTCGAGACCGCTCCGCGCGGCATCAGCGACGACCAGCGCCTCCGCGACGCGGTCAACTACATCCTGCGAGTAGCCGCGGAGGCGGTCAAGCCGGTGGTCATCAACATCAGCTTCGGCAACGAAATGGTGCCGCACGATGGAAGGACGCCGATCGAGACATTTCTCGCCGAGAAGTTCGCCGGCAAGAGGGGAATCGCGTGCGTCGTTGCCGCCGGCAACTCCGCGGGGATTTCTCAAAGAAGAAACCTCGACCCCAAGCGCACGGACCGCAAGCAGATTTTCGCGGCCAACCAGCATGCTGCTCTGACGTTTGGCCCCGGCGAAACTACGATCGAGGTTCCACTCGAGCTGTTCGTGCCCCACCCCTACAAGGAGCCCACCGCACCGGTCCGGGTCGAAATCTACTATCCGAAAGACAAGACCCTGGCCACCACGATCGTATGGCCGAAGCTCGGAGACAAAACGAAGCGGGATACCAATCTTCTCTCTTTTGGATCGCACATCGGCGATGACGTTCACGGCTATCCATTCACATTGCGCAACAGGCGCGGCGATCTGGCGACAGACGGCGTCCACCGCTACAACGTCTTCGAGCTGCAGATCAACCCGAAGAGAAAGGGCCAGTATCTGGAAGGGGATTTCACCCTTCGGCTGAAGGGGGACGGGATGATGGCCCACCTCTATTGCAGCCAGCAGGGTGCGCATTTCCGAGTTCGTGACTCGTCCCCTCCTGCGACCGGCGTGGATGTCCGCGAGCGGTTTCTCATCACCGAGCCCGGTGGCGCATCCAACGTCATTACGGTCGCCGCCTACAATCACAAGCTGCCCGGAGCCCCCGTGGCCGAGCTATCGTCGCGAGGTCCGTTGGCCAAATATGACGGACCGGACCGCGGCCCCAAGCCCGATCTCGCCGCCCCGGGCATCGGGGTTCAGGTCGCTCACAGTGCCGACTCCGACACGCCGAACCCGTTTGGAGTTTCCAAAGAGGACGGCACGAGCATCGCCGCTCCCCACGTTGCGGGGGTGGTCGCTTTGATGTTCGAGAAGAATCCGAATCTCGACACGGGCAAGATCATCGCGATTCTCCACGGCGCGTCCAAGCCGGCCGGTGCCTCTGAAGACGAGGTTGGCAAGGGTCACCTGAACGCTGCAGACGCACTGAAGGCGACACCGGCTCCATAGGCTCCCCATGGCGAACGAAACGACATACCTGATCCGCGGTGCTGCATGGCTCGCACAGGCGCTTGGCGAGAGTGGCGATCTATTCGACGATTCCGACGTCGGGCATCTCGGCGTCACTCTTCCGGATGTCGTCGTGCAGACACCCGAGGTCACCGACGCCTTGCGCCAGTCCGCAGCGGCTGCGGCGAAGGTACTCGACGCAGGAGAAAAACTGGAGAGCATCGCCTCCTCCTCCCAGGAGTCGGAGATTCTGCTCGCGTTCCTGGCCCTCGGTACCGCGCTCGCAGAGCTCTTCATCGCCCTCGACAAACTCGCGAAAGCGGTCACGGAGAGCGCCGACAGGATCACCGACCCGGCCGCCCAGCAAGCCGCGCGGGATTTCGCCAGGGATCTCGCGAGGTGCGTCGCGGACTTCGCGATCTCTTCGGCGATCGTCCGGCAGCTCCCGCAGTTGGGGTTCGCCCTGAAGGTGCTGGGACTATTCGAGTGGAAGTATCTGGACGGCGACAAGCCTCTGGATCGTCCGCATGTACGCAAACGTCTGCGGCTCGATCAGTTGAAGACTCTCATCAGCAATCCCGCGGAACATTTCGGACGCACGCTCGGCTGGGGAACGAGCCAATTCAACCCAATCGATTTCTTCGAGCTCGTTGCCGATTTCTTCCCGCTCGGCTCGACTGTCCACGTCGGTTTCGACGGAGCCGACCCGTTCATCAAAGCGTGCATGGAGGTCAAGCGGGACAGCACCGTGAGTCCGCCGGGCCTGCTCGCCACCCTCATCGCCGACGTCAGCTCGAATCAGCAGACGCGCCGCGAGCTCAATGACGCCTGGGGCATCAGTGTCGCCAACAGCGTGAGCCTGACAGGCGGCATTTCCGCGCAACTGCGTCCCCCTCTCGCATTCACGTTGAAGCCTCTGGACGCGAGAAGCCTGATTAACGGCGAATTCCGCGCCTTTTTTGACCGCAACGAGGAAAAGCGCCCCTTCGACATCGTCGGCGGCACGGGCCTGGTCTCCCTCTCCGCGCAGAACCTCAGCGCGGGTCTCGGCCTGAAGGCCCAATGGGATCCAACCCAGAACAGGGCTACCCTCGATCCGCTCCTCTTCGCCAAGCTGGACAAGCTGACTTTGAAGCTCGGCGCCGACAAGTCGGACAGTTTCGTGGCCAGCCTCCTCTCGAAGGCCGACATTCAGGGCACGTTCGACCTCGGGCTGGAATGGGCGATGTCGACGGGGCTGAAGATCGCGGCCAGCGGCGGGGTGGAGATCGCGCTGCCGATCCACAAGCAGCTGGGGCCGATCGAGTTTGCGACGCTGTATCTCGCGCTGCGGATTCAGAACAGCGGCAACCTCGCGCTCGAGATCTCCACCGCCATCATCGGCAACCTCGGGCCGCTGACGGCGACGGTGGACCGCATCGGGGCGGGGCTGGATCTGAAGTTCTCGGAGAAGGCGGAGGGCAAGCAGGGTCTGTTCGACGTCGACCTGCACTTCAAGCCGCCGAACGGGATCGGCATCGCGATCAACGCCGGCGTGGTGAAGGGCGGCGGGTTCCTCTCCATCGACACCGAGCGCGGGGAGTACGCCGGCGCGCTGGAGCTGACGATTGCCGAATTCGTCTCGGTCAAAGCCATCGGCCTGATCACGACGAAGATGCCGGACGGGTCGAGCGGCTTCTCGCTGCTGATCATCATCACCGCCGAATTCGGCAGCGGTCTGCAGCTCGGCTTCGGCTTCACGCTCCTCGGCGTGGGCGGTCTGCTGGGCCTGAACCGCGGGGTGCGTCTCGATCCGCTGGTGCAGGGCGTGCGCAGCGGCGCGGTCGAGCGGATCATGTTCCCGCAGAACGTCGTGGCCAACGCGCCGAAGATCATCAGCGATCTGCGGACGTACTTCCCGGCCGAGCCGGGGACGTTCCTGATCGGCCCGATGGCGAAGATCGGCTGGGGCACGCCCACGCTGCTCAGCGTCTCGCTCGGGGTCATCATCCAGATCCCGCCGGGCAACGTCATCATCCTCGGCATCCTCAAGGTCGCCCTGCCCGCGGACGAGGTGGCGATCCTGAAGCTGCAGGTCGCCTTCATGGGGGCGCTGGAGGTCGACAAGAAGCGCCTCTGGTTCTTCGCCGCGCTCTACGACTCGCGCATCCTGTTCCTGACCATCGAAGGGGAGATGGGCCTGCTGGTCGCGTTCGGCGACGACGCCAACTTCGTGGTCAGCGTGGGCGGCTTCCACCCGCTCTTCCAGCCTCCGCCACTCCCCTTCCCCGTCCCCAGGCGCGTGGCCATCAGCCTGATCGACACCGACTACGCCCGCGTGCGCATCGAGGGCTACTTCGCCGTTACCTCCAACACCGTGCAGTTCGGCGCCGCGGTGGAGATCTACTTCGGCTTCGACGCCATCAACGTCTCCGGCCACCTGGCCTTCGACGCCCTGTTCCAGTTCTCCCCCTTCTACTTCATCATCACCATCAGCGCCTCGTTCGCCCTGAACGTCTTCGGCTTCAGCCTGCTCAGCGTCCGGGTCCGCGGCTCGCTGGAGGGACCGACGCCGTGGCGTGTGAGCGGCACGGCCTCGATCCGGATCCTGTTCTTCGACATCAACGTCGACATCGACGTCACCTGGGGCGAGGAGCGGCACGACGTGCTGCCGCCGGTCGCGGTGCTGCCGCTGCTGAAGGCGGAGCTGGACAAGAAGGAGAACTGGCGCGCGCAGCTGCCCGAGGCCAACAACCTGCTGGTCTCGCTGCGTCCGCTGCCCGAGGACACGCCGCTCGTGCTGCACCCGCTGGGCGTGCTGCGAGTCGCGCAGCGCGCGGTGCCGCTGGAGCTGACGCTCGACAAGGTCGGCAACAGCAAACCGAGCGACGTGAACCGCGTGAAGCTCACCGCGTCGGGCCGCCTGCAGCGAAAAAACGACGCCTACGAGCAGTTCGCCCCCGCGCAGTACCAGGACTTCCCGGACAGCGAGAAGCTCTCCCGCCCGGCCTACGCGCCGGAGCGGGCCGGCATCGAGCTCGCCGCCAGCGGCGCGGACATGGCCTCGAGCCGCATGGTCCGCCGCGTCATCCGCACCGAGGAGATCCTCATCGACACCGGCGAGATGCGGAATGTGGAGCGGTTCCGCGGCGCCGGCGAAGGCCTGTTCAACCACTTCTCGGTCAGCGGCGCCGTCGCGGGCAGCGAGCTCTCGCAGAGCGCGAAGACCAAGCTCGATCCGTTCCGCAAGGAGAAGATCGAGATGCACCCGGACGAATACGCCGTGGTGTTCCAGAAGAACAACCGCCCGTTCCGGGCCGACACCGCGTCGTTCCGCAGCGAAGCCACCGCACGCGAGTTCCTGCGGCAGGAGGCGGAGAAGGATCCGAACCTCGTCGAGCTGCTGCACGTGATCCCCGCCGTGGAGCGTGCCGCCTGATTTGGAGTGCGGAGGCAATCGGAGGCTGTCTCAAAACTCCACGGGACCGCCGGCGTCCCGCCGGCTGCGGGGGCGGCGTCTCGCCGCCCCGGGTGGGAGGTGGAGCGTGCCACGTGGCGAGATGCTCCGTCCTCCCGAGGACGCGCCGGCGGGACGCCGGCGGTCCGATGAGTTTTGCGACGCCCTGCAATTGCCTCCGCTTTCCAATCCGGGTCCCTCGGCGCGAGGAACGCGCGAATGCGAAGGCGGAGGCCGCACTCCGAAAAAATCCGGGGCGTGTCAGACCATCCATTCGAGCGGCCTGGAAATGCCGCCGCGAGGGTGCATGAGCAAACCGTTGGGCAACTACTCCTTCCTTCCGTGGCTGCGCCTCGGGCTCGCGAATGAGATCGTGGCCGGGGCAAGCGACCAGGGTCGCGCCGTGATCGATGTGAAGCTCGCCCTCGAAGGCGTGCCCGTCGGCGATGCGGTCGCCCCACTCCCCGTCCCGAAGAAGGTCGCGCTCTTCGGCCCGGGCGACATCCAGGGCGTCGAGCGCCGGGCCGTGGTCCGCACCGAGCCGCGCGACTGGTCGACGAACTTCGAGACGAACTACCTTCCCGCCATCGAGTTCTACGACGAGGACTTCCCCTGGCGCTACACGCCCGCCGCGCCGGACGACAAGGGCCGCCTCCTGCCGTGGCTCGCGCTGCTCGTCCTCGAGGAGAAAGAGGTCTCCCCCGAGTTCACCGACGGCAAGGACATGACCGGCAAGCCGTTGCCCTACATCCAGGTGACGAGCCGCGACGTCTTCCCCGATCCCGCGCAGATGTGGGCGTGGGCGCACGTGCACGTGAACCGCAGCCTCGCCAGCCCGGCGGGCGAGATCGTCTCGACGGACATGAGCCAGGTCCTGCCGAAGCTCCAGGGCCTGCTGAGCGACAACGCCGACAACGCCCTCTCGCGCGTCCTCTCCCCCCGCAAGCTCGAGGCGAACAAGGCGTACCACGCGTTCCTCATCCCCTCGTTCGAGAGCGGCCGCCGCACGGGCCTCGGGCTCCCGCACGACGGCAACATCCCTCCGACGACGTCCGCCTGGGCCGGCACCGGCGCGCTGGACATGCCGTATTACTACCGCTGGTTCTTCCACACCGGCGGCAAGGGCGACTTCGAGGCGCTGGTGCGCATGCTGAAGCCGCGCCCCGTCGACCACCGCGTCGGACGCCGCGACATCGACGTGCAGGCTCCGGGCATGAAGATCCGCGGCGTGCGTGCGGATCTCCGCGGCATCCTCAAGCTGGGCGGCGCATTGCAGGTTCCCTTCGCCGCCCTCGATCCCGCGCAGCTCGCGGAGCGGAAGAAGTACGACGAGTGGGCCAAGCCCTATCCCCAGGACATCCAGAAGGACATCGCCAGGGTCGTGAACCTCGCCGATGACTACGCCGAGCTGGCCGTGCAGGCCGCCAACAAGAGCGCGAACGTCCTCGACCCCGAGAACCCGGCCAACGGCGATCCCGATCCGGTCGTGACACCCCCGCTGTACGGCATGTGGCACGCCATGGCCAAGCGCGTCCTCACCGAGCGCTCCGGCGCGCCCATCACGCCGAACGACAACTGGCTGCACGAGCTCAATCTCGATCCGCGCTGGCGCGTCGCGGCCGGCTTCGGCACGCGCGTCGTCCAGGAGAACCAGGAGAAGTACATGGACGCCGCGTGGCAGCAGATCGGCGACGTCCTCGAAGGCAACCGCCGCATCCGCCTCGGCCAGGCCGCCTGCGGCGTGAGCACGACCTGGTTCGACCGGAACCTCAGGGAGCTGACGAAGTACCCGGAACCGGAGGAGAAGAAGAACGACCGGCAGAAATTGCTGCAGCTCTCCGGTCCGCTGAACAAGCGGACGACGTTCCGCTCCGAGACCGGCACCGAGACCGTCTCCTCGTACTGCACCGGATCGCGGTTTTCGCCGACCATGACCTCCGGCGCCCTGCGGCGCGCGATGCGTCCGCGCGGGCGTCTCCTTCGCGGCCTGGAGTTCAACGAATACTCCGGAGCCGTGCGCGACATCTTCAGCCAGACGAACGGGGGCGCGGCCACCCCCGCGCCGACGCGCCCGCCGAACACGCCGCCGAGCCGGTCGATCGACCTGAAAAGGCTCTCCAACGCGGTCGTCGAACAGCTCCGGCCGGAGCTCACGATTCCCGCGCGCGTGAAGAGCACCGTCCACCTGCCGGAGCGCATCGAGCGGGAGATCTATCCGAACGAGATCCTCAGGACTTCCGCGAGCGACTTCTTCGTCGAGGCCATGGTCTATCCCGAGTTCGACACACCGATGTACGAGCCGCTCGAGAACATCTCCTCCGAGCTCTTCCTGCCCAACGCGGAGCTCATTCCGGACAACAGCATCACCATCCTCGAGCCGAACCAGCAGTTCATCGAGGCCTACATGGCCGGGCTCAATCACGAGTTTGCCCGCGAGCTCCTCTGGCGCGAGTATCCGACCGACCAGCGCGGCTCCTACTTCCGGCAGTTCTGGGGCGTGAGCGGGACGTTCAACATCGCCGGCATCCCGGACAGCGAATGGAAGAAGCAGCTCCGCGACATCACCCCGCTCCATGAATGGGACAAGACGTCGAAGCTCGGCTTCCACAAGAACCGCCGGCCGGCCGAGGGAGAGCTCGTGCTGGTGATCCGCGGCGAGCTGCTGAAGCGCTATCCCACCGCCATCATCTACGCGCACCACGCGGCGTGGCAGCCGGGGCCCGACGGCAAGCCCGACCGCACGAAGCCGCGCCTCCTCGAGCCGCTCACGGACAGCGACGAAATGCGCCCGCCATTCCGGAAAGTACGCACGCCGATGTACGAGGCGAAGATCGATCCCGACATCTACTTCCTGGGCTTCGATCTCAAACCCGAGACGGCGCGCGGCGGCACCGACACCGAGCCGGGCTGGTACTTCGTGCTCAAGGAGCGCCCCGGCGAGCCGCGCTTCGGGCTCGACGTCGGCCGGACCGGCAAGCTCGAGGTCTGGAACGACCTCTCCTGGACGGACATGCCGCCGGGGGCGTTCCTGAAGATCCAGAACCTTGCCCACGGGCTCGAGCTCCCGGTGCCGGCCGAGAAGAAGGACCAGCGCGCCGAAGACGACAACGTCGCGTGGAGCGCGGACATGAGCGCCGCGGACCTCGCCTACATCCTTTTCCAGACTCCCGTGCTCGTCGGCGTGCACGCGAGCGAAATGCTGCCGCCGAAGAACCCGTAGGCACGCCATGGCTACTTTCGACGAGCTCCGACTGCAACTCCGCGACCGCCGCAACGAGGCGGAGACGGCGCGCCAGGCCGCGTCGGCCGCGCGCGAGCACTACGAGCGGCTGAAGGCGCGCGGCGCCGCGGCCGCGGAGATCGACAGGGCCCGCGTGGCCGCCGAGGCCGCGCGCGCGGAAGCGGTCCGGACGCGCAACGCAGAGCTGCGCGGAACCGCCGACTTCGGCGCGGTCGCCGATCCCCGCACCGCCATCGGCGCCTTGAAGGACCGCACGCCCATTCTCATGTTCCCCGTGCGCATCGAGACGCGCTTCCAGGCCGGTCCCCCGCCGCAGCTCCTCGTGCGCGTCTATCCCGACGACTGCCTGGTCGACACGTTCGAGCCGATGCTCTCCGAGGACGAGGTCAAGGCCGCCCGCCTGTACTGGCAGGGCATCTGGGCCGCGGGCGGCTACCCCCCGCAGCAGCGCGGCCCCTGGCGGCAGCTCGTGAACACCAGCGGCGCGGGCCGCGCGCAGTGGGTCCTGCTGAACTACTTCCCCGTCCGCCGCGACCTCGAGCCGAAGAAAGACAAGCCGACCGACATCATTCTCGTCATCGTCGCCGGGGACGCGCTGCCGGCCGAGGAAGAGAGACCCGCCACCGACTACTGGACGAGCGTCTGGAGAGCCGGCGAGAACCGCGCCGAGGTCGAGGCCGCGCGGAAAAAGCTCGTCGACAAGTTCGGCGCGGCCCGCGCCGACGCGCTCATCGCGGCGACCAGGCCCGTCAACTTCGACGTGAAGCCCGAGCCGCCGCTCACGCGCGCCACGGTCGGCATGCAGACGAAGCTCCTCATCCTGCCGCCGCCCGAGGGCCTGAGCCTCAAGCGCCGCTCCTGGTCCGGCGCCGCGCGCAGCGTGCTCCTCCCCGACCGCTTCGTCTTCATCGGCTACAACCACGACGGCACCCCTCCGCTGGAAGTCCTCGGCGCACCCGTGCTCGCGCCGTTCGTCGTCGGCCCCGATCCGTCCGCGCCGGAGGAGGAACAGCTCCGCCAGGACGACGACGGCCGCCTGATCTTCCCCGACGACATGCAGTGGATGGTCGACTTCAACCGCGCCGTGGCGTCGGGCATGGGCTTTCGCATTCCGCTCTCGCCGGCGCAGGCGCTGAGCGGCTTCGCGCGGGTGATCGTCGCCGGCGTCCGCCTCGCCTCGGATCACCAGCGCGGGCAGCAGGAGCTGGAGACGCTGCTCGGGCACCACCGCTTCAGCCGCACGGGCCTGGCGGTCCTGCCACAGGGCACGCCCACGAACAACACCGACACCGCGACGTCCGGCCACTCGCGCATCGAGGACGCGGACGTCAGCTTCGACGAGATGAAACGCGGCAATCTCTGGACGCCGACGTCGAAATGGGACGAGAAGAGCGACGGCCAGTGGCTCGCCGAGCTCCTCGGCCTGAACGACAGCGCGCTGCAGCAGGTGCACGGCAGCGACGGCCGCGACCTCGCGGAGGCGCGCGCGATGAGCTCCGCCCTCTGGCCCTCGACCGTCGGCCGGTGGCTCGAAATCGGGGTGCGCGATCGCGTCGTTCCCGCCGCCGCCCTCCCGATGACCCGGGCCTTCTTCACCGACTTCGTCTCCGGCCGCGGTCCCCTGCCGGCGATCCGCATCGGCAGCCAGCCGTACGGCATCCTCCCCGCGACGCCGTGGTCGAAGACGCAGTGGTTCGCCGGCGTCGACGCCGATCTGGAGAAGCTCTACCCCGTCCTCAGCGTGATGGCGAGCGACTGGCGCGGCCTCGTGCCGCAGGTCTCGTTCGTCGGCGGAGGGCGGCCGGGCCCCCAGGCGCTCCTCGACATCGTCGCCGCGCATCCCGGCTCGGTGGAGCACACCTGGCGCATCGCCCGGACCCTCGACGAAACGCCGGATCCGGCGATGGCGCTGCTCGCGCGGCTCGGCTACACGGGCACCGCCGAGCCCGACTTCCTGCTCAACCGCTTCGATGCCGCCGACGTGCCGCTGGGGCCCGGCGTCACGCTCATCGACGACCGCCCGCTCTCCGAGACGGCGGCGGTCCGCGTCTATACCACCGACGGCAAGAACTATCTCGGATGGCTCTTCGGCGCGGCGCCGTCCGCGGACGCGCTTCGGGACCAGCAGGGATTCAAGGACGGGAAGCTGCCGCTGGCGCTCCTGTACAAGTATTTGTGGACGGCGCTGCGCGCGGGGCACCGCGACCCGGCGTACCTCCCGCGCCAGATCGCCGCCGTCAAACGGCTCGAGAACCTGCCGACGGCGCGGCTCGAGCGCCTTTTCACGGAGCACCTCGACTGCTGCGCGTACCGCGTCGACGCCTGGCTGATCGGCGCCGCGCGAAAGCAGCTCGTGCGCATGCGCAACATCGTCGATTCCGGAACGGCGGCGACGAACAAAGGCATCTACCTCGGCGCGTACGCATGGGTCGAGAGGCTCCGTCCCGACCGGCGGGTGCTGGAGCCGGCGGAGATCGATCCCGCCGTCGCCGCCGACTTCCCTCCGCTCGCGCCGCCGCTGCTGACCGACCGCACCAACTCCGGCTACATCCACGCGCCGTCGCTGAACCACGCGGTCACGGCGGCGGTCCTGCGCAACGGGTACATCTCCAACGCCGACCGCGACAGGCCCGACATGTTCGCGGTCAACCTCTCCTCGGAGCGGGTGCGCGTGGCGATGTCGATCCTGGAGGGGCTGCGCAACGGGCAGTCCATGGGCGCGCTCCTCGGCTATCAGTTCGAGCGCGGGCTGCACGATCGGCACGAAGAGGAACTGGACAAGTTCATCCTGTCGGTCCGGCTCGCGTTCCCCCTCGCCTCCAACCGGCTCGCCTCGACGAACACGAGCACCGACTCGATCGAGAAGATCGAGGCCCGCAACGTCGTGGATGGTCTGGCGCTGGTGAACGCGATTCGCCTCGACCCGATTTATCCCTTCGGCTACAGCCTGCTGCGGGGAACGCCGGAGGAGGAGGCCGCGCTGTCCGCCGAGGCGGAGCGGCTGGTCGCGACGTGGGACGCGGTCGCTGATCTGGCAATCTCCGAAGGCGTGTTCCAAGCGGTCCTCGGCAACTTCGATCGCGTCGGCGCGACGCTCGACGCCCTCTCCAAAGGCTACGTCCCTCCCGAGCCACAGATCGTGCGCACGCCGGTCGAGGGCACGGGCATCACGCACCGCGTGGCCGTGCACCTGAAGCCGGGGCTGGCCCCCGAGTTCTCGCCCGTGCACCGGGTCGATCCCACGCCGCGCTCCCTCGCCGAGCCGGCCGTGAACGAGTGGATCGCGTCAGTCCTCCCGCCGCTCGACGACATCGTCTGCGTGGTGCGGTTCCGCGACGGCAGGAACGACGCGAAGGAGGAATCCGTCACCCTCCGGGACCTGAGCCTCCAGCCCGTCGACGTCGTCCGCCTCGCCGCCGGCGTGCAGGAAGAGCTCGACGAGCGGATCACCACGCTCGTCGCCGATCGGGCGCGCCCCGACGCGCCGGTCACGATCGCGTTCATGGAGAAGACGCCTCGCAAGCTCTCGCTCTTCGAAGTCCTCCCGCTCATCCGTCACCTGCACCGGCTCACGCGCGCGGCGCGCCCGCTCGCGCCGACCGATCTCGCCCGTCCGAACGACGCGAAGACGGACCAGAACCAGAGCGTGTTCGCCGACCGGCAGCGCATCCAGAAGGCCCTCGACGCGCTCAATCAGACGAAGACGGCGCTGGAGGCCTTTCTCGCAACCGTCGTCGCCCAGAGCGCCAACGCCGCGGCGAACTGCGACGACTGGATCGCGAAGCTCCCGCAGCTCTTCGGCCGCGCGGCGCTCTTCGGCATCCCCCAGAGCGGCTGGTCGTTCGCGTACGAATTCCGCAAAGGCATCTTCATCGCCGTACGGACGAAGGCCGCCGAGGTGGTCGAGCGCTGGGACCGCCGGCTCGCGGACCACGACGCGCTGATCGCGAAGTACGAGGCGCTGCCTTCGACCGCGACCAACGCCGAGCGGTTCGCGCTCCTCACCCGCGCCGAGAGCACCGTCTCGACCACCGTCACCGCGCCTCTGCCCCCCACGCCCCAAGCCTATTTCGCGGCTGTGCGGAGGAAGCGGAAAGACCTCGCCGACCGCCGCGACCAGTTCGCCGCCCTCCGCGATTCCACGAAGCTCACGGTGAAAGACCTCCTCGCGCAATTCGCGGCGCTGCTCCCGGTGACGCAGTTCGACCTGGCCGAGATCTCCACGAAGAGCGAAGTGGACCGCTGCGCCACGTTCGCCCAGGACGTCCAGCGCGTCGTAAAGGTGCTCATCGCGGACGCCGACGCGCGGGGCAAAGCCGCGGCGAAGCTCCTGCAGCAGCACGACGGCGCCGCGACTGCGACCGCCCGCGTCGACGCGCTCACCGCCGCCGGCAAGGCCCTCCTCGGCGACGACTTCGCGATCGTCCCGGAGCTCACCGTCGGCGCGGCCGCGGCGCGCGAGCTCGCCTCCGCGCACGCCGGGAGCAGCTCCATGCTCACCCATGCCGCCGCGACGACGCCGCTGCCCGTCGACTCGTGGCTGTACGGCGTGGCCCGCGTGCGCGAGCGCATGCGCGACTGGGAGCAGCTCGTCCTCTTCGCCGGCGCCCTCGGCAGCCCCGAGCCCGAGCTCACGCCGCTGCAGCTCCCCTTCCGCACGGGAGACTCCTGGATGGCGCTGGACTTCCCCGCCACCATGAAGCTCGAGCAGGAGCGGCTGCTCTACACGGCGCACTTCCGCCAGCCGTTCGATCCGTCGAAGCGGCAGTGCGGCCTGCTCGTCGATGAATGGACGGAAGTGATCCCCTCGGACGGCGCCACGAGCGGCGTGGCCGTCCACTACGACCGTCCGAACAACGAGGCCCCGCAGACCATGCTGCTCCTCACGCCGCCGCTCACGCCCGGCGCCTGGCAGTGGAAGGACGTCGTCGACGCGCTCTCCGAGACGCTCGACCTGGCGAAGGTCCGCGCCGTCGAGCCGCGGCACCTCGACGACACCCTCTACGCACGCATCCTTCCCGCCACGGTCCTGGAGGACTTCTCATGACCCAGCGAGTCGAGCTCCGCACCCGCACCCAACGTTTCGACCGCGCGCTGCAGGCCGAGGTACGCGACGCGCTCTGGATGCTCGCGCGGCAGTGGCAGATGGGCGAGTTTCAGGGCGACGACGCCGGCTCGCCCATCCAGGCCCGCATCCGCGTCACCAGCACGCGCCTGCGGAAGTACCGCGGCGGCGAAGCGACGGGCGCCGTCGAGACCCTCGACGACGGCGTGCCGCTGGAGACCAAAGTCGAGCGCCGGCCGCTCGTCTTCTCCCTCGACCTGCGCATGCTCATGGGACGGCAATGGCTGAAGATGATGCCGTTCCACAACATGAAGGACGATTTCATCGCCGCATATCCGGTGGCCGCGCCCGACCCGGCGAAGGACGCGGGCATCGTCGCGCATCCCGAGGCGTGGAGCGCGTTCGCCGCGGCCGCGGGACGGGCCATGGACGGCGCGCGGCTGTACGAGCACCTCCTCAAGCCGGGCAGCCATGCCTACGACGGCATGCACGTTCCCCCGCCGAAAAAAGCGCCGATCGACGAGGCGGCGAAAGCGTTCGTGCGCTGGTTCGAGCGCGTCTTCAGCCAGCCGCCGAAAGAGTCCAACGCGTGGCTGCCCGACCGCCTCGAGTATCAGTTCGCGTGCGCCGCGCCGCTCGCGGGCGCGAAAGAGAAGACGCTCGTCGCCGACGAGTACTACCACGGCCGCCTGGACTGGTACAGCGTCGACCATGGCACCGCGCCCATCGGCGGCAGCGGGATTCCTGCGGGCTCCGGCGTTCCGCACGTCGAGACCCGCGAGGTGGTCATGACCCCGGCGTCGTTCGAGGGCATGCCGAACACGCGCTGGTGGACGTTCGAAGACGGCCGCACGAACTTCGGGGACATCAAGCCCGACACCACGGACCTCGCCAAGCTGCTGCTGATCGAGTTCGGCCTCACCTACGCGAACGACTGGTTCGTCATCCCCCACCGGCTCGCGTCCGGCTCCATCGCGAAGATCGACGGCCTGACCGTGACCAACGTGTTCGGCGAGCGGATCTGGATCCAGGCCGCCGGCCGTGGCAAAGACGACGCCTGGCACCGCTGGGCGATGTTCGTCGCCAACACCAAAGGCAACTGGGACGAGAACGCCGACACCAGCCTGCTGATGCTCCCCGTCGCGCCGAAAGTGCTGGAGAGCGAGCCGCTCGAGGAAGTCCTGCTCGTGCGCGACGAGATGGCGAACATGGTCTGGGCCATCGAGAACGTCGTCCCCCTGCCGGACGGCACCGCCCGGCGCGGCCTCGAAGCCGCGCGGGAGACGCGCGCCTTCTACGAGCGCACCAGCCCTCCCGACGCGCCGCCGGAGCCCGCCGCCGACCTGCGCTACGAGATCATGAACACCGTCCCGGAGAACTGGATCCCCTTCGTCCCCGTACACATCCCCGGAGACCGCCGCTCGATCCAGCTCCAGCGCGGCGCCATGCTCCGCGTCCTCGCCGGCGACAAGACCGAGAAGATCCGCCCGCGCACGCAACTGATGCGCGAAGGCCTCGCCGCGAAGCGGTCCTACTTCCTCCACGAAGAAGAAGTCCCCCGCGCGGGCGTGATCGTCTCCCAGAGCTACCAGCGCACCCGCTGGCGCGACGGCCGCCCCTGGGTCTGGCTCGGCGCCCGCAAGCAGACCGGCCGCGGCGAAGAATCCAGCGGCCTGGCCTTCGACCGCCTCCTGCCGGTGCCGAAGAAGTGACTTGCTACTGTCATCCTGAGCCGCGTAGACGGCGAAGGACCCCTGATTTGCACGCGACGCGTGCTACCGGCAGGGGTCCTTCGCCGCGCTACGCCGGCTCAGGATGACAGCAAGGTACGACGGCGCCTACGCCGTCGCCGTGCGGATCTCGCTCAGCGCCATCTCCAGCGCGGCCGTCTTGAGCTGCTCCTGCTCCGACAGATGCTCCACCTCCGCCTGCCGCTGCGCGGCCGCGCGGAGCTCCCGCGCGCCGAACACGCAGGACCAGATCAGGAACACGTCCTCGAACACCACCCAGCCGGCGTGCTCGAGGAACCGCCACCACTCCGGATTGGTCACGCCGTAGACCGACTCCGGCCAGAAGATGCCGCGCGCGAAGTGATCGCCCGCGACGACCACCGTGGCCGTGAGGATCACCCGCCAGTCGAGGTAGAACGCGAGAAACGCCAGCGAGCCGAAGACGTGAAAGTGCGTCTCGATGCGGCCGCCCGTGAGGTGGATCAGCAGCGCCGACGACAGCATCTGCGACGCCGCGATCACGTGGCGCGTAATCGTGGCCGACGGGCGGAACCAGGCCAGGAGCACCGGCAGGATGGTGATGCCCGCGCCGCCGAGGAGGGCCACCCACACGTGCATGTGCAGCACGCGCTCCTTGCCCGCCCAGGCATACGGCGAGACCAGCCAGGCCGCGCCCACACAGGCCAGGTACTGCACCACCAGCAGCACCGCGAACATCCGGCTGACGATCACATGACGCTTCGCGGTCTGCTCGCGGTGCAGCTCTTCGGCGCGCGCGGCGATGCTCGGATTGATGCTCATCGTGGATCTCCCTTGTGGTTTGGCGAAGTGGCGATCGCGCAGCCGAAGACCGGGTGCGATCCGTTGCCCGTGCGGTCCCGGGCGATGCGAATGACGTCGGCGCGTCCGCGATTCAGCCCCGCGTGCCCGCGCAACGACGTGACGCCGCCGGCGAACCGCAGCCGTCCATCGGCGTCATAGAGAAACGTCTGCCCCGAGGTGAAGCCGCCGAACGCCGCCGCCTCGGCGCCGTCCTGGTCGATGAGAACGCGCGCGCGGCGCAGGCGCGTCGCCGCGTCGTACACGGCCGTCCGCTCCCACCCCGCGGCCATCTCCCGCGGGCGGTAGACCAGCACCGTGGTCTGCACGTCCTGCGGAGCCTTCTCGACGATCTCCCCGAGCTCCTGCACGCTCGCACGGCTGCAGGAGCAGTGCGGGTGCACGAGCATCACCAGCGACCAGTGACCCGGCTGGCGCGAGACGGCGCTCGCCGCCGGCCACACGCGCGGCGCGGACGCCGGCAGCCCGGGCGTCACCTCGAACCGGCGGATGGCTTCGAACGCGGCGGCGATCGTGGCGATCCACAACGCCCCCGCTGCGATCAGCGACACCAGGAGAGCGCGCCGATTCATTTCTTCCTCAGCGCGTCCAGCGGCGAGATCGGCTGGTTGTTCTTCTCGAACTTGATCCGGCTGCTGGTCAGCAGCTCGATGCGCTCCCCCAGCGGAATGGCGTAAAACTCCGCGGGAGGGAGCTTTGCCACCCGTCCATCGGGATAGTTGATCGTTGCCACGTCGAAATTCATCGAGCCGGACTCTCGCCAATTCTGGATTTGATCGCCAGTGTAGGGACCAGCCGACCTTCGTGGCAAGCACTAACTACTTGTGCTTTAAGGCTTTACGGCAGCAGTGCAGGACATAATCGAAATCCGTTGAAACGAAATTGCGGCCTCATGCACTAATCATCGAAAACGGGACATTAGTCACTCATGCGTGCGCTGATATTCAGCACAGACGGAGTCTTCGCCGCTCCTCTGGTCTCGACAGCTCTGGACACCCCTGCCTGGGAGGTCAGCGAGCCGGCGGACGAGATCGAGCTCCTCGCCATCGCCGCCAACGGCGACGTCGACCTGATCGCCGTCCAGACCACTCTCCCCCCCATGGCCAGACTCGCGCTGGCACGGCGCATCCGGGAGCTCGACCGCTACGCCACGCTCTGCTTCCTCGTCGACACCTGCGACGGCGACTTCGTCCTCGCCGCCATGCGTGCCGGCGTTAACGACCTCCTCACCTGCCGCAGCACCGCCGAAGAGGTGGAGGACGTGGTGCGGCGCGTCGTGCGGCACGAGCCCGTCGCCCGGCCGCAGACCGAGCTCCTCGCCGGCAGCCGCCTGATCGGCCACAGCAAGCCGATCGAACAGCTCCGCCGCTCCATCCAGCGCGTCGCCGCCTGCGACAGCAACGTCCTCATCACCGGCGAGACAGGCACGGGCAAAGAGCTCACCGCGGAGCTGATCCACGCCAACAGCCGCCGCCGCGACCGCCCCTTCGTCTCCATCAACTGCGCGGCCATCCCCGAGGGGCTGCTGGAGAGCGAGCTTTTCGGCTACGAGCGCGGCGCGTTCACCGGCGCCCACGCCGCGCGCGAAGGCAAGCTGCAGTACGCCCAGGGAGGCACCCTCTTCCTCGACGAAGTCGGCGACATGACCCTGTACGCCCAGGCCAAGATCCTCCGCGCCATCGAGAGCCGCAAAGTCCAGCGCCTCGGCGGCAACCGCGACATCTCCGTCAACATCCGCATCATCGCCGCCACCAACCAGAACCTCGAGCAGCTCACGTCCCAGCAGAAGTTCCGCCAGGACCTTTTCTTCCGCCTCAACGTCGCCCGCCTCCACCTTCCCCCATTGCGCGAGCACGCCGAAGACATCCCCGAGCTCGTCGAAGGCGTCGTCCGCGAGCTGGCCACCCGCGTCGAGCGCCGCATCGACGCCGTCGACCCCTCCTTCCTCGAGCCCCTCCTCCGTTACGGCTGGCCCGGCAACATCCGCGAGCTGCGCAACGTCGTCGAATCCACCATCGTCTTCGGCGCCGGCACCCGCGTCACCCGCCGCGACCTCCCCCCCTACCTCCGCGCCCTCTTCGCCAGCGAAGAGCGCAAGAGCGAATCCGAGCGCGAGCGCATCCTCGGCGCATTACGCGCCACCGACTGGAACCGCAACGAAGCCGCCCGCCTCCTCTCCTGCTCCCGCATGACCCTCTACCGCAAGATGGTGAAGTACGACCTCTTCACCACGGACGCGAGCTGCGTTGCGGCGCGGCATCGGGGGGCGTGAGGGTCGCGGCGGCGCGCTGTGGAGTGCGGAGGCAATCGCCATCGCCGGTGAGGCGCTGAGCACGTCTCGCCGCCGGGCGGGAAGAGGAGCGTGCCACGTCGCGAGAGGCGGCTCTGTCAACTGCTCGCAGCGTCGGGGGTGACACCTTCCGCGCTCCCCGCACGTCACACAGTGCATGAAGCGCGGACGTCTCCTGTTCACCATTGGTGCGCTCCTGCATCCCGCTGCCTTTGCATGGTGCCTCTTCGGCTTCTCCATCCTCCGGATTGGTGACGGGACGATGGTCAAGCACCGCAGCTTTGGGCGGGTGGTGCGGGTGGACTCGGATGCGAACGGGGACGGGCGGATCGAGGAGCGGTTCGTGTTCTCGTGGAGCCGGCCGATGGGGGGTGACGAACGGCCGCAGTCCATTCTCGCGGACGCCGACTCCGACGGGCGGTGGGACCTCTGGATCACGTTCGCCGGCCGGTCGCGCAATCACGGCGAGGTGCTGCGCTACGCGGTCGACACCGACGGCGACGGGCGTGCGGACTGGACATTCGAGGACATCGCGGCCGAGGCCATGCCGCGGATCCGCGCGAAACGCGGATTCTGACTGCGAGCGGCGACGCAGCAGACGGTCCGCCGGCGCGCGCGTGCCGAGCCTCTTCTGCTGTTCACAGTTGAGACTACTGCGTGGAGGTTGGCCTTCTCATCTCATCTCCAAAAGTACGGGCGCCGGCACGACCGCTCGCGCCGTGCGCGCGACCGCTTGCGGCACCGCCCAGGAACGAACCGCCCGTCGGCGCTATCCTGAACCGCCATGCGGAACGCCATCGCGCTCCTCCTCGCCGCCGTCGTCGTGCAGGCGCAGGCCGCCGACCGGTTCGCCTACGACGCGACCGTCCCGCTGAACGTGCGCCAGCTTGCGTCGGCCACGGGCGAGGGCGTACGGATCGACGAGATCGCCTATCACGGCGCGGATGGCGATGTTCCGGCGACGCTAGTCGCACCCGCAACAGCAAAAGGCCGCGGGCCGGCGATCGTCTTCCTGCACTGGGGCCTGGGTGACCGGCACGGCTGGCTCGACGAAGCCAAGCTGCTGGCCGCGCGTGGCGTGGTCTCGCTGCTCATCGACGCGCCGTTTGCGCGGCCGCGCACGCGCGGCGCCTCGCCGGCCGCGGACCGGGAAGTCCGCGAGATCGTGCAGAGCGTCATCGACGTCCGGCGCGGCGTCGATCTGCTCCAGGCGCGTGCGGACGTCGACCGCAATCGCATCGGGTACGCGGGCCTCAGCTTCGGCACGCACGTCGGGGCGATCGTCAGCAGTGTCGAGCCGCGGATCCGCGCGCTCGTGCTCCTCGGCGGCCTCGCTTCGAATGCCGAGGAGATGAAGAAGGGGGCGGTGCCGGCGGAGAACCGTGAGGCGCACGAGCGGGCCATCGCGGCGATGGCGGAGCTCGACGCGGAGAAGTGGATCGCGCGGCCGCGCACTTCCGCGGTGTTCCTGCAGTTCGCCGTGCACGACGAGTACATCTCGCGCGCGCAGGGGGATCGCTTCATCGAGGCCGCGGGACGGGCGGCGCTGGCGAAGTGGTACGAGGGCGCGCACGAGCTGGTGCGCGCCTCGCGCGACGATCGCCTGCAATGGCTGGCCGGCCACCTCGGGTTCTCGATGAACGATCCGACCTACCACGCGGTTGCCGCGGAGCCCTCGCCCGGCTTCGCCGGGACCCGCTACGAAGAGCTCTCCCGCCTCGGCGTGGTCCTCGAGATCCCGGGGATGCAGCACGTCCGCGTGCGCGAGAACGTCGTCTACAAACGGATCGGCAATCAGTCGCTGAGGTTCGATGCGTACTACCCGTTCGGAGTCGAGCACGAGCCGGAGCTGCGCGTCCCGGCGATCATCCTCGTGAGCGGTCAGGCCGCGCCGGAGGTGATGCCGAAGATCCGCGGCATCCGTTTCGTGGCCACCGCCGCTCGCGCGATCGCGGCCCGGGCCAACCGCGTGGTCATCGTCCATGACATCCGCTCGGTGCTGGCACCGGGCGCGAGGGACGACGAGCAGAAGGCCATGCCGGACGTCGCCGCCGATCTGGACGATCTGATTCGCTACCTCCGCCAGCACGGCGGCGAGCTCGGAATCGACGGCGACTCGCTCGCGATCCTGGCCCGTTCCGCAGGCGGCACGTACGGCCTCCGCGCGGCGTGGCTCGGCGAGCGGCCGTACATCAAGGCCGTGTCGCTGCAGTACACGGACGTCAGCGGCGCGTCCCTCCGCGGCAGCGGACTCGAACCGAAGTTTCTCGCGGAGGTGGCCACGCTCGATCTCGCGCGGAGCCCCGGCAGGAAGGCTCCCCTGCAGCTCGTGACCGCGGAGCACGACTTCTTTCACGACGCAAGCGCCGTCGCCGCGCTGAAGGAGGCGCTGGCCGCGAACGGCACGGAGCTCGAGCACATCCACCTGCCGAACGGCGACCACGGCTTCGACCTGGTCAACGACACCGAGGAGTCGCGGGCGGCGTTTCTGCGCACGATCCTGTTCCTCCGGTCGCACTTGCCGATCCGCCCGCAAGACTGAACGGGCCACGTGTTATCGCCGGTGCGCCGACGCCCCCGCCGGCGCGTGAACCTGACGTACACGGCCCCGACGCCCCAGCCGCCGCAGGGCCTGACCATCTCCCTCCTGCCCTGGGGCGACTGACGCGCTCATATCCACATTCAGTTTTTGCCGCCTTGACAAAGTCCGGCGGCAGAACCTATTCATGAACGCACCGTTAGACAACGTCTAATTACCGACGCCATCCATTGCCTGAAGTCAGAAAGGAAAGGATCGACGTGCCCGATAAAGAACACACACAAAGCACCAGCGAAAGCGAAAACCCCGCAATCCCCTCCCCCAAGCCCAAGAAGGGCCGGCCCCGGACGAACAACGACTGGTGGCCGAACCAGCTCGACCTCTCGGTCCTCCACCATCACTCGCACCTCTCCAATCCGATGGAGGAGGACTTCAACTACGCCGAGCAGTTCAAGTCCCTCGACGTCGACGCGCTGAAGCGCGATCTCGTCGAGCTGATGACCTCCTCGCAGGACTGGTGGCCGGCCGACTACGGCCACTACGGCGGGCTGTTCATCCGCATGACGTGGCACGCCGCCGGGACCTACCGCATCTCCGACGGCCGCGGCGGCGGCGGCGACGGCCAGCAGCGCTTCGCCCCCCTCAACAGCTGGCCCGACAACGCCAACCTCGACAAAGCGCGCCGGCTGCTCTGGCCCATCAAGAAAAAGTACGGCCAGAAGATCTCCTGGGCCGATCTCCTCGTCCTGGCCGGCAACGTCGCCCTGGAGTCCATGGGGTTCAAGACCTTCGGCTTCGGCTTCGGCCGGCCCGACGTGTGGGAGCCCGAGGAGATCTTCTGGGGGCCGGAGGACGCGTGGCTGGGCGATGAGCGCTACAGCGGCGACCGCGAGCTCGCCCGTCCGTTCGGCGCCGTGCAGATGGGCCTCATCTACGTCAATCCCGAAGGCCCCGGCGGCAATCCCGATCCGCTGGCCGCCGCGCGCGACATCCGCGACACCTTCGCGCGCATGGCCATGAACGACGAGGAGACGGTCGCGCTCATCGTCGGCGGCCACTCCTTCGGCAAGACCCACGGCGCCGCCCCGGCGCCGGGGCACGTCGGGCCGGAGCCCGAGGCGGCGCCCATCGAGGCGCAGGGCTTCGGGTGGATGAACAAATACGGCAGCGGCAAAGGCGCCCACACGATCACCAGCGGCCTCGAAGGCGCGTGGACCAACAACCCCACCAAATGGGACAACGGCTTCCTGGAGAACCTCTTCAACTACGAGTGGGAGCTGACCACCAGCCCCGCCGGCGCGAAGCAGTGGACTCCGAAGAATCCGGAGGCCCAGGGCACCGTGCCGGACGCGCACGATCCGTCGAAGCGCCACGCGCCGATGATGCTGACGACCGACCTGTCCATGAGGATGGACCCGATCTACGGCCCGATCGCGAAGCGCTTCCACGAGAACCCGGACCAGCTCGCGGACGCGTTCGCGCGCGCCTGGTTCAAGCTCCTGCACCGCGACATGGGCCCCCGTCCCCGCTACCTCGGGCCGTGGGTTCCGGAGCCGCAGCTCTGGCAGGACCCCGTGCCGCCGGTTGATCATGAGCTCATCGGCGACGACGACGCCGCGGCGCTCAAGAAGAAGATCCTCGCCTCGGGCCTGTCCATCGCGCAACTGGTCTCCGCCGCCTGGAACGCCGCGGCCAGCTTCCGCGGCACCGACAAGCGCGGCGGTGCGAACGGCGCGAGGATCCGTCTCGCGCCGCAGAAGGACTGGGAGTCGAACGAGCCGAAGCAGCTCGCCAAGGTGCTGAAGGCCCTCGAGAAGATCCAGAAGGACTTCGGCAAGAAGGTCTCGCTCGCCGACCTGATCGTCCTCGGCGGATGCGCCGCCGTCGAGGAAGCGGCCCGGAAGGCCGGCTACGACGTCACCGTCCCCTTCGCCCCCGGCCGCACGGACGCCTCCCAGGAACAGACCGACGTCGACACGTTCGAGCCGCTCGAGCCGGTCGCCGACGGCTTCCGCAACTACATGCGCAAGGGAGACCCGCTGTCGCCGGAGACCCGCCTGCTCGACCGCGCCAACCTGCTCAAGCTGACCGCGCCCGAGATGACGGTGCTCGTCGGCGGTATGCGCGCGCTGAACGCCAACTACGAACAATCGAAGCACGGCATCTTCACCGACCGCCCCGAGACGCTGACCAACGACTTCTTCGTCAACCTCCTCGACATCAGCACCGCGTGGCGGCCCTCTGCCTCGGAGGAGAACGTCTACGAGGGCCGCGACCGCGGCACGGACAAGCCGAAGTGGACCGCCACCGCGGCCGATCTCGTCTTCGGCGCGCACTCCCAGCTCCGCGCGCTGGCCGAGGTCTACGCCAGCGACGACGCGAAGGAGAAGTTCGTGCGCGACTTCGTGGCCGCCTGGACCAAGGTCATGAACCTCGACCGCTACGACCTGCTCGCCGAGGCGCGGAGCGCGCGGCGACGCGCGGCCAGCCGATGACGCGGTGAGCGCGGGCGACTCTCGACGAGTCGCCCGCGCTTTCCCTCAGTTCGTCGTTACGGTGACGTACAGCTCCTGGATGCCGGCGATGCTGCCGGCGAACGCGCCCGTCTCGGTGACGACGAAGTGCTGCAGCTCGTCCGGGTAGAGCGGCGGGAGCTGCGCGATGGCGTTGCGGAACGCCTCCTCGAACGAGAACGCCGCCGAGTAGCCGGTCGCCGTCCGCGCCGTGATCCCCGCCTTCTTCGCCGCCTCCGCGACCGCACCCTCGCGCGCGAGCGGCAGCTTCTTCACCGCGATGCTCTTCGTCCCCTCCGCGGAAACGACGTTGACCTTCTCCCGGTAGCTGCCGATGAAGAAGATTCCCACCTTGCGGTACGGCGTCACGACCGCCGGACAGAGGCCGCCGGTCTGCCGCCATTGCACGAGGAACGTCGGCGGCTCGACGTCGAGCGAGTTGTCGATGCGCACTTCATAGCACGGCGTCGGCTTGTCGCCGCTGACGACGAGCACGAGATGCCCGCCGATGTAGTACGCCTCGGCGCTGTTGACGCGGGCCGGTTCCCAGGGTGATTTGATCGTGCCTGTCACGGTTTCATCCTCCTGAGATCGTTGTCTGCCGCCACGCGAAAATTTCGGCTCCGTGCGGTGACAAATGCGACGGTCAGTTGAATCGCGCCACGACCGCGCCGCCGTCGTCGAGGAGCTCGAGCTGTCCATCGGCGATGCGGAAACGCCGGGTCCGTTCGAGTGCGCCGAGGTACGCGGCCTCGAGCCGGTTGCCGGCCTCCTCGACGCAGGCGCGCTTGGTCGAGAACACATTCCCGATGGTCAGGCCATCGCCGCTCACGGCATACGTCCCCCCAGCCGAGTTGCACCCCGTCTGCGCGCTGATCCGGTCGTCGTCCCCGAACATGAGAGTGGGCGTGGTCACGCCGGCGGGCATGGAGGGGAATGCCTCGACCCACGCCAGCCTCCACTCACGCCCCCGTAGCCCCTCGGTCCGGGAAGCGCTGGTGCAGGCGGCGAGGACGAGCGCGAAGAGCAGGAAGAATGCGGAGCGTTGCATGAGGAACCTGCGTGCAAGTTGGACGCCGCCACTGCGCATCGCCAATACGACGCCTCATGAGCTTCTAATCGATGGGAGTCCTTCCTCCTTCTCGCGCGGAGAGGCGACTGAATGCCGAGGATGCCATCAGATGTTACCGGCCCGATGCGACGCGACCGGGGCGTTCTCGAGCATTTCGATCAGGAACAGAATTTCTGCGGCCATCGTGTAATGCAGGTCCGGATGATCGGCCAGAGTCCGATCGCGGCTGCCGGTGGTGATGGCCTCCAGGGCTGTGATGAAAGATTGCGCCCAGACAGGGAGATCGGGGCCGGCGGCGATCTCTCGGAGGACGGACGCTGCCGATTCAGGATCGCCGCTCAGCAGCGCCTGGGCGACAGCGAAGGCGATGCGTCCGCTCGCGTTGTGGTTCTCCCCGCCGTCACGGCGGTACGCGAGGTACTGTGTGATGGCATTGCTTCTCGCGGTTGCGGCAGCCGGAAGTTGTCCTGCTTCCGTCTCGATGTCTGCCAGGATGGCCCACGACGTCCATGGCTGCGACGCGTGACCGAACTGCTCTTTGCAGTCGATTGCCCGGATGACTTCTCGCCGCGCTTCATCAAACCGGCGAAGCTTCAGCAACGTGGCGGCAAGATTGTTCCTTCTGCTGCCTTCCCTCGCTAGATCGCCGAGTGCGACGGAGCAGTCGACGGCCTGGCGGTAAAAGGACACAGCTTCTTCGGGGCACTTCAGGACATCGTCGTAAAGAATCCCCAGCTGACCGAGGGTCCGCGCCTGCGCGGCAACATCCGCAAGGCGAACCGCAAGGGACAACGATCTGCGATAGGCATCCTCCGCGATTTCAGGCTGCCCTGCCTCCTGGTACAGGATCCCGGTCTGATGCCATGTCAGGGCCACGGAGCTTGGTTCATCCAGCCGCGTGAAGCGTTCGCGTGCTTCCGCATACGCCTCTAGGGCCTCCTCGTACCGACGCTGGGTCATGCGGATCGTCCCGAGCTGACCTTTGCCCACGGCGGCGCCCCGCTCGTCGCCACGTGACTCGGCCAGCCGAATACTCTCTTCGTATGCGGCAGCTGCTTCATCGAGACGGCCCAGATTGAGGAGACAATCGCCGCGTTCGCCGAAGCAGATCGACTCCATGGCGCCCGCGCCCCGGTCCGGACGTGTGTGCTCGATGGCTTCGAATCGCCTCAGCGCTTCGTCGAGCAGCGGGAGGGCCTGCTCCACCAAGCCGCCTGTCTTGAAGACGCGCGCCAGCAGGAGACAAGCCATCGCCAGATCGTAGTCGGCACCCGGGTATGTCGTTTCACCGGCCCCGCGCGCGTGTCGGAGGAGGGTCTGTGCGCTCTCGAATGCCTCCGGCACATGGCCGCCTCTCAGTTGCTGTTCGATCCTGGTTCGCTGCGCCTCGAACCGTGCACGGGTCCATGTCTGACCTAGCGTCGCCGCGGCGGTATCGCGCGCCTCCGCAACTCGTTGAAGGAGACGCGGCTTGCCGAGGCCTTGCAACAGCGTGTACAGCGAAGTGGCTAGATCGATGGTGGCCTCGGAATCGCCTCCGCGCTCGACGTGATCGAGCAGCGCGAAGAGATTGGCCAGTTCCAGCACAGTAAGGGTCGCGGCGACCTCCGGTCTCTCGTTCTGCTGCCGCTGGAGGAAGCCGACGTACGATCGCATCACCTCGCCCCATCGTCTCGTCAGCCATTCGCGTTCGGCAGTGGACATTTGCGCGCGCAGGTATGGGCAAAGTGCCGGATGCAGCGTGAGATGGGAAAACGGGTTGAGCGTGGCCAGCCCGAGCTGGATCAACTCCTCCGCTAGCGAGGCCACGTCCGCTTCTCCCCACTCCATCATCAGGCGAAGCATGTCGACGTCTACGCTGCCGTGAAACACGCCAAGCACCCGCGCGTTCTCCCGCTGCACCGGGGACATGCGCCGAAGGGACAGGTCGACGCTGGCGAAGAGCGATTTCTCTCTGCTCCCGGGAAACCGTCGTTCCATCTCATTCATCAGCTCGAGGAGTGATGCGCGGGTTGCTTCCACACCGCGGCTTCTCAGGCTCGGGGCCAGAAGCGCCAGCGTGCGGGCGTGACCATGAACGGTCTCGACGAGCTCCTCGACATCGTTGCGTGCGGCGTCCGCGGCGGCACCGGCGCCGGCGGCATCCTGATCCAGCACCCGCTCGACGAGTTTGATGGCGTCTGCACCATCGAGCCGGTGCAACTCGCACCTGTTTCGCTCGGTGTGGAAGGGGGGCGGCAACGGCTCTCGACTGGTGAACACGAGCCGCGTGTCGCCTTTTGCATTCAGCCGGGCGCAGAGCAACAGGATGGCATCCAGCTCGTGACGCGTTTCCTCAGAGAGGGTATCGGGCGTCTCGACATACGGTGGCAGCAGAATGCTTTCCATGTTGTCCATCACCAGCAGCGTGGACTCGTCACTAAGCGCACGTTCGATGGGGAGGACGGCCTCTTCCGGATCTTCGTATGCGCTGACCGAGTAGTTCGGCAGTAGCTGCCGGCCGACCGCATCCAGTACGGCCGCCAGATTGCTGTGGGTTTCCAGGGAGACGAACGCGGCGCGGCGAATCTGATTCGATCGAACCGTCCACCGCGCGAACTCCGCGGCCAGCGCGGTTTTCCCTTCGCCCCCCTGACCACGGACGACGGCATAAGGCTCATACCGCAGGAGCCGCTGGAGCGAGAGCAACTCGCGGCTGCGCCCGATGAAGCCGGTCTCCGGCTCGGAAGGCAACCCGCCGAAACGTGCGGCGAGCCGGCGCTCCCACCCTTCTCGCGTTCGGTCCGCCGGCGTAGCGCGGAAGAGTTGCGGGTCGTCCTTCTCTTGAAAGAGCACGGGCACAAACCAATCCTCGAGCCGCAACTCGCCCGCGCCGAGAACACGGCCCCGGAAAGTATCGTCTTTGAGCACACGGCGGCCTTGGAGCACGGCGTTGCCTACGCGGCTGCCGTGGGCCAGCGCGTCGTAGAATGCCTCGACGAAGCGCCGTGCCGTTTCGACCAGAACACTGTGGCTCATGGCCACGACGGAGGTCACCCCGACTCGCAGCATCTCCGAGGCGACAGACTCCGACGCTTGTTCCGCTTGCGCGGTCTGACAGGCTTCGAGAAACAGGAGAGGAACTCGTTGCTCGTGGAGCAATGGACCGATCTCGCTCGTGTAGACAGTGACGTGGCGACGTCTCTCTAACTTGCTGATGTCTTGTGGATTCTCGAAGCAGAGGCCACCGAGACCGGCATTCCGGTCGTAGACCCCATGGCCGTCGAAATGGACCACGTGAAACGGCTCTCCGTCACGGCGGGCTCGTTCGAGCTCGTCGCGTAGTGCCGGCAGCGTGGGCGGAGTGAGGACGTGGATGCTAACCAGACCGCCGAGCGCTTCCATCGCCTGTACCAGCGGCAAGGCTGATGCGCGATGATCGATATATCCGCAGGCCTCGTCTTCCGGCCGTGGGGAGACGAGCAGTATCCGGACGGGTGTAGCCACTACCGGCAGATCCACAGAGCTTAGGTTGGGCAGACGCCGACGCACAAGGATCGGCCGCGAGCCCTGGAAGACGAATTGGTTGCCGTCATGAAGCAGTTCCCACGGAAGGCCGAGCAGGAGGGTCGCGCATTCACGGGCAGCAGCGACGTCGCTGGACGAGGTCTCGGCGTCGCTGGTGGCATCCACCAGTACCGAGAAACGGCGCCCCGCATCGCCAACGATCCGACTCCACGCGGCCATCACGTTCGCTGTCTGTGTCCCAGGCAGCGCCGCGTCGTACAAAAGACGGCCCCACCGGACTAGGTTCTCTTCGATTTTTCGAGCGCGGTCTTGAAAATATTCGCTCGGCCAGATGGCATATTTCTCCAGATACCAGCGCAGTTCGTCGCTTTCGATAGGACCGATGGGAGCGATGAAACGCCACCGGTTGCTGGTTACAGCACGCTGGCCGGGCGTGGCAGGTTCGTAGACGAGGCGCGCACGAGCAGACGCATGGCGCTGTCCGTCTTGCTCATGGAGCGTCAGGTCCATCAGTTCGAGGACGAGCTCTTCCACCGCCTCTGCCTGCGGCTCTGGCGCGGCGACAATACCCGGCGTCGCTCGTTCGCCGAGTGCCGTGAGGATGGCGTGCAACGCTGCATCGATGCCTCCCGCGCCGCTGCGCACGGGGATGTAGATCGGCTCGTCGTCGAAAAATGCTTCCAGCCCTCCGAGACTGGTGCCCTCGAGCAAGAGGGGAATAATCGGAAATCGGGAGCGGCCACGCTGTCGCTGCACCTCCAGCGCGTAGCGCAACTCCCTGCCCACCCATTTCGACTGCAATGCCTCCGTGCTGAGCACGACGACGCAGGCGAAGGCCTCCTCGATCCTTCGCTGGATCTCCTGCCAGAGTGAATCAGGGCCGTGCGCCTCGCGCGAGTCGATGACTATGTTCACGCCGAAGTCATCGAGCGCCTGTTGAAGCTCGCGCACGAACCGGCCGTCATGCGGACTATGCGAGACGAAGAGGTTTTTCATCGGCGTAATACAGGAATCGCTCGTGCGCGGAAGCGGCGACGAACTTCTGCCGCAGGCCCGGAGTGGGAAATTCGACGGGGCCGATCGCTTCGATGGCGCGAATCAGGTTGCGGTACTTCCAGGCATTCCCACCCTCGTCGTCGTCGTGGTGCACGAGGGACTCGATCGTGTCTTCGTAGACAAAACGCGAGAAATGTTCGATCGAGACATGTCGGAAGTATTGGTCGGGACTCCACAACCAGCCAAGCACTTTCACCTTTTCGCCCAGATATGAGTCGATGAGTTGGCGGAACCAGCCATCGAACGACTCACGGACCACGTCCCTGTCGACCCGACAGGGAAGCGGCAGAATGTGCAGAGGCTCCTGTGGCCGGAGCGCCATGCGGTTGGCTTCGATGCACTGCAGCGCATCCACAAGTCCGGCCTGGCTCTGCGGCCCGGGAGTAAATACGGCGACCAGAATGTCAGGAAGGTGCACACTGCAAATGCCGCTGATGTCTGAAATGCCAGTGCGGCTGTCGATCAGCACGTAATCGAATCGATCGGCGAGGTCGAGCTTCAAGTCGTCCATGACTGCTCCACCGTCCCAATGGTCGTAGAAGCTTCGCCAATCGAAGTTCGAAACCCGCTGTTTGTAATGTTTGTCCTGGATTCCGGCCCCGATATAGCCGATATCCGCGGCATCGTGCACCTTGACGATCTGTATCAGCTCGCCGCCTTGGACGTACGTTGTCGGAACGCGCGCGAACAAACTGTTCCGGTAGCCATGCACGAAATCGACGAGTCCCGCGTGTATGGCGGGATCACCGCCGGGCCAGGCGAAGGCGTCCCCGAGAAAATAATGATGCAAGCCAGGCGCTTCCAGATCGAAATCCATGCACAGCACGGACTTTCCGAGCCGGGCGAGCTGCACGGCCACGTTCGCCAGTGCGCGTGAGCGGCCGACGCCTCCTTTATACGAATAGAACGTGATGACCCGCCCGCGCCGGCCGCCAGGCTCCTGGAGAAGATACCGCGAGAGGGAAAAGGGAATCTCTGCATTCAGTCGGGTTCTGGAAAGCTCTGCGTTCGTCTCGCGCCGCAAATCGAGCCCGAGCGGGGTGCTGCCGATTGCATTTGAGGGTTCTTTGGGACCGGCCATGCGTGATCTGCCGTGAAGGTTCACGACCCCGCCCAGTCCATGAACGGGGTCGTCGCCGTCCGCGCCGCCTCGCCGATTCGTCTTCGCGGATACCTTCGGTTCTCGTGAATGTAAAGCTCCCATGCCCTATCCAGCAGGCTTCGAAAGCGGTCGGAAAAATCGTCCTGATCCCACGAGAGCTTCACCCGCTCACGATGCCAGCGGCTCCAAAGCTGAGCTCCGAATTGATCTTGCAGCTTGCGTTCAATCGCGCTGGAGGGAGACGCGTGCATGACCTCGCACAACGGAAAGATGTAGCAGGCGTCGCGATTGTGATCTCTCGCGAGCATCACGAAATCACGGAGAGCCGGCACGGCGAATGAATTCGGATCGACGACGAACACGAGCGCTCCGGCGCCGCGATTCGCGAGATAGTCGTTGAACCCGCGATCGGTTCGGTCCAAAAATTCAGAGCTCAGTTGGCACGATCGCGAACTTCGCGCAGCGCTCTCGATCATCGCTTTGATCGTTGGCTCCTGGAGAGCGAACGGGCGCCAGCCATCGCGTGAGGTCTCGTCATAGTGTTCGGAGCGCTCCCTCAGTGCATCGAGGTCCAGTTGTGCGCGCAGTTGCTCGAACTCGGGACGCGTGGCTGCGAGAACGACGACGACGTAGTCCGCGTAAGCGTGGAAGGGTAAGGCACGCGGACAGACCTCCTTGATCTGTTCGTACGGGATGACGAAGCCATGAGTGGAAAGGGAGGTCGGCACGACTCTTCGGGTGCTCAGCATCCCGATGCACATTCTGTGGCCGGAGACCGGGTCGGTTTCGATGCAGACCGGTGCGCCGCTGAACCCGGGCTCGAGGCGGCCGCCTTCATCGCGAAACTCGTACAACTCGACGTGGCGATGCTCCGTGAAAGAAATGTTCCACGGCTGGCCCAAGCTGGCGATCAATGATCGGGTGGAGTCGTCGTCATCGGGAATCCTGAGGCATTGCGGGGCGGAAAACCTCCCGACGAAGTTGATGCCCCGAGGGTATGTCTTCGCGTCGCGCGAGAATCCACACCCGGTGACCTGTGCGTCGGCGGAGCTGGACGGCAATGCGCCGACGGGGATCGGGTGAAGCTGCAACGACGACAGATCACGAAGGGAAAGCCGCGATTCCAGAACAGCGATGTCCACTTGCGGCGACGAGAGGTCACCGCGATACGTGCACTCGAACGGATACGCGGCATTGCCGGTATGACAGGACAGCCGCAGAGAGGGCAAGTCTCGAATGACGTGGTGGCACGTCATCCAGAGTTGGCTGTCTTCGCCGTCGGAAAACAGAAACGCCGTTCCGGCGAAGACGTCGGAGTCCGAGGCGCCGGATACTCGCGCGATCGATTGCCGGATGTCCATGGCAGGGCGTCGCCGGCTCTAGAGTTCCCACTTCAGCGTGACTTTGATGGCACCGGTTGCCGATCCTTTGGCGATGTACCAGAATCCCGCTTCGGCGCTGAATGCGATGGAAAACTCCGCGTCGATCGCCTGCGGACGCGCCGCGGCGGGAAGAGCGCCAATGCTATCCACCAAACCCGTCGCGGTGTTGTGAATGAGGTCCGTGAGATCGCGCATGCGGTCGGGGAGGCTCCGTCGCGCACCGACCATCTCAACGTCACTGGAGCCGGGTGTCAGGAGATCTACATTCGGTGTGATCTCGATGGCGATCTCCTGCGACTTGATGGTTGCGATGGCGACGCTGGTGCCGTGTGGAAGCATGTGAGCCTTTCCCGCCGAAGCATCCTACGGCGATAGAGGGCGTGTTTGTCGCACGCTCTGCTGGAGGTCGATGTTAGAGATTACCCAAGCCACATCGTAGAAGTTTTGAAGTATCGAGTAAAGCGCATCAAAGCTGACGGCACGCTCGCCGAGGAGCTCGTTCAATATCTTCGAAAACATGGAACCCCCGCGCAATCGCGGCGCCGTGTCTAGTTTGTCGAGACCGACGGGCCTCGATTGGAGGTCACCCTTAGTACAGCTACAATTCCCTCCTTCGTGAAAAGAGTCGTCGGAACGGTCGCAGCGATGCTCCTCCTCGGGGCCGCGCCGCAGGTGCGCGCGCAGGGTGCCGATCTCGATCGCGCCCGGGCGGAGCACCAGGACGCCGAGGTCGCGTACGAGAAGAGCCTCTTCGTCTATCCCCGCTGCGGCGATCCGAAAGAGGACTTCCAGCGAGCCATCCGGAGCCAGACGGAGAGGCTCGGCGTCGCCGACTTCACGCTCGTGGCCGCCGAGGGCAGCGAAGCCGTCCCCTCGTCACCCTTCCGAATCGAGCGGCTCCGGCTCCGCGGCCGCGGCGACTCCGGGGACCTCGCGTCGCTGCTGCGGCGCATTTCCGCACTCCGTCACAGCCGGGTGCTCGACTTCGAGGCGGTCCACCTCCAGGCGGGGACGGGCGGGAACGTCTCGCTCGACGGCACGCTCGCCATGGGCTGCTGGGACCGCGACGCGAGCTTCATGGATGTGGGCATGCCGCCGGGCCGCACGCCCGCCGAGATCGAGCTGTCGATGTACCGCCGCCGCTCGCAGCAGCTTCGCGCCGCGACGGCGGCGGCGCAACAGCTCGACGAGCGGATGCAGCCGAGACGCTTCGTCGACGCGCTTTACGTCCTCGCGGATGCGTGGGGGCAGAGCGCCGTCGGGGTGAACGATCTCCGCTACACCGCTCCCGCCCTGACGCTGCAGGGCATCGTCCTCGGCGCGTCCGCGAAAGACGCCGTCGAGCGATCGCTCGGCCAGCCGCGATTCGCGGTCTCGCGGCTCGAGTGGTCGCCCGCCGGCGGGTGTCAGGCCTTCACCGCGGCCGCACGCCTGACGGCGTCCGCCCAGGATCCCGGCGAGGCGCTGCCGAGGAACATGTTCAGCGCGCGCGACGCGCAGCTCTGCGACGGCCCTCCGCCGGCGGCAACCTCCGTCGCCAAACGCGGCTCCGGTCCGCTCACGATCCATTTGCGCAACGTCGACGTGCGGACCGTCTTTCGCGCGCTGCATGACGTCAGCCCGGCCGACGGGTTCATCGTCGAGCCGGACGTCGCCGGGCGGGTGAACGTCGATTTCGATGGCGTGACGGTCGATGAGGCGCTCGCCGCCCTCCGCGCCGCCGGTGCGGCATTCGCCACGTCCGGTCCCCTCCGCCGCATCTGCAAGACCGAATGCGGACCGCCCACCGTGAGACCGCGGCAGCACAAGGGCGAGCCGCTCGCCTTCTCGGTCGCCGAGTCGGACATCCTCGACATCCTGCGCCCCTTCGAACAGGTCACCGGCCTCACCCTGCACGCGCCGCGCGATCTGAAAGGGGACCTGACGGTCTACATCGCCGAAGCGCCGTGGGACGCCGTTTTCGACGGCCTCCTCTCCGCGGTCGATCGCACCTACACCATCGACGGGACGGACGTGTACATCGGCGATCGCGCGACCGCTGTACCGCTCGCGCAGCTCGGCCCCCGCGTGTCGCCGGGGCCGCGCCGCCTCGTCGAGGAAGATCCGAAGAAGATCGCGGCCGCAGACTTCAGCCTGGCCGGCATCGCCGGGTCGAACGGCACCTGGAAAGCCTACGGCCACACGTTGGGATCCCCGAAGCAGGTCTTCGTCGCGGACAAGGACGCAACCCTGTTCGATGCGACCGTCGCCTCGGTCACCGCAGACCGGGTGACGCTCCGCACGAAGGGCGGGAACGAGGTCGTCGTGACGCTCCGGTAGGTCCCGCTCGCGGCAAGAGGACCGTGCCATGCGGCCGCCGCCGTCTTCCAACCCCGCAGCCGTTGCCAGCGGCGCGGGGGTTGACCATAATGCGCGCCCTGTCCGCGGAACAGAATCCACACTCGAGGGAGCTCGCAATGGAATACGTCGATCCGGCTCTGCCCCGGCAGATCGAGGGCTGGCACAGTCCCGCCCTGGACCTGGACATGCCGATCGTCTCCTACGGAGACCGCGGCCATCCCCTGCTGCTGTTCCCTACCGCCGCCGCGGATTTCCTGGAGAACGAGCGCTTCTTTCTCATCAAGGCCGTCGAGCCGCTCCTCCAGCAGGGCCGGCTGCGGATCTTCTCGATCGAGAGCATCAACCGCTGGTCGTGGATGGACAAGAACCTGCCGGTGGCCGAGCAGGGGCGCAGACAGGCTCTGTACACGCGCTACATCGAGGACGAGGTGGTGCCGTACATCCGCGGCAAGGTGGGCGACGGCGGCGCGCGCATCGCCACGGCCGGCGCGAGCTTCGGCGCGTTCCACGCGGCGAACACGCTCTTCCGGCGGCCGGACCTCTTCGACGCCACCATCGCCATGAGCGGCTTCTACGACCTTGGACCGGACTACCTGCACGGCTTCGGCGACGGGAACACGTATTTCAACAACCCTGCGTCGTACCTGCCCAACCTCGACGGCCCGTATCTGGACCTGCTCCGGAACCACTGCCGCATCGTCATCGCCACGGGACAGGGCGCTTACGAGGCGCCGCACGCGTCGCGCAACCTCGCGGCCATCCTGGAGCAGAAGCAGATCCCCCACTGGCTCGACGTCTGGGGCCACGACGTCGACCACGACTGGCCATGGTGGCGGAAGATGCTGCCGTATTACGTGGAAACGATGGGCTGGTGAGCGGGCGTTTATCATTCGGCTCGACATGAAGGCCCCCCGCCTCCTCGCTACCCTTGCCCTCGCCCTCTTTGCACCGGCGGTTCATGCGGATAATCCGCCGATCACGATCAGTGTCGACGTGGCCGCCAACCGGCACGCCATCGACGAAAGGATTTACGGCGCCGCGTGGGCGGATTCCGCGCAGATCGCGGCGTTCCGGCTGCCGCTGAACCGTTGGGGCGGGAACGCGATGAGCCGCTACAACTGGTCTTTCAGCACCGCCAACCGCTGCAAGGACTACTTCTTCTACAACATCCCCGAGACGCCGACTCCAGGTCCGCATCCGGCGGGCTGGAACACCGCGGACGATTTCATCGACCTGACGCGCGACGCGGGTGCGCAGCCGGTGATGACCATTCCGATGCTGTCGCTTCTCCCGAAAGATGCGACCAAGCGCTGTTCGTTTCCTCAGGCCTCGAACCCCCCTCAGGAAGCGTACTCGAATCCCGCATGGGAGCCGGTCGTCTGCGGCAACGGCCGCCTGGAGGACGGGAACGGGATCGTCGGAGACGGGCCGCGCATCCTCGGCGCGGCCGACCCGAACAACATCAGCACCGCGTATCCGCTGTCGCACCAGGGCGGCTGGGTGCAGCACATGATCGACACCTGGGGATCGGCGGCCGCGGGCGGGGTGCGCTACTACTCGCTCGACAACGAGCCGCACCTCTGGAGCTTCGATCACTGGGACGTCCACCCGACCGGAACCAGCTACGACGAAGCCTGGACCAAGATGCGCGACCTCGCCGCGATCATCCGCGCCAGGGATGCGGGGGCCGTGATCACCGGCGGCGAAGAGTGGGGCTGGTGGGGCTACTTCATGAGCGGGCTCGATATCGAGAACGGCAACTCGAACGACCGCAACGCCCATGGCGGCACTTACTACTATGACTGGCTTCTGGACCAGTTCCAGGACTACGAGCAGAACAACGGCGTGCGCCTCCTCGACGCGATCACGGTCCACTATTACCCCCAAAGCGGGGAGTTCTCGTCCGGAAGCACGTCGCCCGAGATGCAGGACCTCCGCAATCGCTCGACCCGCTCGCTCTGGGATCCGGGCTACGTCGACGAGTCGTGGATCCCGGACATGGGAATCGACGAGGGGAAAGTCCGGCTCATCCCCCGCCTCAAGGAATGGGTGGCGAACCACTATCCCGGCACGCTGATCGGGATCACGGAATACAACTGGGGAGACGTCGACCACATCAACGGCGCCACGGCCCAAGCCGACGTCCTCGGCATCTTCGGGCGCGAAGGCCTCAATCTCGGCATCCGCTGGACCACGCCCGCGGTGGGCTCCTTTGCGGGCAACGCGTTCCGCATGTACCGGAACTACAACGGCGCAGGCGCGCCGTTCGGCGACGTGAGCGTGAGCGCCTCGGGGCCGAATCCGGACGAGGTTGCCGTCTTCGCCAGCGAGCGCACGACGGACGGCGCGTTGACGATCATGCTCATCTCGAAAGGGCGGACCGGCAACACGCCCGCGACGATCAACCTCGCAAATTTCAATCCGGGCTACCCCATCGAGCGGCGGCAACTGACGTCGACCAACGTCATCACGGAGCTGCCGAACATGGCGGCAACCGGGAACTCCGTGGTCCTCACGCTGCCGCAACAGAGCATCACGTTGCTCGTCATCCCGCCCTATGCCCCCAACCCACCCGTCCTCACGGCCACGGCGACGAGCACTTCGCAGGTCGCGCTGTCCTGGACCGCGGTCGCAGGCGCCGTGAGCTACGAAGTGCAGCGCACCTCCGGCAACGGCCCGTCCCAGACGCTGCCCTTGACGGCGACGACGTCGGCCACGGATTCCGGGCTCGCCGCGAACACGACCTATCTGTACAAAGTGCGCGCCCTGCTCGCCGCCGGACAAACGAACTTCAGCAACGTCGATCCCGCCACCACCATCGTGTTCACGGACTCGCCGCTGGTCGCCGGGACGCGGGTGAAGATCGCCCACATCGCGCAACTGCGCACCGCGGTCAACGCCATGCGCGCCGCGTCGAACCTCCCGCCGCAAGTCTTCACCGACGACCCGCTCACCACGTCGACCACGATCAAGGCCGCGCACCTCAACCAGCTCCGCACCGCCCTCGATCCGGTCCGCTCCAACCTCGGAATGCCTGCACTCACCTACACGGACAACCCCGCGACGCGAGGCACGAGGATCAAAGCCGTACACATCACCGAGCTCCGCAACGGCGTGAAGTGAAGCCCAGCTGGGCTCAGGTCGCCGTATCGGGCCCGTGCTCGTGCCACACGGCTCTGTGCACGACGTCGGGCTCGTGCTTGCCCGTGGGCGGCTCGTAGCAGATCTTCTTCGAATAGCACTCCCGCGGGACGCACCAACGCGTCGAGCCCTCGCCGGACGTGAACCACCACGTCGTCGGGATCAGGCGACTTCCGGCCTCGGTGGGAGGAATCTCCGCCGAGGTGACGTTGGCCGCGCGCTCACCGTCGATGCGCTCGATGAGCCGCTCCCCCTCGGCGACGGGCAACAGCGATTCCCGGACGATGTAGAGGCCGATGAGGTCCTCATAGCGGTACTTGCGGACGGTCGCGCAGAAGGGCGGCAGGAATGTCGCCATCCGCCGCGCGAGCTCCGTGTACGCGTCGCGCGCCGGCTCGACCGCGGAGTGCTCCATCGGCACGAGCGCGTCGTCGTCGTCCGCGACCCGGAAGACGACCGGCACGTGGCCCGGCGCGATGTCCGAAGCCATGCGCTGCATCATCAGCGCGGGGCGCTGGTACGTGATTTCGTCGAAGACCTCGACCATGAGCTGATCGTCGCTGACCGGATTGTGCTTGTGCAGCAGCGAGACGCCGACGTACAGCTCGAGGCCGTGCCCGCAGATCAAGTCGCCGATCTCGCCCAGGAACGCGTCGCGGTCGCGCGCGGTCTGGAACGCGACGTCGGCGTCGCGGACGTCGGGGAGTCGATTGTAGAGCGCAGGAGAGAATGCTCGAACGTGCGCGGACAGCGCGGATGCTTCCATGGTCCCTCTCCTCTGTTGGTGAGGTTCTCAATGTAGGGCCATGACGTGCGATGCGGAAGATGCAAGTGTGGAAACCGGCTCCTTCGACCTCCCCATACGGACCGGCAAGGGTGGATGCCTGCGATGTTGTGTCACGTCTGCATTTCTGGGATCCGCGTGCCCCGGTTTGGAGTGGAGGCTGTCTCAAAATGTAGGGCGTGGCTTCAGCCCGCCCCTCTCGTGGGCGGGGGCATTCCCCGGGGCATCCCCCCTCCCCGTCCGAGAGGCGGGCTGAAGCCGCGCCCTACATTGGACAGCCTCCGATTGCCTCCGCACTCCAAATGACGCTGCCCGTGCGCCCCCTACAACCTCCCCAGCAACGCCTGGAACCGCGGGTCCTCCCGGATCGACGCCAGGTCGTCGTCGCTCTCGTAGTAGTACTTCGTCCGGAATCCCGCATCCACGGCCTTCGCCGCGGCGTCGATGGCCTTGTCGCGGTCGCCCGCGAGGGCGTACGCGCAGGACAGGTTGAAGAGCGCCACCGGGCGCTGGGCCTCCCCTTTCGCCGCTTCCGCGTGCGCGGCGGCGGCTTCGGGGTAGCGCTTGAGGTTGTGCAGCGTCCGGCCGAGCTGCAGCCACGCCTCGGCGTCGCCGGGCCTTTCGGCGAGGAGCGCGCGGTACGTCGCGATCGCGCCGTCGGTGTCGCCTTCCTGCAAGGCAATGGAGGCCTGCTGGAGCTTGCGGCCGTGGTCGTCGAGGCGCGGGTTGAGCTGCGGGTACTTCGCCGCGGTGTACGACTGCGGCGCCCACGCGTACTCCATGTACTCGGCCGTGCGGTCGGCGACGTAGCGGCCGAGGGTGCGGGCGACGAGGTGGAGGGCGCCGTCGATGCCGGCGGAGACGCCCGCGGTCGTGATCACCTTCCCGTTGTCCACGAAGCGGCGGCCCGGCTGCACGCGCGCCTTCGGGAACTGCTTCGCCAGCTCCGGCACGGCCGCGTACCACGTCGTGACGTCGTGGCCGTCGAGCATCCCCAGCTTGCCGGCGATGAACGCGCCGGTGCAGACGGTGAGCACGTGATCCGCCTTCTCGGCCGACGTGCGCACCCAGGCCAGCCACTCCGGATCCCGCAGTACCGCATCCGTGCCGCCGCCCGGCAGCACGATGATGTCGGGCGCCGGTGCGTCGGCGATGGAGTGGTCGGGCGTGACGTCGATGAATCCCTGGCTGACGATCGGCGTGCGCGTCTTCGAGACGAGATAGACGTTGAACGCGCGCTCGCTGCCGTTGCCGCCGCGCCCCGAGGCGGCGGCGAAGACTTCCGCGGGACCGGTGAAGTCGAGGATCTCCACGCCGTCGTAGACCACGATGGCGACGTTCTTCGTATAGCCGGCGGCGAGCAGCGACGGCGCGGCAGCGAGTGCGAGAGCGATTGCGAGGAGCTGAACGAGTTTTTTCATGGCCTCAGGATCGGTCGGCGGCGCGGAACGCGAAACGAAGTTTCAGCAGAGCAGGGGGAGCGCGCAGCGAAAGCCGCGGCTCGTGCAGCGAACGGGCTACGGCTTCGCGAGCAGCTCGCGGAACCGCGCCGAGGCCGCGGCGTCCTGCAGAGCGCGTCCGCGCGCGTCGAGCCGCGGATTGAGGCGCGGATACTTCGACGTCGTGTAGGCCTGCGGCGTCCAGGCGTACTCCATGTACTCGGCCGTGCGGTCGGCGATGAGGCGGCCCAGGTCGCGGGCGACGAGGTGCAGCGAGCCGTCGATGCCGGCGGCGACGCCCGCGGTCGTGATCATCTTCCCGTTGTCGAGAAAGCGCCGGCCGCTGTGCACGCGCGTCTTCGGAAACTCCTCGGCCAGCCGCGCGACCGAGCCGTACCACGTCGTTGCATCGAGGCCGTCGAGCATGCCCAGGCGTCCGGCGATGAACGAGCCGTAGCAGATCGTGAGTACGTGGTCCGCGCCGGCGCCCGCCGCGGCGATCCACTGCATCAGCACCGCGTCGCCCATGACGTTGTCGGCACGCCCGCCGGGCAGGACGAGGATGTCCGGCGGCGGCGCGTCGGCGATGGCATAGTCGGGAACGACGTCGAGGAAGCCCTGGCTCGCGACCGGCGCGCGGGTCGCGCCGACGGTGTAGACGCGGTACGCCGGCTCGCCCGCCCGCGCGCCATACCGCGCCGCCATCGCAAATACCTCGGCCGGCGCGGCGAGGTCGAGGACCTCCACGCCCTCGAACACGAGGATGGCGACGTTGCGGGTGTAGTCGGCGGCGAGGAGCAGCGGTGCGAAGAGGAAAGAGAAGAGAAGGACGATCGTTTTCATGCGCATCAGGCTGCGCGCCCTTGGCGCGCGTGAAAACGACGGTGCAGCGAACCTCGCGTTTTCTGCAGGGAATGCGGCGTCATCGCCGCCGGAATCGCGACTCCAGTTCTTCGCGCCGGTTGCGGCTCATCCGCAGTTGCGTGCCGTCGTGGAGCACGACCATCAGCTCGCCGCGGAACAGCGGGTGCATCTCGCGCACGCGGTCGAGGTTGACGATGGCCGAGCGGTGGATGCGGACGAAGGTGTCGGGATCGAGCGTGGCCTGGAGGTCGTTCATCGACTCGCGGAGCAGGTAGCTGTTCGCGCCGGCGTGCAGGCGCGCGTAGTAGTCCGCCGCCTCGATCCAGTCGATCTCCTCGGCCTTCAGGAACACCACCCTGCCCGCCGTGCGGACCATGAAGCGCTGTTTGAACGACCGGTGCGCGGCGGTGAGCTGCGCGTGCTTCGCGCGCTCGGTCTCGTGGCGGCGGACCAGCTCCTTCGCTCGCGCGAGCGCCTTCTCGAAGCGCTCGTCGGTGAACGGCTTGAGGAGGTAGTCGATGGCGTGCACCTCGAACGCGCGGATGGCGTACTGGTCGTACGCGGTGACGAAGACGATCGCGGGAGCTTCCTCGCCGAGGAGCTCGAGGACGTCGAAACCGTCGAGGCGGGGCATCTGGATGTCGAGGAAGACCAGATCCGGCTTGTGCTCGCGGATGGCGTCGAGCGCTTCCGCGCCGTTGCGGCACTCGGCCACGAGCTCGATCTCCGGATCGCGGCGCGCCAGGAGGCGGATGGTCTTCCGCGCGTGCGGCTCGTCGTCGGCGACGACCGCTCTCATCACGCGAGCTCCCGCACATACGGAATGCGCACGCGCGCGACGACGCCCGCGGGCTGCTGGTTCTCGAGCTCCAGCGACGCGCGCGACGCGTACAACTGCTCGAGCCGGCGGCGGGTGCTGGAGAGGCCGACGCCCTCGCGCTGCTGCCAGTTCCGCGGCAGCGGCGCGCCGTCGTTCTCGATCTCGATGACCAGCGTCTCGCCGTCGCGCCGCGAGCGGACGCCGACGGTGGTCGGGTCGCCGTGGCGGACCGCGTTCTCGACGAGCGGCTGCAGCAGGAGCGTCGGCACCGCGGCGTCCTGCGTGCCGGCGTCCGCGTCGACGGTCACCTGCAGCCGGTCGGAGAAGCGGGTCTGCTGGATCTCGAGATAGCGCCGCACGATCTCGAGCTCCTCGGACAGCGGCACGGCGTTGCGCCCGGCGTTGTCGAGCGAGTAGCGGAGGAGGTCGGAGAGGCCGGCGATCATCTTCACGGCCGGCTGGGGGCTCCCCTGCCGCACCAGTGACGCGATCGTGTGCAGCGTGTTGAAGAGAAAGTGCGGCTGGAGCTGCAGGCGGAGGTTGGCGAGCTGCGCCTGCGTGAGCAGCAGCTCCCGCTCGCGCAGGCGGCGGTGCGAGTCGGCCGCGACGACGACGCCGGCGGTGGCGGCGTACAGGATGAGATCGAAGGGCGTGTAGAACGTGAACATGCCCCACCAGACGTCGAGGAACGGGCGCGAGGCAATGACGAGATCGCCGACAACCGCCGCCGCGGCGTGGATGGCGATGGCGGCGAGGGCCGCCGCGGCGTGAATCGCAATCGGCCGCGCGCGCAGCGCCGGCGGCACGCGCCGCGTCAGCAGGACGACCGCCGGAGTGAGGAACGCCCACGCGATCCACCGCCCTGCCTGCCGCACGACGAACTGCGGGTACGTCCACTGCGGCATCGTCCCCTCGGCGATGATCCCGAAGTAGAGCAGCGTGCCGTTCAGCCACGCGAACAGCAGCCAGGCGAGAAGGATCAACGCCAGTTGTCCGCGTGTGAAGGTCACGCGGCGAGTGTACGGGGACGGTGGATAGGGACGGCTGGCGATGCAGCGAACGGGCGGATGGGTGCAGGGAATCGGTGATTTTCTGCAGGAGGATCGTGTTTCGCGCCCCGCCTGTCCATGCGCACCTCTCGCGCTGAGGGAACCGAATACGAAACCCCACCACCCCCACCACCGCCCCCGCGAGGTGCGCGACCGGGACGGCGATGACGTCGTCGCCCATGTCGTTCGCGAAGACGGCGCCGCCGGTGATGGCTTCGATCCCGAGTTTGGCGGCGAACAGCACCGCGAACGTCGCCACGAGCCACGGGAACCGCCGCCGTTCGAGCACCAGCAGCAGCGCGAACATCGCCGAGGCCAGGCCCGAGAGCCCGCGGTACGCGCCGATTTCCGGCGCGAAGGCGAGCACCGCCAGCGGGATCACCAGCACGCTGGCGAGCAGCGTCGCGTGGGTGGCCGGGGCGTTCCGCCGCGCGCATGCGAGGCCCAGGGCGGTGAACGCGAGCGCGTCCCACGCGAGCTGCTCATGACTCCAATGCGTGAAATGACAGGTGACGACGCGCAGGATGCTCGCGTCGGGACGCAGCTCGAGCCACTCCCCCGGCAGGAACGCGGCGGCGACAGCGAGTGCCGCCGCCGCCACGATCGTCTTCACGGCTTCATCCTCCACGCCGCGACCGCCGCGAGCACGGCCAGCAGCGCCGTCCACGGATCGAAGGCGCCACCGCCCTTGAGACCGTGCGACTTGCCGCGGAACATCGGCGCGGCGGTGTCGGTGCGGCGGTTCGCCGGCGGCTGCGACGCACGCACGGCCTGCGCGTTGCGCTCCACGTCGATGCGCTGCTTGTTGTTGCGGGCGATGCCGCGCTTCGCGAAGACGTCGTCGCTCAGCACGACCATCGACGTGTAGTCGGTGACGAGCTGGTACTTCACGCCGGTGTCGCGGATGTAGTGCTCCGCCTCCTCCGGCGGCAGCGTGCCGGCCATCTCTTTCAGCACCGCCTGCTCGATCCGGTCGAGCGCCCACATCCGCTCCAGCTCCGGATGCTCGGTGGCCACGTCGGGGAACTCGAACGTCGTCTTGTAGGTCTCGTCCTTGCCCGTCAGCTTCGCCTTGAGCGTCACGTTGGCCGTGCCGCCCTTCTGGTACCGGCCGAAGATCGCGAGCTGCTGGCCGCGATAGACCTTGCCGATCGCCTCGTCGGTCTTGTCGAACACCTTGACGCCGTCGACGGTCAGCACCGCGTCGTGCAGCGCCTCGCTGGTGATGCGCTGCTTGGCGAGCAGGATCTGGCCGATGATGTCGTCGTCGTTGGAGACGGCCGAGTAGAACCCGCCGCTGGTCTCCGCGATGAGGCGCATCAGCGGCCAGTTGGCGTTGTTGCCCATCAGGAACCCGAAGACCCGCACGTCGTACTGCTTCAGCAGCTTGTGGAACTCCTTCGGATCGACGATGCCTTCGTTGGTGACGCCGTCGGTGATGAGGAGGATGCTGGTCGCGCGATCGGCCTCCACCGCGTGCAGCGCCTGCTCCAGGCCCTCATACACATTCGTCCCGCCCTCGGAGCCGAGCTGTTCGACGGCAGAGCTCCACTGCTGCACGCTTTGCGGCGTGACGTCGACGAAGCCGTTGGTCAACTCACGGGCGCGGTCGCTGAAGGCGAAGAGGCGGAAGCGGTCGCCGGGCTTCATGACGCCGAGGGTCTCGCGGACGCCGCGGGCGAGCGTGGGGAGCTTGCCCGCCATGCTGCCGGAGACGTCGAGCACGAAGACGTAGTCGCCGCCCGCGGTGATCGGCGCGAGGTCCATGCCCGGCGTCACGGTGAGCATGAACGTCCCCGGCTCGTTCGCCTTCGGCTTGTACGCGAGCAGCTCCACGCGGCCCGGCAGGTCGTCGGCGAGGCGGTAGTAGAAAACGAAGTCTTTGGTGAGGTCGCCGGTGGCGCGGTCGAGCGACACCTTGAAGTGGCCGTCCGCGAGCTTGTCGATCTTCGCCTCGGCCTCCGCGCCCGGGACGCGGACTTCCTCGACCGGCCAGCCCGACTTCAGCTCGACGTTCACCGCGAAGCGCTGCTCGACTTTCGGATTGCGGGTCCAGAACGACTTCGCCGCCTCGTCGGTGCCGCCGTCGGCGAGCGGATAAACGTAGCGGCCGATGCCCGTGTCGATCTTCAGCGGCTGGTAATAGACGAAGCGGATTTTCGTTTCCGCGTTCGCGCGGACTTTCGAGACCGAGAACTTGTACGACATGTACTCGACCTCGTCCTTCTCGCGCGTGCAGGCGCATTCGCCGAGGCCCGCGTCGTTGCCGGCGTCGCGCTCCTCCTGATAGACCTGTTTGGCCTCCTTGGCCTCGATGACCTCGCCCTCCAGCACGCGGTCGCCGCTCCAGATCGTGATCTCGGAGAGGCTGGCGCTGCTCGGGACGGGGAAGCCGTAGACGGCCTCGAGGTCTTTCGCGTTCGGGTTGAAAAAGACCTGCGTGACCTCGGTGCGGGCAAAGCCGTTGTCGATCACGACGTCGACGGTGTGCTCTTTGATCTGGATCGGTGCGTCCGCCGCACTGACGGGCGTGAGCGTGCCGGCGGCGAAGAGTGCCGGGCCGCTAACGAGGATCAGGAGCATGGTGAGGAATCGCTTCATGGGAACCTCCTTCGGTCGCAGCCCCACAGAGCGATTGCACTGCCATGACACGCTGCTCGTGTTTTCAATGACTTACGTCATCCATGCGTTGCGCATGTGGACATGGGATGTACACTGCCATGCATCACATGCACGACGAAGCCTTGGCCGCGGAGATCTCCGCGCTCGTCTACGTCAACCCGTTCCTCGAGGAGCGCATCGAGCACGAGCGCCGGATCCTCGGCGATGCCTACGTCTCCTCGCAGCCGTTCTGGAGCCTCGAGCCCGACCTGCAGCGGAAGTCGAACCTCGACCGCATCGCGGAAGCGTGTGCGGCGCTCGTCGAGCGCCTCTGGGAGGCGGGCGCCCTCCCCGCGAACGGCCGTGCGTCCAGCACCCTTTTCGAGGACGTGGCGGTCTACTTCCTGTACGAGCGCTACCGCCAGGCCTTCCTCGAGCTGCTCGAGCACGGACAGCCGGGCCAGCGGGTGCCGTTCTACTCCGCGTTCAAGGCCGACGCGGTCCGCTACCTCGGCGATCAGGCCGACGCCGCGCATCTCTTCGCCTGCTTCTTCCAGGTCCGGCGCGCGTTCCACCACATCTTCCGCAACATCATCGGCCGCTCGCAGCCGGCGGCGCGGTTGCGCGCGGCGGTGTGGCAGTCGATCTTCACGTACGACATGCGCCGCTTCCGCCGCTCGGTGTACGCGCGGATGGGCGATGTGCCGACGCTGATCACCGGACCGACCGGCACGGGCAAGGAGCTGGTCGCGCGCGCGATCGGCCTCTCGCGCTACACGCCGTTCGACGAGCGCCGCGAGCGATTCACCGGCGATCCCGGGGCGATGTTCGTCGGCCTCAACCCGTCCGCGCTGTCGCCGACGCTGATCGAGTCGGAGCTGTTCGGCCACCGGAAAGGGGCGTTCACCGGCGCGATCGCCGATCACGAGGGCTTCCTCGAGTCGACCGGCCCCCTCGGCACGGTGTTCCTCGACGAGATCGGCGAGCTCGATCCGGCGATGCAGGTGAAGCTGCTGCGCGTGATCCAGACCCGCACGTTCCAGCGCCTGGGTGACACGACGCCGCGCCGGTTCGAGGGAAAGATCATCGCGGCCACGAACCGCGACCTCGCCGCGGAGATCCGCGCCGGCCGCTTCCGCGAGGACTTCTTCTACCGCCTCTGCGCCGACACCATCGTCACGCCGGCGCTCTACGAGCAGCTTGCCGACGACCGGGAGCTGACGCATCTGGTGCGCTTCATCTCCGCGCGCGTCGCCGGAGAGCGCGAGGCCGAGGAGCTGAGCCGGGAGGTCGTGCAGGCGATCGAGCGCTCGCCGGGGCGCGGCTACCGCTGGCCGGGCAACTTCCGCGAGCTCGAACAGTGCGTGCGCAGCGTGATGCTGCGCGGGTCGTACGAGCCGTCGGCACACGGCGCGGCCAGCGACGCCCGGCAGCGGATCGCGGACAGCGTCGTCGCCGGCGCGTTCACCGCCGACGACCTCCTGCGGCACTACTGCACATTGCTGTACGCAAAAACGCGCAACTACTCCCAGGTGGCGGAGCAGCTCGGCGTCGACCGCAGGACGGTGCGGGCGAAGGTGGACGTGCGGCTGCTGGAAGAGCTGTAAGGCGGTTTGGAGTGCGGAGGCAATCGGAGGCTGTCTCAAAACCCCATGGGACCGCCGGCGTCCCGCCGGCTGCGGGGGCGGCGTCTCGCCGCCCCGGGTGGGAGGTGGAGCGTGCCACGTGGCGAGATGCTCCGTCCTCCCGAGTACGCGCCGGCGGGACGCCGCCGCGCAGCCGGCGGGACGC
>DASUSN010000027.1:0-6413 GCA_036375075.1 Thermoanaerobaculia bacterium | reverse complement strand
CCAGGCCGTCGAGCTCCGCTTCTGGGGGATGGGGCGCGAGGGGGAGGTCGTCGCCCAGCTCATCCCCGAGTTCGAGCGCCGCAACCCCGGCATCCGCGTGCGCGTGCAGCAGGTGCCGTGGACCGCCGCGCACGAGAAGCTGCTCACCGCCTTCGTCGGCGACGCGATGCCCGACGTCGCCCAGCTCGGCAACACCTGGGTGCCCGAGTTCGCCGCACTCGGCGCGCTCGAGCCGCTCGACGCGCGCGTCGCGCGGTCGGAGACGCTCTCGAGGCCCGCCTACTTCGGCGGCATCTGGGCGACGAACGTCGTGAACGACACGACCTTCGGCATCCCCTGGTACGTCGACACGCGCGTCCTCTTCTACCGCACCGACATGATCCCCGTGCCGCCGCGCACGTGGAGCGAGTGGACGGCGATCATGCAGCGGCTGAAGTCGCAGTCGGCCGACCGCGACTTCTATCCGCTGGTCATGCCCACGAACGAGTGGCCGCAGCCGGTGATCATGGCCCTCAACCGCGGCGCGCGTCTGGTGGACGAGCGCGGTCACGCGCTGTTCGACGAGCCGCAGTTCATCGACGGCTTCTCGTTCTACGTCGATCTCTTCCGCCGCGGCTGGGTGCCCACGGTGAGCAACACGCAGGTGGCGAACATCTACCAGCAGTTCGGCGACGGCCAGTTCGCGATGTTCATCAGCGGCCCGTGGGACATCGGCAACCTGCGCACGCGCCTGACGAAGGAACAGCAGGAGACCTGGAGCACCGCGCCGCTGCCCGCGCCGGACGGCCAGCCGTATCCCGGCCTCTCCCTGGCGGGCGGCTCGAGCCTGGTGATCACGAAGCGCTCGCAGAAGCAGGACGCGGCGAAGAAGTTCATCGCCTTCCTCTCCCGTCCCGAGATCCAGGCGAAGTTCTTCGAGCTGAGCGGCGACCTGCCCGCGCGCCGCAGCGCGTGGGACGCTCCGGGCCTGCGCGACGACCGCGAGATCGCCGCGTACCGCCTGCAGCTCGACCGCACCGTGGCGCTGCCGCGCGTGCCCGAGGCGGAGAACATCGTGAACGCGGTAGCCGAGCACGGCCAGCTCGCGATCCGCGGCCAGTACGACGCCCGCGGCGCCGCGCTGGCGCTGGACGCGAAGATCGAGGCCATGCTGGAGAAGCGGCGCTGGGTGCTGTCGCGGAGTCAGCGCGAGGCGGCACCATGAAACCCGAGGCCCGTGCCGCGCTGCTCTTCCTCACGCCCGCGATGGCGCTCATCACCCTCTTCTTCTTCCTCCCCGTCCTCGGCGGCTTCCTCCTCAGTCTCACCGACTTCGATCTCTACTCCATCGGCGACCTGCGCAACACGCGTGTGGTCGGCGCGGCGAACTACACCTCGCTCCTCGACAACCCGCTGTTCTGGCGCGCGCTGACGAACACGCTCTACTTCTCCTTCGTCGGCGGACCGCTCACCATCGCCGTGGCCCTGGGAGCCGCTCTTCTTCTGAACGCGAGGCTTGCGCGGTTCAAGGCCTTCTTCCGCACGATCTACTTCGCCCCCGTGGTCACGACCATCGTCGGCGTCGCGATCGTCTGGAAGTACATCTACCACCCGCGCGTCGGCCTGCTGAACCGCATGCTCGACGCGGTCGGCATCGCCGGTCCCGACTGGCTCGGCGACCCGCGCTGGGCCATGCCCGCGCTGATCCTCCTGGCCATCTGGCGTGGCTTCGGGTACGCCACGGTCATCTTCCTCGCCGGCCTGCAGAACGTGCCCGAGGAGCTGTACGAGGCGGCGCGGATCGACGGGGCGGGCGGGTGGAAGCAGTTCATCCACGTGACGGTCCCCCAGCTCGGGCCGACCTTCGTCTTCGTCGGCATCATCACCGCCATCGGCTTCCTGCAGGTCTTCGCCGAGCCCTACGTCATGACCCCGGACGGCGGCCCGCTGAACGCGACCCTGACCATCGTCATGCTGATGTACCGCGAGGGGTTCCGCTGGTGGAACATGGGCTACGCCGCCGCGGTGGCGTTCATCCTCTTCGCCCTGGTGCTGCTCGCGACGATCGCCAACGCGTTCATCCGGAGGACGCGGTGAAGAAGGTCCTCATCCACGTCGCGCTGGTCCTCGGCGCGATCGCCACCGTCATTCCGCTGCTGTGGATGATCTCCGCGTCGCTCATGCCGCAGGGGGAGGCGACGTCGTTCCCGCCGCGGCTGATCCCGTCGCGGGTCACGTTCGCGCACTACCAGTCGCTCTTCACGAGCCTCAACCTCGGCCGCGCGTTCCTGAACAGCCTCCTCGTCGCGGTCGTGGGGACGGCGCTGTCGCTGCTGTTCAACTCCATGGCCGGCTACGCGTATGCGAAGCTGCGTTTCCGCGGGCGCGACCAGCTCTTCACGATGCTGGTCGCCTCCCTCGGCATCCCCGCGCAGGTGGCCATGCTGCCGCTGTTCCTGCTGTTGAAGTCGATGGGCCTGATCAATACGTGGGTCGGCGTGCTGATCCCGTACATGGCCGGCATCTACGGCGTGTTCCTCGTGCGCCAGTTCATGCTGTCCATCCCCGACGACCTCCTCGCCGCGGCGCGCATCGACGGTGCCAGCGAGTGGCGCATCTACTGGTCGGTGATCCTGCCCGTCGCGCGCCCCGTGCTGGCCACGCTGGCGATCTTCACCTTCATGTCCGCGTGGAACGACTTCATGTGGCCGCTGATCATCCTCACCGACGACGACAAGTACACGATGCCCGTCGCCGTGGCCAACCTCAGCGGCGAGCACTTCCCCGACCTCGAGCTGATGATGGCCGCCGCGGTCCTGACCGTGATCCCCGTCCTGGCGCTCTTCTTCGTCCTGCAGAAGCAATACATCGCGGGCATGATGGCCGGGAGCGTGAAGGGATGAGGCCGGGCGGAGGGATTCGGAGCGCCGGCGTCCCGCCGGCGTCTTCCGGGAGCGCCGGCGTCCCGCCGGCTGTCCGGGCGGCGTCCCGCCGCCCGGGCACTCGGGAGGACGAAGCCTCTCGCCTCGTGCCACGCTCCCCCGCCCGCCCAGGTGGCGGCGCGGGACGCCGCCACGACAGCCGGCGGGACGCCGGCGCTCCATCACGGCTCGGGATGACAGTCTTGGCGCTGCTCGCGGTCACCCTTCCCGCGAACACCGACCTCCTCGACGTCCCCTGGAAGGCCGTCCCCGCCGCGGGCGTGGAGATGAAGCTCACCCAGACCGACGCCCTCCGCGTCGACTTCGACTTCCGCGGCCGCGCGGGTTACGCCATCTCCCGCCGCGACGGGCGCATCGAGCTCCCCGAGAACTTCGAGCTCGTCTTCCGCGTGAAGGGCGACGCGCCGCGCAACACGCTGGAGGTGAAGTTCGTCCAGGGCGACAACGTCTGGTGGACGACGCGCCGCGAATACGACTTCCCCCGCGACTGGCGCCGGGTCTCGATCAAGAAACGCCAGCTCGAATTCGCCTGGGGACCGATCGGCCCCAGCCCTCTGCCGAAGACCATCGACGCGATCGAGCTGGTCATCACCGCGGGCACGGGAGGGAAGGGGACGGTCTGGTTCGACGACGTCGAGATTCGCGAGCTTTCGGGAGACGTCCAGGAGATCGGCGGCATCGTCCTCGAGAAGCCCAATGCCGAGGGCAAGACGTGGATCCCGATGCCCGACGCGGACGCGCGCGACGTGCGTGTGGACGCGCCGTACCGCACCCTCCCGCCGATGCGCGACGACAACGCCCTCTTCACCGAGATGGCGAAGCACTTCCGCCGCGGCCTCTTCCCCCGCTACCTCCTCGGCGAGCAGTCCTACTGGACCATCCTCGGCGGCACGAACGGCGAGGAGGAGGAAGCGCTCTTCAGCGAGGACGGCGCGATCGAAGCCGGCGCCGCCCGCTTCTCCGTCGAGCCGTTCCTCCTGCTGCGGGAGAACGACGCCGACAAGCTCGTGACCTGGAACGACGTCACCATCGAACAGCACGAAGGTCCCCAGGTCGTCTGGAGAAAACACCTGACCATCACCCCGCGCTACGAGAACGGCACGCTGAAAGTCCGCTACCAGGCCGCGCCCAACGCCAAGCTCCTCCTGGCCATCCGCCCCTTCCAGGTGAACCCGCAATGGCAGTTCCTGAACCGGACGGGCGGGGTGGTGCGCATTCGGAGCATTTCCGATGATCTGACGGTGGACGCGGATGCGAAGAAAAGCCTTCGAGTCGACGGGTCGTCGAGTCTTCGAGGCATCCTCCCCGAGGAACAGGTCGCGGGCGATTACGAGAGCAAAGTGCTGCAATTCGATCGAGCTGACGTGACGATCGAGATCCCCCTCGGCGAAGCACTCAGGACTCAGGACTCAGGACTCAGGACTTTCTCCCTCGAAGTCCCCGCCGAGCCGCGCCTCGCCAAGTCCATCGAAGCCCAACGCCAGTTCATCCTGATCAACCGCGACCAGCACGCCATCCACCCCGGCTCCCGCTCCTACGAGCGCTCCTGGATCCGCGACGGCTCGCTCACGTCCGAGGCCCTCCTCCGTCTCGGCGAATACGGCGTCGTCCGCGAGTTCATCGAGTGGTACGCGAAGGCCATCCGGGAGGATGGCTACGTCCCGTGCTGCGTCAGCGCCGCCGGCGCCGATCCCGTTCCCGAGCACGACAGCCACGGGCAGTTCATCTACCTCGTCGCCGAGTACTACCGCCACACCGGTGACCGCGCGCTCGTCCAGCGCATGCTGCCCGCCGTCCGCAAGGTCGTCGGCTTCATCGACAAGCTCCGCCACGAGCGCATGACCGCGAAGTACGAGAACACCGCCTTCTACGGCATGGCCCCGGAGTCGATCTCGCACGAGGGCTACTCCGCGAAGCCGATGCACTCGTACTGGGACGACCTGTTTCTCCTCAAGGGTCTCGAAGACGCGGAGTTCCTGACCGGCGAGAAGAACTTCGCCGCGGAGTTCCGCGGGCACCTGCTGGCGTCGATCGAGCGCACGATGCGCGATCACAAGATCGACTACATCCCCGGCTCCGTCGAGCTGGGCGACTTCGACGCGACGTCCACCACAGTCGCCGTCACTCCCGTCGACGCCGAGCTGCCGCGCACGCCGCTCCTGCGGACGTTCGAGAAGTACTGGGAGCACGCGCTCGAGCCGCGCACCTACACGCCGTACGAGCTCCGCGTCGTCGGCACCCTGGTCCGCCTCGGCCAGCCGGAGCGCGCGCGCACACTCCTGAATTACTTCTTCGAAGACCAGCGCCCCGCCGCGTGGCATCACTGGGCCGAGGTCGTGCGGGCCAATCCCCGCGAGGGCGGATTCATCGGCGACATGCCCCACACCTGGGTCGGCTCCGACTTCATCCGCAGCGCCCTCGACTTCTTCGCCTACGAGGACGACGGCACCCTCATCCTCGCCGCCGGCGTCGCCCCGGAGTGGGCCAGGCGCGGCGTGCGCGTGCGCGGCCTGAGCACGCACTACGGCCTCCTCGACTACTCCATCGAAAACAACCGCATGCACATCGGCGGCAACGTGCGCGTGCCGAAGAACGGGATCGTGGTGCGATCGCCGTTCGGCGGCGCCGACGTCATCGTCCGCGCCGTCCCTGCCGACATCGATCTCTCAGGGGGCAGGGCGCAGGGCGCAGGGGACAGGAGCGGCGACGGTTCTCCTGTGCCCCGCGCCCTGTCCCCTGCGCCCTAACGAAAGGAACTATGAGCTACGGTCATTTCTCCGCCGACGGACGCGAGTACGTCATCACCGATCCGCGTCCGCCGCGCCCCTGGAGCAACATCATCGCCAACCCCCGCCTCGGACTCGCCGTCGCGCAGAGCGGCAGCGGCTTCACGTGGATCGACAACTCGCAGCTCGCCGTCGTGAACTGGTGGCAGCAGGACTTCGCCCAGGACTCGGCGGGCAAGTTCCTCTACGTCACCGAAGGCGACGATCTCTGGTCGCTGTCGCCCGCGCCCGTGTGGGCCGACTACGACCAGTACGAATGCCGCCACGGCCTCGGCTACACGACCTTTTGCACCGAGCGCAACGGCCTCTCCGCGCGCTGGACGCTGTTCGCGCACGCCTCCGACACCGTCGAGCTGTGGATCGTGCGCCTGAAGAACACGCTCACCGCGAAGCGGCGGCTCGAGCTGACCGGCTACCTCGAATGGGTCTGCGGCGTCACCCCCGCGCCGCGCCGCGAGTTCCACAAGCTCTTCATCGAGACGCAGCGCGACGGCAATGCCGTCTACGCCTGGAACCACATGTGGGACGTCGGCAACGCGGAGTGGGGCCACTGGAACACCGACTTTCCGTACGTCTGCGCGTTCGGCACGACGGCCGAGGTCACCAGCGCCGAAGGCGAAAAGTCGGAGTTCCTCGGCCGCAACGGGACGCTGCGCGCGCCGGAGGCGTTGTCGCGCCGCGACTGGCGCGGACTCTTCGGCCGTCA
>DASUSN010000026.1:0-19092 GCA_036375075.1 Thermoanaerobaculia bacterium | reverse complement strand
CCGCCCCGGGTGGGAGGTGGAGCGTGCCACGTGGCGAGAGGCTCCGTCCTCCCGAGTACGCGCCGGCGGGACGCCGCCGCACAGCCGGCGGGACGCCGGCGGTCCGATGGGTTTTGAGACAGCCTCCGATTGCCTCCGCACTCCAAAAGGCGGCTCGCCCCCCCTTCGCGAATCTCGCGTGCCGCGGGCCATTCCGACTCTCCTGCGCCCGGCGCCCTGCCCCCCGCGCCCTGATTCTCTGGCGCCCCTTCCCGGGAATAGGTAAACTGCGCCGCTTTTTCTGGCACGCTGACCAGATCCATCCCACTGGCCCTCGAAAGGTAGTTTCCATGCTCAAGACAATGCGCGACAGTTTTCATCACCTCAAGTGGGTGCTCCTCGCCGTCGTGGTGGCGTTCATCTTCGGGTTCGTGTTCATCGACATGGGCCTCGGAGGAGCCGTCAACGGAGGCCAGGAAGAGTTGGCCGTTGCCGCGCGAGTCAACGGCGAGACCATCACGTTCAGCGACTACGAGCGTGCGCTGAGGAACGTCGAGCAGATGTACCAGCAGCAGTTCGGCCAGCAGTTCACGCCCGAAATGGCGCAGATGATGAACCTGCCCACGCAGGTCATCAACATGCTCGTCGACCAGCGCCTCCTCGGCCAGGAGGCGCAGCGTCTCAGCCTCTCGGCGAGCCCCGAGGAAGTGCGCCGCAAGCTCCTCTCCATCCCGACCTTCACCGAGAACGGCAAGTTCATCGGCATGGAGCTCTACAACCGCTACATCACCGGCCCGCTCGGCTACGCCAGCGCCGCCGAGTTCGAGGAAGACCTCGGGCGCGAGATCGCCCTGCAGAAGATGGAGAGCGCGCTGTCGAACTCCGTCGTCCTCTCGCCGAAGGCCATCGACGCGGAGTACCGCCGCGCGAACGAGAACGCGAAAGTCCGTTACGTGCTGATGCCGGCCGGCCAGCTCGAGGGCATCACCGTGACGCCGCAGGAAGTCGAGGCGTACTACAACGCCCACAAGTCCGACTACACCCACGGCGAGCAGCGCAAGGTCCGCTACATCCTGGCGGACTACGCGAAGATCCGCTCCGAGGTGAAGCCGACGGACGCGGAGCTCCGCCGCCTGTACGAGCAGAGCAAGGACAGCTACCGCCGCCCCGCCTCGGCCCACGTGCTCCACATCCTCGTGAAGTCGGAGCCGGGCGCCACGCCGCAGGCCGACGCTGCGGCGAAGGCCAAGGCCGAGGGCCTCGTCGCCCAGCTGCGCGCGGGCGGTGACTTCGCCGCCCTGGCCCGGGCGAACTCCGAAGACCCCTCCTCGTCCGGCAACGGCGGCGACATGGGCTGGGTGGACATGGGCAAGACCGTCGAGTCGTTCGAGCGCGCGATCTTCTCCATTCCTCTGAATACCATCAGCGACCCGATCCGCTCGCCGGAGTACGGCTACCACATCGTGAAGGTCGTCGAGCGCCGCGAGCAGACGGTGCAGCCGTTCGAGGAAGCGCGTCCGGCCCTCGCCGCGCGCGCCGCGAACGACATGTCCAAGGACATCGCCCGCGCGGAGATCAACCGCGTGAACGCGTCCATCAAGCAGAGCAAGCCGGCGAATGCCCAGGCCTTCGCGGCCCTCGCCACCGGCCGCCTGACGTCGAACGACAGCGGCTGGATCGGCAAGAACGAGCCGGTCGGCGGTCTCGGGAACAACCAGCCCCTCTCGCAGTGGATTTTCGCCGCGAAGCAGGGCGACATCAGCGATCCGATCGGCACGTCGAAGGGCGTGGCCATCGCGTACGTTGAGGAGACCCGCCCCTCCGGCGTCTCGAACCTCGCGGACGTGCGCGAGCGCGTCGAGCAGGAAGCGAAGCAGCAGAAGGCCCGTGAAGCCGCGCGCGCGCAGCTCGCGCAGATGGCCGCGGGCGCGGCGAACGTCGACGCGGTTGCGCAGAAGATGGGCCGCACGGCGTCCGACGTGACCGTCGACCGCCAGGGCACCATCGCGGGCCTGAACGGCGACACGTCGGCGCTCGTCGACGCGGCCCTCAAGGCCGCCGTCGGCCAGATGGCCGGTCCCGTGATCGTCGGCGACGGCGCGGTGGTGTTCCAGGTGACGGAGCAGAAGCGCGTGACCGACGACGAGCTGGCGAAGAACCGCGCCGCGTTCGCCGACCGCATGCGCGAGCAGCAGGCCCGTCAGCTTCGCGCCGTCCTCGTCGAGCGCCTGCGCAAGGGCGCCGAGGTGGAGATCAACGACCGCATCACCCGTCCGACCACCACGCCGGTCCCGACGCCGGCGGGGGTGTAGTTGACGGACCACGTCATCTCGCCGAAGTGGGACGAGCCCGCGATCCGCGTGCTCATGATGCCGCGCGACACCAACGCGCACGGCACCATCTTCGGCGGGGTGATCCTGTCCTACATCGACCAGGCCGGCGCGATCGAAGCGCGCCGGCAGGGCCTGCAGTACATGGTCACGGTCTCGATGGACAAAGTGGTCTTCCACGAGCCCGTCTTCGTCGGCGACCTCGTGTCCTTCTGGACCGAGACCCTGCGCATCGGCACGACTTCGATCACCACCCGGGTGGTGGTCGAAGCCATCCGCGCCGAGTCCCAGCAGCGCGTGACCGTGACCGAGGCCCAGGTGATCTACGTGAACCTCGGCCCGGACCGGAAGAAAGCGCCCATCCACCAGAAGAACAAGTTCTGAGCGGGGCCGGCATCCTGGCCGGGCCGTGCGTCATTCAATTTATCCGGCATTAAGGGAATCTGTATTGACGCCCATTCGTTGTGAGGGCAGTCGTACCACTTCTCTCCCGGGATGCGAAGCCCACTCTCCTGGCTTCGTCCCCCCATCGACCCGCTCACGGCGGCAGCTTTGCCTTCGTGTTTCTCCAGAAAGGTCCCATGAAATCGTTTTTCTCTCTCGCAGCGGTAGCGGTTCTCGCAGTACTGGTGGCGCAGGACGCGTCCGCCTGCATCACCACCGGCCAACAGGCGTTCAACACCACGTTCAAGAACAACGCGAATTACGACCTGAACGACTACGGGCGCATCCATACCGACGCCGCTGACCCGAATTGCGCCCAGACCGCGATGTATATGCTCACGGCCAAGCTGAACAACCATCTCGACGCCAACTCGACCACGTTCAAGCAGTGGCTGGACGGCTTCCTCGTCGCCGAGATCTACGGCGCCGCGATGCGCATCGGCGCGAACGGCTGGGCGAACCAGGATCTCGACAACCAGCTCTATGAGCTGGAGGGCCGCTTCGAGCACAACGCCACCGAGCCCTCGGGCACCTGCGGCGGCGACAACTGGAACACGTGCATGGACGACCTCGTCGGCACCGCGTCCGGCTACGCGTGGATGGCGGCGTACATGAAGCAGCGCCCGAACCGCTGGACGACGACCCAGGTCAACAACAAGATTGCCCTGGCCGAGCAGTACCTGCACAAGGCGCTCAAGCCGGTGTCGGCGGCGGAGCCGACCAACGGCATCTGTCTTCGCGACAAGCCCGTGACTTCGGGCAGCTTCACCCCGCTCTGCACCGGCACGGCCAGCGAGCTGGCGCTGGGCACCGCCGAGACGTTCACCGTCAACCACTCGCGCCAGAAGCTCCACTACGGCTTCGGCCTGATGACCAGCGTCGCCTCGGCGAAGCTCGGTCTCGAAGTGGCGGGCAGCTCGTTCGCGTTCACCACCGACGAGAAGAACATCGCCCGCGCGCTCATGGAGGAAGTGTCGCGTCACTTCGACCCGGCCACGCGCAACTACAAGACCAACGACTGCATCAAGCGCCTCGACACGAACGGCGTCATCACGTACCCCGCCGCCGACTGCGGCGACGGCTACCACCCGGACATGATGGAGCTCAAGGCGTTCTACGACACGCGCATCGGCAACACGCCTTCCGGCAACTACACCTCCGAGGACCTCAACCAGGGCTTCTTCAAGCTCAACGATCAGTGGGTTTACGTGAATGGCGTGAAGACCGATACGGAGCACTTCTCCTACGGGCGGTGGGAGACGTACGCGATCCAGGGCTATGCCTGGTACGTGACCAATCCGACGTGGATGCCGGGCGACGCGTACAACCCGAAGGGCTGGGTCGACGGCATCAGCTCGACCGGTGTGGCCTCGGGGTGGGCCTGCGATCAGGACATGCCTACCGGCCGCACGCTGATCGACTTCTATACGGACGTCGCCGGGACGCTGACGAAGGTCGCCACCGCGACGGCCAACCAGGCCAGCGAGTACGCGATCAACGTCGGCCAGTGCAACGGCGGCACCGCGCACCGCTACACCGTGCAGCTCCCGAGTGGGTCGATGGGCAAGCTCATTCGAGCCTGGGCCCTCGACTACACCTGGTACGGCACCACGGAGCTCGGCTGCAGCCAGAGCCCGACCTGTTCCTGGTAACTCTTCTTCGCTCGGGGGCACGCTCCGCGTGCCCCCGTTTTCTTCATCCAGCCCCTACGTGGCGTCCTCCCCTTCAGCGCCGCGTTTCCCAGGAAAGACCCATGAAATCCTTTCTCTCTCTTACAGCAGCAGCAGTGCTCTCGCTCGTGATGGCCGGCAATGCGTCCGCCTGCGTCACCTTCCAGCAGGCGTTCAATCCCACCTTCAAGAACAACGCGAATTACGACCTCAACGACTACGGACGCATCCATCACGATGCCGATGATCCGAACTGCGCTGAGGCGGCGATGTACTCGCTGACCGACAAACTCAACAATCATCTCGACGCGAGCTCGACGACGTTCCAGCAGTGGCTGGACGGCTTCCTCGTGGCCGAGATCTACGGCGCGGCGATGCGCATCGGCGCGAACGGGTGGGCGAGCCAGGCGCTCGACAATCAGTTGTACGAGCTCGCCGGCCGGTTTCAGCACAACACGACCGAGCCTTCGGGCTCATGCGGCAACAGCGAGTGGAACACGTGCATGGACGACCTCACCGGCACCGCGTCGGCGTATGCGTGGATGGCTGCGTACATGAAGCGGCGTCCGAACCGCTGGACGCAGGCCCAGGCCGACGCGAAGATGGCGCTGGCCGAACAGTACCTGCACAAGGCGCTCAAGCCGATCAACCCCGGCGTCGTGGCTGAACAGAAGAACGGCATCTGTCTCCGCGACAAGCCGGTCACCTCGGGCAGCTACGCGACGCTCTGCACCGGCACCCTCGCCGAACTGCAGCTCGGTACGGCCGAAACGTTCACGGTGAACGGCCAGCAGCAATTGCTGCACTATGGGTTCGGCCTGATGACCAGCGTGGCCTCGGCGAAGATGGGCCTCGAGCAGGCGGGCAGCTCGTTCACCTTCACCAATGACGAGAAACTCGTCGCGCGTGCGCTGATGGAAGAAGTGCAGCGTCACTTCAACCCGAACACCCGCGGGTATTACAGCACCTGTGTGAAGCGGAACGTCGACCAGTTCGGCAACATCACGTACCCCTCCGTCGATTGCGGCGGCGGCTACCTGCCGGACATGTACGCGCTCAAGGCGTTCTACGACACGCGCATCGGCAACACCCCGGTAGGCAGCTACGACTCGAACAGCTTCAACCCGAACCTGTTCGTGCTGCACGACCAGTACACCTACGTGAATGGCGTCAAGACGGACACGCAGCACTTCTCGTACGGCCGTTTCGAGACGACCGGCATCCAGTCCTTCGCGTGGTACGTGTCGAACCCGCCGCGTACGTGGATGCCCGGCGACTCGTACAACCCGAAGGGTTGGGTCGACGGCATCAGCTCGACCGGCGTGGCCTCGGGCTGGGCGTGCGATCAGGACATGCCGACGGGCCGCACGTTCGTCGACTTCTACGCCGACAACGGCGCGACGTTCGTCGCCACCGCGACGGCGAACCAGTACAGCGGCACGGCGTACCAACCGCAGTGCGGCGGCAGCGGCACCGCGCACCGCTACACCGTGCAGCTTCCTCTCTCGTCCAAGGGCAAGGTCCTTCGCGCCTGGGCCCTCGACTACACCTGGTACGGCACCACGGAGCTCGGCTGCAGCCAGAGCCCGACCTGTTCCTGGTAACTCTTCTTCGCTCGGGGGCACGCTCCGCGTGCCCCCGTTTGACCGGTTTGCTACAGTAGTCCCCTCTCATGAATCCCAAACCCGCGGCGCTTCCGTTCCCGGCGGCTCGGACGACGGCGGAGCCTGCGCGCGAATCGCTCGATGCGATGCTCGCGCGGCGCCTCACGCTGATCGATGAGATCGGGAATCTCGAAGCGAGGATCGGGCGCGTCGCGACGGAGAGCGTCTGCGGCAGCCGCGACGACTCGCAGGACGTGGAGCTGTACGACGGCACGCTGGGCGTCACACGCGAGTTCGTGATGAAGCACCAGTCGCCGGTCGGTCTTCTGCAGTGGCTCGACAATCTCGGCGAGCGTTTCGACGGTCCCGGCGAAACGCCGGGAAACGTCTCCGGCGTCCGCTGGGGCACCGGCGCGCTGATCCAGCAGGGACTGAGCAAAGACCTCTTCCTGACCGCCGGCCATTCGTTTGACGGCGAGGGGAACGGATGGCGGCGCCCGTCGCGAAACGGACGTCCGGTGCCCGCCCGCGAGCTCGCGACCTCGATGCGGGTCCTGTTCAACTTCCAGGTCGATGGCCAGAGCAATCCGCGCGTGGTTCGCCCGGGTGAGTCTTTTCCCGTTGTAGAGCTCCTGGAGCACCGCCTGTCCGGTCTCGACTACGCGATCGTGCGGCTGGGCCCGAACGCCGCCGGCCAGCTCCCCGGCGACGTCCACGGCACCCTGCGCATGGCGCTGGAAGACATCGAGGAGATGCGCACGATGCTCTGCGTCATCCAGCACCCGGGTGGAGCGCCCAAGCGCGTCGAAGCGGGACCGATGACGCGGAATGTGGCCGGCCGCATCGAGTACAAGGACCTGGACACCCTCGGCGTGTCCTCCGGCGCCCCGGTGCTGTCCCCGGCGGGCGAGATCGTCGGCGTCCACACCAACGGCGGCTGCTTCGAGTTCGGCGGCGTGAACTACGGCACGTCGATCGGCATCATCCGCGAGGCGTCAGCCATCATCCGCCGGCGCCGCCGGCCGTCGTGAGCCCCTGTGGAGTGCGGCAACGGCGAGTTGCCGCTGTCCTTACGGCGGCGCGCCTAGGCATCGGTCAGAGCTTCCTTCACCACTGTCTCTTCAGCCATGGCAGCACTCCGGTCACTTCGTCACCAACCGCTGCGAGCATATCCGGCGCCGACTTCTCCGTTCTGTCGAGCATGTACCGACTCGCTTCCGACCAGTCTTTGACGATGCTCCAACTCACACGTAAGGCGTCGTTTTCACGAGTGGCCTCCTCGAAATCTACCTTCACTCCGGAAACTTCGAGGAGTTGGGCAGCACGCGCGGCGCTCGAAGGGGAGCGGCGACGTCGCCGTCGCCGCACTCCACATGCTGGCTCGTAAATCTGCGTGAGGGCTACGTCTGGCGACGTCAGGATGTGCGGATCGGCATCATCCGAGGCCTCGGCAATCATCCGCCGCGAGCTCAATATCCCGTGTTTACCTTCCAGTATTGATCCCTTCGAGGCAAAGTCTTGCCTCCGCGAGACAAAGTCTTGTCCTTTCGAGGCAAAGTCTTGCCTCCGCGAGGCAAAGTCTTGTCCCTTCGAGGCAAAGTCTTGTCCCTTCGAGGCAAAGTCTTGCCTCCGCGAGACAAAGTCGTGTCCTTTCGAGGCAAAGTCTTGCCTCCGCGAGGCAAAGTCTTGTCCTTTCGAGGCAAAGTCTTGCCTCCGCGAGGCAAAGTCTTGTCCTTTCGGGGCTAGACTTTGTCTCCGCGAGGCAAAGTCTTGTCCTTTTGAGGCAAAGTCTTGCCTCCGCGAGGCAAAGTCTTGTCCGTTCGAGGCAAAGCTTTGCCTCGGTGAAGCTCCGTTTTGTTCGTTGGAGGCGCTCTCGGTGCCTCCGCACTCCAAAGCTACTTCCCCCGGGCCTTCTTCATCTTCTCCAGCCGCTCCCGCATCTCCTTCTCGAACCCCACCTCCTTCGGCTCGTAGAACCTCCGCCCGGCCAGCGCCTCGGGGAGGCATTCCATCGCCGTGGTCTGGTCTTCGTAGTCGTGGGCGTACTGGTAGCCGCGGCCGTAGCCGAGGTCTTTCATGAGGCGGGTGGGGGCGTTGCGGATGTGGAGGGGGACGCCGGGGTTGTCGCCCTGGCGGACTTCGCGGACGGCTTCGCCGTAGCCGGTATACGCGGCGTTCGACTTGGGGGCCGCGGCGAGGTAGGTGACGAGTTGCGCGAGCGGGACGCCGCCCTCGGGCATGCCGATGAAGTGGACGGTCTGCTGGACGGCGACGGCGAAGACCAGCGCCTGGGGATCGGCGTTGCCGATGTCCTCGGACGCCGCGCGCACCAGGCGGCGGGCGATGTACATCGGGTCTTCGCCCCCCTCGAGCATGCGCACGAGCCAGTAGATCGCGGCGTCGGCGTCGCCGTTGCGGATCGATTTGTGGAGGGCGGAGATGATGTTGTAGTGCTCCTCGCCGCTCTTGTCGTACATCAGCGAGCGGCGCTGGAGGATCTCCTTCACCTTCTCCACGGTGACGGGGCTGTCGTCGGGGGACGCGGTCTCGACGACGAGCTGCAGGCTGGTGAGCGCCTGGCGCGCGTCGCCGGCGGACGTGGCGGCGATGAAGTCGAGCGCGGCGTCGTCGAGAGCGATGCCGTACTTTTCGACGCTCGGATGCGCGGCCGCGCGGCGGAGGATGGTCATGACCTGCTCGCGCTCGAGCGCGGGGATGACCACGACTTTGGAGCGCGAGAGAAGCGCGGAGTTCACCTCGAACGACGGGTTCTCGGTGGTCGCGCCGATGAGGATGATGTCGCCGGCTTCGACGTAGGGGAGAAACGCGTCCTGCTGCGCTTTGTTGAACCGGTGGATCTCGTCGATGAAGACGATGGTCTTGGACCCGCGCGTCTGCCGCGCGCGCCGCGCCTCTTCCATCAGCGCCTTGATGTCCTTGATGGACGTGGACGTCGCGGAGAACTGGACGAAACGCGCGCGGGTGGTCCTGGCGATGATGCGCGCCATGGTGGTCTTGCCGGAACCGGGCGGGCCCCAGAAGATCATGGAGGGGATGCGGTCGGTCTCGATGGCGTTGCGGAGAAACTTCTTCTCGCCGAGGAGGTCTTCGAGGCCGACGACGTCCTCGAGGGCCTTGGGGCGCAGCCGCTCGGCGAGAGGGGCGTCCGGCGCCTCCGTCGCGGGTGGGGGGGGGAAGTCGTCGTCGCCGAAGAGGGAGCCGGTCATGAATTGAAAATTGAAAATTGAAAATTGAAAAAAAGAGGCTAGGCCAGGAGGCTGAAGTCGAGGTTGCCGCCGCTGATCATCACGGCCACGGGGCCTTTCGGTTTTACCTTGCCGCTCACCAGGGCCGCCAGGCCGAGGGCGCCGGTGGGCTCGATGACCAGCTTGGTGCGGTACATGGCCCACTTCAGGACGTCGAGCAGCACGTCGTCGTCGACGCTGACCACGTCCTTCACCAGCTCGCGGATGATGGCGAAGTTGCGGGTGCCGATGGCCAGGGTGCGCGCGCCGTCGGCGATGGTCTTCGGCGGGTCGATGGTCACGATGCGGCCGGTGCGGAACGACTGTTCGCCGTCGTTGCCGGCCGCGGGCTCGACGCCGTAGACGTCGCGGCCCTGCGCGGCGATGGCGGTGCCGGACAGCAGGCCGCCGCCGCCGAGGGGGGTGACGATCGTGGTGACCTCGGGCCATTCGGAGACGATCTCCAGCGTGGCCGTGCCCGCGCCGGCGATGATGCGCTCGTCGTCGAACGGCGGCACGACCGCGGCGCCGTTCTTCTCCGCGATCTCGCGCGCGACGGTATCGCGCGTCGCGGCGGTGACGCCGGCCTGCACGACCTCCGCCCCGTACGCCCGGGTCGCCTCCACCTTCGACTGCACGGAGTTCTCCGGCATGACGATCGTGGCCGGGATGCCGAGGAGCTTCGCGGCGAGGGCGACGCCTTGGGCGTGGTTGCCGGAGGAGAAGGCCACGACGCCGCGGCGCCGCTGGTCTTCGTTCAATTGCAGCAGCGCGTTCATCGCGCCGCGGACCTTGAACGAGCCGGCGCGCTGAAGGTTCTCGCACTTCAGGCGCACCTCCACGCCGATCCGTTCGGACAGCGACCGGCTGGAAAGCAGGGGCGTCCGGTGGATCCAGGGCTGGATGCGGCCGGCGGCGGCGATGATGTCGGCTAAGTCGATTCCGGTGTTGACGTTTGGCGAACTCACCCGGCCTAGTATAAACTCGCGTCGATTATTTGATTTTCTACACAACTCACCAAGGACACTCGGGTTGGAGGTTGGGGTTATGTGGCGATGGGTTACCCGCGGCCTGGTTCTCACCGTGATCGCGCTTTGCGCGTCCGCGATGGTTGCGCAGACGTTCGAGTTTCACGGAGCGCTCGACGCTCCGGATCCTGCGAAGACGCATTCCGGTCTCGTGCTCGTGCAGGGGTGGGCGCTCAATCCCATCACCATCAACAGCATCGAGCTCTACGTCGACGATCAGTTCCAGCACAAGGCCATCATGTTCCTGCCGCGCATCGACGTGGAGCAGGCCTATCCTGACTGGCCCGGCATTCACAACGCGCGTCCCGGCTTCGTCACCGGGTTCCTAGCCAGCCGCTTTCCGGACGGGCAGCACACGGTCGAGATCCGGGTGCGCGCCGCCGACGGCCAGGTGCACGCCCTCGGCCGCCGGACGATCACCATCAACAACAGCGTGAATCAGCCGCCTTTCGGGTTCACCGACATCCCGGACGGCGCGGGCGTCTACAACGTCTCCGGCGCGTTCCCGGTCTCGGGCTGGGCGGCGGACACGGACGGCATCCAGAAGATCGAAGTGCTGATCGACAACGGCATCGTCGGCGCGGCCGTGCACGGCGACCCGCGGCCGGACGTCGGGCAGACCTTCCCCGACTTCACCGGCGCGACGTTCAGCGGCTGGGTGGCCAACATCGACTCGACGAAGCTCCAGAACGGGATCCATACGCTCACCGTCCGCGCGACGGACAAGCAGGGCATCGAGAACTCGATCGGGCATCGCACGGTCCAGATCATCAACAACGACGCGTTTCTGAAGCCGTTCGGCTACCTCGACGAGCCGAAGCGCGATGCCGTCCTGTTCGGCACGGGCTGCCTCGGGGACGACAACGAGCCGCCGCCGGTCTCGCCGCCGATCCGCGTCGAAGAGCACCTCACCCTGGTGCGCGGCTGGGCCCTCGACCTCGGCACGCGTGAGGGTACGGGCCGCGTCGCGTACGCGGAGCTGCTCATCGACGGCGTGCCCTGGCTGGACACGGGCGATTGCGGCGTCGTGGGCGGCCGGTTCTCGAACTGCTACGGCGTGCCCCGCTATGACGTGGCCAAGTACTACCCGAACTTCCCCGACGCGCCGCGCGCGGGCTTCATCTTCACCCTGGACGTCGGCGCGCTGCTCGAGCTCGGCGTGCGCGAGGGGAACCACAACATGCACGTGCGCGTCGGCGACGTGGAGCAGACGTTCGCCGAGATTCCGAACCGCGACGGCATCCCGGTGTGGTTCCAGTGCGTGCAGGAGGACTTCAACTTCTCCGGCTTCGGCTTCGTGGAGTACCCGACGACCTTCGACTACGTGAGCGGCGACGTGATGTTCCGCGGCTGGGCGTTCGCGGACAACAGCAACGTCGCGGCGGTGGAGATCATCATCGACGGCACGACGGTGGGCCAGGCGCAGCACGGCTTCCCGCGTCCGGACGTCGAGGACCAGTACCCGCAGAACGCAGTACGCGCGCGCAATTCCGGCTGGCAGTTCACGATGGACACGCGCAAGCTGGCGAACACGCTGCACCGGCTGACGGTGCGTGTGGTCAACAGCCAGGGCCATCGCTGGGAGATCGGCTCCGTCGACTTCTACGTGTTGAACAACAGCCCCCAACCCTGAGCCTTCCTCGCGTTTGCAGAACGGAAAGGCCCGGCGAAAGCCGGGCCTTTCTGTTTCCTCAGGTCACCCTGAGCGAAGCGAAGGGTCATCGGAGCCCTCTCGAAGTTCGACCCCACGCGCAACGACACGTGCGGCCGCGCTTCGTGCACGGCCGTCGTGAGGGCTCCATTGACCCTTCGCTTCGCTCAGGGTGAGCGCTCAGAACAGCTTCAAAAACACCACGTTTGCCACGAAGCCGTCCTGCGCGTTGCGGCCGATCGACTTGCCGATGTCCAGGCGGACCAGCGTGCCGTACGGGCCCACCGTCTGCCCCGCGATGCCCAGTCCCTGGAACGGCTCTCGCGCGAAGCCGGCGCTGGTGTCGTCGATGAGCGCGTGGTCGTAGAACGCCTCCAGGCGGAACTGCTGGGAGAACACGAAGCCGTACGAGAGGTGACCGATGATCGCCTTCTCCGCGCGCACCGAGCCGGACTGGATGCCGTGCACGCGCTGCGAGCCGAAGAAGCCGAGCTCGTACTTCGAGAAGCGGTCCAGGCGCTGCCCGGCGAGGTAGTTCAGGTCCACGCCGATGCGCTGAAACTTCGGCAGGAAGAAGCTCTTGCCGATCGACCCGCCGTAGCGGACGTACGTCTTCTGGTCCGGATCGTACTCGGCCAGGTTGCCCCACGGCTCCCACTCGGTGCGGCTGTTGTAGTCGTAGAACGACGACAGCGTGTAGCCGTGGCGGGCGTAGGTGAAGCTGACCGAGGGGCTGAGCGTGAAGGTGTCCGACGGCACCACGAAGCCGGCGGCCGTATCCTCGGACCGCTGGAACGTCGAGTGGCCGACGCCGAGCGACAGGTCGATCTTGCCGAACCGGAAGATCGGATGGCCGGCGCGCAGCGTGAGGCCGAGGGGGACGTTCTTGACCGTCTCGTCGAGGCGCTCCTCGCCGTCGCGGTACATCGTGTTCGACACCGGCACCGCGATGCCGAAGAAGTCGAGGCCGACGTTCGTGCGCGTGTTCGCCACGTTCGGATGCGTCGCGTTCGCCGCGACCACCACGCCCGCGAAGAACACGTTCGTCTGGATGCCCTTGTTGAACAGGTTGAAGTTGAAGTAGTTGATGCCGCCCAGCGGGACGACCGGGTACTCCAGCCCCGCGTCGTGATGCACGCCGCCGAGCATGAAGAGCTGCGAGGTGTCGAAGCCCTCCTTGACCACGCGCTCGCCGTCGCCGGTCTTCTCCAGATACCGCAGCCCCGCCTCGGTCTCACGCACCATGCGCGCGTCCGACGCCGAGGCGCTGGCGAGCTGCGTTGCGAACTCCTCCGGGTCGACGCGGAAGTTCGTGAACGTCGTCTCGCGCTGCACGACGTTCGCCCGGCCCGCGGCGGAGATGACCTGCTGCGCGTCGACCACCGTCGGGAGCCAGATCAGCTCGCGCGGATCGGTCTTCTGCGCGTCGGCGACGCTCAGCGGCTGCTTGGTCGCGCGCGAGAACGGCACGAAGTCGACGCGCTCCTCGTTCGACAGGATTTCGCCCGTGAGGTGGAGCTGCACCATCGCCAGGCGCACGCGCGCCCACGTCCGCGTGTCGATCCAGACCGTGCCGCGGTACAGCGGCAGGTCGTCCGGCGCGTTGGGCGGCGGCGCGAAGCGGACCTCGTAGACGCGGTAGCCGTCGAGGTCCGTCGCGCGCACCAGCTCGTACCGGTATTCGTTGGACAGATGGATGTCGAGCGGAAGCTGCGTCACCTTCTCCGGCTGGATGAGCGGCAGCTCGGGGATGCCGCCGTACTTCCACTTCACGCCGTTGATGAAGAACTCGGACCAGACCCAGTCGGCCTTGCCGGCGGGGTCGGAGAAGTAGTCGCCCGCGATCGCGGCTTCCAGCGCTTCCGCGCCGCCGCCGATCTCGAAGCGCAGCTTGGTGGTGTTGCGGGCGATGTAGCGCGGCTGGATCGACTCCTGGTAGGCGTCGTACGCCTGGTGATTGCGGATGATCTCTTCGACGGTGATGCCGCGCTCGGTGGCGACGTCGACGGTCTGCTTGACCGCGGTCGGATCGAGCTTCTCGGTGTAGTCGACGATGACGGCGTACGCGTCCTTCGCCGGCGGCGTGCCGACCAGGAGCCGTCCGTTGCGCGTGCCGGTGTCGGTGACGGCGCGCTCGCCCGCGGCGTCGATACGCCTCGGCTTCGCATAGCGCTCGGCCGGCAGGGAGAGGATCGAGGACGCCGCGGCGTCGCCGCGCGCGATCAGCAGCGTGCGGAGGTCTTCGCCGCGGACGAACGTCAGCACCGGCATGTCGACCGTCGCGCCCTTGGCGTCGAGCACCGGCACCTTGGCGGTGGAGTCGTACGCCCAGTCGCTCGTGGCGATCTGGTTGAACGCCTGGAGGGCGGGCTTCAGCCCGCCCCCGTCGCCCGGACCGCTCGCATACGCGCGGGTGGCTCCCCTGGCGAACGCGGTCGCGAGGTCGAACAGCGGGTTCGGGGACGTCACCGGGACGACCGCGAAGATCTTCTTCGACGGGTCGCGCTCGGCGAAGAAGGCGAAGGTCTGCTCGACCGTGGCGGCGTCGACGACCACGGCGTCGAAGTACGTGTTCGCGCCGGCGTCGACGAGCGCCGGGAGGGACGCGTCGCCGGCCACGAGGATGCGCTTGGCGATGCCCTGCCCCTGCGCCGAGACGGCCAGGCGCTTGATCGCGTACGCGGCCAGGGTCGCGTCGGCGTTGCGAACCGTCACGCCGAGGGAGTCGAACGGGCCGCGGCTGCGGGCCCAGTCGAGGATCTGCTTCGTCTTCTCTTCGACGGCGGTGACGTCCGCGGCCTCGTACTCGATGAGGACGGACACGTTCGAGGCCTGCACGGGCGTGAACGTGGGGTAGGTCTGCTCATCGAGGCGGGTGAACGCCGGGACGGCCGTGCCGTCGCTCCCGACCACCCCCACGCACAGCGTGCACTCGGCGGCCTGGGCGGGAAATTGCAGAAGGGACAGCAGTAAGACGGCACTGAAGAACGTTCTCATATAGTTCTGAACCTTTTAGACGGCGTATCAAACGCCACCCGTACAGTCGAAATTGCCAGCCAAAGGCACCGTTTTCCTGAACCGTAACGCGGGCGCGAAGTTGCCTCCCGGCGAGCTGGACGAGCTGCGCGCCGCCCTCGGCGCCGCGGAGGTCGAGATCCTGGAGATCGCGCCGGGGCTCGACTGCGCCAGCGAGGTCCGCCAGCGCGTCCGCCGCGGGACGAAGCTGTTCATCGCCGCGGGCGGCGACGGCACGGTCCATCACGTCCTCCAGGCGGTCGTGAACTCCGAGGCCGCGCTGGCCGTCCTCCCCCTCGGCACGTACAACCACTTTGCCCGCGACCTCGGCGTCCCTCTCGACTGGCGTGAGGCCCTGGAGGTCGCGCTGAACGGGAGCACGCGGCAGATCGACTCGTGCCGCATCAACGACCGGTTCTTCATCAACAACGTGTCCATCGGCCTGTACCCCGAGCTCGTCACCCGCCGGGAGGAGCACGGGCGCGACTACCCGCGCTGGAAGGCCCGGCTGTTCGCGTTCTACGCAACCCTGCGCAAGTACCCGCACGTGACCCTGGCGGTGGAGACGGAGCACCACAACGAGGTGATCCGCACGCACGTGTTCATGATCTCGAACAACCAGTACGACCTCGAGCGCATCGGCATCGAGGCGCCGCGCGAGCGGCTGACGGAGGGGCGGCTGGCGGTGTACTGGCTGCCGCATACGTCGCGCTGGCGGCTGACGCGGTACATGGCGCGGTACCTGGCCGGACGCGTGCGGACCATCCCCGGCTTCCGCTCGTTCCGCACGCTGAGCATGCGCGTGCAGGCGTCGCGTCCGCGGCTGAAGGTGGGCATCGACGGCGAGGTGTTCACGCTCGACACCCCGCTGGTGATCACCGCCGTGCCGCAGAGCGTGGCGGTGAAAGTTCCGGTCGCGTCCGGGTAAGCAGAATCGCACCACTCAGCAGGAGCGCCGGCGGCACCCGACTCGCAACGTATCTTCACGCCGGAAACCGGCAAATCGACTCAGGGAGGAAACCCAATCCATGGCTCAACGACGTGAAGAGGAAAAGCTCGACCGCAACGTCACCGGGACGCGCATCGACAACGACGACGAGATGCTGCGCGGACGGACGCGCGACGAGGAAGTGCGCGTACCGGTGGTCGAGGAAGAGCTCGCGGTGGGCAAGCGCACGGTGGAAACCGGTGGCGTGCGCGTGCAGAAGGAAGTCACGTCTCAGCCCGTCGAAGAAGACGTTCGCCTGCATGAAGAGCGCGTGACGGTCGACCGCCGTCCGGTGGATCGCGAGGTGCGTCCGGAAGACCTGCGCGCCTTCGAGAACGAGACCATCGAGATGCGCGAGATGGGCGAGGAAGCGGTCGTCGAGAAACGCGCGCGCGTGGTCGAGGAAGTCGTGGTCGGCAAGGAGGCGCGCGAGCGCACCGAGCACATCTCCGACACCGTCCGCCGCACGGACGTCCGGATCGAGCCGCTCGCCGGCGCGAACATGCGTACCGGCTGGGATCAGTTCGATCAGTCGGCGCGCAGCCACTATCAGCAGAACTTCGCGGACAGCGGCTGGGACTACGACAGCGGCTATTCGCACGCGTACCGCTGGGGCTACGACCTCGGCGGCTCCGGCCGCGACTGGAACACCGTCGAGCGCGACGCGCAGTCGCAGTGGGAGACGCGGAACAAGGGGACGTGGGAGCGCTTCAAGGATGCGATCCGCTACGGATTCGACCAGGGGCGCTGATTGAAACGACAAGAAGTCGTCATTCCTGTGGTACGGGAGACCGCGCGCGTCACGAAGCGCGCGGTCACCCGCGGTACGGTGCGCGTCTCGAAGGTCGTGAGCGAGCACGAGGAGGTCGTCGACACCTCGACGATCGAGGAAGAGATCGAGATCGAGCGCGTCGCGCGCGACGTCGTGCTGAAGAAACCGGCCAAACCGCGGCGCGAGGGCGACACGCTCATCGTCCCGGTCATGGAGGAGATCACGGTCGTCGAGAAGCGGCTGATCCTGCGCGAGGAGCTCTACATCCGCCGCAAGAAGGTGAAGCACCCGAAGACCGAGAAGGTCCGTCTGCGGCGCGAGCAGGTGAACGTGGAACGGAAGTCGTAAGATACCGTCCACAGCCATGCCGGGGATCTTCGATACCGTCGTCGACGCCAACGTCCAGTCGCTGCTGCGGCGCGAGCAGCGGCTGCTGGTGGAGCTCCGGGAGACGCTGGAGCGCGAGCAGGCCGACGAGCGCCGCCGCGTCGACGAGCTCATCGCCACCCTCGAGGACCTCTTCACGATCGTCATCGTCGGCGAGTTCAACGCCGGCAAGTCGTCGCTGATCAACGCGCTGTTCGGGCAGAAGCTGCGGACCGAGGGGCCGATCCCGGTCGATGACGTGATCTCCATCCTGCGCCACGGCGAGCAGGCGTCGATGAAGCGCCTGTCCGACTACGTGGTCGAGCAGTTCTACCCGATCGACTTCCTCCGCAACATCACCCTCGTCGACACGCCGGGGACGAACTCCATCGTCCAGCGGCATCAGGAGATCACCGAGGACTACATCCCCCGGGCGGACCTGGTGCTGTTCGTGACGTCCATCGACCGGCCGCTGTCGGAGTCGGAGCGGAAGTTCCTCGAGTACATCCGGGAGTGGGGGAAGAAGGTCGTCTTCGTGCTGAACAAGATCGACACGAAGTCGGACGAAGAGATCGTGCAGGTGATCGACTACCTGCGCTCGAACGTCCGCTCGATCTTCGGGCTCGACGCGGTGATCTTCCCGGTGTCGACGAAGTCGCTGGCCCGCTTCGACGCGCTGGAGGACTACATCTTCCGGGTGCTGTCGGAGAAGGAGCGGATCCGGATCAAGCTCACCGCTCCGCTGGAGACGATCCTCAGCCTGGCGAAGAAGCAGTTCCGGATGATCGACTCGCGGCGGGAGGTGCTGGCGGCGGACAAGGCCCGCATCGACGCGATCAACGACCAGTTGGAGCGGGCGCGCGCGGACCTGATCGGGAACTTCAGCCAGTTCGTGATCCGTATCGACAACCTGCTCATGGACCTCGAGCGCCGCGGCCTCGATTTCCTCGACCGGTACGTGCGCATCCAGCACGTGATGCTGCTGCGGGACGCGTCGCGGTTCCGCGAGGAGTTCGAGCGGCAGGTGTTCCAGGGCTGGAAGGGGAGCATCGACACCACCATCCAGGAGGCCGTGGACTGGCTGGTCAAGGAGAACATGAAGCTCTGGAACGGCACGGTGGACGCCTTCCACCGGCGCGCCGAGGCGGACGCGAAGAACGAGGAAGTGATCGGCCGCGTGGGGCGGGAGTTCGCGTACAACCGCGAGGAGGTGTACTCGCGCATGCGCCGGAACGCGGAGCAGCGGCTGTCGTCGTACGACGTGAACGTGGAGAGCCGCCGGATCATCGACAACGCCATGCGCGCCGTGCTGCACTCGTTCGGACTGGGCGCCGGCGCCCTCGGCCTCGGCTACCTGCTGACCACGGCCGTGTCGTCGACGGCGGTCGACGTCACGGGACTGACCGCCGCGACCATGCTGCTGGTGACGAGCTTCCTGATCCTGCCGTACAAGCGGACCAAGGCGAAGGAAGAGTTCAAACGCCGCATCGAAGAGATGCGGGCCCACCTCCAGGAGTCGCTGGACCGAGAATCCAGCACCGAGATCGACCGCATGCTCCGCGGCATCACCTCGGCCTTCGAGCCCTACCAGCGGTTCTACGCGGCGGAGTCCGAGAAGGTGGAGACGTTCGCGGAGAAGCTGACGAAGGTGGAGGCGGAGGCTAACGAGATCATGCAGCGCGTGTAAGCGGGCGGCGAGGACGCCGCCCGGCCAGCCGGCGGGACGCCGGCGCTCCAAACGACGAAGCGCGGCCGAACGCGGTGGAGCGCCGCCGTCTCGGCGGCTGGCCCGGCGGCGTCCTCGCCGCCGAGGCTCTCGCGGCATGCTATCCTTCCTCCACCACACGCCAACGCTGTCTTAACGAGATCACGCAGCGCGTGTAAGCGGGCGGCGAGGACGCCGCCCGGCCAGCCGGCGGGACGCCGGCGCTCCAACCGACGAAGCGCGGCCGAACGCGGTGGAGCGCCGCCGTCTCGGCGGCTGGCCCGGCGGCGTCCTC
>DASUSN010000025.1:0-48773 GCA_036375075.1 Thermoanaerobaculia bacterium | reverse complement strand
AGCCGGCACGGCTCTCGCGAGGAACCCTGCCGGCTGGAAGCCGGCGTAGCGGCCGGCTGGGAAGCCGGCGCTCCGCGGAGGCGATGCCTCCGCACGCTAGGCTCACCCCGTGATCTGCGCGCGCTGTTCCCTCACGAGCTCGAGGAACTTGCTCCACTTCGCGCCGGCTTTGCCGTTGTCGAGGAGGAGCTCCGGGCACTTCTTCGCCGTCCAGCTGTGGTGCGTCACGACCGCCGTGTCCTTGAGCTTGAGGTCGTGGAGCAAGGCGGCGACGAGGCGGGCGGCGCGGAGGAAGGCGGCCTGCTGGTCGATGCCTTTGTGCATGCAGATCTCGATGGCCACGCTCTTCCCGTTTCCGTTGGTGTTGGCGTGGTATCCGCGCTCCTTGTTGGGGAGGTGCTGGATGACGCGCTTGTCGTCGACGGTGTAGTGCCAGGAGACCCAGGTGACCTTGCCCGTCTTCTTGTTGACGTAGTGGCCGGTCTTGCGCACGAAGTTGGAGTGCGCGGCCGCGTCGGCGCCGGCCGTGGCGTTGCCGGTGTTGTGGATGGTGATGAAGGCCGGCTTGATCTTCGTGCCGGGCCGATTGCGCTTCCCGGCGGGGACCAGTTCTTCCGAAAGGTTCAGCTGCTTCCCGAATTGCTCGCGGGTCATCGTTCTCTCTCCTTCGGATGGGTAGAGGGCCAATATACGGCGATTCCGGGGTGTGCGCTCCGTCACTACGGAAGGCATTCCTTCGTGCGTATCATCCGCGCTTCCTTTTGCATGTGGACAGGAGGGGCCGTGGCGGATTACTACATCCCGCTTTCCACGATCCTGGGGACCTTCGGGCTGGAGCATTTTCCCGTGGTGGGGTACGCCGAGCCCCTGCTGCACGCGATCGAGCATCACGTCGGCGTGCGGAGCTGGCGTGACACCTGGAACGACACGCACGCGACGGTCATGGGCACGGCGGTGCTCGGGCATTCGCTCGACCTGGGGGAGAAGGACGGCTGGGGCCTGTCGATCGGGGAGCCGGGCGGGGGGACGACGGAGTTCCGGTTCGAGCTGAGCACCCCGCGCACGTCGCTGCTGCAGGCGATGGCGGACTACGCGCTGGAGCTGGGCGGCGTCGAGGATCCGGAGGACGTGGAGGGGAAGCTGCAGTTCTTCTTCCGCTCGGACGCGCTGCCGTTCAGTTTCCGCCTCACGCTGCACGATCTGTCGATGTCGATCCGGCTGCCGGCGTCGATCCGGAAGGGGCAGGTCCAGAACGACGCGGAGGGGAATCCGGTCCGCATCATCCCGGCGACGGACGACGGGCCGGTGGAAATCACGGTCGTCTCGGCCACGCTGACGCTGGACACGGAGCGGGGCTGGGCGATCGAGTTCGACGAGGACCAGATCCTGAACGCGCCGCCGTTCCTGATCCGCGACACGCACGTCGGCTTCCTCGCGCAGAAGCTCCGCATCGATCTTTCCCCCAACACCGGCTTCGCCGAGGTGCTGGCGCGGCCGGGATACGACGAGACGTGGCGGGGCGTGTACATCGAGAAGTTCGTCGTCTTCGGATTGGACTCGGTCTTCCCGACCGCGCCGAGCAAGGTCGATCCGGACGAGCTCGAGGAGGGGATGACGCTGGAGCTGTCGCGCTGGCTGATCGGCAGCGACGGCCTGACCGGCTCGCTGCGGTTCACGCTGGAGAACCTGTCGGGAGCCCTGGACACGCTCTCGATCGACATCGAGCTGGAACGGAACAACCCCATCCGCTTCGGCGGCGAGGTGACGCTGTACGGCGGCCGCCTCGGCGAGGACGACAGCTTCGTGTCGCTCGGGCCCGCGGGCAATCTGCTGATCGGCTTCAATGTGCGTTTCCATCCGGAGGGAGGCTCGCTGCTGGAGTTCGTGCTGCGCACGCCCGGAACCGCGGACTCGGGCCTGTTCACCATTCGCAAGTCGGCGCCGGAGGCCGTGCTGCTCGCGGCGGTGGTGGCGGCGCTGGCGGCGGGCGCGCCGAAGGGGTTCGCGGCGCTGCTGATTCCGGTGTTCCTGCGCTTCGTCGACCTCCAGTCGATCACGTTGGACGCGCTGCGCATCCGCCAGAAGTACATCCCCATCGGCGACCGGGAGCTGACGGTCTACGACTTCGTCTTCGACGTGCAGTTGAAGATGCAGCTCAACCTCCCGCTGGGCATCCTCGGGCTGCCGAACATCCACACCGACCCGGACCATCCGGTCGGCGCGCTGGTGCGCGGGCTGACGTTCTCGTGGGCCTCGAACTTCGGCGAGTTCACGCCGGCCGAGGTCGCGGGCCATTCGGAGTTCGCGTTCGATCTCGACACCGAGGCGGGGATCACGTTCGAAGTGGGCGAGCAGTCGCCGGTGCTGGGATCGACGATCACCGTCGTGGAGCTCGGCGCGGGGCGGTGGGAGCTGGGGATGTGGTTCGACGTCGGCGTGAAGTTCCAGGGCACCGGCGGCGACACGGCGTTCTCGGTGACGCCTTCGACGATCCGCTTCTTCTTCCTGGCCAACGGCGATCCCGACCACGTCTCGCTCAAAGGGGCCGGCTTCTCGTTCGCCATCCCGGGCGTCATGTACGCGCGCGGCGTCCTCGACGTCGGCGGGGAGACGTCGACCGTCTCGGGCACCGCGTTCCTCTGCGCGACCAAGCCGGACGCCGTCGCGCATCCGGAGAAGCGCGAGAACTGGCTGATGGAGCTGTCGTTCGGCATGCGCAAGCAGCCGCTGCAGCGCGAGGACGGCACGGAGGTGGAGTCGAAGATCTACGCGTTCCGCTTCGAGCACTCCGGCGGCTTGCCGCTCCCGTTCCTGCCGGGCACGAGCCTCTACGGGATCTCCGGCATCGGCGGGGACAACGCCCGTCCCGCGCTCGGCGCCGCCGGTCCGGCGGACTGGCTGATGAACCAGCAGCCGCCGAACGTGGCGCACGACATCAGCAAGTGGGAGGGCGCGCCGGACGAGTGGGGCTTCGGCGCGGGCGTGGTCCTCGGCGCGACGGCGGACCGCGGCCGTCCGTGGAACCTGAAGGCGGGGCTGTTGTACCTCAGGCCCGGCCCGGTGATCGCGCTGCACGGCGGCGTCAACGTGTTCACGGCGGCGGAGAAGGTCGAGAACACGAGCTCGGGCGCGTTCCTCTTCGTGGCCGTGCTGGACCTCCTCCGCAACGAGATGACGATCGGCTTCCGCGCGGAGAAGAAGATCCCCGCGCCGGCGGGGAAGATCCTCTCCTGGAGCATCCCCGCGGAACTGCAGGTCAACGAGCAGGGCTTCCACCTCTACTTCGGCGAGCACTGGCCGCCGACGAAGCACATGCGGGCCAAGCTGCTCGACAAGTTCGAGATCAGCGGCTACGTGATGTTCGACACGGCCACCATTCCCAATCTCGCCAACACGGGCGTGGACGTGCCGGGCTTCGCGATCGCGCTGGGCGTGCGGTTCGACTACGAGGGCGGGAAGAAGGGCGGGCGCTTCAAGCTGTACTTCATCCTGCGCGCGGGGGCGGACCTCGCGTTCTCCGGCAGCGGCCCGTCGCTCTTCTTCATCCGCGCGTTCCTCACGGGCGGGGTGGTGGCGAAGGCGTGGGGCATCGGCTTCGAGCTGAACGTCAGCGCGGAGTTCCTCTGGGTGCGGCCGCAGCCGGACATCCTCACGGGCAAGCTGAAGATCACGCTCGACCTGCCGTGGCCGATCCCGAACCTGAAGCTGACCATCGACGTGTCGCGCGGCAGCGATGGGCCGACCGAGGCGCTGACGGGAGTCGTGGAAGGGATGTCGCTCATCCCGCGCGGCCGCAACGAGACCATCGCCTTCCCCGCGACCGGCGAGCTCACCGACGTGCCGATCGATCCGGTGCTGTCGCTGACGTTCGCGTACACGACGCGCAACGCAGCCACGATCGCGGGGAGCTTCCAGCCGGACGGCGCGAACCTCTCGACGTGGCATGCCACGAGCGGAGAGCGCGGATACGCGATCGAGGTGAAGGCCATCCGCCTGTTCCGGCACGCGCCGGGCGGCGGCCTGGTGCCGGTCGGCACGCAGATCCCGGCGCGCTGGCGGCAGGAGCCGCTGCCCGCGGCGGGCGGGCTGCCGTCGCGCCGCGTGCTGGAGCTGTTCACGTACGACGGCGGCAGCGAGCGATTCATTGGCGCCTCGGCCGACTACGTCGAATGGTCCATGGGCGACTGGGACCCGTGCCCCCCCGCGTGGGAGCCGGAGCCGGTCTGCTACGACTTCGAGGCCGAGGAGCTCGGGGCGATCGTCGACGAGCGCCGCGTGCTCTCCGGCGACGACCCGCGCGCGCTGCGTGTGGCACCCGAGGAGCAGCCGGAGGGCGCGGAGAGCGCGCTGCGGTTCTTCGGCGCGACGTCCGTCGCGGCCGAGGTCGTGCAGCCCGGCATCCAGGACGCGGGATTCGACCGCGCCATCCAGCTCCCCGCACCGCGGGGCGTGCCCGATCCGGACGCGATCGCCGCGCCGGCGCTGCGGCTCGCGTTCAACGTCGCGAACGAGGCGTCGCTCGACTTCCTGCGCCTGGCCGAGGGCACCATCACCGTCCAGTGCTACCGCCTGGGCGAGCTCGTGGAGACGGTCACCAACGGCGAGCACCTCGGCTGGGCGGCGCGCAAGTACGAGCGCGTGCGCTATCACTGCAAGGGGCCGCTGGACCGCATCGACATCACGGCGATGTATCCGACCGCGGTGAACCTCGCGCCCGCGTATTTCTCGCGCATCTGCCTGCTGTACGCCGAGGATGTGCGCGAGCACCTCGATGCGGTGGAGAACGCGGCGGCGTTCAGCGAGTTCTGGTCGAGCCTCCTCGACAACAACGCCGCGATGTCCAACGCCCTGCTGCTGGATCCCGACACGCGCTACACGCTCCAGATCGAGTCGGCGTGGGCGCGCGTGCTCGAAGGGGCGGAGACGCCGGTAGCCGCGCCGATCACGCACAGCTTCACCTTCGTCACCGTCCCCGCGGACCGTCCGCCGCTCGACCTGCGCGGCCCCGAGGGAGCGGCCGGCGCGGGCGACTGGGACGTGCGCACCGTGCCCGCACATCAGCAGACCGGCGTCTACACCGAGCGGCCCATCCGCCTCGAGTTCCGCGACGCGCGCGGCGAGGCGGTGTACGGCAAGTTCGGCCGGAAGCTGACGCTGCGGCTAGTGGATGAATACGGCGAGGACCTCTTCGACCGGCTGACCTTCCTGCGCGAGCACGCGCACGAGCTGCCCGAGTTCCAGCGCGCGCTGCGCGAACGGCTGCTGGACGTGGCGTGCGCGCCGGACATCGGAGACCTCTTCGTCACCGGCGTGGCGCACTTCCCGAGCATCCTGGGCACCGGGCGCTGGTACGACGGCACGCTCGTGCTGCTGCCCGACACCGTGACCGATCCGTCGACGGTGGACGACTGGGACGCACATCCGGTCGCGCACCGCTTCCGCTTCCGCACGTCGCCATGGGCGTCGCTGGCCGCGCACGCGGGTGCGTACACCGCGCGCGTGCTGGACGAGCTTTGCGAGGAGCCGCCCGACCTCGCGGCGCTGGCGGCGCTCGCCGGCCGGAAGACGAACGCGCAGTTGCTGGAGACGGTGATGCAGGACCAGTTGCACATCGGCGCGCGGCCGCCGGCGGTCCGGCCGGAGGTCGTGCGCGTGTGGAGGCGGGCCGGGCCCGCGCCGGGGGACGTGGCGCTGGTGGCGGTACTGCTCGACGGGCCGGAGGCGCTCCTCAGCGCGAAGGGCACGCTGGCCGTGCGCGACGGATTCGCGAACGCGGTGCCGTTCGCGGTAGTCGACAACGAGTCCTGCACGCGCACGCTGGTGCTGCCGCGGCAGGCGGGGATGGTCTGGAGCGAGCTGCGGCTCACCATCACCGACCCGTTCACCGGGGCCGGCGGGACGACGGTCACCGAGGACGCGACCGTGGTGCTGCCGGTGCCGCCGCGGCCCGCATTTCTGGAGGAGGTGCCCGCGCCATGAGCTGGATCGATCCCAACCTCCTGCAGTTGATCGGGCGCGGCACGCGCGACGACGAGCAGGTGCCCGACGGCAAGCATCTGCGCTGGTTCTTCGGCCGGCTCCTCGGCTTTCCGCGCAGCGGGTTCCTGCTGCGCCGCCATCCGAGCTACGCCACCGCGGACTGGGACCCGGCCGATCCGTTGATTCGCGAGCAGTTCCTGACCTCGGGGGCGCTCGGACCGGGCGTGACGCGCCGTTTCCCGAGCGGACTGACGGTCAGCAAAGCGGGCGGTTTCGTCTACGACACCGACTACCTCCGGCTCGACGGCACGCCGGTGATGCTGGACTTCGGCCCGGAGGGGCCGGGGCCGGTGTTCCCGCCGGGACCGTTGCTCTCGAATCCGGCGGCGTTCGTGCGGCTCACGGTCCTGCGGCGCCAGCTCACCGGACACGTGCTGGCCACGGGCTATTACAACGGCCACGGGCGCTATCGCTTCCTCGACCGCGCCGGGGTCGGCCAGGCGTCGGTGTCGTGGCTGCCGCCGGAATTCTGGAGCGCGGCCACGACGACGGCCACGGGGACGCGCCTGCGGTCGAGCGCGGAGTCGCGCCTCGATGCCGCGGCGCTGGACGCGCGCGACCACTCACAGCGCGCGGCGCTGCGCCGCACGGGCCAGCTCCCGCGCGCGACCGCGCAGCTCAAGAATCCGCTCGTCACCGAGACGCTGCTGCTGCACGGCGGGCTGCTCGAGCACGTCGAGATCACCGGCCACGACGCGGGGATCCTGCAGGTGCAGTGGATCACCGTCCGCGACTACGCCGCTGCGAAGAACTGGGAGGACGTGGACCGCTTCTTCCTGCCGCTCACCGACGAGCCGGGCATCTATCCGGCCTGGACGGGCACTCCCGGACGGGAGGTGGCGATGAAGCGTCTGCACCTCGGCGTACGCACGTCTCCGCCGTTCGCGCAGGTGCCGTGGGACGATCCGGTCTCGCCGGTCACCGACTCCGAGCTGATCGCCGACGCGGAGCGCCGCTACATCGAGTTCGACGACGCCTTCATCAGCGTCGACGAGGCCATGCGCATCTTCCTGAAGGGCGAGCTGACGGACTTCATCCCGCAGGCGCTGGTGGAGGTGCGGCAGGTGCTCGAGCCGACCGACTCGGGCGACGAGGAGGACGCGCTGGACACGGTCACGCAGCCGTTCGACTTCGTCTACGGCGCCTCGGCCGATCCGCGCATGGCCCGCATGCTGGGGCTGATGGCCACCGACACGAAAGACGCGGACAAGACGTTCGACTACCTCGTGCAGGCGGAGTTCCCGGACGCGTGGATCGAGCGGACGCTCTTCCCGAAACGCGAGCCGAAGGAGCCGGGCCGCGGACAGACTTGTCTCTCGCTGGCCACGGCCATCCTCGAGGAGCCCGCGCCGCCGCCCGACGCGCCGGCCGACCTGCAGGCGCGCCTCGTGCCGGACGTCTCGCGCCAGCCGGTGCAGGCGTTCATGGAGCTGGACTGGAGCGCGGAGCAGGCGTCGCTGTTCGAGAATCCCGACCGCGCGCGGGTCTTCTATTCGCTGCTGCGCGAGGGCGACGACGGCCCGGTGCTCGTGCACGAGCGCGAGCCGGAGTCGAAGCTGCTCATGCCGCACCATCCGACGGCGCGGGGGCCGAACGACCCGCGGCGCCGCATCGAGGACACCACCGTGCAGAAGTACGGCACGTATACGTGGTCTCTGACCGGAATGGACCTGTGGGGACGCCTGACGCCGCCGGCGTCGGTCGTGGCGAAGGTTCAGGACGTGATCGCGCCGCCGGCGCCGGCGCGTCTCGAAGCCACGCTGCGCGGCACGGCGCCGCCGGTGTGGACGGACGTGACCATCGCCTTCGACTGGACGGCGTCGAACGCGGAGCTGGCGCCGGACCTGGACCGCTTCGAGATCCATCTGCGGCAGGGGGAGGTCGCGCTCGCGGACGCGGAGCTGCCGGCGACGTGGGGACGCTTCGAGCACACGCTCGGCGCGACCGTGCCTCCGCTGGTCCTGCACTGGCCGTCGCTCGCGATTGCGTCGGTGCCGTCGGGGTTGACGGCCTCGGTGCAGAGCGGCGACCAGCGGATCACCGTGCGCGTGGGGCCGATCCACGCGGCGTTCGACGCGAACGGCGACGCGAAGGTCAGCGTGACGGTACGCGCGATCGACGAGTCGGGGAACGCCTCCGGCTTCGGCAGGCGCGCGATCGCGCGGCGGGTGGACGACACGCCGCCGGTGCTGCCGCCGCTGCCGGGGGACATCGTCTGGACGTCGCGTCCGGACGCGGAGGGCCGCGCCTTCCATCGCATCGAGTGGCCGAACCTGGGCGGGGGACGGGTGCGCGTGCTGCGGGCTTCGGAGACGGCGCTGCTCGTGGCGTCGGGGAGCGATCCGGCCGCGTACGCGGCGCTCACGCTGCCGGCGCGCGCAGGATTTCTGCGCGGGCTCGCGCTCGCGCATCAGGAGGTGTTCGCGCCCGATCACGAACAGCGTTACGCCGCCACGGCGGGCGCACACACGGCGCAGTTCGACGGCGCGCAGCGGGGGCTGAGCGTCTTCGCGCTGCAGCCGATCAGCGCCGCGGAGATCCGCGCGCCGTGGCCGACGAGCGCGGGAGCGTTCCTGGTCGTCGGCGTGCCGCGTCCGCCGCAGCCGCGCGTTCCGCTCGTACGGGAAGTCCGTGCGGGCGACCGCAACGTGACCGTCACCGTCGCGCGCGACCTCACCGGCGCGGCGGCGAAGCTGCGCCTCTACCGCGGCCGCACCGCCGCCCAGGTCGCCGACGTGCGGGGCATGCGTCCCGTCGCGGAGCTGCTCGTGCCGCCGGCGGCGGAGGAGCTGTTGCTCGTCGACTCGAACCTCTACGCCGACGTCGACTACTGGTACCGCGTCGCGGCCTTCGCCGCGGACGGCACGATGTCGCCGCCGAGCGAGCCGCTGCGCGCCCGGCCGTACAGCAGCGGGCCGCCCGCGGCGCCGGAGATCGTCTCGGTGGAGCGCGACGAGATGCTGCCGCATCTGCGCGTCGTCGACTGCGTCGTGGCCCGGCGCGACTATCCGACGCTGCTGCTGCGGCGCGTGCGCGGCACGTTCGACTGGCGCACCATGCCGGTCGACTTCACCGGCGCGACGCCCGCGCCGAACGGCTATCAGCTGACCATCGAGGACTCTCCGCCCGACCCCGCGGAGACGTACGTCTACCAGTTGCGCGTGACGGACCTGCAGGGACGCATCGCCGAGAGCGACGTCGTGGAGGAGGCGCCATGAGCTCGAGCCTGTTCGACCTCGCCTACCGGTGGCTGGGCAGCGGCCCGGGCGTGCCGAAGTTCGCGCTGCCGTTCGCCCTCACGCCGACGCGCGCGCATCGCTTCGGCGACGCCGCCGGCACCGCGGTGCGGGACTCGCTGCGCCTGGTCTTCCCGGTGCCGGACCAGCTCCGCGCGCCGGTGAACGGCATGCTGTGGCGCACCGGCACGGAGCCGCGCGCGGACTTCCCCGTGCTCAAGCTCATCGACGGCACGCCGCTCGTGCCGGCCCAGGACGACCTCCTGCTGGAGGTGTGGCCGTCGGCGTTCCGCCGGCTGGAGTACGTCTTCTCCTCGCTGGAGGCGCCGGTGAGCCTCGACGGCTCGGAGCTGCCGCAGGCGCCGGCGCCGCGCTGGTTCTGGATCCGCGGCATCGGGCCGGGCATCGAGACGCCGGCGCAGACCATTGCCAACGCGCAGTTCTCCGGGTCGAGCATCACCGTCGACGTGGCGAACTTTCTCGCGGGGGACGCGCCGCTGTACGTCGCCGCGGGCGACGCGCTGACCACGTTCGATCCAGCCGAGGAGATCGAGATCCGCGTCTTCGACGGCAACGGCCTGGTGCTCGATCCCGATTTCGTCTTCATGACGTTCCAGCGCCTGGCCGATGACTCCGAGTTCCAGCGGCTGTACGTGCAGTGGACGCCGTCGATCGCCGACTGGAACCCGATCCCGCGCCGTCACGTGCTGGTCTTCTCGGACAAGAAGGGCGCGCCGTACGTGTCGCAGGCCGACCCCGACCCGCCGGTGGTGGGACCGCTGCCGACGGTGCCGCCGCGCACGCTGCTCGCCGGCTCCGAGACGATCGCCATCCCGGACCACGGCGTGGTCGTCGTCGACGAGGGGTCGCCGGCGTATGCGGCGCTGGAGGGCGCGGCGTTCGTGGAGATGGCGCTGCCCGGCGAGCATCAGCGCATCACCCTGCAGCCGCACGGCACGCTGGGCGAGACGGCGAAGGCCAGCTTCTCGGAGTACTCGTTCTTCCGCGTGCAGGTCGTCGACTTCGCGCGCTGGTTCCCCCGCAATCCGAACCCGCGCAACGAGCTCCTCGGGCCCGACGGGCTGCGCCGCTACACCGACGGCAACGAGGTGATCCCGCTCATCGACGGGCGCAACACGTTCCGCGCGTGGTACCGCGCCATCCGCGCGACCTACGCGGTGGACGACTACGCGTCGAACGACGACGTCCCGGCGCTCGATCCGGCCGCGACGATCGGGACGCCCGATCCGGCGCTCAAGGCGCTGGCGAAGATCCTCATGTGCCACGCCTGGCTCGAGCCGGCCTGCGCGTTCCACGGCCGGAGGGTCATGCTGGCCGCGCCGCGCACGCAACCGGGCGTCGATCCGGAGGAGGACCTGCCAAATGCCGCGCAGTTCAAGGGCGGCCTGAAGGTCATCGGCTCGCTGCGGCCGCCGGGTACGCCCGACGACGCGACCGGCACGAACGGGCGGCAGTGGTGGCTGCTGTACACGCCCGCGGCGGGGACGCCGGAGCTGCCCCCGGGCGCGTGGATGGAGATCCGGCAGCTCGGCTTCCTCACGGACTTCCGCGGCGACGATCCGCGCCTGCCGGGGACGGAGCTGACCGCGGACCTGTACGGCGTGATCGCGCCGCTCGATGCCGGCTCGCCGACGAGCGGGGGCTTCGTCAGCACGGAGGGGCGGGTGGTGATGCCGGCGCTGCTCGGCGCGGACGAGACGCCGCAGGCCACGCTGCGCGCCGTGGTGTGGACGGGCAGCGGCGAGGAGCCGGACCGCATCCACTGGACGGGGGCGGTGAAAGGACAGCGCCGGACCAGGGCGTACGGCGAGATCACGCTGCCGCTGCCGGAGACTCCGACGCCGCTGGAGCCGCCCGTGTTCTCACGGCCGGGTGTCGTCGATCCGGCGCAGGGCATCCGCCTCGACTTCGAGGGCGTGCCCGGGAGGGCGGTGGTGGTGCTCGAGCCCGGGGTGCTGCTGCAGCCCGCGCCGGTGGTGGTGCTCAACGCGCGCACCGGCGAGTCGTACAGCGCCGTCGCCGGTCCGAATCCCGCCGCGCCGGTGCGCATCACCGTGGAGCCGTTCGCGCTGAAGGACAAGATCCTCGTGGGCTTCCCCAGCGGCGCTCAACTCGATCCCGCCGCCTGCGACGTGTTCTACGTGCTGGAGGTGACGGCGGCGATGATGTTCGCCGGCGAGGCCATGGCCCATCCGACGGAGCTCCTCGGCGCGCTGCGCGACGCGATCTCCGCCGACGTCGACACGCGCGTCATCGGCTGGCAGAGCCTCGAGGACGCGCCGGAGAACCTCCCGTTCGTCACGCCCGGCCTGCTGGCCGCTACCGGCGCCTCGGTGAACGGCAAGAGCGGACAGGCCATCCTCGACCACACCGGCCGGCGCGAGTCGTCGGTGCATCACCAGAAGGGCGGCTTCGTGCGCACCGCGCTGCCGCTGTTCGACGGCGACGGCAACCTGCAGGACCAGGGCGGCGTGATGGCCCTCCTCGGCGGCATCGATCCGCGCGCCAGCCGCTACGACTCCGATCCCCATCCGCAGATCGATCCCGATCGTCCATCCTCAGGGACGTGGCACGACATCCAGTGCCGCGTGCGGGGGCGCGCGGCGTGGGACGTGTACCGCAACTACCGCCACCGCTGGAACACCGGCGTGGACCGCCTCGACCTGACCACGCATTTCGGCTCTCCGGTGGCGCTGCCGCCGGTGAACGACCCGATCCACGGAGCGGACATCGAGGACGATCCGGACGTCACGCTGCAGGACGGGCCGCACACGGTGCAGATCAACCGCACCATCGCGCCGCACCTGGAGGAGTACTCCACGTTCGTGACGCCGGATACGGGCGACCTCTCCGTCCTGAAAGCGTACGAACGGATCATCGACGAGGCCCGGCAGTTCCTCTACATCGAGGACCAGTACTTCTGGGACCGCCACCTGGCCACGAAGATCCACGAGGCGCTGTTCCAGGGACGCATCGAGTTCGTGTTCCTGCTCCTGCCGAAGCGGCTGGACGAGAAGGAGCTGCTCGACCTCGTGCTCTACGCGCAGCGGCGCCGCTGCCTGAACATCCTGCTGCACGGCGAGGACGGCACGGAGGACGTCTCGGACCGGGTGATCCTTTACACCATCGCCAGCGAGCAGCGCATCCCCATCTACGTGCACTGCAAGTCGATGGTGGCGGACGACCTCTGGATGAACATCTCGTCGTCCAACTTCAGCCGGCGCTCGCAGACCTACGACAGCGAGATCGGCGCGGCCACGATCGACAGCCGCATGCGCCGCGGGGGAGGGCTGACGCCCCGGCAGTTCCGGGTCGACCTGATGGCCGACCACCTCCGGTTGCTGCCCGAGGAGAAGTCGCTGGTGGAAGACCCGCGCGATGCGTTCCGGCTGTTCAAGGCCGTTCTGGCGGGGCAGGTGCCGGGGCGCAAGTTCGGGATCGAGGAGTCGGGCATCGCCACGATGGACGTTCTGCACACGCACCTCGGGACGCTGCCGTCGGATCTGGACGGGACGTTCGTGGACGCGCTCAACTTCGCCATCGATCCCGATGGGAGGATGCCGGCGTCGAACCTCGTGCCGCTGCGGGATGTGCTGGATGCGCTGGCCGCGGGCACGGATACGGTGACGTTCGGCGGGTTGGGGACCTTGCGGCTGGTGTTCGACGTGTCGGCCCTCGGCGCGCCGGCGACCCTCCGGGTGAAGGTGCAGATGACCGTCCCCGATCCCCCGCAAGTCCTGAACCTCGGCCCCTTCCCGGCGAGCGCCCCGGCGCAGGTGGGCCTGGTGAAGATCGGTGTCCCGTACATCGTGCGCGCCACACCGGAGCTGATCGCCACGGGCGCGCCCGCAGGCCCCACGATCGAGCGGACCGTCACGCCCACCACGTTCACGTTCGAGGAACTGCTGGCGTGGTGACCGAATGTAGGGCGCGGCTTCAGCCCGCCTTCCCCGGTCGAACGCGGCAGAATCGCGAGCCATCCGCCCCGCCCGGGGGGCGGGCTGAAGCCACGCCCTACACGGCCAAACACGACCATATAATCCCCCGCCGCAATGCCTCGCTCTTTTGAAGGTGACCTCGATGCCAAGGGACTCCGTTTCGGGGTCATCGCCAGCCGGTTCAACGACGAGATCGTGTCCGGGCTGCTGGACGGCGCGCTCACGTGCCTGCAGCGCCATGGCGCGAACGACGACGACGTCTCGATCTACCGCGTCCCCGGGGCGTTCGAGATCCCGACCCTCGCCGCGCAGCTCGCCGCCCTCCACGACCACGACGCCCTGATCACCCTCGGCTGCCTGCTCCGCGGCGACACGCCCCATTTCGACTTCATCTCCGCACAGGTCACCAACGACCTCTCCCGTGTGGCGGTCGAGGCGCGCTTCCCGATCACCTTCGGCGTCATCACCTGCAACACCCTCGAGCAGGCCGTGGAGCGCTCCTCGCCGGGCACCTCCAACAAGGGGTGGGAGGCCGCCCTGGCGGCCATCGAGATGGCCAACCTCTGGCGCGCGCTTCGCACTGAGGAGTCGTTCTGATGGGTGCCCGCCGCAAAGCCCGCGAGCTCGCGTTGCAGATGCTCTTTCAACACGACATGTCCGGCAATCAGCCGGAGCAGATCATCGACACGTTCGAGGAGCTGCACAAGTCGAAGCCGAACACCCGCGAGTTCGCGACGAAGATCTTCCACGGCACGGTCGCGCACATGACCGAGATCGACGAGATGATCCAGAACCAGGCGGAGAACTGGCGCCTCTCGCGCATGGCCGCCGTGGACCGCAACATCATCCGCATGTCCGTCTACGAGTTCCTGCACGAGGACGACACGCCCAAGCTGGTGATCATCGACGAGGCCATCGAGATCGCCAAGAAATACGGGACGCAGAAATCCAGCCAGTTCATCAACGGGATATTGGACGGGATTCTGAAACGCTACAATCTCGCCCCGTGAGCCTGCTGTCCGTAGCCCCCGAGCAAGGTCGAGGGGCCAACTTAGCAGCAACGCAGCATGCTCCATCGCAGATGCTAACGTGGCCCCTCGACTTCGCTCGGGGCTATGCCGATTAGACGCTACAATCTCGCCCCGTGAGCCTGCTCGGGCGTCTCGAGGACCTTTCCCTCACCGACATCATCCAGATCGTGTACCTGTCGCGGCGGACGGGTGTGCTCGAGATCATCAACGAGGCCGGCCGGCACACCGTGCTGTTCCGGCAGGGACTGGTCGTCAACGCTTCCTCGCCCGAGCAGCCCGACCTGGTGACGTTCCTGGAAGCGGCGCAGCTCCTCCATCCTCCCCAGGCGAAGATGGTCCGGCAGATGGAGGAGAACGGGATCTCGGCCGGCGTTGCGATCCTGGAGATGAACATCCTCTCCAGGGACGATCTTGCGAACGCGATGCGGCAGCGGATCCTGAACGTCGTCACGCCGCTGCTCCTCAGCAAAGAGGGCGAATTCAACTTCATCCTCAGCGAGACGATGAGCGCGGCGGACCTGGAGTACGACCCCGATCAGCTCTTCAAGGAAGGCGGTTTTCCCCCCAACCGGATCCTAGGCGCCGCGGACGGGGAGAAGATCAAGCCGCTCAAGGGGCTGGAGGAGTCGCTGAAGGTGGGCAAGGCGCTGCTGCGCGGCTCCGCCCCGGCCGAAACCACGCCCGCCTCGCTGAACCTCGGCCTGGGACAGCCGCTCGCGCCGCCGGAGCCTCCGCCGAAGCTGCCGGGGACGGCGCCGTCGGCGACGGACAACGTCCTGCCGTTCCCCAAGCCGGCCCCGAACGAAGGCGAAGGGGTGGCCGCGTTCACCCCCATCGAAGAAGAGGCGACGTTCACACCGCCCGAGGGCCTGCAGCCGGCGACGCCGCGCGTGCCGCCGCCGCCCGGGGCACCGTCCGGACAGTTCAAAGTCGCGGGCGGGCTGTTCGAAGTGGAGACCCCCGAGGCGGCGTTCCGCAACGTCGTGCTCTTCGAGCGCAACCCGCTCGTGCGCGTCGCCGCCCGGCGCGCCTTCACGAAAGAGGGCGTGAAGATCTTCCAGTACGGCACCCTCGACGACGTGCGGTCCGCCATGACGGACCTCTTCCGGGCGAACAGTTTCTTCGTCACGTTCCTCGAGCTCACCGGCGACGACTCCTCGGTGCGCCTGATGCAGCAGGTCAAGCGCAAGAACCCGCGGCTGCCCGTCGTCGTCATCGACGCCGAGGCGGACCTGCGTCGGCGGCACGACCTGCTGCGCCGCGGCGCCGACCTCTATCTGACCAAGCCCACTGCCGCGCGCATGCAGCCGGGACTGATCGAGGAGGAGCTCGCGCTCTTCGCCGACGAGCTGCTCCTGTTCGCCGAGCGGTCGTTCTCGCAGTGGGAGCAGATCACGGGCGGCGGCATCGGGGCGGGGAAGAAGTTCTACGAGCTGGCCACGAAGGAGACCACCGAGCGTTCGTTCTCGCTGCTGCGGCAGCTCATCAACGAGCTGTCCAATCCGAACGACATCGGCCAGGTATCCGCGACGATCCTGCGCCTGTCGGCGGAGTACCTCGATCGCGGCGCCCTGTTCCGGGCCTCGGACGACGCCTTCGTGGGCCTCGGCGGCTTCGGGCTCACGGGCGGCGGCGACGGGATGGACAAGCGCGTCCGCCGGCTCCGCATCGACCGCAAGCAGCCCTCGGTGCTCGCGGACGTCGCCACGGCGAACAGCGCCCATCACGGCAAGATGCGCCGCACGCCGGCCAACGTGGAGCTCATCGACGGCCTGGGCGGCCTCCTGCCGACCGAGGTCGTGGCTCTGCCGATCATGCACGGCAACCGCGCCATTGGTATCCTGTACGGCGATAACGCAGAGCACCGTGCGCCGATCGACAGCATGACCGGATTGGAGATCTTCCTGTCCCAGGCGGGTTACGCGTTCGGAAACGCGGTGTTCGCATCGGAGCGGGCGGGGCGGCGCTGACGTCATGAAGATTCTTGTGGTGGAAGACTCCTCCTCGATGCGGGCGTACCTGACGACCATCATCGAGAGCGGCACGGAGAGCTACGATCTCGAGATCGTCGAGGCGGCCAGCGGTTTCGAAGCGCTCAAGACCCTCCCGCACCACCGGTTCGACGCCATCCTCACCGACATCAACATGCCGGACATCAACGGCCTGGAGCTGGTGAGCTTCCTCAAGAACCACCCCGTCTACCGCTCCATCCCCATCATGGTGATCTCCACCGAGTCGACCGAGGAGGACCGCCGCCGCGCGGCCGCCCTGGGCGCCGAGGAGTACCTGGTCAAGCCGTTCGATGCAGGGGATCTGGTGGAGAAGCTGCGGCGGCTGCTGCGCGTGGCGTGATCTAGGCAAAAACGCACTGGCTGCGCCCACGCCCTGTCATCCCGAGCGTCGAGCGAGGGACCTGGGCGGGCGGGGCGCGACGCACGTGTCTGCCGCCCCGCCCACCCAGGTCCCTCGCTCGACGCTCGGGATGACAGATGGAGAGGACGCGCCGGTGGCTTCCGACTTACCTCCACCCTCGCCACCGTACTCCCAGAACGGCTACCATGCGCACTGGTCCAAATGGCGCGAGAAGACGACAGAGCACGGGAAGAATTCACCAGCGAGGCCGAGGAGCTGCTCGACACGCTTTCGCGCGATTTGGTGGAGTTCGAGAGCCAGGGGCAGAACGTCCGGCCGGAGCTGGTCAACAAGATCTTCCGCGAGGTCCACTCGCTCAAGGGCCTGGCCGGGATGCTCGGCTTCGCCGACATCTCCGAGCTGTCGCACAGCCTCGAGGACATGCTCGACAAGCTGCGCATGGGGAAGATCGCGATCTCGAAGGACCTGATCGACCTCCTCTTCGACTCCGTCGACGGCCTCAATCGCCTGGTCATCGCCATCAACGACTCCTCCCTGGCGGGGCTGGTGGACATGACGGCGCTGACGAGCCGCATCCACGCCATCATCAGCCAGAAGCCGCAGCAGAAGTCGGACGACGGGCTGTCCCAACTGACGCTCGACGAGCAGACCAGGAAGTCGCTGACGGAGTACGAGGAGCACCGCCTCCTCGAGAACGTGCGCAGCGGGAAGCACATCCTGTCGGTGGAGGTCACGTTCGACTTCGCCGACTTCGACGAGCGCCTTCGCGCGCTGACGCAGAGCCTCAGCGAGGCCGGCGAGGTCATCTCGACGCTGCCGGCGATCCCCACCGGCAACATGAACGGGATCGCCTTCCGCCTGCTCTACGGCTCGATCCTCGACGCCGCGGCCGTGCAGGCGCTGGCGCCCGAGGCGGCGGTGAGCTCGCTGCGGAAGACGGCGGCGGTGCCGACGCCCGCCCCCGCCTCGGCGCCGTCGCTGCCGAGCGGGATCTTCCCGCCGCTGGAGCCCGGGGCGCTGGAGCACGTCGAGGAGGAAGTGTCGCTGCGGTCGCTGTCCCAGACCGTGCGCGTCGACATCTCCCGGCTCGACCACGTGATGAACATCGTGGGCGAGCTGATCATCGAGAAGACCCAGCTCGAAAGCCTCGCCCGGGCGATGGCTACCCAGCAGGCGCGCATGACGTCGCACGAGCTGGGCAAAGTCGCCCGCAACCTCGACCGCAAGCTCAACGAGCTCCAGAAGTCCGTCATCGAGATCCGCATGGTGCCCGTGGGCCAGATCTACTCGAAGCTCTCCCGGACCGTGCGCAAGCTCGCGCGCGAGCTGAACAAGGAGATCGAGCTGGTGCTCCGCGGCGAGGACACGGAGCTCGACAAGATGATGGTCGAGGAGCTGACCGACCCGCTGATGCACATCATCCGCAACGCGCTCGACCACGGCATCGAGAGCCCGGACGAGCGGCGGAAGAAGGGGAAGAGCCCGGTCGGCCGCGTGACCCTGAACGCGTATCAGCAGGGGAACTCCGTCGTCCTGGACGTGACCGACGACGGGCGCGGGATCGATCCGGAGAAGATCCGCCGCGTGGCCATCGACCGCGGGGTGATCGGCGAGAAGGAAACGATCGACCAGCAGCGCGCCAACGAGCTGCTGTTCATGCCCGGGTTCTCCACGGCCTCGATGGTGAGCGAGATCTCCGGCCGCGGCGTCGGCCTGGACGTCGTGAAGCGCAACATCCAGGAGCTGAAGGGGACCATCGAGGTCATGACCCGGCTCGGCGAGGGGACGACGTTCCGCATCTCGCTGCCGATCACGCTGGCCATCATCCAGGCGCTGATCGTCGACGCGGGCGGCGAGAAGTTCGCCATCCCGCTGACCTCGGTCGACGAATCGCTGCGCATCTACTCCCGCGACATCCGCACCGTCGAGCGCCGGGAAGTCTTCACTCTGCGCGACTTCACCCTGCCGCTGCTGCGGCTGGCGGACGCGTTCCACATGGACGACGGCCGCGAGCACGGGCCGGATACGAAGTGGTTCGTGGTCGTGACGCGCGCGGGCGAGAAGATCGTCGGCCTCCTCGTCGACGCGCTGGTGCGGCAGCAGGAAGTGGTCATCAAGTCCATCGGCGAGCGGCTCAAGACCATCCCCGGCATCGCTGGCGCCACGGAGATCGGAGAAGGGGAGATCGTCCTGGTCGTGGACGTGGGGTCGTTGATCGATCATTACGGGGGGCGGGCGAGGGAGGCGAGGGCGCAGGCGGTGGCGGGATGAGCCGTCGAGTCTTCGAGCCGTCGAGTCGTCCAGTGGACTGGTGCTCCTCGACGACTCGGCGACTCGATGACTCGAAGGCTTGAAACCCATGTTCGAAGAGTTCTTCGGTCTGTCCGCCAAGCCTTTCGGGAAAACGCCCGATCCGAGCTTCCTGTATGAGAGCAGGCAGCACCGCGAGGCGCTCGCGCGCCTGGAGTACTCGGTGGACGAGAAGGAGCTCGCGCTGCTGGTGGGCGACATCGGGTCGGGCAAGACCACGCTGTCGCGCGCGCTCATCGACCGGGTCGGCGACTCGCGGCCGGTCGTGCTGCTGATCAATCCGCGGCTCACGCCGATGCAGCTCCTCCGCTCCATCGCCCGCGGCCTGGAGCTGGAGCCCGCCCGTTTTCGGAACGAGCTGCTCGATCAGCTCCATACGAAGCTCTATCAGCTCTACGAGGAGAAGCGCGAGCCCGTGCTGATCATCGACGAGGCCCAGCTCATCCCGTCCAAGGCCACGTTCGACGAGATCCGGCTGCTGACGAACTTCCAGCTCGATGACCAGAATCTGCTGAGCGTGGTGCTGGTCGGACAGCCCGAACTGGAGACGCGCCTCGAGCGCGAGGCCTACGCGCCCCTTCGGCAGCGCATCGGGATGCGCTACTCTCTCGGTCCTTTGTCGCTGGAAGAGACCTTTCGCTACATCGAGCACCGCATCCAGGTCGCGGGAGGCTCGCGGAATCCGTTCAGCCGGGAAGCCATGGAAGAGATCCACCAGCGCAGCGGCGGCGTCCCCCGCCTGATCAACACCCTCGCCACGACGGCCCTGCTGGACGCGTTCGGCGAGGACGCGGACGTCATCGAGCCCGCGCGCGTGGAGTCGGCGGCGCGCGAGCACAGGATGGAGGCCGCCCGTGGTTGACCTGGCGAAGATCCGCAAGAAGGCGAAGAAGAAGGGGGGAGACGAGTCGACGAGTCGTCCAGTCGACGAGTCGTCGAGTACCCCCGCCTCCGAGCCGGTGAAGACCGCTCCGCCGCCGGCGCCCCCCCTGGACGACTCGACGACTCGGCGACCCGACGACTCGCCGCGGCCGCTCGAAGACTCGATCTCCAAGCTCGCCCGCTTCAAGGAGCAGGCCGGGCAGCGGCGGGAGACGCGCGTCGAGCAGGTCGTGGAAGCCGCCCAGCAGCTCGAGCTGCTCACCTTCCTGATCGCCGGGGAGCAGTACGCGATCGAGATCGAGAAGATCGTCGAGATCGTCACCCCGCGGCCGGTCACCCGTATCCCCAACGCCGACCCTTCCGTGGTCGGGATCATCTCCCTCCGCGGTACGATCGTCACCCTGGTGGACGTCCGGCGGAAACTCCGCCATCCGGCCACCGCGCCGCAGGAGAGCTCCCGCATCGTCGTCATCGACCTGCGGACCGAGACCATCGGCTTCGTCGTCGACCGCGTGCTGCGGGTCGTCAAAATCGCCCCCTCCGAGGTCGAGCCGCACCCCGTGGTGCACATGACCGAGCTCGAGGAGGCCATCCGCGGGGTCTTCCGGACCGCGGGCGCGTTGACGATCCTCCTCGATTTGGACAAGCTACTCGACCACTCGCAATGGACCTGACCTGCAAACAGTGCGGCGCGATCTTCCGCGCGGCCATCTCTTCTCCTCTGACCGCGGCCGTCCGCGTGGTCTGCCCGAAGTGCCAGTTCCAGATGGTGCTCAAGCCGAAGGCCTCCGGAGGCCAGCCGGTGCTGGCGCGCATGCCGCGCCGCCGCGTGGCCGCCATCGCCGACGAGCCGCGCCCTTTCCGCCAGTTCCTCGGCGACCATCTCCAGGCCCTCGGCTTCGACGTCGCGTACTTCGAGACCGGCATTCCGACGCTCGAGCACGTCCGCCGCACGCGTGCCGATCTGGTCATCGTGAACGTCTACCTCAAAGGCATGCTGGGCGTGGAGGTGACGGAGGAGATCAAGGCGGATGCGACGCTGGAGAACACCAAGGTGATTCTCATCGGCGCGCTGTTCCGCGCCAACCGCTTCCGGGCCAACCCGACGAACCTCTACGGCGCGGACGACTACATCGAGGAGCTGATCCCGGAGAAGGAGTTCCGGCAGATCATCCACAAGCTCTTTCCCGACATCGGCGAGGCGGCGGACGACACCGCGGTCGAGTCGCGCGAATACGACGAGGCCCGGCGTCTGGCGCGCCTGATCCTCTCCGACATCATCATCTACCACGCGGCCAAGGTGGAGCAGGGCATCCGCGACAACAACTTCTTCGAGGTGCTCCGGCAGGAGATCGACGAAGGCCGCCAGTACTACGACTCCCGCGTGCCCGCGCGGGTCCGCCGGGATACGGAGATCTACACGGAGACCTTGCAGCAGTTCGTCCAGATGAAGCGCGAGGAGCTGGAGCGGCTGAGGACGGGGACGCAATGACCGCCGATCCTCACATCATCGAACAGGCCCGCTCGGCGGATCCGGACGCGCGCCAGAAGGCGGCGTTCCTGGTGGCGCAGTCGACGACCGGCGCGAACCTCCCGCTGATGTTCGAGCTCCTCGGCGACAAGGACTGGCGCGTGCGCAAGACCATCGTCGACGGGTTCGTGCGCGACGCGCGCGCGGAGATCGTCGAAGGGCTCCTCGACGCGCTCGCGGACGCGGAGAACGCCGGCAAGCGGAATTCGTCGACCGAGGCGCTGGTGCGGATCGGGGAGCGGGCCATCCAGCCGATCGTGTCGCGGTTGCGGCACGAGCAGGACATCGACGTCCGGCTGTCGCTGGTCAACCTCATGGGCGACCTGCGCAGCCGCGAGGGCTTCGCGATGCTCCTCGACCTGCTGCGTCAGGAAATGGACGTCAACGTCGCCTCCTCGATCGTGTCGTCGCTCGGAAAATACCGCGACGCCTCGGCCCTGCCGCACCTCATGCGGGTCCTGCGCGAGCGCGAGGACCTCTGGCTGAAGTTCCACGTCATCGAGGCCCTCGGCGAGATCGGAGACCGCTCGGCACTGCCGGCGGTGCTGCCTCTGTACGCCGAGAAGTCGCTGCGCAAGCCGGTGCTCGAGGCCGTGGGCAAGATCGCCGACGTCGGCACGGTCAATTTCCTGCTGCGCATCATCGCCACGGACGAGAAGCTCAACCTCACCGCGCTGCGCGCGCTGGTGCGGATCGCGGAGGCCTCCAAGCCGCGGATCGTGGAGGAGGCGGAGCGCAACCTGATCCAGTCGCGCTTCCGCGAGTCGTTCCCGCACGAGAAGATCGAGCCGCTCATCGACCATCTGCAGACCACGCCCAAGCGCGAGGTCCGGGGCTTCATCCTCAAGTTCCTCGGCTGGTCCGGCGACGCGCGCGCGCTGCCGGTGCTGCTCTCCAACCTGTCCCATCCGGAGACGGCGGAGACGGCGGCCCAGGCCCTGATCGATTTCGGCCCGGCGGCGGTGCCGTCCATCGTCGCGGCGCTGCTGAACGAGGAAGAAGACGAGATCATCGGCCTGCTGCTGCGCGTGCTGAGCGTCGTCGGCGGCCGGGACATCATCCCCAGCGTGCTGCAGTTCCTCGATCACGAGAACCCGATCATCCGCCGGCTGGCCATCGAGACCCTGGGCGACATCCCGGACCCGTCGTCGATCGACTACCTGCTGGCGAAGCTGGACGACTGGGACGTGGCCTCGCAGCAGGCCGCGGTGAACTCGGTGTCGGCGCTGGTGACGGCGTTCCCGGAGCTGAAAAACGAGGTCCTGGCGAAGATCCGGCGTCTGCTGCAGTCGTCGTCGACGCCCATCAAGCTGAATTCGCTGTCGGTGTACGTGAACATCCTCGGCGAGGGCTATCACGACGAGCTGCTGCTGGCGTCGAAGGACAGCGATCCGGTGATCCGGCAGAAGGCCGTCTCGCTGATGGGCAAGTTCGGGGAGGAGCGGTTCGCCGATCCGCTCGTGCTGTCGCTGGCGGACGAGGCCACGGCGGTGCGCCTGGCGGCGATCAACGCCATCGCCCACCACCGGCCGGAGACGGGGCTCGTCCCGCTGATCAGCTCCCTCGACGACCACGACATCTGGATCCGCACCGCGGCGGCGCAGGCGCTGGGCGAGTATCGCCATCCCGATTCCGTCGAGCCGCTCATGCGGCATCTCGTGCACGATCCGCCGCCCGTGCGCATCGCGGTCATCGAGGCGCTCGGGAAGACCGAGGACGTGCGGGTCAAGGGCGTGCTGTTCCAGTGTCTGGACGAGAGCGATCTGGAGATCCAGCGCGCGGCCATGCTCGCGCTGGCGCGCATCCCCGGCCGGGACGTCTTCGACCGGCTGGCGGCCGCGCTGGCCAGCGCCGACTGGCGGCTCCGCGCCGCCGCCGTCACCGCCCTCGGCATCCGCGGCGACAAAGCCGCGCTGCCGATGCTCCACCGGGCGCTCGAGGACGCGGACACCTACGTGCAGCAGTCGGCGGTCCTGGCGCTGGACAAGGTCGCGGACCGCTCGTCGTTCCCGCATCTCTTCAAGGCGCTGGAGAACGCGGCCGTTCTCGATGACGTATCGGACGCGTTCGTCCGCCACGGCGATCTCTACCGCGACCTGCTCGAGGAGGCGTGGCGCACGGCGGACAGCAGGAGGGAAGTCGTAATCGCAGCGATTTTGCAGGCCATGAAGAGGAGTCCAGAAAGCGAACGATGAACGCAGAACGATGAACGATGAACCGCGAGGCGGCCGTCGTTCATCGCTCATCGTTCATCGTTCATCGTTCACATGTCTTCCTTCAGTTTCTCGTTGAACCACCATCTGGACCTCCCGGACGACGTGTTCCGGTTGCTGAGGGACCAGATCTATCGCCGCTCGGGCATCTGGTTCAACGACTCGTCGAAGTACCTGCTGCAGAAGCGGCTTTCGCCGCGGGCCAGAGAGCTGAACTTCGACTCCTTCCAGAAGTACTTCTACTTCCTCCAGTACGACCCGCGCGCGGACGCGGAGTTCGACCAGATCTTCGACCTGGTCACGACGAACGAGACCTACTTCTTCCGCGAGCCGGCGCAGCTCCAGGCGTTCATCGAGGAGATCGTGCCGGACCTGATGGCGCGGAAGCCGGTCAAGAAGATCCGGATCTGGTCGGCCGGCTGCTCCTCGGGGGAGGAGGCGTACTCGATCGCCATGCTGCTGGAGGAGTCGGGCTGGTACGACCACGCCGCGTTCGAGATCTTCGCCAGCGACATCAACCAGCAGGTGCTGGCCAAGGCGCGCAAGGGCCTCTACCGCGAGAACGCCTTCCGCGCCACGCCGCCGCTGATGCGCGAGAAGTACTTCACCCGCGAGGGCGACGGCGCCTGGCGGGTGCGGGACGAGGTCCGCAACCGCGTCTCCTTCGGCCGTCTCAACCTCTACGACGAAGCCCGCGTCTCCCTCCTCGGCCACCTCGACGTCGTCTTCTGCCGCAACGTGATCATCTACTTCGACGACGCGTCGAAGAAGGTCGTGGTGAACAACTTCTACAACCGCCTCATCGACGGCGGCTACCTCCTCCTCGGCCACTCCGAGTCGCTGATCTCCCTCTCCACCCAGTTCCGCCTGCGCCACCTGAAGAACGACATGGTGTATCAGAAGTGATGAGTGATGAGAGATGAGTGCTGAGTCAGGATTCCGCACTCATCACTCATCCTTCATCACTCATCACTTCCAGTTAGAATCCCCCCGGTGTCGCTCCGCGCTCTGGTCATCGACGATTCCGCCTACAACCGCGTCACGCTGACGCGGATGCTGGAGACCGATCCGCGCATCCGGGTCGTGGCCACGGCGGTGAACGGCGAGGACGGGATCAAGCAGGTGATGAAGCATCGTCCCGATGTCATCACCCTCGACCTGGAGATGCCGATCATGGACGGCTTCGCCTTCCTGCGCTGGCTGATGGTGAACCTGCCCACGCCGGTGATCACGGTCTCGTCGAAGTCGAGCGACCGCAGCGTCTTCAAGGCCCTCGAGCTCGGGGCACTGGACTTCATCGCCAAGCCGGGCGGGCGCGTCTCGCCGCGGCTGGAGGAGATCCAGCGCGATCTGGTCGCGAAGGTGCTGCAGATCAGCGAGCTGCGGATCGAGAACCTCAGGCCGCACGTCGAGCAGGAGCTGGTCGAGGCGCTGAAAGGGCCGGCGGTGGCGGCGACGTCGCCCGTCGACCTCGTGGCCATCGGCTGCTCGACGGGCGGGCCGCCCGCGCTGCAGCACCTCTTCCTGACCCTTCCCCGGCTGGCCGTGCCGTTCGTCGTCGCCCAGCACATGCCGCCGACCTTCACCCGTCTCTTCGCCGAGCGCGTCAACCGGCTCTCCGCCTACGACGTCCGCGAGGCCGCCGACGGCGAGATCCTCGTCCCCGGCACGGTCTACGTCGCTCCCGGCGGGATGCAGAGCGAAGTGCGGCGCGTCGCGGAAGGGCTGCAGATGCGCGTCTTCCACGCGGGGATGAACGACCTCTACGCCCCCTCGGTCGACCGCCTCTTCCGCAGCGCGAGCGAGGCCTGCCGCGAGAAGCTCGTGGCCGTGATCATGACCGGCATGGGCGACGACGGCGCGGAGTCGATCCGCGTCGTCCGCGAGCGCGGCGGCCGGACGATCGCCGAGTCCAGCGAGAGCGCCATCATCTTCGGCATGCCTGCCGAGGCCATCCGGACCGGCGCCATCGACGAAGTCCTGCCGTTGTCCGGGATTCCTGCGGCCATCCGGAAGTTATGTACGGGCTGAAGCAACTCGCGAGTCCTGTGCTACTCTCAGCCGTCTTTGCAGGGTCCGATCAATGAGCGACGAACAGAGGGCTGAGAAGTTCCTGGAGATCTTCAACAAAGGGAAGGAGTTCACCGAGGAGCTCATCCGTGAGAACCAGCGCCTGCGCTACCGCGTGGCCGCGCTGGAAACGGAGACGCCCGCGGTCTCCCCGGAGGAAGTCCAGCGGCTGCGCGATCAGGTCACGCAGCTCGCCGAAGAGAACCGGCGCATCCAGCAGCGCTTCCGCGAAGTCGAGGAAGAGAACAAGGACTTCGCCAACCGCTACATCGAGATCGAAGAGCAGAACAACAACCTCGCGAACCTGTACGTGGCGAGCTACCAGCTCCACTCCACGCTCGACTTCCGCGAGGTCATCCAGATCGTCCAGGAGATCGTCATCAACCTCATCGGCGCGGAGGCCTTTGCCATCCTGCTGCTCGACGAGAAGACGAACGAGCTGAAGACCATCGCCTTCGAAGGCGAGGACGTGCAGCCGGGCCTGGGCCAGATCTCCACCCGCCTCGGCGAAGGCGTGCTGGGGAACGTCGCCAAGACCGGCGAGAGCTACTACGTCAACCAGGACATCGACAGCGGCGGCGGGGCGATCACGCTCGAGAAGCCGCTCGCCGCGGTCCCGCTGAAGATCAAGGAGCACGTGATCGGCCTGATCGTGATCTACCGGCTCCTGCAACAGAAGGACGCGTTCTCGGCCGTCGACTACGAGCTCTTCTCGCTGCTGGCCGCGCACGCCGCCACGGCCATCTTCTCCTCGAAGCTTTACTCGCAGTCCGAACGGAAGCTCAACACGATCCAGAGCTTCCTCGATCTGCTCACAACGACCAGTTAGAGAGGTCTGCAAACGGTGGGGATGGAGAACGCGAATTTCCTGGTCGTCGAAGACTCGCCGACCATGCGCCAGTTGATCTCGTTTTCGCTCAAGCGCTTCAAGAACGCGAAGATCATCGAGGCGGTGGACGGCGTCGACGCGCTCAAGAAGCTGTCCGGTCCCGAGAAGATCGACCTGATCCTCACGGACATCAACATGCCGGTCATGGACGGGCTCAAGCTCGTCTCCCTCGTGCGGCAGAACGCCCAGCTCAAGAACATCCCGATCATCATCATCACCACCGAGGGAGCGGAGGAAGACCGCGAGCGCGGCCTGGCCCTCGGCGCCAACGCCTACATCTCCAAACCGATCCAGTCGTCCCACCTGATCAAGACCATCAGCGAGCTGCTGTCGGTTTAGGGGCGCTGCGAGCCGGCGTGACCGAAAACTAACGCGCGAAGCGCGTCCGGTTGTCCGCGATCTGCTGCAGCTCCGCCGCCGTCAGCGGGAGTTTGGTCCGGAAGATCTCCCACCCCTGGCCGATGCTGCCGCCGGGTGCGCTGAGGTCGGATCCGTAGAGAATTCGCCTGGGGCCGACCTGCCGGATGCGCTGCGCCACGCTCGCGGCGTCGGCGGGGGTGATCTCGTTCGTGACGTTCGACGAGACGTCGAAGTAGAGGTTGTCCATCCGCGGGTCCTTCCGCTCCGCCGCGGCACCGAACGCTGCCATCACCTCGTCGTGTTGCGGCGAGTATCCCGGGCCGGAGGAGCCGAGGTGGGCGACGACGATCTCGATGTCGGGCGCCGTCGACACGACCTTGTCGAGGAAGATGCGCGCATCCTCGGCGCCGTAGTTGCTGCCGCCGCGCGCGCGCATGTGGATCAGGACGGGCGCGCGGAGCCGCTGCGCGAGCGTGAACAGCTCCTGCATGCGCGCGAGGTGGGCCGGATCGCGCAGGGTGATGCCGGCATTCCCGAGGTGGACCTTGATTCCGGTCATGCCGGGGAGCTTCAGGCATCGCTCGAGCTCCTCCAGCGCAACCGGGCGCAGCGGATTGGCGCTGCAGAAGCCGATCAGGCGCGGCGCGTTCTTCGTCACCTCCGCGGAAGTCCAGTCGTTCTGTTCGCGCGTCAGCCGGTCGGGGTCGGGCAGCGCCTTGCGCTCGTCGGCGAAGCTGTACCCGACCGAGAGCACGACCGCCCGCTCGATCCCGGCCGCATCCAGCTCCCGGACCAGCGCCGCGCCGTCCCGTTCGGGAAGCTTCACGATCGGCGCGAAGCCCGCGCTGACCAGATGCTGGTGATAGTCGGCGAACGGGGCCGTGCGCGGCGGTAGCGGCGCGGTCGCGGGGGTCGTCGCGCAAGCGGCGAGCAGCGGCACGGCTGCGAGGGCGAGTGAGATCTTCATGTGGATCTGCTGTAGCGCGGCCGGTGCCAGCCATGGGTTGGCGAGCCTCTTCGATGGCTTCGTCAACCCGAACATCGAGCTCATCTCGGCATCCCGGGACGCCATCCGGGCTTTTCGGGGGCTCCGCGAGCCACATCCACCAGGTTATCTCCCGGCTCGACGTCGATGAGCAGGCGGCGTGGGTCGATGCCCGCGCGGGCGGGGCGGCGGGGGACGGTGATCGTGATCGTTTGCGGGCCGGTGCGAATGCGATGCATCGACAGGTGGAGTGGCTTGCCGCCGGATCCCGCCGGTGCGAAGACGCCGATCTCGATCGGGTCGTTCATCGGCACGTTCGTCTCGGCGCCCGCGGTGTCCACCACCACCTTGCGGGCGACGACGTCGAGGCTCACCTGCCACCGGCCGTTCGGCGCCGGCTGCGCCGTTGCCCGGGTCGTTTTCAGCTCCCAGAAGGTGTTGCGCTCGAGCAGGTCGGCAAGCAGGACTCGCTGGGAGTCCGGCGTGACCTCCTGGAGCTCGCGGTAGAGGTCGAGCGACGTCGCATACGGCGGCTCGTTCGCCGCGTGTTTCGCGATCAGCCGCCGCCACGCCAGGTCCACTTTCTCCTGGCCCACGTACTCCCGCAGCGCGTACATCGCGAACGGGCCCTTGCGGTAGCCGAGGAACCAGTCCGAGGCGCGCAGCAGCGGGACGTCGGCCCGGGAGCGCGGATTCAGGGAGTCCCGGCGCATGAAGCCGAGGAAGTTCGCCAGATGCGCGGCGCCGTACTCCTCTTCGATGACTCCCATCGCGGCGTACCAGGCGAAGCTCTCGCTGAGCAGCGCCCGCCCCTCGACGCGGGCCGGCGCCACCTGGAACTGGTGTCCCATCTCGTGCGCGACCACGGCGAAGGGCAGGTCGAACCCGCGCTCGTCGCGGGCCGGATCCAGCAGCGGGAACACCTCCGAGAACCAGATGTTGCCGTGCGCCGCGTGCGCTCCGCCGTCCTTCCGGGTGTACTCGATCATCCGCAGGACCTTGTACGGATAGGGCCCGAAGCGCTTCGTGTACTGCGCGAGCGACCGCTCCATGCCGCGGAGCTGGCGCTGCAGGTTCCGGGTGTGCGGAGGATGGTGGAAGACTTCGATCGTGACATTGTTCCAGCGCGTCCTCCGCACCGCATACTCGGCGGAGAAGATGGCGTAACCGAGCCCGATGGGTGCGTCCGTCGCGTAATGGAAATAGCGTCTGGCGCCCTGCACCCACGTCCTGCGCAGCTCACCCGGCGCGACCGCCGTCTGGTTCGCCGCCGTCCCGACGGTGACGTCGAGATCCAACAGCTCCTTCCCGGTCGGGTCGCGGCGGGCCTGGAGGTTGTCCAGCGATCGCGCGTCGTCCGGGCGCGGGGCCAGGCCGTGCTCCTTCCGTTCGAGCGTGCCGGCGAGCTCCCGGTCGGGCTGGTAGCCGATGAGCGGCATCCACTGATGCATCTGGATGAAGGTGCCGTTCCCGACGACGTCCGTGGTGACGCCTCGGGGCGTATGCGTCGGGAACCCGCGCGGGTCGTAGCGCACCTGCCAGCTCATGCGCACGGACTGGCCGGGCTGGAGCGGCTGTGCGAGCACGTAGGTGCGGTGCCCAAGGTCATCGTCGAGGACGGCGGCGCGCGCCGGACGCCCGAAGCCGATCTCACCCGTTTCGGCCTGCGACGAGACGGCCACGTGGATGGTGTCGATCGGTTGCGCCATCTTGTTCACGAGCGTGGAGACGCCGCGAACGCCGGCCTCGCGCCGCTCCGGGTAGATCTCCATGTCCAGCTTCACGGCCGTCAGACGCGGCTGCGGGGCGGATTCATACCGCCCGTAGCGCCGCTCGTACTCCGCCTGCTGCCGCGCACCCTCGGCAGCGCTCCGGTACTCGTTGAGGACGTTCGTGTTGTAGAAGAGGAACGCGCCGATGGCGAGGACGAAGCCCAGCACCGCCGCGGCGCCAACGGCCGTTTGCCCACGGAAGCGCTGCCGGGCGAGGCGCACGCGTTCGCGGAGCCCCGGCTTGACGCCCCGCACCCAGAAGAGGCTCGCCGCGATCGCCAGCAGGAGCGTCCACCCCGCCCAGTACAGCATGAACCAGAGGAACGGTCCCACGTACGGAGCGAAGCCGCTGATCGGTGAATAGCGCCAGCCCGGGATCGCGAAGGGGAACAGCAGCGGGTGCTCGATTCCGAACGTCTGCGCGAGTGCGCTCCCACCCGCCACACCTGCCAGCACGACGAGGTGCCCGACGTGCTTCTGATTCACCAGGACGTGCACGGACAGCGCGACCAGCGCGAACACCAGCGGACCGACCAACTGGAGCCCGAACAGGACCTGGAAATACAGGACCAAGTCGAAGTCGTACCAGCCGAGGCGCACCTGGAGGGCGATGTCCGCCAGCATCAGCAGCGCATGCAGCGCGACGATCACAGTCCACAGGCCCAGCACCTTGCCGGTGAACCGCACCCAGTTCGGCACCGGCGCGGCATCGGAGAGGGCGTGCATGTTCGCGTCGCGCTCGCGCCAGATGAGCTCCCCCGCGGCGAGGATCGCGAACACGAAGATGCTGATGATGAACGGCGGCGGCATCTGGTAGAACCCCGCGAGCACGCGGCCGGTCGTCGGCAAGACCGGCGTCCCCCGGACTCCCAGCTCCCCCTCGGCCACGAGGATATGGAATCCGAGGTAGGGGAGCACGAGCCAGCTCCAGCGGGTCACCAGCTCCCGGATCGAGTCCCGCGTCATCGCCAGGGTTTGCCACACGCGGACGAATGCTTGGGACGGTTCCTCGGGTTCCTCGGAGTTCCTCGGGTTCCTCGGGGGGAGGGGACTGAGGGGCCGAGGAGTCGAGGTATCGACGACCTCCGAGAAACCGACCACCTCCGAGGAACCGAGGAACTCCGAGGAACCGAGGAACTCCGAGGAACCCGAGGAACCCGAGGAACCCGAGGAACTCCGCCGCGCGTTCGCGCCGTAGCGGAACTGCCTGTACGTGAACGCGAGCACCGCGCACGCCGCGCCGAGCCACACCAGGCGGTTCCAAAGGAGCCCGCCATCCAGTCCCACCAGGCGCGCGTTCAAGTCGGCGGGCGACCACGTCTGGGCCATCACCGCGAGCGAGGTGTGACCGGCTGGATTGATCAGCGTCGCCAGTTCCCAGCGCCCCTGCGTTTGGCCGACGAGCTGCGTGCTGAGGATCGTTCCCGTGAACACCATGGCCGCGCCGGCGTAGCTTCCCAGCGTGTGCCGCAGCAGCGTCGCCAGCGCGAACATCAGCGCGACCGCCACGAACGCATTGGGGAGGATCAGCAGGAAATAGGTCTGGAGGAACGCCGCCGGCCGGAACGGCCCGACGAGCTCCGGCGTCAGGTCCGGGTGGACATACGGGGCGAGGATGAGAGCGAGAGGCACCGTCAGCAGCAGCAACGCACTCAGGGTGAACGCGCCGGCGAAGCGGCCGCCGAGGTAGACGGCGCGGCTGACGGGCGCGGCGTGCATCAACGGCTCGAGCCGCGTCTCCACGTCCCGCGTTGCCGCATCGCCGGTGACCGCCGCCATCACCAGCAGCGCGATCAGGCCCATCGGGACGCTGCTCTGCGCGATGAAGAGCGGCGCGTGGAACAGGACCTCGCGCTCGAGCGCTTCGAGCACCTGCCCGTTCGTTTCTCCGAGGAGCGGCATGAGGAACACGCCGAAGAAGATCCACGTCGACCAGCGGCGGAGTTGGTAGACCAGCTCGAACCGGACGATCTCCAGCCACTTCAATGCGGTGACGTTCACGCCGCCCGCTCTGCGTGCCGGTCGTGGGTGGGCATGCAGGCCGCCGCGGAGACGGCGGCGCTGCTGACCGTCAGGAAGAGCAGGTAGGCGCCCAGCCGCGGATAGAAGACGATCGCCCCCTCGAACAGGCCCGCGCATTCGTGGCAGTTGCGCAGCGGCCCGCCCACCATCTCGCTGACGAAGAACCACGGCAGGAGCGCGATGGCCGCCACCAGGGTGGTCCTCAGCCGCCCCGCCGTCGTAACCGGCTCATGTCCCATGAGGCGGGCCGGCAGGAGCAAAGCTGTGGCGCCGAACCAGAGAGCAAGCATGCCCGCGGCCCCGAACGGGAAGTCCAGAAAACGAGTCGCGGGAAGCAGATCGTCCAGGGCGAAGGCCGTGGCGAAAACGACGGCCGCGGCGCAGGTGAGCGTGGCCGCTCCGTGCAGTGCGCGGCGCAACACGGTGTGGCGATCGAGCCCCACGCGCTTGCGCAACAGCCACGCGGTCAGAACCAGGGCGACCAGGGCGTGAAAAAAGAAGAGCATGGAGACCGCGAGCGTGTAGCCGAAGAGATCGCGAGCCTGGTCGCGCCAGCCCCTGGCCTCTCCCAGACGGTTGAGAAAACCCATGGGGTCGGGTGGAGGCTCGGGCGGGAAGAACGCATGCCAGACGGAGCCGGCCAGGGTGGGCAGGACGAACAGGAGGAAGACCTGGATGGCGAGGCAGGCAAAGGCCATCACGATCCCGGGCCCGAGTCCGAGCCCGAATTGCTTGATGCTGTCGTCCAGCAGGCGGAACGGCTTCAAGATCCTTCCCTCCAGCCGCTCGGTGCGGCATGAGCAGTCAGCGTGGCGGAACCGTGAGCCGGCGGCTCCGGAGGGCTTGCCGCCGGTTGATCGAGGGCCCGCACGGCGGCGAGGTGCCCTGATGGGATGAGCAGCCGCTGGACGAGCGAGCGCAGGCCCGCGCGAACCAGCACGGGATAGAGCCGGACCAGAGGGCGGAGCCACTCCGCGCGCTCCAGCCGCAGCAGGCCGCGCACGTGGTCCGGAGTCAGGATCCCCTGGATCCGCAGCAGGAGGTGATACCGCCAGGAGCCGAGGTGCTTTCGATACTGCGCGTACAGCGCTTCCGTGCCCTCGCCGTTCCGCAGATCGCGGCGCAGGTGGAGCTCGCGATCGGCTTTCCAGGCGGCGTACGTCCGCGGGAGGTCCGGGATCCGCAGGCCGGTGCCCACCCGGTAGAACACGTCATAGAGCTCGTCCTGCTCGTCCGCACGCAGAGGCCGCGCGAACATCTCGTGCGCCCGCTCGGAGTAGTCGATGAGCATGTAGAGCACGTCGCGATGGGCCCAGTCCGGGATGCGTTGCCCTCGCTGCCGCTCGACCGCCTCGTGAGCCCCTCGGATGCGGCCGAACGCCCGCGACGCGGTCGCCTCGTCGGCGAAGACGATCTGCTGAGCGTACGCTGCCGTGGAGAAGAGCCGGCCGATGGGATTGCGCGGCAGCTTCCCGGTGAAGAACAGCCAGTCGACTGCCCGGTTGAGCGCGAACTCCGCGGCCGAGCCGGCGAAGACCAGGAGGACCATGTCCCCATCTCCCCAGATCCTCCGCACGACGGAGCCCCGATCGACGAAGTCAGCCGCTGTGCGAGTCGCGATCACGTCCAGACTTTACGATGCAAAGTTGTTTCCTGCAAGACGTTCCTCGAAACCGCTCGAATGTAGGGCGTGGCTTCAGCCCGCCCCTCGGACGGGGAGGGGGAAACGCCCCCGCCCACGAGAGAGGCGGGCTGAAGCCGCGCCCTACATTTGCGGCTGCGTGGTGGTCCGTACCGTGCTACGTCTTCGCCCATGGCACGTTACAAGATGCGGCAGAAGCTGATCTCCCTCGGCGACGACTTCACGATCGAGGACGCCGACGGGAATCCCGTCTTCGAGGTCGACGGCAAGGTCATGACCCTGCGGGACACCTTCGAGCTCAAGGACCGGCAGGGAAACGTCGTCGCCACCATCCGCGGGAAGCTCATCTCCATCCGGACGAAGATGGACGTGCTGCGCGACGGCGACGTCGTGGCCACGATCACGAAGGCGCTGTTCGCACCGCTGCGGCAGAACTTCAAAGTCGACGTCGCGGGCGGCAAAGACCTGCACGTCGACGGCTCGATCCTGGACCATGAGTACACCCTCCGCCGCGGCGGCGACGCCGTGGCCCAGGTGTCGAAGCGCTGGTTCACCATCCGCGACACCTACGGCATCGACGTCGCCGCGGGGGAGGACGACGCGCTGATCCTGGCCATCGCCGTCGCGCTCGACGAGATGGCGCACGACAAAGACGAGTAGCGGCAGCCCCTTCGTTACACTGGCAGCCTCATGACGACGCGGGCGCGCATGCGGCAGTGGTTGGAGGACCGTTTCTTCCTCCGCATCCACATGACCCTCATCCTCCTCGGCACGTTCCTGGCCGGGGTGGTGACGACGCGCGTGCTCATGGCGGCCGGCCTCGACGTGCTGGCGCTGCGGTACGCCATCGCCGTGTGCCTCGCGTATCTCGTGTTCCTCGTGCTGGTGAAGCTGTGGCTGATGTACGTGAGGTCGGGCGAGTCGTCGCTCGACATGGTGGACATCGGTGACGGGCTCGAGCTGGTCCTGCCCGACGGGGCGAAAGTCAGCTCTCTGCACGCAGGTGGGAGCCGCGGTTCGGGCTCGTCGTTCGATCTCGATTTCGGTGGCGACCTCGAAGGCGTGGTGATCATGATCGTGCTCATCACGATCCTCCTGCTCCTCGGCGGAGCCGCGATCTATTACATCTACACCGCGCCGGTGCTGCTGAGCGAAGCCGCGTTCGAGGCGGTGCTCGCCGCGTCGATCGCGCGCCGGGCGAAGAGATCCGAGGGGACGGGCTGGATCGGCGCGGTGACGCGGGCGACCGTACTTCCGTTCGTCGTCGTCCTGGCGCTCTCCATCTTTCTCGGCTTGCTGGCCCAGGGGCGGTGTCCGGAGGCCCTGAAGCTGCGGGACGCGCTGAGGTGCGGCCCACGGAGTTCCTCGGGGTTCCTCGGAGTTCCTCGGAGTTCCTCGGAGTGATGGGCGCGTGGCTTCCTCCGAGGAACCCGAGGAACTCCGAGGAACCCCGAGGAACCGGCCGGCAGGGCGGGATGACCTGCATTCTGGTATGTTCCCGCCGCCATGATCGACAAAGTCATTTCCTCCGCTGCCGAGGCGGTCAGGGACGTTCCCGACGGCGCCACGCTCGTCGTGGGCGGCTTCGGCCTCTGCGGCATTCCGGAGAACCTGATCAACGCGCTCGTCGACAAGAAAGTCACCGGCCTGACGTGCGTCTCCAACAACGCCGGCGTCGACGACTGGGGCCTGGGCCTGCTCCTGCAGACGAAGCAGATCCGCAAGATGGTCTCGTCGTACGTCGGCGAGAACGCGGAGTTCGAGCGGCAGTACCTCGCGGGCGAGCTGGAAGTCGAGTTCGTGCCGCAGGGAACGCTCGCCGAACGGATGCGCGCGGGCGGCGCGGGCATCCCGGCTTTCTTCACCCCCGCGGGCTTCGGCACCGTGGTCGCGGAAGGGAAGGAGACGCGCGAGTTCGACGGCCGCATGTACGTCATGGAGCGCGGCATCGTCGGCGACTTCTCGCTCGTCGCCGCCTGGAAAGGCGACCGCCTCGGCAACCTCGTCTACCGCAAGACCGCGCGCAACTTCAATCCGATGGCCGCGACCGCGGGCCGCGTCTGCGTGGCCGAGGTCGAGGAGCTCGTCGAGCCCGGCGAGCTCGATCCCGACTGCATCCACACGTCCGGGATCTTCGTCCACCGCGTGCTCGTCGCGCCGCGCCAGAAGCGCATCGAGCAGCGCACGGTGAGGAAGGGATAACGATGCCGCTCACACGCGAACAGATCGTCCGCCGCGCCGCGCAGGAGCTGCGCGACGGCTACTACGTCAACCTTGGCATCGGCATGCCCACGCTCGTGGCGAACAACATCCCCGAGGGGATGGAGGTGATCCTCCAGTCCGAGAACGGCATCCTCGGCCTGGGGCCGTTCCCCCGCGAAGAGGAAGTCGACGCGGACCTGATCAACGCCGGCAAGCAGACCGTCACCGTGCTGCCCGGGGCGTCGTTCTTCTCCAGCGCGGACTCGTTCTCGATGATCCGCGGCGGCAAGGTCGACCTCTCCATCCTCGGCGCCATGCAGGTCTCGGAGAAGGGCGACATCGCGAACTGGATGGTGCCGGGGGCGATGGTGAAGGGGATGGGCGGCGCGATGGACCTCGTCGCGGGCGCCAAACGCCTCATCGTGACCATGGAGCACGTCACGAAGAAGGGCGAGAAGAAGATCCTGAGCGCGTGCAACCTGCCGCTGACCGGCGTCGCCTGCGTGAACCGCATCATCACCGACTACTGCGTCCTCGACGTGACGCCCGAGGGCCTCGAGCTGATCGAGGTCGCGCCCGGCGTGACCGCGGAACAGGTGCAGGAGATGACCGAGCCGAAGCTGAAGGTGAGCGGGACGCTCAAGGAGATCGCGGTGTGAGTCAGGGGGCAGGGGACAGGGCGCAGGGGGCAGGAGACAGCCCGAACGACGCGTCCGAAGCTCCTGCGCCCCGCGCCCTGCGCCCTGCCCCCTCCGACCGTCGCATCGCGGTCGGACTGTTCCTCCTGTCCTTCGTCACCTACGCGTGGTTCTTCAGCGGCGGGGGCTGGAACCAGAACGCGCATTTCGACCTGACCCGCGCGCTCGTCGAGCGGCAGACGCTGCACATCGACGGGTATCGCGTGAACACGGGCGACGTCTCGTGGATGCGCAACGGCGGGGAGTGGCACGCGTACATCAACAAGCCTCCCGGCATCTCGTTCCTCGGCGCGATCCCGTATGCGGCGCTCTGGCTCGTCGAGCGGGCGGCGCACGTGCCGTACGACTCGTGGCTGTGGATGACCATCAACGCCTGGCTGGTGACGGTGTTCACGTGCGGGCTGTCCGGCGCGCTGATCCCCGCGGTGCTGTACCTCTACGGCGCGAGGCGCGTGGCGCGCGTGGCGGCCCTCGGCGTGGCGCTGGCGGTGGCGTTCGGCACCGGGGTTTTTCCGTACGCGACGCTGATGATGGCGCACGTGCCCCCGGCGCTGTTCCTCCTGCTCGCGTTCGTGTGGCTCGACGAGCGCCCATTGCTCGCGGGTATCTGCGCGGGGATCGCCGGCGTGTCGTACTACCTCTGCATCCCGGCGGCGATCGTGATGCTCGTCGCCCTCGCCGTCCGCGACCGCAAAGCCGCGCTCCGCTTCGCCCTCGGCGGCCTGCCGTTCGGCCTCGCACTCGCGGCGTATCAATACGCCTGTTTCGGCTCGCCGTTCGTCACGTCGCTGGAGACGAGCCAGAACTTCACCGAGAAAGGTCTGCTGTTCGGCGTCTTCCGCCTGCCGATGCCGGAGGCGATGTGGGGACTGACGTTCAGCGAATACCGCGGCCTCTTCTTCGCCTCGCCCTTCCTCCTCCTCGCGTTCCTCGGCCTGCATCGGATGAAGCGCCGCGACGCCGTCGTGATCCTGACCGTCGCCGCGATCTTCTTCTTCGCCATGGCCGGCTTCAACGGCTGGCACGGCGGGGGCGCGTTCGGCCCGCGCTACCTCCTGCCGATGGTCCCGCTCCTGGCCATCCCCCTGCTCTACGTCCGCGGCCGTGCCTTGGGCGCCATCGCCCTGGTCCTCGGCATCTACGCCTTCGGCCTCCACCTCCTCGCTACCGCCGTCAACCCCACGCCCAGCGGCTCCGAGCGCCACCCGGTCCGCAACTCCCTCCTCAAAGCCGGCCGCACCTCCATCATCGAACAATCCGTCGACGAGCTCCTCCCACGCCGCAACCACCCCCGCGGCACCCACGAGTCCACCTGGGCCGCCTTCAATCTCGGCGAGCTCGCGTTCGGCGCGGGCAACCCGCTGTCCGTGCTGCCGATCGTGGTGTGGGTGATGGGGGGGAGTGCGTGGCTTTTTCTAGGAGTGCGGCGGCGAGGCGGGATGGACGGAGGGGAGCCGCCGCTCCGGTAGGGTGGGAGCGTACCAGAGCGGCGGCTTCCCTCCGCTCATCCCGCCTCGCCACCGCACTCCTATACCGACGCCGGCTCGACGGCTGGTTCCGTCTCCGGTTCTGGGCGTCAGAGCCGCCGAGCAAATTTTTGCTCCGCCCAGCATTCCGGAGCTGGAAATAGCTCCGCGATGCTCTCCGGCTCTGAGCGTCAGAGCCGCCGAAGCAAATTTTTGCTCCGCGCAGCATTCCGGAGCTGGAAATAGCTCCGCGGTGCTCCCCGGCTCTGGGCGTCAGAGCCGCCGGGCAATTTTTTGCTCCGCAGAGCATGGATTTGCTCCGCGCAAACATGTTCGAGTCTCCGAGAGCTCCGCGCTGCTGTCCAGCTCTGGGCGTCAGAGCCACCGGGCAAATTTTTGCTCCACACAGCATTCCGGAGCGGGAAATCGCTCTGCGACGCTCCCCGGCTCTGCGCGCCAGAGCCGGGGATGAATGTCGTGCTCTACGGGGCTCCGCTCTCGAATTCGGTGGCCTCAGCGCGTCAGGCGCGCGAATCTAAACGCGGAGGCGATTGCAGGGCGTCTCAAAACCCCACGGGACCGCCGGCGTCCCGCCGGCTGTGCGGCGGCGTCCCGCCGGCGCGTACTCGGGAGGACGGAGCATCTCGCCACGTGGCACGCTCCACCTCCCACCCGGGGCGGCGAGACGCCGCCCCGGCAGCCGGCGGGACGCCGGCGGTCCCATGGGGTTTTGGGACAGCCTCCGATTGCCTCCGCACTCCATATCCGTTGCGGCCTACGCCGACTCGGCGGCTGGTTCCGCTTCCGGCTTCTTGCGCATGTCGAAGAACAACAGCGCGATGCCGATGCAGATGGCGGAGTCGGCGACGTTGAAGGCGGGCCAGTGGTAGCGGCCGATGTACACGTCGACGAAGTCCACGACGTAGCCGAAGCGGAAGCGGTCGAGCAGGTTGCCGATGGCGCCGCCGAGGATGAGGTGGAGGCCGGTCTGGAGGAGGCGGTCGGTGACGGCGGTGCGGAGGGCGTAGACGACGACCACGCAGAAGACGGCGATGGCGCCGGCGTTCAGGAGGATGGGCACGAGCTTGGACGACGCGTTGGCGCCGAGGCCGAAGGCGGCGCCGGTGTTGCGGACGTGCACGAGCTGGAAGAAGTTGGGGATGACCGGAATGGCGTCGTGCAGCTGGATGCGTGCGAGCACGAGCGACTTGGTCCAGACATCGAGAAGGATGATGACGGCGGACAGGATCAGGTAGTGGACGCGCTTCAAGCGTGTTCTCCGACTAAGGATTTCTCTGCGGATTTCTCATCGATGAGGCGATCGAGCTCGACGCGCAGTTTGCCGAGGATCTCTTCGTAGGTGAAGTGGCCCAGCGACTCCGGACCGCGCTTGAGGTTCACGTAGCTCGGCGCGCACCACATGCCGAGGTCCGCGTCGTCCGTTTCGCCCGGTCCGTTCACGCGACAGCCCATGACCGCGATGGTGATGTCGTGCTCCTTCGCATACTGCGTCATTTCCCGCACGTTCTGCGCCAGCTCGATGAAGGCTTCGTTCTCCACGCGCGAGCACGACGGGCAGCTGATGATGTTCAGCCCCTTGTGCTCGAACCGCGGCACGGAGCGGAAGCGCCCTTCCGCGATGTCGTCGAGGATCTGCCGTCCCACCGTCACCTCGTCGCCCTTCCGTTCGAAGGGGAGGGTGAGCGAGACGCGGATGGTGTCGCCGATGCCGCGGGTGATGAGCTGTTCGAACGCGATGCGCGTCTTGATGATCCCGTCCGGCGGCATCCCCGCCTCGGTCACCCCGAGGTGCAGCGGGACGTCCGGCCGGGCCTCGGCGAAGCGGATGTTCGAGTCGATGACCTTGTTCGGATCCGAGTCCTTGAGCGACACGCAGTACTGATCGAAGCCGAGGTCGTCCAGCATCGCGCAGTGCTCGAGCGCGGACTCCAGCATCGGCGTGATCGAGTCGTCCTTGGCGTACTTGGCGACCTTCTCCGGATCGACCGAGCCCGCGTTCACGCCGATGCGCATCGCGCAGCCGTGCTCGCGCGCGACGCCCACCAGATACGCGACCTTCTCCCGCACCGGCATGGAGCGGTCGAGGTGGTAGAGGTGGCCCGGGTTGTACCGCAGCTTCTGGACGTACGGCGCGACCTTCTCCGCCAGCCGGAAGTTCTCCTGCAGGTCGATGGAGAGGTTCGCGTTCGGACGCGCGGCGCGGATCTCGGCCAGCGCGGCGACGTCCTTCGGGTTGTCGACGGCGATGCGGATCACGTCCGCTCCCGCGGCCTCGAGGAGCTCGACCTGGCGGATGGTGGCCGCGATGTCGACCGTGCGCGTCGCGGTCATCGACTGCACCGCGATCGGGTTCGTCCCGCCGATCTTCACGTTGCCGATACGGATTTCGCGAGTTGTTCGCTTCGTCACGGGGGTACCAAACGCGTGCATTTTCAGAAGATTCCGTGGTGACCGCCGCCGACCGTCCGGCCGGACGTCCGCACTTGCGGCCGGGTGGAGCATGGTCTACCGTGGAGCTCGTCAGCTCAGCTTTCCCGAGTTAACCGAAGTTCAACCCGTCTGCACGGAGTGCGCATGCTTCCTTCCGCCCGGTCTCCCTTCGTCCGCACCGTCTTCACGACTCTGGTCCTGCTCTGCGGCACCGCCGCCGTACGGGCCCAACCATGCGATCCCCCGATCGCTCCGCCGCAGATCAGCGCGCCGGCGCAGGTGTGTCCGTACAGCCCGTCCGTAGCGAGCGTGGTGCCGCCCGCGCAAGGGTCGTGGGTGAGCGTCTCCTGGAGCATGAGCAACGGCGGGTTCGTCGACGAGAACGGCAACCCGGTGATGTATCCGAGCGGCGAGACGGTCCGTTTCTACGGGAACGGCAGCGGTCCGGTCACGCTCTCCGCCTACGCCACGGACTCGTTCGGCTGCAGCACCTCGCAGCCGGGCTCGGTCGAGGTGCAGATCCGGACCATCCCGGCGCCGCAGATCACTGCGCCGCCGCAGGTCTGTCCCTACCGGCCGGCCGAGGCGAGCGTGGTGCCGCCCGCGGAAGGGTCGTGGGCGAGCGTCTCCTGGACCATCAACAACGGCGGGTTCGTCGACGCCAACGGCAACCCGGTGATGTATCCGAGCGGCGAGACGGTCCGCTTCTATGGGAACGGGAGCGGTCCGGTCACGCTCTACGCCTATGCCGCGGACTCGTTCGGCTGCAGCACGTCGCAGCAGGGCTCGACCGAGGTGCAGATCCGGACCATTCCGGCACCGCAGATCAATGCTCCGGCGGAGGTCTGTCCGTATCGCCCGGCCGAGGCGAGCGTACTGCCGCCCGCGGAGGGGTCATGGGTGAGCGTCTCCTGGAGCATCACGAACGGCGGATTCGTCGACGCCAACGGCAACCCGGTGATGTTTCCGAGCGGCGAGACGGTCCGGTTCTACGGGAACGGCAGCGGGCCGGTCACGCTCTCCGCCTACGCCGCGGACTCGTTCGGCTGCAGCACTTCGCAGCAGGGATTGGCCGAGGTACAGATCCGCACCATCGCCGGCCCGCAGATCAGCGCGCCGCCTCAGGTGTGCACGTACACCCCGGCGGTCGCGAGCGTGCTGCCGCCCGCGGAAGGGGCGTGGGTGCATATTTCGTGGACCATCACCGACGGCGGATTCGTCGACGAGAACGGCAACCCGGTGATGTACCCGAGCGGCGAGACGGTACGGTTCTACGCGTACGACAGCGAGCCGGTGACGCTGTTCGCGTACGGCCAGGACTCCTTCGGCTGCAGCGAGCAGGGCACCATCACCATTCCCTCCGTTTCGGGCGGCGGCGCGCCGCCGTCCATCGTGCTCTCGAGCCCCGACATCTGCGCCACCGAGCCGGTGAGCGCGCATCTCGACACCCTCTTCTCGACCTACACCTGGACGGTCACCAACGGCTCGATCACGTCCGGCAACGGGACGAATGAGATCTTCTTCGAGGCCAACGGCGACGGTCCGGTGACCGTCTCGGTCACGACGGACTCCGGGACGTGCCCGGCGACGGATTCCGAGACGCTCCCCCTGCGCGGCGAACCGGCCCAGCTCTTCGCTCCGTCGAGCGCCTGCGCGGGCTCGCTGCAGAAGGCGTGGGCGCCGAACTGGTACACGGGTGTCTACTGGACGGTTGCCAACGCGACGATCGAGGGTCCGGCGGACGGCCTGGACGTGCTCTTCCGCGCGACGGGCAGCGGCCCCGTCGTCCTGTCGCTGCGCGCGTTCAACAATGACGGCTGCTTCGTCAGCAACAGCGTGAGCATTCCTCTCGGTGGCTATCCGGTGCCCACCATCGGCACGCCGCAGGGTGACACGATGTGCCCCGGCGGGACCCTCGGCGTGCAGGCGGATGACTTCTACGACGGGTACTACTGGCACGTCTCCAACGCCACCATCCTCGACGGCCAGGGAACGGCGTTCGTCACGTTCCAGCACACTCCCGGCGCGGGCGACGTGGCCGTCACCCTGAACGTCGGGGATGGCGAATGCAGTGCGTATGCGACCAGGACCATTCCGGTCCGGACGACCGTGGATATGGTCGCGGAGCTCGCCGCACCCGACGTCTGCCCGAACGGTACGGGCACGCTCTACTTCGACAACTACGACAGCTTCAGCTATGTCGCACCCTACCTGACCAACGGAACCATCATCGCCACCTCGGCCGGACGCGTACCGGGCGGCAGGACGTACACCTTCCGCAACAACGGCGCGGGCGATACGACGATCCTCCTCCAGGGCGACTCGAGCTCGTGTCTGGTGACGGCGTCGCTCACCGCGGCCATGCTCCCGGAACCGACGGCGACGATCACGGCGAGCGGCCCGACGACGTTCTGTCTGGGGGGAAGCGTGACCCTGACCGCGAGCGACGGGGCGTCGTACCTCTGGTCGACCGGCGCGACGACGCAGTCGATCGTCGTGATGTCGTCCGGCAGCCATACCGTGACCGTGACGAACGTGGACGGTTGCAGCAAGACCAGCGCGGCAACGAACGTGACCGTAAACTCGCCGCCCGCGGCGACGATCACGGCGAGCGGCCCGACGACGTTCTGCGAGGGCGGCTCCGTCACGCTGACCGCGGCGGCGGGGACGTCGTACCTCTGGTCGAATGGCGCGACGACGCAGTCGATCGTCGTGAGCGCGTCCGGCTCGTACTTCGTGACCATCACGAATGCCAGCGGGTGCAGCGGCTACAGCGCCGCCACGAACGTCACGGTCCACCCGAATCCGGCCGCCACGATCACGCCGAGCGGCCCGACGACGTTCTGCCAGGGCGGCTCGGTGACTCTGACCGCGCCCGCCAGCGCGTCGTATCTCTGGTCGACCGGCGCGACGACGCAATCCATCGTCGTGAGCGCGGCCGGCTCGTACAGCGTCACCGTCACCAACGCGAACGGCTGCTCGCGCACCAGCGCGCCAGTGAGCGTGACCGCCAATCCGTCGACGGCGATCACCACGCAGCCGCTCAGCCAGACCATGCCGCGCAGCAGCACGCGCACGCTCTCCGTCGCCGCCACCGGCACGGCCACGCTGCAGTACCAGTGGTATCAGGGCGCGAGCGGGAACACGTCCACGCCGCTCGCCGGCCAGACCGGGTCGACGCTGACCGTCGGTCCGTACAACAAGAAAGGGACGTATCAGTACTGGGTGCGCGTCACGAGCACGGGCTGCCCGGGCTCGAGCGCCAACAGCAACACGGCCACGATTACGGCGAACTAACGGATGCGAAGGGCCATGTGGTGCTCATCCGCCACATGGCCCTCGCAGCGCAGCACGTCGTGCTGCGTCCCCCAAGTGATGAACCCGGCGCGCTCGTAGAGCCGCCGCGCGGCGCCCGCGGCCGTCGTGACGCCGAGGTCGATCCATGCGACGTCGCCGCGGGCGCGGGCGTGCGCGATCGCGGCGTCCAGCAGTTGCGCGCCGAGGCCGCGGCCGCGATGCTCGGGCGCGACGTACATGCCCCAGAGCTGCATCCGGTGTGCGGTCTTCGCGTGGCGCCCGCGGTAGATGCCCACCGCGCCGGCGAAGGTGTCGCTCTCGAACGCGCCGAAGATCATCCAGTCCGGCGCGCGCGCGAGCTGCGGGCGCAGGGAGTCGGGGGTGGAGACGAAGTCGGTGTCGGCCGAGGAGCTGAACGCGAGCGGATGCTCGCGCAGCGCGCGCTGCCGCAACGCGATGTATGCGTCGATGTCCTCGTCCCCGAGCGCGCGAATCATCGCGCCGCATTCTAGCGACCCGGAGAGTAGAATCCGCCGCATGCCGGAAACGCATCACATCCAGCCTCAGGGCGGCGACGTCCTCCTCCTTGTCGGTACGATGAAAGGCGCCTTTCTCCTGCGCGCGGACGCTACGCGTAAACAGTGGGACGTCGGCGGTCCGTACTTTCCGGGCAGTGCCGTTTACGCCATGGCCTACGACGGCCGCGAAGGCCGCCACCGCATCTGGGCCGGGCCGCAGAGCATGCACTGGGGGGCCGTCCTGCGCTCCTCCGACGACTTCGGCCAGACCTGGACCAACCCCGAGGAAGCGAACGTGAAGTTCCCCGAGGGCACCGACGCGGCGCTGCAGAACATCTGGCAGATCGTCCCCGGGCGAGCCGGCGAGCCGGACACCCTCTACGCCGGCGTCGAGCCCGCGGCGCTGTTCGTCTCCCGCGATGCAGGCGAGACGTGGCGTCTCACCGAGGGCCTGTGGAACCACCCCCAGCGCCCGAAGTGGCAGCCCGGCGGCGGCGGACTCTGTCTGCACACCATCCTCCTCGATCCCGCGGACGCGCAGCGCATCCGCATCGCCGTGTCCACCGCCGGCATGTACGTCACCGAGGATGGCGGTGCGACCTGGCGGCCATCCAACAACGGCGTGCGCGCGGACTTCCTCCCCGACAAGTACCCGGAGTTCGGCCAGTGCGTGCACAAGGTCGCGCAGTCCGAGTCGAAGCCCGAGCGCATGTACCTGCAGAACCACTGGGGCCTCTACCGCACCGACGATCGCGGCGAGACCTGGACCGACATCGCCAACGGCGTCCCCTCCGACTTCGGCTTCCCCGTGGGCATCCACCCGGACGATCCCGATTGCGCGTGGATCGTCCCGCTGGAGTCGGACGGGTTCCGCTGCGTGCCCGAGGGGAAGCTGCGCGTGTACCGGACGCGCGACGCGGGAGCGAGCTGGGAGCCGCTGGCGAACGGCCTGCCGCAGGAAGGCGCGTACGAGACCGTCCTGCGCGACGCCATGGCCGTCGATCCGCTCGCGGGCGTCTACTTCGGCACGCGCAGCGGCAAGGTCTTCGGCTCGGCCGATGCGGGAGAGAACTGGATGGAGATCCTCGACGGACTGCCGCCGGTCGTCTCGGTGTCCGCGGTGCGGATCGCGTGATGGCCTGCACGTTCGTCATCCCCGGACCGCTGCGCGAGCTGGCCGGCAATCGCGGCGAAGTGCGCGTGAGCGGCGACGCGGCGTCGGTATCCGAGGCCCTGACGTTGCTGTGGCGGGAGTGCCCGGGCGTGCGCGACCGCGTGCTCACCGAGCGCGGCGAGGTGCGCCAGCACGTCAACGTCTTCGTCGACGGCGAGAGCATTCGCGACACGGACGGACTGGCGACCCGGGTGCGCGACGGCGCGGAGATCTACATCCTGCCGGCCGTGAGCGGCGGGTAGGCGTTCTTCACCGCGATGGCCATGTGCCGTTCCGGCGTTTCCAGCGGTACGAAGCCGAACTGCGCGTAGAGCGCGTGCGCGTCGCGGGTGATGAGCTGCCAGCGGCGCAGCCCCTGCAGCTCCGGATGGGCGAGGACCGCTTCCATGAGCCGCTTCGCGATCCCGCGCCCGCGATGGGAAGGAAGGACGAACACGTCCGCGAGGTAGGCGAACGTCGCGCGATCGGTGATCGCGCGGGCGAAGCCCACCTGCACGTCGCCGTCGAATGCGCCGAAGCAGAGCGAATGTGCGATCGAACGCTCGACGACGTCGCGCGGGATGTTCGCCGCCCAGTACGATTCCTCGGAGAGATAGCGATGGATCGTGTCCACGTCCATGCGCGCGCGATCGGTGCTGATCTCAATCACACGACCGGCCCATGGATGCGCTCCTCACCGATGCCGGCGATCACATTCAACGCCGCCTCCAGCTCCGCGATGGTCCCCGGGGCGCCGATGCTGATCCGCACCGCGCGCGGCACCTCCGGCGTCACGGCGAACGACGACGCGCTCGCGATCCGCACGCGCCGCCGCCGCGCCTCTTCCACGAACGCGTCCGCGGTCCAACGCTTCGGCAGCTCGATCCACAGATGCATGGCCCGCGGCTCGCCGCCTTCGTGCCGGAGCATCCGCCGCGCGATCCGCTGCCGCAACTGGACCTCCGCGCGCTTCTGCTCCGCGATCCGCGCGGCCGTGCCGTCCTCGATCCACGTCGTGGCCAGCTCCGCGACTACCGGGGAGGAGAACAGCACCGTCGCGTTCAGCGCGCTCTGCACCCGCTGCAGCAGCGCGTCCGGCGCCACCAGATACCCGACCCGCAGCCCGGCCGCGATGGCCTTTCCGAGCCCGGAGATGAAGATCGTGCGGTCCGGCGCGAACGCGGCGATGGCGGGCGGTGTTTTGTCCAGCAGGAACCCCGAAACGTCGTCCTCGACGATCGTCAGGCCATGGCGCTCGGCAATGGCCGCGATCTCCCGGCGGCGCTTCTCCGGCATCACGATGGTGGTGGGATTGTGCAGCGACGGAATCGTATAGAGGACCTTCCCCGAACGTCCGCGCGCCGCGCGCTCGAGCGCATCGGGCACCAGTCCGTAGCGGTCGAGGGGCAGCGGCTCGAGCTTGAGGTGCAGCAGCGCCGCGACCGCCTTCACCCCGTGGTACGTCAGCGCCTCGGCGAACACGGTGTCGCCCGGCTTCGTCGTGGAGGCCAGGGCCAGGAAGAGCGCGTGCTGCGTCCCGGCGGTGACGATGACGCGCGCGGGATCGGTCTTGCCGAGACTCGCTGCCTGACCGAGCCACGCCGCCCCGGCGGCGCGATGCCGCTCCGTCCCTGCCCCGACGGCATACGTGCCGTTGAGGAGCATCGATCCGGCGCGCTGCAGCATGGCAGGCGACGGCGCGGGCAGGGCGATGCTGACGGTGTTGGTCGCCAGATCGAGCTCCTCGCTCGTGGCCATGTCGCGGCGCACGGCGCGGACGAACGTCCCGCGCCCGGTCGACGACTCCACCAGTCCCCTCCGCGCCGCCTCGGAGTACGCACGCGTCACGGTGACGGGCGTGATGCCCAGTTCTTTCGCCAGGTCGCGATGCGTGGGGAGCTGGCTGCCCGGGATGAGCATACCCGAGCGGACGTCGCGCTCGAGCGCGTCGGCGATGCGTCCGTAGATCGGAGCGTCGGATTCTGGAAGCCGCGGTGACCAAATTGTCATAAGCAGATTGTCATACTTGACGCCAGGGGAGTGTAACACTATGTTCGCGGACATGAGCCGTCACGAATTGGTCGACGAAGCCCTGCTGGAACGGGTCCACCGCCACGCCACCGCTTTCCTCCGCGCATTGCCGGAGCGTCACGTCGGCGCGCGCGCCACGCGCGACGAGCTGCTGGCCGCGTTGCGCGCGCCGCTCGGCGAGCGCGGCGACGATCCGGCGAAGGTCATCGACCTCCTGGCCGGGCAGGGCGACCGCGGCGCGATCGCGTGCGCGGGGCCACGCTACTTCGGCTTCGTCATCGGCGGCAGCTACCCGGTCGCTCTGGCGGCGGACTGGCTGACCAGCACGTGGGACCAGAACCCCGGCATCTACGCCACGTCGCCGATCGTCTCCGTGATCGAGGACGTCGCGCGCGAGTGGCTGCTGGAGCTCTTCGACCTCCCGCGCGAGTCCGGCCTCGGCTTCGTCACCGGCTGCCAGATGGCGAACTTCACCGGCCTCGCCGCCGCGCGCCACGGCATGCTGCGCCGTGCGGGCTGGGACGTGGAGGCGGACGGCCTCATGGGCGCGCCGCGGATCCACCTCGTCACCAGCGCCGAGTCGCACATCACCATCGACGTGGCCATGCGCTACCTCGGCTTCGGCACGCGCCACCTGCTGCGCGTGGAGACGGATGGGCAGGGGAGGATGCGCGCCGACCGCCTGCGCCGCCTGCTCGACAACCTGACCGGACCGACGATCGTCTGCGCGCAGGCGGGCAACGTGAACACCGGCGCGTTCGATCCTCTGCGCGAGATCGGCGAGATCGCCCGCGAGCACAACGCGTGGCTGCACGTCGACGGCGCGTTCGGCCTCTGGGCGCGCGCGTCGCGCGAGCTGCGGCATCTCGCGGACGGCATCGAGCTCGCGGACTCGTGGGCCACGGACGCGCACAAGTGGCTCAACGTCCCGTACGACAGCGGCGTCGCCATCGTGCGGCACGCCGAGGACCAGAGGGCGGCGATGACGTCGACGGCGGCGTACCTGGTACAGACCCAGGGCATCGAGCGCGACTCCGTCGACTGGGTGCCGGAGTTCTCCCGCCGCGGGCGCGGCATCGCCGTCTACGCCACCCTGCGCGCCCTCGGCCGCTCCGGCGTCGAGGAGCTGATCGAGCGCTGCTGCGCGCGTGCGCGCCAGATGGCCGACGCGCTGCGCCGCGCGCCGGGCGTGGAAGTGCTGAACGACGTCGTGTCCAACCAGGTCCTCGTGCGCTTCGGCAACGACGACGAGCTCACCCGCCGCGTCGTCACCGGCGTGCAGCAGGACGGCACCTGCTGGCTCGGCGGCACGACCTGGCAGGAGAAGGCCGCGATGCGCATCTCGGTCTCGAACTGGGCGACGTCCGAGGAGGACGCGGCGCGCAGCGCGGAGGCGATCCTGCGGGTATTCGCCAACGTCGCGGCGCCGGTGGGCTCATGACCGGGCGGCCACCTGCGCGGCGTCCGTGAACGGTACCTGTAGCGCCCTTTGGAGTGCGGAGGCAATCGCCTCCGCTTTCCTATTCGGTAGCCTCAGCGCGCGAACATGCGAATACGAAAGCGGAGGCGATTACAGGGCGTCTCAAAACCCATCGGACCGCCGGCGTCCCGCCGGCTGTGCGGCGGCGTCCCGCCGGCGCGTC
>DASUSN010000024.1:0-11112 GCA_036375075.1 Thermoanaerobaculia bacterium | reverse complement strand
GGCGCGTGTTTGGCGCCCCGCCCGCCCAGATCCCTCGCTCGACGCTCGAGATGACATTGGCGTTGCGCCGGCCGCGAAATCCTTGCGCCGCGAAGAAGGGATGGAGGGCGTTCACTGGCGGAGGATCCATTCGTCGGGGTCGAGGGTGACGCCGGTGGGGCGCTCCTCCGCGTCGATCTCGAAGCGCTCGCTGCGCTCGTCGATGACGACGTTCTCGCGATGGGCGCCTTTCGGGTTGCGCACTTCCAGGACGGCCGGGGTGCGGAAGACGGTGCCGGGCTGGGTCTGGACCACGTCGACCGTCAGCTTGCCGCGGCGCCAGGTCCATTTGGTGGTGAAGACAGGGTGGCCGGGCTCGTAGAGCCACTGCTGAAAGAACCAGGTCAGCGGCTGCTTCGCGTGGCGCTCCATGATCGTGCGCAGGTCGGCGGTGGTCGCGCTCCCGTCGCGGTGGGCGGCGTAGAAGTCGCGGATGCCGGCGAAGAACGCCTCGTCGCCCATCACCCCGCGGAGCATGTGCAGCACCCACGCGGCCTTGTCGTACCGGAGCGCGTTGAGGAGCTGCGACGGCTGGGCGGCGGGGTCGTAGATGGGGCGTTTGAAGAGCTCCGGCTTCTTCAGGTAGTCGTTGCGGTTGTCGCGCATCACCTGGCGGAACGCGTCGCGGCCGTTCGCGCGCTCGAAGAACAGCGCGCCGAAGTACGTCGCGAAGCCCTCGCTGAGCCAGAGGTCCTGCCAGTCGCGCTGCGAGACCGAGTCGCCGAACCACTGGTGGGCGATCTCGTGCGCGACCAGCGCTTCCAGGGAGCCCGTGCCGTCGATCGCTTTCTCGTCGAGGAAGATCGCGCTCGCGTTCTCCATCCCGCCGAAGCGCGTGGACGACTCGACGATGGCGAGCTTGTCGTACGGATACGGCCCGACGAGGTCGGAGTAGAAGTCGAGCATCTGCACGGCGCGGCCGAACTGGCGCACGCCGGCGTCGCGGTCGCGGGGGTAGAGGTAGTAATAGACCTCGACGTCGTCGTCCTCGCCGGCGCGGACGATGGCCAGCTCCGTCGCGCCGATGACCATGCAGTGCACCGGGATGGGCGTGGTCTCGCGCCAGTGCCAGCGCTTCGTGCCGTTCTGCAGGCTCGCGGTCTCCACCAGCGTCCCGTTCGCGATCACGTCGAACGACTCGGCGGCCGTGACCCGGAACTCGACGGTGGCCCTGTCCGACGGGTGATCGACCGACGGGAACCAATGATGGGCGCGGTTCGGCCAGTTATCCGCGAAGACGCCGAAGTGGCCGTACTTGTTGGCCTGCAGGACGAGGCCGTCCGGCGGGCTGCCGCGATAGGCGATGCGGACGCGGAACGGCTCCGGCGTCGTACGCATGGCGGCGACGGTGATGCGGTCGCCGTCGGTGCGGAACCAGGACGTGTCCCGGCCCTCGACGGCCACGCTGTCGATGGTCAGGTCGCCGAAGTCGAGGACGAGCCACTCCAGCGGCGTCGTGCGCGGAGTGACGGTCAGCTCCGCGACGGCGGCGATCTCGGTCCCGCTGCGCGGCAGGGTGATGTCGACGGCGTAATGCTGCACGTCGACGGACGGATTCTGCGCCTCCGCCATAGGCAGCGGGACGACGGCGCAGAGCAGGAGTACGGCCAGGACGGTGCGCATCACTTCCAGCAGACGGACCCTCTCTCGATGGACTTCGAAGGAGGAGTGTCTCACGAGGCCTGCTCCCCTACCCTGAGGGGTGAAACGTTGTAGGGCGCGGCTTCCGCCACGCCCTACATTCCGTTTACGCCGTGGCCGTATCCCCTACCTCGACGTCTTCTTCCACCCGCACCTTGCGGCGGCGGCGGAAGAATTCCTGGACGTCGTCGAACAGGGAGTACAGCACCGGGGTGGCCAGGAGCGTGAGCAGCAGCACGAGGGTCTGGCCGCCGATGATGGTCGCGCCGATGGCGCGGTTGGTCGCGGCGCCCGCGCCGCTGGAGACGACGAGCGGGATCATGCCGGCGACGAACGCGATGGTCGTCATCAGGATGGGGCGCAGACGGTCGCGGTTGGCCTCGCGGATCGCTTCGGGACGGGCCATGCCGCGCTCGCGGAGCTGGTTGGTGTGGTCGACCTGGAGGATCGAGTTCTTCTTGACGATGCCGAAGAGCACGACGATGCCCAGGGCCGAGAAGATGTTCACCGACTCGTTGAGCAGCACCAGCGACAGCAGCGCGAACGGCACGGTCATCGGCAGCGAGAGCAGGATGGTGATGGGGTGCACCCAGCTCTCGAACTGCGCCGCGAGGATGAGGTACATGAACACGATCGACAGCACGAACGCGAGCATGAAGTTCACGCCCGCCTTCTGCTGCTCCTGCGCGCGGCCGGTGAAGCCCGCCGAGTACGTCGGCGGCATGTTCAGCTCCTTCGCCTTCTGCTGCAGCAGGTCCATGACCGCCTGCGACGAGTGGCCGGGCTGCATGTTGGCGAGCACCATGACCATGCGCCGGCGGTTGAAGCGGTTGATGACCGACGGGCCGCTGCCTTCCTGCAGGCGCACGAGGTCGTTCAGCTTCACGTTCGTGCCGTTCGCGGACGGCACCTCGATCTGCTGGATCGCGGCGACCGTGTTGCGCGAAGCCTCCTCCGCGCGCACGTGCACCTCGTACTCCTCGCCGCCCTCGTAGTAGCTCGTGGCCTGCTGGCCGCCGACGAGCACGTTCAGCGTGGCCGCCAGGTCCTGCACGCGGACGCCGAGGTCGGTGGCCTTGTCGCGGTCGATACGGACGGCGAGCTCCGGCTTGCCGACGATGAAGTTCGTGTCGACGTCCGTGGTGCCCAGCTTCGGGTCCCTGATCGCATCGGTCAGCACGCGCGCGTATTTGTCGAGCTGCTCGAGGTCGGGACCGCCGATCCAGAACATGACTTCCGCGTCCGTACCGCCGCCGAACTCGTTCACCGGCGCGACCGTGGTGCGCAGATTGAGCTTCTGGTACAGCGGGAGGACCTCCGTACGCACGCGGTCCATGATCGCGTACTGGTTCTCGCGCTCCGCCGCGGGGCCGAGCTTCACGTACACCGTGGCCAGGTTCAGCGTCTGCTGCGGGTCGTCGCCGATGGTGACGACCGTGTTGGTGACGCCCTTCAGGCCGCGCGCGCGCGACGCGATCGACTCCGCGATGGTCTGCGTCGTGGTCACGCTCGCGCCTTCCGGCGCGCGCACCGTGATCGCGAACTGCCCTTCGTCGTCATACGGGAGGAAGGTCTTGTCGACCACCGTGAACAGCGGACCGGTGGAGAACAGGACCACGAGCATCAGCGCGACGATCACCCAGCGGTGGGCCATGGACCAGTCGAGCATGGCCATGTAGCCGCGCTCGATGAGCGCGTACAGGCCCTTGTCGCGCGTGCCGCCGCCCTCGCCCGCATCGGGATGCAGGTCCTCGCGGCGCAGGTAGCGCGCGGCCATCATCGGCGTCAGGGTGAACGACACGAGCAGCGACACGGCGATCGAGAACGCCATGGTCACGCCGAACGAGTACATGAAGCGCCCGACGATGCCGGCCATGAAGGCGACCGGCAGGAAGACGACGATCAGCGACATGGACGTGGCCATGACCGCGAGGCCGACTTCCTTCGTCCCCTCGACGGCCGCCTGGGCCGGCGTCATGTGCTTCTCTTCCATGTGCCGGAAGATGTTCTCGAGCACGACGACCGCGTCGTCGATGACGATGCCGACGGCCAGCGTCAGCGCCAGGAGGGTGATGACGTTGAGGGTGAAGCCCATGTACTGCATCGCCGCGAACGTGGCGATGAGCGAGCTGGGAATCGCGACCGCGGCGATGAGCGTCGGCCGCGACTTCTTCGCGAAGTACCAGAACATCCCGCCGCCGATGATCATCGCCAGCGGCACCGCGATCGCGCGCGGCACCGGCAGGCTGTGGCCCCAGAGCAGGAAGTAGAAGACCAGCGTCGCCGCGAGCATCAGGATGACGGTGAGGAAGCGCGGCGACGAGAGGAAGAGCCACACGACCAGCGCCGCGAAGATCGATCCGAGAATGAGGTGCTCTTTCACCGCTCCGACGGCGGCGAGGACGAACTCGGACTGGTCGCGGATGACGTCCAGCTTGTAGCCGGCGGGCAGCGTCGGACGCACGGCCTCGACGCGCTCTTTGATGCCTTCCACGACCTGGATCGCGTTGGTGCCGGACTGCTTGCGGACCATCAGCACGACCGCCGACTTGCCGCTGACGGTCGCCGCCGACTCCACCTCGGCCATGCTGTCGTCGATGCGGGCGACGTCGCGAATGCGGATCGGCGTCCCGCCGACGTTGGCGACGGGGATGTTCCCGAACGCCTCGGGCGAGCTGACGCGCCCGTAGGTGCGCAGGGTCAGGTCGCGCGCGCCCTGCTCGACCTTACCGCCGGGGATCTGGATGTTCTGCGACTGCAGCGCCGCGACGACGTGCGCCGCGGTGAGGCCCTGCGACGCGAGCTTGGCGTTGTCCACGACGACGTTGATCTGCCGCGGCCGCGCGCCGATGACCAGCACCTGGCCCACGCCGTACACGGTCTCGAGACGGCGGCGGAGGTTCTTGTCCACGTACTCGGAGATGTCGCGCTGCGAGCCGGGGCCCGACACGGCGATGGTCACGACCGGGATCGCGCCCGGGTCGAACGTCTGCACGATCGGGTTCTCGGCGTCCGTCGGCAGGTCGGACAGGATGATCGAGACCTTGTCGCGCACTTCCTGCGCGGCGACGTCGCGGTTCTTCTCGAGGTTGAACGAGATCATGACCACCGACACGTTCTCGGACGAGAACGACGTCAGCTCGTCGATGCCGCTGATCGTGTTGACCGATTCCTCGATCTTGTCGGTGATCTCGGTCTCGATCTCTTCCGGCGCCGCGCCGGGCAGCACGGTGGTGACGATGATGAACGGGAACTCGACGTTCGGAAAACGGTCGACACCCAGCTTGAAGTACGAGAACGCGCCGACCACGACCAGGGCCAGGATGATGACCGTGGCGAAGACAGGCCGGCGAACGCAGATTTCGGCTAGTTTTTGCATGGGATCAGTCCAGTTTCGTTTCCACGCGCGCGAACAGGCCGGGACGAAGGCGGCCGTCGCGGTTGGCGAACTCCGCCTCGGCGAACATGGTGCGGGTCTTCGGGTCGATGACGCCGCCGAGGGTCTTGACCGTGCCTTCGAACTTCTCGTTCGGATACGGGTCGACGGTGGCGGTGACGCGATCGCCGGCCTGGATGCGGCCGATCAGGCGCTCGGGGACGGCGAAGCGGAGCCGGAGCGGGGAAAGCTGCACGACCACGAAGGCCACGCCGCCGTCGCCGAGGCGGGCGCCGACGTCGGTGCGCTTCTCGGCGACGATGCCGTCGACCGGGGAGCGCAGCGTGGCGTCGCCGACCTGCTGGCGCAGCAGCGCCGCCTGCGCCGCCGCGGCCTGATGCGCGGCCGCAGCCTGGTCGTACATGGCCTGGGAACGGTCGTAGGTCGCCTTGGGGATCGAGTCCTTCGCGACCAGCCCCTTCTTCCGCTCGAGGTCGCGCGCGGCCTCGTCGAGCGCGGCCTTCGCGCGCGCCACCTCGGCGTTCGCGGACTGCAGGTTCAGGCGCGTGTAGTCGGTCTCGAGCTCGAGCACGGGCTGCCCGCGGCGCACGCGGGAGCCTTCGTCGACGTACAGCTTCGCGACGCGGCCCGGGATCTTGGGCGAGAGCTCGGAGCGCACCGGCGAGACGAACTCGCCCGTGGCGGAGTAGGCGCTCGGATCGGCCTGCGCCGTCGCGGCGGCCGCCGTGTCGGTGGTCGCGGTCACGGCCGTGCTGATGGCCTGGACGTCCGCGGGCAGCTCGGGGGCCGCGGTCGCGGTCGACGCGGTCGTGTCGGTCGCGGCCTTGGTCTCGTCTCCCCCACAGGCGAACAGCGCCAGGGAGAGGGTGGCAACAATCATGAGGATCAGGGTGCGCTTCATTCTTTCGTCACTCCGTTGCTTGATGCGACCGCAAGGGCGGTCTTGATGTCTCCGGCGGCGTACCAAACGCGGAGCTCGGCGAGGTCTCGGTTCAGGGTCTCTTCGGCGACGGCGCGGCGCGCGTCGGCCAGGGAAGCCTCGGATGCGGCGACGTCGAGGGACGTCGCTTCCTGGGCGCGGTACAGCTCGAAGGCCTGCTCGTATTCGGCCTGGGCGGCTTCGAGCTGCTCGCCCGCGAGCTGGAGGCCGGTCTCCGCGGAACGGAGGTCGGCGAGCGCGCGGCGGACGTCCTCGCGGGCGCCGATCTTGGCTTCGTCGAGGGCGACCTCGGCCTGCTTCTGCAGGCTCTTCGCCCCGGCGACGCGGGCGACGACTTCACCCGACTGGAAGATCGGGACGGTGAAGCGGAGCGCGCCGTACGAGTACTGGCCCGCGGGGAACGGCGTCTTCTGCTGCACGAACCCGCCGTCGAAGCGGACGGTGGGCAGCCAGAAGCCGCGCTGCTTGGAGACTTCGAGCTGGGCGATGCGGACGTTGTTCTCCGCGATGTCGACGTCGGGCCGCGCGGCCTCGGCCCGGGCAATCAGCTCGCTCTCGGTGGGGAGCGGCGGGAGGCTGCGGGTCGGGGCCTCGACTTCGATGGTGCCGTCGAGGGAGAGCTCGGCGCGGAGCTGGGAGACGGCGTTCTCGCGCTGCTGGACGGCGACGGCCATCAGGCGCTGCGCGGCCTTCATCGCGGTCTCGGCACGGAAGACGTCGACCTTCGTGACTTCGCCGGCCTCGTAGAAGGCCTGGGCCTGTTTGAGGCGCCGGTCGGCGAGCTCGATGTTGCGCAGCTCGACGTCGACGCGGCGGTCGGCGTTGATGACGGCGAGGTACGCGGAGGCGACGCGGAGCAGGGCCGCGTCCTCGGAGCCGCGCGTGCCCTCGCGGGCGTTCTCGACGTTGAGCTTCGCCTGCGAGTACGCGCGGAGCTCCCGGCGGCCGGCGTACACCGGCTGCTCGAGGACGATGCGGTACGCCCAGTCGTTGCGCGGCAGGATGGCGATGGACTCGTCGCCCTCTCCGAAGCGCTGCTCGACCGAGTTGCGGGTGAGGTCGGCGTTCAGGGTGATCCGCGGCAGGACCGCGGAGAGAAGCTGATCGCGCTGCGCGGAGGCGAGGCCGATCTCCTGGCGCTGCCGCGCGACGCTGTTATTGACCTCCATGGCGCGCTGCAGGGCGCCGTCGAACGTCAATCGGGTTTGTGCCTGTACGGACATCGCGAAGATCGCGATGAGAACTGCAGGGCTGACGCGTCTCAAATTGATTCAACTCCGTTTCCGAACGCCGTCGAGCACGATGCCGGCGATGAACTCGGCGTCCGCGGCATCGGCGGGCGACGAGTCCTCGGTGAGGCGCTCGAGGATGACGGCGGTGCTTCCTTCGATGATGAACAGAGCGAGGCGGTAGGGATCCATCTCCCGGATCTCGCCGCGCTCCATGGCCTGTTTCAACACGGACGCGAGTTTTTCCGCTCGCGTGCGGTACTGCGGATGGCAGGTCTGCTTCTGCCGGCGCTGCCGCGGCGCCGGTCCCTCGGGCATGCGCAGGGTGAGGTAGAGCCGGAAGAACTCGCGGTTCTCGCTGAAGAACGCGAGCTTCGCGGCCAGGATCCCCCGGATCTTCTCATCGAACGGCAGGTCCTGATCGAGCACGGCGTCGATGCGGTCCGTGAGCTGCGTCATCGCGCCGTCGAACGTCTTTTCGATCAGCTCGTCGCGGTCGCGGAAGTAGAGATAGATCGTGCCCTTGGCCACGCCGGCTTCGTCGGCGATCTCCTGGACGGTGGCGGCGGCCATGCCTTTGCGGGAGATGACGCGCATGGTCGCGTCCTGGATCGACTGGATCCGGAACTCCTGGACGACTTCTTCTTTGGATCGGATGGGGAACATGGTTCAGGCTACTGAACGGGCGGTCAGTCAAACAGAATTTCAGGTCAGTGGCAAGGACGACGAGGTCAGTTGTGACGGGAAAGTGTCAGGGTGGGAGTGCCGCTACCGCTCGCTCCGCGGACCGCAGATGCTCTCCACTAAAATGCCCCTCCTTGCTGCAACCCGGATCGAAGCTCGGCCGCTACGAGATCCGCTCGCTCCTCGGCGCGGGCGGCATGGGTGAGGTGTACCTCGCGCACGATCCGGAGCTGCAGCGGCCCGTGGCGCTGAAGGTGCTCGCGAGGGCCGTGCGGGCGGACGAGGACCTGCGCAAGCGGCTGGAGCACGAGGCGCGCGCGGCGTCGGCGCTGAATCACCCGAACATCCTGACGGTCTACGACATCGGGCAGCTCGGCGAGGACCGGTTCATCGCCACGGAGTACGTGGACGGGGTGACGCTGCGGCAGCGGATGTCGCGCACGGAGCCGTCGCTGCGGGACGTGGTCGACATCGGCGTGCAGCTCGCCTCGGCGATCGCCGCGGCGGAGGCCGCGGGGCTGGTACACCGCGACATCAAGCCGGACAACATCATGATGCGCCGGGACGGCTACGTGAAGCTGCTCGACTTCGGCCTGGCGCGCGCGGTGGCGAGCGAGCCGGACCTGCGCAAGACCGACCCGGGCGTCGTCCGCGGGACGGTGTTCTACATGTCGCCCGAGCAGTTGCGCGGGATGATGCTGGACTCGCGCAGCGACGTCTGGAGCACCGGCGTGCTGCTGTACGAGCTGGTGAGCGGCCGGCTGCCGTTCGACGGCGAGAGCTCGTCGGACGTCGCGGCGAGCATCCTCCGCAGCGAGCCGCCGCCGCTGCTGCAGCGCGACGGCACTCCCGCGCCGCCGCGCCTCGCGGCGATCCTCCACCGCGCCCTGATCAAGGACCGCGCGCGGCGCTACGGGACCGCGGCGGACCTGCTCGCGGACCTGAAGGAGCTGCAGGGCGACCTGGCGCGGGACGCGGCGCGGGTGCGCGGCTCGGACGAGTCGCGCATGGCCACGACGGAGACGACGAGCGTGTTCGAGCCGCCGCCGTCGAACCTGCCCGGCGCGATGAGCGCGATGGTCGGGCGCGAGGCGGAGCGCGAGGACGTGCTGTCGCTGCTGCGCCGCGACGACGTGCGCGTGGTCACGCTGACCGGTCCGGGCGGCACGGGGAAGACCCGGCTCAGCCTCGCCGTCGGCGCCGCGCTGCTCCGGGAGATGGACGACGGCGTGTGGTGGGTGTCGCTCGCGCCGATCCGCGATCCCCGGCTGGTGATCTCGGAGATCGCCTCGGTTCTGGGCGTGCCCGAAGGCGGCGCGCCGCTGCTCGACTCGGTCGTGAGCGGCGTGCGCGAGAAGACGCTGCTGCTGATCCTCGACAACTTCGAGCAGGTGCTCGACGCGGCGCCGCTGGTGGGACGGATCCTCGCCGCCGCGCCCAGGGTGAAGGCGCTGGTGACGTCGCGCTCGCCGCTGCGGATCGCCGGCGAGCGGGAGTACGCGGTGCCGCCTCTGATCACGCCGCCGCTCGACCTTCCCCTCGCCCTGGACGCGCTCGCGCACTACCCCTCGGTCGCCCTCTTCCTCGAGCGCGCCTCCGCGGTGAAGAGCGATTTCGCGCTCACGCAGGAGAACGCGCGCGCCGTGTCGGAGATCTGCGTCCGCCTCGACGGCCTCCCCCTGGCCATCGAGCTCGCGGCGGCGCGGGTGAAGGTGCTGCCGCCGCAGGCCATGCTGTCGCGCGTCGAGAACCGCCTGAAGCTGCTCGCGGGCGGCTCGCGCGATCTGCCGGAGCGCCAGCAGACGATGCGCGCGGCGATCTCGTGGGGCTACCAGTTGCTCGACGACGCGGACAAGAAGCTGTTCGCGACGCTGTCGGTGTTCCGCGGCGGGTTCACGCTCGACGCGGCGGAGCGGCTCACGGGATCCGATGTGCTCGACGGCGTGTCGTCGCTGATCGACAAGGCGTTCCTCCGCCGCGATCCGGCGCATCCGGACACCCGGCCGCGGTTCACGATGCTGGAGACGATCCGCGAATACGGCCTGGAGGTCCTCGCCGAGCAGTTCCGGGACGTCGAGGTGCGCCGCGCCCACGCACAGCTCATGGTGTCGATCGCCGAGGAGAACGAGCTGGATCTCGAGCAGCTCGACGCGGAGGACGACAACTTCCGCACCGCGATCGAATGGGCCGTCGCGACGAAGGACGCGGAGGTCGCCCTGCGTCTCGGTGCCGCGCTGTGGTGGATGTGGCACGTGCGAGGGCGGTACGCCGAGGGGCGGCGCGCCATCGAGACCATCCTGGCGGTGCCGGACGGCGAGAACGTGTCCGTGCGCGCGAAGGCGCAGACCGGCGCAGGCGCGATGGCGTTCTTTCAGTGCGACTACGAGCGGTCCATCGAGCTGCTGGAGTCGGCCATCGAGCTGGCACGCGCGTCCGGCGATCCGACGAGCCTGGCCCTCTCGCTCCAGTACCGCGGCTCCATCGCGCGGGAGCGCGGCGAGTACGAGCACGCCATCGACCTGCATCTGCTGTCGCGCACGATCTGGGCCGAGCTCGAGGACCGCCGCAACGTCGGGCGGTCGCTGAACTACGTCGGCTTCGCGTCGTGGCTGAAGGGCGACTTCGCGCGCACGAACGAGCTCTGCACCGGCACGCTGCAGCTCTTCCGCGACCGCCAGGACACCGAAGGCGCGGCGTGGTCGCTGCTCAACCTCGCGGCGGCGGACCTCTACTCCGGCGCGCTCGATCGCGCGGAGGCCAGGTTGGAGGAGTGCCTGTCGTGGTCGCGCGCGGGCGGGTACAAGGAAGGGATCGCGTGGTCCCTGAACCTGTTCGGCTGCGTGCTGCGCGCGCGGGGAGACCTGCAGCGCGCGGAGACGTTCCTGCACGACAGCCTGCAGTTGCACTGGGAGCTCGGAGACCGCTGGCGGAGCGCGAGCGTGCTGGAAGCGCTGGGCGGCCTGCGCCGCGACCCGCGGCTGCTGGGCGCGGCGTCCGTGTTGCGCGCGCGCCTCGGCACCCCCGTGGCGCCGGTAGAGCGCGCGCAGGTCGAGGCGGACATCGCGTCGGTGGGAATCGAGCCCTGCGAAGTCGCCGAGGCGATCGCCCTCCTGGGGCTGCACTAGGGAAACGCACTGGCTGCGCCCACACCTGTCATCCCGAGCGTCGAGCGAGGGACCTGG
>DASUSN010000023.1:0-15262 GCA_036375075.1 Thermoanaerobaculia bacterium | reverse complement strand
AGGCATGAGCTTCGTGCCCCGCCCACCCAGGTCCCTCGCTCGACGCTCGGGATGACAGCCGGCGCACACCGTACTGCGGAGGCAGCGATGTCTGCTCGCGTGAGAAATACGGGCTGGAACGCCGGACTGGAGCCCTAAGTTCGTGCGTATGGGGGAACGCCCCCACCCACGAGGGGGGCGGGCTGAAGCCGCGCCCTACATTTACAAGCCGACGATGTTGTAGCCGCCGTCCACGAACATCACCTCGCCGGTGATGCCGCGCGACATCGGCGACAGCAGGAACAGCCCCGCGTTCGCGATCTCCTCGAGCTCCACGTTGCGGCGCAGCGGCGCGCGCTCCGCGTGGTGGTGCAGCATCCCGGTGAACCCTTTGATCCCGCGCGCGGCGAGCGTGTTCACCGGACCCGCCGACAGCGCGTTCACGCGGACGTTGCGCGGGCCGAGGTTCGCGGCGAGGTAGCGGACGCTGGCTTCGAGCGACGCCTTCGCCACGCCCATCACGTTGTAGCCCTCGACGGCCTTCGTGGCGCCGAGGTACGTCAGCGCGAGGACCGAGCCGCCGCCGGCCTTCTCGAAGTACGGCAGCGCCGCGCGCGTCAGCGCGACCAGCGAATACGCCGAGATGTCGTGCGCGAGCTTGAAGCCCTCGCGCGACGTGTTGATGAATTCCCCTTCCAGGTCTTCCTTCGGCGCGTACGCCACCGAATGCAGCAGCACGTCGAGCTGTCCGTACTTCTCGCCGGCCTGCTCGAACACGGCCGTGATCTCCGCGTCGTTCGTCACGTCGCACGGCAGCAGCAGCGAGTCCGGCAACGTGCTCGTCAGCGCCGACACGCTCTCCTTCAGCCGCTCGCCCTGATACGTGAACGCCAGCCGCATCCCCTCGCGGGAGAGTGCCTGCGCGATCGCCCACGCGATCGAGCGCCTGTTGGCGACGCCAAAAACGACTCCGGTCTTCCCTTCGAGTAACGGCATGCGTCGAATGATATCAGCGGCAGTGCTTCGCCACTTCCGCGCTCATGCTGCCGGTGAGGATCTTCCAGAGCATCACGTAATCCGCGGCCAGCGAGTAGAAGGGGTGACCGAACGTGGCCGGCTTGTTGTGCTCGACGAAGAAGTGCGCGTACCACGCGAACGAGTAGCCGATGATCGGTGCGGCCAGGAGCAGCCAGCGGCTCCAGACGATGGCACCGGCGATGGCGGCGAGCGCGAGGATGGAGCCGACCGCATGCAGCACCCGCGTCCTGGGACGCGAATGCGCGCGGACGTAATAGGGCCAGAAATCGGCGAACGTCCTGATCTCCATGGCGATGCGGGCCTGATTTTCGCACGACAGACCGTGCTATGCCGCAGGATTTCGAATCGCTTCTGAAGGAAGTTTTCGGGGAACCGCTGAGCCGCCTGTCCCAGTTTCAATCGGACCAGCTCGGCAAGCTCACCAGCCGCATCCAGGAGTTGGCCCGCGAGGCCGTCAAGGACGACCTCACGAAGATGCAGCAGGAGCTCACCGAGCTCCGCTCCCGTCTCGCGCGGATCGAACAGGAGCGCGCCCAGGCCGCGGCAGACTCCCTCGAAACGTCGTTCTGACGAATTTGGAGTGCGGAGGCGCCGTTACCTCCACAGATCCACGTCCAGCACGAACGCGCCCGGCTCTCCCCGGAACGTGCGCCGGTCCACGACGCGCACCTGGAGGTCCGGACGTCCGAGGACCATCTGCACGAACGGCGTGTGCCCGCTCGCCGTCAGCGTGAAGTTCCACCGCTCGCGGTCGGACGTGACGAATACGACGCTGCGCGCCGGAACGGAGAGCGTTTCCAGCGGACGCGCCTCCTCCGACAAGTCGTACCACGCGTAGCGCAGCCGCTGCTGGCTCACCTCCGCGTTCAGCGCGAGCAGCACCAGGACCGCAACAACCGCCGGCCGCCACGCGCGCACGGACGCCGCTCCGAACAACACCGCAACCGCCGCGACGAGATCGTTGTGGTAGTACATCTGCTCGTTCCGCCCCAGCAGCGTCGGTGCGAAGAGCAGCGCGCCCCACGCGACGCAGAACACCATCAGCCCCGGCCCGGGCCGGCCGCGCCAGACCAGCGCCGCAACGAACGCGCAGAACGCCGCCAGCAGGACTCCCTCGGCCACGCGCCCGGCGGGTGAATCGTCCGCCCACACCATCCGCGTGACGCCCCGCGAGCCCATCGTTCCGCCCTTCTCGAACAGCGACAGGTTCGCGAGCGTCGACGCCGCCTGCACCGACTTCTTCGCGAACACCCAGGCATCCACGCGCGGCTCGTACGTGCCCCGCGCCGGCGCCGGCGATATCCACACGCGCAGCCCGCCGTACGCGACGATCAGCGCGACCAGCGGAATCGCGAACGGCCGCATCGCCCGGCCGACCTCGGCCCCCTGCGCCCACGCCAGCAGCGGCAGCAGCAGGACGGCGACCGCCCCGTAGTCCTTCGAGAAGATGAGGAACGCCGCGAAGACCAGCGTGACCGCGAAGTCGATCCGTCGCCGCCCCTCCAGCCACCGGCAGAACGCGACGAACATCGACAGCGTGGCGAACAGCAGCAGGAGGGTGCTGAACGTCGCCACATACCCGATCGTCGTCAGGTGCACCTTCGAGATCGCGTAGAACGTCATCGCCACGCCGCGCCCGAAGCGATCCGGGACCAATCGGAGCAGCAGCCGGTGCAGCAGCAGCGCGTTGAGCACGACCAACGCGACGTTGCGCAGGTGATACAGCAGCGCGTCCGGAGGCGCGAGCAGGTTCCAGGCGAGGTTCACCGCCCAGAGGGACGGCCGGAAGAAGATCTCCGTATGCGGCCGCAGCAGCGCGCCTGCGAAGCTGTTTCCCGCGTCGCGGTACGCCTCGAGGTACACGAACGCCTCGGCGAAGAAATACGTGGTGACGCCTTTGCGCGTGAGCCAGGCCACGAGCACCGCGGCGACGAGCGTCCAGACTGCGGTTTCGCGCCACCTTCGGTGCACGGGCCGCGTTGTATCATCGACCGCTGTTGTCCACCATCGCCTTCCCTCTCGCCCGACTCGAAAAGCTGCGCCGCATCGAAGCGTGGCATTTCTGGTTCGTCTCCCGGCGCGAGCTGGTCGCGTCGCTGCTGCGCCGCGAGATGCGCGCGGGCGAGACCCTGCTCGACGTCGGCTGTGCCACGGGTGCGAACCTCGCGCTCGCCGGTCCGGGCGTGCGCCGTCTCGGCGTCGACATCCACATCGAAGGGCTCACGCGGGGGATGCTGCAGGGCGACGCGATGTCGCTGCCGCTGCAGTCGTCGAGCGTCGACGCCGTGCTCGCGCTCGACGTCCTCGAACACGTGGACGACGACGTGATGCTCTCCGAAGTCGCGCGCGTGCTGCGGCGCGGCGGCCGCCTGATCGCCACCGTGCCCGCGGTCCGCGCTCTCTGGAGCGTCCGCGACGAAGCCGCCGGGCACCGCCGCCGCTACAATCGCGCCATGCTGCGCGCGCTCCTCACGCGACACGGCTTCCGGATCCGCGAGCTGCGCGGGTTTCAGTTCGTCCTCCTGCCGCTCGTGCTGCTGTCGCGCGTGACGCGGCCGAAGAGCGCCGCCGCGCGCGATTTCGAGGACGCGCCGCCGCGCTGGCTCAACCGCGTGCTCCTCGCGGTCAATCGCGTCGAGCTGCGTCTTCCCCGCTTTCTCCGGCCGCCCATCGGCTCGTCGCTGGCGCTCGTCGCCGTCAAGGAGCGCTGAGTGGACCTGTTTCTCTTCAGCACCGACGCGGAGTTTGCGCACGAGGCGCTCGCGGCCGGCATCGACGGCCTGGTCGTCGACTGGGAGCACCTCGGCAAACAGCACCGGCAGGCAGGCGCGGATACGGAGATCAACCACGACACGCCCGCGGACCTCGTGCGCCTGCGTCGCTCGATCGACGCGCCCATCCTGGTCCGCATTCACGCGGCGGGGGAGACCACCGCGCGCGAGGTCGAGGAGGCCATCGACGGCGGCGCGACGGAGATCATCCTGCCGATGGTCCGCCGCGTCGACGACGTCACCCGCGTCCTCGAACTGATCGAAGGCCGCTGCCGCCTGGGCATCCTCATCGAGACCGTCGACGCCGTGCGCATCGCCGCCCAGCTCTGCACGCTGCCACTGGAGCGCGTGTACGTCGGCCTCAATGACCTCTCCATCGATCGCGGAATCACGAACATCTTCACGTCCGTCGCCGACGGCACGGTCGAGCGGGTGCGCCGCTTGTGCGCGAAACCGTTCGGCTTCGCCGGACTGACGCATCCCGACGGCGGCTCGCCCATTCCCTGCCGCCTCCTGATCGACGAGATGGTGCGCCTCGACTGCGCGTTCAGCTTCGTGCGGCGATCCTTCCGGCGCGACGTGCAGCGGTACGGCGTGTCCGAGGTCGTGCGCGCCCTGCGGGAAGAGATCGATGCGGCGCGCGAGCGTTCGTACGCCGAGCTGCTCGCCAGCCGCGACGCGCTGGCGCAGCTCGTCGAGGTGGCGGTGTGACGCCCGCGGTGTCGGTGATCGTGCCGGTGTACGGCAACGCATCGACCCTGCGCGAGCTCGCCGCCCGCATCGCGAACGTCCTGACCGATTACGAGCTGCTCTTCGTCGACGACGCTTCGCCGGACGATTCCGCGGCCGTCCTGTCGGCGCTGGACGCGCGCGTGATCAGGCACGAGCGCAATCGAGGCCAGAACGCCGCGGTGCTGACGGGATTCACGCACGCCCGCGGCGCTACGCTGGTCGTGCTCGACGCCGACCTGCAGGACCCGCCCGAGGCCATCCCCGGGCTGCTGCGGGTGAAGGCGGAGAGCGGCGCGGCGATCGCGTTCGCCTCGCGCACCGGCGACTACGCCGGCCGCGGGCGGATGTTCACGTCGCGCCTGTACAAGTCCATCCTCTCGCGGCTCGCGTCGCTGCCGCGGGGCGCGGGTCTGTTCGTCGCGCTCGACCGCGACGTTGCGTTGCGCGTTGCGGCGATGGCGCCGGTCCCGTCGATCGTCGCCGCCCTCGGACTGCTGCGCGTGCAGACCATCGCCGTGCCGGTCGCGCGCGCGACGCGCGACGGCAGCGCGTACAACGGCTTCGCGCGGCTCCGGCTGGCCTGCCGCACGCTGGCCTGGGTGCTGAGTCATCGATGAACGTCCACCGATGAAGGCGCTGCTGATGTACGAGCCACGCGCGGAGCATCTCGCGCGCCTGCGCGCCGCCGCGCCGCACGCGGATTTCGCCGTCGCGCACAGCGAAGAGGAAGCGCGCGCGCTCATCGCGGACGCCGACGCCGTTCTCGGAAATCGCTGGTTCTACCAGAGCGTGGATGCGGCGACGCGCCTGCGCTGGATGCAGTCGAATTCCATGGGGATCGATCTCATCCTCGACCGCGCAGGGCATCGCGACTTCGTCCTCACCTGCGCGCGCGGCGTGTATGACGCGGAGGTGGCGCAGCACGCGGTGGCGCTCGCGCTGGCGCTCGTGCGCGGACTGCACGGGTTCCGCGACGCGCAGCACCAGGCGGAGTGGAACCGCACGCCCTTGCGCAACCTCGGCGATCTCGACGCGCTGATCCTCGGCTGGGGAGGCGTCGGACGGACCATCGCGGAGCTGCTCGCGCCGTTCGGCACGCGCGTGCACGCGGGCCGCAGCGACGGCGAGTACTCGTTCGACGTCGACCTGCTCTTTCTCGCCCTGCCGCTGACGCCGCGCACGCGCCATCTCGTCGGCGCGGACGAGCTCCGCGCGCTGCGGCCCGGCGCGTTCGTCGTCAACGTCGGCCGCGGCGAGACGCTCGATACCGGCGCGCTTCTGGCCGCCCCGCACCTTGGCGGCGCCGCGCTCGACGTCTTCGAGAGCGAGCCGCTGCCGCCGGACCATCCGCTCTGGTCGCGCCGGGACATCCTGATCACGCCGCACGTCGCACGCAGCGTCGAGCAGCCGCCGTACCGCTGGGAGCCGCTGTTCGAGGAGAATGTGCGCCGGTTCGCCGCCGGCGAGCCGCTGCTGCACGTCGTCGATCGCGGGAAAGGCTACTGATGAAAACGGAAGACATCGCCAGGCACAACGACACGCAGCTCCGCTACTTCGGCGCGCTCAAGCCCAACATGATGCCGAACGACTCGCCGTACATCCGGCGGCACGTCGCCGAGATGATCGCGTTCGCGCGCATCACGCCCGCCGATCGCGTCCTCGAAGTCGGCTGCGGCATGGGCCGGTGCACCATCCCCCTGCTCAACGCCGGCGTGAACGTCGAGGGCCTCGACATCTCCCCGTTTCTCCTGGCCAAGCTTCGCGAGGCGGCACCCCGCGAGATCGTGCTGCACGAGGCCGACATCTGGCACCCGCCCGCGCACCTCGAGTCCCGCTTCGACGCCGCCATCGGGTTCTTCACCCTCCACCACCTCCACGACCTCGAGCTCTGTTTCGAGTCCATGGCCCGCCTGGTCAAACCGGGAGGCCGCATCGTCTTCCTCGAGCCCAACGCCTTCAACCCGCTCTACTACATCCAGGTCGCCATTACCCCTGGGATGACCTGGAAAGGCGACCGCGGCATCGCCGACATGCGCAAAGGCCGCGTCTTCCGCGCCATGCGCCACGCCGGCCTGACCGACCTCCGCGTCCACCGCTTCGGCTACTTCCCCCCGTTCATCGCCAACACCGCCACGGGCGCGAAAGTCGAGCGCGTGATGGAGAAGGTCACCCTCCGCACGATGCTCCCGTTCCAGTTGTTCGGGGGGACGCGAGGCTGACCCGCGTCGCAAGAGCGACAGCGCCCGCGGAGCGCCGACATCCTGTCGGCCGCTACGCTGGCTTCCAGCCGGCACGCGTTCGCGAGAAACAGGCCGCCTGGAAGGCGGCGTAGCGGCCGGCTGGGAAGCCGGCGCTCCGCCTCTCAAATGTAGGGCGTGGCTTCAGCCCGCCCCTCTCGTGGGCGGGGGCGTTCTCGGGGCATTCCCCCTCCCCGTCCGAGAGGCGGGCTGAAGCCACGCCCTACATCAGAAGGCGTAGCCGAGGCTGATGAAGTACTGGAACGTGTCCTTTTCGTAGACCTCGTAGCGCCGGAACGGCCGCGCTACGTCGATGCGCAGCGGGCCCACCGGGGACAGGTAGCGGATGCCCACGCCCGCGCCATAGCGGAGCTGGTCGAACCTGATCTCGTTCGCGAACACGTTTCCGATGTCCGCGAACACCGCCCCGCCGACCGCACCGAAGACCGGGAAGCGGTACTCCGCGTTCACCAGGAACAGGGCGTTGCCGCCGAGGGGGAGGACCGGGCCGACGTACTTCTGCGTGGTCTTGTCGAACGCCTGGAACAGCGTCGCCTCGCAGTCCGCCGGCTCCTTCGGATCGATGCACAGGTTCCCCAGCCGGTCCAGCGCGAACGCGCGGTGCGTGTTCTCGCCGCCCGCGGTGAAGCGCTCCGACAGCGGGACCGGCAGGGGATCGCCCTTGTCGCTGCGCCCCCAGTTCTGGATCAGGCCCGCGCGTCCCGACAGCGCGAACACCGTGCTGCGGCCGACCGGCAGGTACCACGCGCCCTGCACGTACTCCTTCAGGAAGTGCGCGTTCGCGGAGAAGGTGGGGAACGCGTACTCGATCGACGCGCTCGTGAAGAAGCCGCGGTGCGGGTCGATGATGTCGTCGCGCGTGTCCCAGAAGAACGTCGGCGTGAGGCTCGAGATCTGGATGTTGCGCAGCTCCGGATCGAGGGTCTCCACCGGATCCGCGTCCTCCTCGAGCTGGCTGCACAGCGGTCCGCCGCTGCACCTCGAGATCTTGTACTCGTAGCGCAGCGACCAGCGCGTCCGTTGCCGCGCCACCTTGCTCGCCTCGACCGACATGCCCCACTGCTCGATGGTCGTGCCCGGCCGCGTGCTGTCGTCGCTCTTGAAGATCTGGAACTGCAGCGGCACGTCCCAGCGGCTGAGGAACGGCTCGCGGTACGTCAGGAACCCTTCCTTCTCCTCGCGTCCGGCCACGATCTCCAGGCCGAGGTAGCGGCCCGTGCCGAAGAGGTTCCGGTGCGCGGCGGCGATCGAGATCCGCTCGTGGATCTCCGATCCGCCGGTCCCCACCGCGCCGCCCCCGCCGCCCTCGTCGTCCGGATCCGGGTCGGTGGTGTCGTCGCCGCCGTCGTCGTCCTGCGTCCCGCGCTCCAGCCGCAGACCGACCGAGCCCGTGAGCGTGAGGTTCTTGCCTTCCTCCACCTGGATCACCACGTCGCGATCGGAAACGCTCGTTCCCGCCTGCTCCGGCTGGATCTCGACGCGCTGGAAGATGCCCAGGCGGTACAGCTCGCGCTGCGCTTCCAGCATGCGCGTGTAGCTGAACGGATCGCCCGGATCGAGGTCCGAGCGCCGCAGGATCACGTCGCGGTCCGTGTACGTGTTCCCGCGCACGATCACTTCGTCCACGTCCACGTGCGGCCCCTCGGCCACCACGTACGTCACGGCCGCCTGGGTCTTGTCCTCGGCGATCTCCACGCGCGGCGTGACCTGCACTTCCGTGTGTCCCATGTTCGCGTAGTACGTCTGCAGCGCGACCACGTCCTCGTGCAGGAGCTGCGGGTTGAGCGGCTGCCCGTCCTCGAGCTTGGGCCGCGGCGCGTCGGGATGATGCTCGCGGTCCATCCCTTCCGTCCGCACGCTGGCGAGCAGCGTCTGCGGTCCCTCGGTGATCGGGAACTCCACTTCCATCGTCCCCGCCGCGTCGTTCAGCTTCACCGCCGGCTCGCCGACCGCGGCTTCCGAGAAGCCTTCGAGCTGATAGAAGGCCGTGATCGCGTCCACGTCGTCGCTGATCTGCTCGCGCGTGACGCCCGTCGGCCGCCGGAAGACAGACGACAGGATGCGGCGGAACCCGCCGCGCGGGCTGGTGGCCACGACGCCGTGGAGCTGCTTCTCCGGCACCTTCACGTTCCCCGTGAAGCGCACGTCCGTGAGGCGGAAGCGGGGCCCCGGGCTGACGTGGAACGTCGTGGTCCACACGTTGTTCTGCAGCTCGCTCTCGGTGTCCACCGCGGCGTTGTAATGCCCGCGCTCCTGCAGCCCGCGGACGATGTTGTCCGCCGCCTGGTCGACCGCGTCCTCGCTGTACTCCTGATTGCGCGCGAACGGCAGCCAGCGGCGCACGGCCCGGCGCTCGATCCCCGCCACCGCCACCTTGACGACGGGGCCGGTGTTCACCCGGTATCGCAGCGTCACGCTGTGCGTGGCCGGGTCGTAAACGTTGCCCACCAGGTCGACATCCGCGCGGCGATGCTCGCGGCGGATGAGGAAGTTCCGCATCCGGTTCGCGTCCTCGCGTGCCTCGCCGACGTTGTACGTGCTCCCCGGCCCGCGCTTCATCCGCTCGATGAGCTGCTGCTGCGTGAACGGCGCGGTGTTGCCCTCGATGATGACGTTCGCGACCCGGGCCAGCGGTCCGGCCGTGACGTACAGCTTCACGTCCGCGATGCTGCGCGCGCGGTCGAAGTTCGTCTCCGGATCGACGGTCGCCTCCAGCCAGCCGTTCCGGCGCAGCAGGTCCTGCAGCGCGCTCGCGCTGTCGTCTACGTCGTCGAGCGAGAGCACCTCCCCGTTGCGTACCGTGAGCTCGCGCTGCGCGCGCGGCCGCTCGCCCGCCGGCAGCCCGTCGAGCTCGACCTCTCCGATGCGGTACTGCAGGTACAGCGCGAACGTGAGCACGACGCCCGTATCCGCGGGCGTGGCGTCGACCCGCACATCGCGGAAGTTGCCCGTCGCGAACAGGTTCTTGATCGACGACTGCAGCTCGCGGATCGTCACCGGCTGCCCCGCCTTCAGCGTGACTTCGTTCGCCACCGCGTTCGTGTCGAACGGCGCGTCGGCGCGGAAGTCGACGCGCGCGATCGGCCGCGCGTCCGCCGCGGCCGTATCGACCGCGGTCACGGGCGGCAACGTGGGACGGGCTTCCACCCGTCCCGCTTCGGCCGGCGCACCCTCGGGACGGGCGGACCCAGGTCCCGCGTCGAGCGTCGCCGCCGTCGCGCGCTCCGGCTCACCGCTGCCGAACTGCCAGTGCGCTTCGTACCGCCGGCGGAACCGGGCGTCGAGCCGGTACTCGTCCGCTTCGTCGCGCGTGAGCTGCAGCGTCCAGTCGCGGTTCACCAGCCACTCCACGACCTGGCGGCTCTGCTGGTTCTCCAGGTTGTACACGAGCAGGAACCGGATGTCGTTCGACAGCCGCTTCTCGAACGTCACCTTCGCGCCCGCGCCCTGTCCCGTGTCCAGCGTGCCCGGGTCGTACGCGAACGAGTCGACGAACGGGAACACGCGCGAGCCGATCAGCGACCCGATCGACTGATAGAGCAGCGACTGCCCCACCACGCCGAAGCCCGGCGACGTGCCCGTGCCCGTGCCGCTGCTGCCGCCGAGACCTCCGAAGCCGAGGATGGAGAAGAGGGTGATGTCGCTGGCGGGCGGGTCGCTCGTGATCGTCGGCGAGATGCGGTCCAGCGTGCCGGTGATGTTCACCGTCACCTCGTACGGGCCGCTCTCCGTCTCCGCGCCGAAGCCCGACACCGTGCCCTCGATGGTGATGTCGAGGAACGGATCGATGCGGAACGGGTTCTGGAACGCCACCGTCCCGCGCACGAGCCGGTAGTCGACGCCCTGGATGCGCAGCGTGCCGCCCTCGTCCAGCGTCACTTCGCCGAGGATCACGGGGTTGGCCATCGTCCCGGTCACGTCGAGGTCCGCGCTTCCCGTCACCTCGGCGATGTTGTTGCGGATCGCCAGCGTGTCGGGCGCGGAGAGGTGGATGCGCAGCGCCACGCGGTCCTGCCACGTCGCCGCCGTGGTGGGCGCGACGCGCGAGCGCGACAGGATCACGTCGAGCAGCGTCTGCTGGATGTCGAAGTCGCGGAAGTAGAGCGCGCGCGTGACGTCGATGTCGCCGGTCAGCGTCGCCCGCTCCAGGTCGCCGCTCAGCAGCAGCGTGAAGTTCCCCTCCAGCGTGACGCCGTCGTACGCTCGCAGCGAGACGCCCGTTCCCTGCAGCGTCAGGCGCACGCTCTGGGGCGCGAGCCCTTCCAGCGCGATCGAGCCGCCCACCACGACCGTGCCGCCGCCGACCGTCGCGCGCAGCGACTCGATCTCGATGCGGTCGCCGCGGAAGCGCAGCGTGCCGTTGATCTCGTCGATGAGCTGCGGGAAGCCGGCGAACTTGACCTCCGCGTCGACCAGCTCCGCGGTTCCGGTGAACGCGGGCGCGCTCATCGTGCCGCCGATGCTCATGGCCATGTCCATGTGTCCCTCGGCGCGCACGTCGGCCATGAAGAGCTGCAGCAGCGCGGCCTCGACCCGCCCGCGCACGTCGACGTCGATGCGCTTCTCGCCCGTGATCTCCGCGAAGCCCGTGACCGCGAAGACGGAATCGGTGCGGCGCAGCGAGAACGAGTCGATCTCGATGCGGCCGTTGCGCAGCGTGACCCGCAGCGGCTCCGGCGCGGTGAACTCGTTGTCCGCGAACTTGAAGTTGAACACCGGCGCCGTCGCTTCCACGACCAGCGCCTCGATGGGCGTCAGGCGGCCGCCGAGCTTCAGGTCGAGCACGAGGTTGCCCGCCGCCGGCAGCGACGCCGTCATCGGCGAGATCGCCACCGCGCGCGCGATGTCGTGCACGGTGACGCGCACCGTCCCGTCCACGGCCATGTTCTCGCCGACGGCGCCGTCGCCTTCGATCGTGACGATGTCCGCGATCCCGCCGCGGACGATCAGCCGCCCGTTGCGAATGGCGAGGTACAGCGACGGCGGCGGCGTTCCCGGCGGAAGCGACAGCCCCTGCAGCGTCGCCCCTTCCAACTCCGCCTCGATCACCAGCTCGGGCTGCGCGAACGTGCCCGCGCCCGTCGACTTCAACACGATGCGCCCGCCGAGGAGGTCGGAGAGGCCGGCGGCGATCTTCAGCTTCGACGCGTCGATCGACGACGATGCGATCGTGTAGCTGAAGCGCTCCTGCGTCAGGTCGATCTCCGCCTCGCCGCGGATCTCGCCCGCCGCCGCCCGCACCAGCACGTTCGTCGCCTTCACCCGCCCCTGCGTGAACGTCAGGTCCGCGGACGCGAGGTCGATCGGCTCGCCCATCACCGTGCCCTCGGTCACCGTGACGCGCCCGCTGCCTTCCAGCGACTCTTTCCGCCCCGCGAGCTTGATCGTGCCGGTGAGCTTGCCCGTCACCGGCAGGTCCGCGAAGTCGAGGAACGAGGCGATGTCCGCGACCGGGAAGTTGCTGGCGTTGATGTCGAGGTCGAACGCGACGTTGCCATCGCCCGGCAGCCAGTTGACGGTGCCGTTCAGCGCCAGCGTGGCGTCCGCGCGCCGGATGGTCGTATTCACGAACGTCGCGCGCCCGCTCTCCGGCGTGCCGGCCACGATCATCCGCCCGGTGGCCAGGCCCTCGCCGATCTTCAGCTCCATCCCCACCGCGTCGATCGCGCGCTGCGCGGGATAGCTGTCGGCGTTCACCGCGATGTCGAACCGCGGGCCGCCCGCTTCCGGGAACTCGACCGTACCCGTGAGGTCGAGCCGCCCCGGGCCGTCGGCGAAGATCGCCCGCTCGAACGTGAGCAGCGAGCGGTTGCCGTCGTAACGCAGGTCGATGTCCGCGTTGCCGAGGAGGACTTCGTTGTAGCGCGTGCCCGTGCTGGTGATGTGCGCGGCGACCAGCGGCTTGTCGATCGGCCCCTGCACCGTCCCGGCGATCGTGCCCGCGCCGCCGAGGCCGAGGAGCTCGTAGTCGGTCTTGTCCGCGGAGAGCGCGAAGTTGTAGGCCACGCGATCGAGCTCGGAGAAGTCCTGGCTGCGGATGTTCATCCGCAGGTCCGTGACCACGCCCTCGATCTTCAGCGTCCCGGCCAGGCTCACGTGCGACTTCTCGGTGTCCAGCTCCGCGTTGCGGAAGGTCACCACGCCGTTGTTCAGCGCGAAGTCCGTCGTGCCGGAGACGGGCACCGGGTAACGCGCGTTCGAGAACGCGACCGTGCTCTTCGCGAGCCGCGCCGTTCCCTCGCCCGCGCCTTCGAGCACCTTGTCCTTGTTCCACCGGTAAGTGAGGTTGCCCGTCGCCGCGCCGCGGAGGCCCGTGTTCTCGATGCCCCAGTCGCTGAACAGCGGCTCGATGCCGATGTTGTAGTAGCGGAGGTCGACCTTCATCGGATACGGCTCGGCATACTGCGCCAGCGAGTAATGCGCGCCGATGGTGCCGCCGCCGTAGGTCGCCTTCTCGACGTCGACGACGAGGTTCGCGCCCGTGACGTTCAGCCGCCCCTTCGCGTCTTCGAGCGTGTACGTGTCGGCGACGATCTTCGGCGAGGTCCAGCCGCCGGTCATGGTGAAGTCGCCGCTCTTGCCGCGCAGGCGCGTGTCCAGCGCGAGCGAGCCTTCGAGCGTCTTCTCGATGCGGAAGATCTCGCGGAGGCGCTCCAGTTGCAGCTTCGACGTGATCCGCAGGTCGTACGCCGCCTCGGTCAGCGGATCGAGCTTGCCGGCGACGAAGGCGTCGATGCCGCGCCCGCGCAGCGCGATCGACTGCAGCGCGAGCACGCCGGGCGTGTAGCGGAAGCCGCCGCGCATGTCGACGTCGAACGGCTCGTAGTCCTGCAGCCGCACGCGCACGATCGGGCTGTGCAGGATCCCTTCGTACAGGTCCTCGGCCCGCGTCACGGTGATGGTGGAGTCGATCTTCTGCGCCAGCGCGACGATGTCGTGCTTGCGGTCGTTGAAGCCGAACGCGCCGTCGTCGATGTACAGCTTCCCGATGTCGACGTGCACGATCTCGAAGCGGCGCGGCGGGCCGGTCTTCCACTTCGGGAAGTTGTGCGTGCCGTCGGGGAAGACCTCGAACCAGAGCCGGGGCTCGCGCACGTCGACGCGGTCGACCTTCACGTTGCGGCCCCACAGCGACTGCACGTTGCCGGTCAGCTCGACCTGGCGCACGGTGGCGAAGTAGGGCGCGACGGCGCCTTTCGCGTTCGCGATGCGCAGGTCCTTGAGGACGATCTTCTGCGGGCGCGTGCGCACGAACTCGACGCTGCCGATGGTCACGTCGCGTTCGAGCTTCGCTTCCAGCGTGGCCTCGATCTTCTTCTTCACGTAGTCGGCGAAGTTCGCCGAGCCGAGGTACCACCAGCCGCCGCCGACGATCAGGAAGAGCAGCAGGAAGGCGACCCCGAAGACCCAGACCAGCCCCTTCAGACAGCCCCACATCGGCCCGCGGCGCTGCCGCTCGCGCGCGGACGTGTGCCTCCTTCCCCGGGGAGAAGGCAGGAGCGGATCTGCCGGATCGTCGATGTTCATCGAATGCGCGCGGTTACCGTGGCGCTTGCCTGCTAAACACAGGCCACGAGGAAGAGGTCTCGCAGGTTGTTCCCCGTCGGCGCAATCATAATCGGCTCACCGACTTGCGCGGCAATCGGGTAGGAGTCGCTGCGCTCCAGCGCCGCCTGCAGCGCTTCGCGGAGCGCCGGCTTCCAGCCGGCCGCTCCGCCGGCTTCCAGCCGGCCGGGCATCCGGAACCCCGCCACCCCGCTGTTCCCGTCCACGCCATCGGACGACCCGAACAGCGCTTCCTTCTCGCAAATCGCCGCAAATCGCACCGCCAACTCGCTGCACCTCCCGCCACGGCCTCGCCCGCGAACCACCACCGTCGGCTCTCCGCCCGCCACCAGCACCTGCCCCGGCCGCAGCCTCCGCGCGCGATCTGCGAGGAACAACGCCGCATCCGCCACGTCGCTTTCGATCTGCTCCTCGACCACCACCGCGTTGTCACCGATGATTTGCGCCGCGGCGCGTACGAGCGTCGCGTTGTCGGCCACGAGCACCGCCTCGGAGCCCGGAATGGTCGGTCCGGAAGCGACGTCATGCAGGGCGCCGGCGGAGACGTCCGAGTAGACCAGCGTCACGGCCCGCCCCCGAACGCGCGCCGCCAGCTTGCCGCCCTTGATCGCCGACAGCGTGCGCCGCCGGGCGTTGATCTCCGCGATGGTCATTCCCGACGCGATCCACTCCGCGTTCTTGCGCGAGACCTCCTCCTCATCGCCCAGCGCGACTTCCACACAAGCGGACCCGCCGCCCGAGATCAGAAAGAGGATGTCGTCGTGCGCGTCGACGAAGTCGAGCAGCGCACGCCCGGCCTCGAAGCTCGCCCGCGTCACGTGCGGATGCCCTCCGATATGGACCTCTCCTGTCATCCTGAGCCGCGTAGACGGCGAAGGACCCCGTGCGTTGAGCGCGTCGCGTGCTTCGGCAGGGGGT
>DASUSN010000022.1:0-42645 GCA_036375075.1 Thermoanaerobaculia bacterium | reverse complement strand
GGCTTCAGCCCGCCCCCCCGGTGGGCGGGTGGTGGTGCGTTCCCCCTCCCACGAGGGGGGCGGGCTGAAGCCGCGCCCTACATTGGGGAGGTGCTTCGCACCTTCCGGCAGCACGATCACCGGACGGAGCACGCCCCAGGTCATCGCCGTCGGGACGTCGGCCACGCGGATGCTGACCCGGCCGATCCGCCGCACCTCGCGCGAACGGATGCGGCGGACCGCGCGCACGCTCGTCGCCAGCCGCACGGCCATCACCGCGACTCCCGCGAGCCATAGCAGCGACGCGTGCGTCGTCGCCGCGACCGCGGACAGCACGAGCATCGCCAGGATCGCGCAGCGCAGGACGAGCTCGCGCTCGGCCGCGGAGCGGTGCCGCATGCAGCGCAGCGCCGCGAAGGCCGCGAGGAGGATCAGCGAGCCGCGGAGCGTCGCGTCGATCACGCCTTCCTCCGCGCCGCGCGCACCATCTTCTCGATCTGCGCCAGCTCCTCGTCGCTCGGCCGCTCCTCGTCCAGCAGCGTGCTCACGAGCTGCGTCGGCGAGCCCGAGAACAGCGTCTTCAGCAGCTCCGCCAGGCGCGACCCGCGCGCCTTCTCGGGCGCCACCGCCGGCCGGTACACGTACTTGCGGGCCTCCTCGCGCTTCTTGAGATGTCCCTTCTGCTCCAGGATGGTCAGCGTGGACCGCACCGCGTTGTAGCTCGCCGCGTCCGCCAGCGCCTCGAAGACGTCCGCCGCGCTGGCCTCGCCGCGCTGGTAGATCAGGTCCATGACCTGGCGCTCGCGCTTGCTGAGGGTGGAAGGGGAGGCCGGCCGGCGTCGCGTCACCATGTGCAGATTTTTCTGCACATCGGCCGATTAGTCAAGCGAGATGGAGTTTTGGTTACTTTCAGCCTTTTCCGGCACGGCAAATCCGACTGCCGCGGCGCGCACGGCGCACGTATGTTGCCCCTCATGCAAGCCCTTCAGGAGCTCGAAGCCATCGACCGCATGTCCGAACAGGAGCTGGACGCCCTCCCGTTCGGCGCCATCCGCCTCGACCGCGACGGCACGATCCTCAGCTACAACATGACCGAGTCCAGGCTCACCGGCCGCGACCCGAAGCGCGTCATCGGCCGCAACTTCTTCACGCACGTCGCGCCGTGTACCAACGTGCAGGCCTTCGCCGGCCGCTTCCGCGAAGGCGTCGCGAAGAAGGAGATGCACGCGATCTTTCCGTATCGCTTCGACTTCGAGATGGCGCCGCGCGACGTCACCGTGACGCTCTTCTACTCGACGCAGACCGATACGGCGTGGGTGTTCGTCCGGGAAGCTCAGTGAGCTCCGCGGCGCCGGACCAGCAGGCGCTCCTCGATCAGCTCTTCGGCCGCGCGCAGCTCCGCATCGCGCTGCACGGCATCCACGAGGCCGCGCGGCCGGAGCGCGTCATCGGCTACGAGGCGCTGATGCGGGGCCCGCGCGGCACGCCGTACGAGTCGCCGCCGATGGCGTTCGCCATGGCCGCGACGCTCGACATCCTCGAGCGCCTCGACTGCCGCTGCCTGGAGATGGCGTCGACCGTCGCGTGCGACGGGCTGCTGTTCCTCAACGCGCACCCGCGCACGATCGTCCGCTCCGATGCGTTCTGGGCGTCGGTCGGCGAGTTCTCCCGCGCGCCTGAGTACGTCGTGTTCGAGGTGGTCGAGCACTCTCCCGCGCGCCAGGACGATCTCCTCCGCGCCCTGATGGAGCTCCGCGCCCTCGGCTTCAAGATCGCCGTCGACGACCTCGGCGAAGGCGCCGCGGGCCTGCGCCGCCTGATCGAGTTCGCACCCGACTTCGCGAAGATCGACCGCTTCTTCATCGACGGCATCGACCGCGACCGCAAGCGCCGCGCGGTGGTGCAGGCGCTCGTCGCCCTCAGCGCGGAGCTGCCGACGCGCATCATCGCCGAGGGGGTGGAGCGAGAGGAGGAGCGCGCGGTGCTGCGCGACCTGGGCATCGAGCTGATGCAGGGCTGGCTGTTCGGCAAGCCGCACGAGGTGGCGACGTCATGAGCACCCCGGAGTCCCTGCTCGCCAGCGTGGACGGCCTCACCAGCAGCGAGCTCGACGAGCTGCCGTTCGGCGCCATCCAGCTCGATCGCGACGGCCGCATCCTGCAGTTCAACGAGTACGAGGCGAACCTGTCGAACCGCCGCGCGCCGGAGACGGTCGGCCGTAACTTCTTCCGCGACGTCGCGCCGTGCACGAACGTGCGCGAGTTCTACGGCGTCTTCCGCGACGGCGTGGAGCGCGGCGAGCTGCAGGAGACGTTCGACTACCTCTTCGCGTTCAAACAAGCGCCGCGCAACGTGCGCGTAACGCTCTTCTACAGCGCCGCCACGACGACAGTGTGGGTGTTCGTTCAGGAAAGGAAAAGCTCATGACCGTTCAGCGGTTCGACGTGGCACCGGAGGCGATCGTGTCCGAGGTGGGGCTGCTCACGGCGGAGGAGCTCGATGCGCTGCCGTTCGGCGCCATCCAGCTCGACGCGCAGGGCATGGTGCTCTCGTACAACAAGGCCGAGGAGAAGCTGTCCGGCCGGCGGCGGGAGGAAGTGGTGGGGAAGAGCTTCTTCCGCGACATCGCGCCGTGTACGCGCGTGCAGCGCTTCTTCGGCGCGTTCGAGGCGGGCGTGGAGCGGCGCGAGCTGAACGAGGTGTTCGACTTCACCTTCCGCTTCCCGTCCGGCGCGCGCGACGTGCGCATCCGCATGATCTACAGCGGCTCGACCGTGTGGGTGTTCGTCACGCCGATCGGGTGACCCCCCCCAGCGGGGCCGGAAGGCGGACGTGCGGTGAGCGGTTGAAGTCTTTCGTATGGCCGATCCGGCGCTCCGCCTCCCGGAGAACGTTCCGGGCGATTTCTTCGTCGACTCCACCTGCATCGATTGCGACGCCTGCCGGATCTTCGCGCCGGCGGTGTTCAGCGACGCGCGCGATCAGTCGTTCGTCTTTCGTCAGCCCGCGAGCGATGAGGAGCTGCTGGCCGCGCAGAAGGCGCTGATCAGTTGTCCGACGTCGTCGATCGGGTCGTCGCGCAGCGCCCGTGCGGCGATCGACGCGCTGCCGGAGCTCGTCGACGGTGATGTTTACCGCTGCGGCTACGCGAGCGAGAGCTCCTTCGGCGCGATCGCCTATCTCCTCCGCGACCGCGGGATCCTCGTCGACTCGCCCCGCTTCGCCGGGCCGCTCGTCAAGCGGCTGGGACCCGTGCGCCGCATGCTCCTCACGCACCAGGACGACATCGCCGACCACGCGAAGTTCCGCGAGCGCTTCGGCTGCGAGCGCGTGCTGCACGCCGATGACGCCCGCGGCCGGGTCTTCGAGCTCATGCCCGCCGGCACCGACCCGATCGACCTCGGCGACGACATCCTGATGATCCCCACGCCCGGCCACACCCGCGGGCACGCCGTGTTCCTCTATCGCGAACGGTACCTCTTCACCGGCGACCACCTCGCCTGGAGCGCGCAGCGAGGCCACCTGTACGCCTTCCGCAGCGCGTGCTGGTACTCCTGGACCGAGCAGATCCGTTCGATGGAACGGCTCCTCGACTACTCGTTCGAATGGGTCCTGCCCGGCCACGGCCGGCCGGTGCAGTTGCCTCCGGCGGAGATGCGCCAATCGCTCGAACGCTGCATCGCGTGGATGAAGCAAGTGTCATCCTGAGTCGCGTAGACGACGAAGGATCCCCCGATTTGCGCGCGACCCGTGCTCCCGGCAGGGGGTCCTTCGCCGCGCTTCGCCGGCTCAGGATGACAGCGGCGCCACTGGCCCGTCCGTTGCTCTTCAACGCCTTCGGGAGCCGAACGCATGGGCAAATATCTGGGCCTTTTCAAAGAGACCTTCACCGAGTTCAGCGAGGACAAAGTCCCGCGCCTCGGGGCGGCGCTCGCGTACTACACGATCTTCTCGATCGGTCCGCTGCTGCTGATCGCGGTGGCGATGGCGGGCTTGTTCTTCGGGCAGGAGGCGGCGCAGGGGAAGATCTCCGGCGAGCTCGGCAAGGTCTTCGGGTCGGAGATGGCGAAGTCGCTGGAGCAGATGATCCAGGCGGCGGCCAAACCCAAAAGCGGCGTACTGGCGACGATCATCGGCGTGATCACGCTCATGCTCGGCGCCTCCGGCGTGTTCGGGCAGCTCAAGGACGCGCTGAACACGATCTGGAACGTGGAGAAGAAGAAGGCCTCGGGCATCATGGGCTTCGTCAAGGAGCGTTTCCTCTCGATGGCCATGGTTCTGGGCATCGGGTTCCTGCTCCTGGTGACGCTCGTGCTCGACACCGCGATCGCGGCGATGGGTGGATACGTATCGCGCTTCGTCGGAGGCGAGGCGGTGGCCAACCTGCTCAGCCTGGTCCTGGCCTTCGCGGTGGCGATCGTGTTGTTCGCGGCGATCTTCCGCATCCTCCCCGATCTCAAGATCGCCTGGCGCGACGTATGGTTCGGCGCGATCTTCACGGCCCTGTTGTTCGTTCTCGGCAAGTGGGGTCTCGGCGTGTACCTCGGCAAGGCCGCGCCGGGCTCGGCCTACGGCGCAGCGGGCTCGCTGGTGATCCTGCTGATCTGGGTGTACTGGTCATCGCAGATCCTCTTCCTCGGCGCGGAGTTCACGCAGGTGTACGCGCGCACGTTCGGCTCGCTGAAGGGCGACACGTCGAAGCGCGAGGCGCGCGCGCAGGCCAAGCGTCCGGAGGACCGCCCGAAGACGGCGGAGCCCGTGGTGCGCCCGACCGTGGTGCCGGTCTACGCGAAGCAGAAGTCGGGCGGCGGCGGCCTGGTGAAGGTGGCGGCAGGCGGCGCGGCCGGCCTGCTCTTCGGCGCGATCCTCGGCGGCGTGAGCACGTTCGTGGTGGTGCTCAAGAGCGCGAAGAAGGTGCTGCTGCCTAAGCTTTAAGGAACCCCGAGCGCAGTCGAGGGGCCAAGTTAGCACCGGCGCCGGGCGATCCGACTGGCGGCCGCACGTGCATCGCGCTTCGTGCTCAGGCGCCGCTGGTGCTAAGTTGGCCCCTCGACTTCGCTCGGGGTCATGAGAATCAAGCTCGTCGCCGTCATCGCGCTCCTCGTCGCCTTCGTCATCGCCGTGCGGATGCTCCCCCTCGGCGACTGGATCACGCAGTTCCAGACCTGGGTGCGCAGCATCGGGCCCATGGGCTATGCCGTCTACATCCTCGCGTACGCCGTCTGCTGCGTCTTCATCATTCCGGCCCTGGCTCTGACCCTCGGCGCGGGCGCGATCTTCGGGTTCGTCAAAGGCACGCTGGTCGTGCTGGCCGGCGCGACGATCGGGGCCACGCTCGCGTTCGTCCTCGCGCGGACGGTGCTCCGCCGGCGCGTCGAGCGCATGACGGCGAACAACGTCCGGTTCCGCGCGCTCGACCGCGCCATCACCCGCGAGGGCACGAAGATCCTCTGGCTCGTGCGGCTCTCCGGGTTCCCGCCCTTCACCTGGGTCAACTACGCGTTCGGTCTCACCGGCGTGCGGCTGGCGCCCTACGTCGCGATCACGTTCTTCGGCATCATCCCCGGCACGCTCGCCTTCACCTGGGCCGGCGCCGCCGGAGCGGCGGCTCTGACCGGCACGGGTAACCGCGTCCTGCTCGGCGTGACGGCCGTCGGCGCGGTCGCGGTCGCCGTGTTCGTCGGACGGATCGCGCTGAACGCCATTCGCAAAGCCGGCCTGGAAGAGGACTCGAATATGCTTACGCCCCCGGAGGCATCGACATGACCAACCCCCTCGCAGAGCTCGCAAAAACCGGCCAGAGCGTCTGGTTCGACCAGATGGAGCGCAAGCTCCTCACCACCGGCAAGTTGAAGAAGATGATCGACGAGGACGACCTGCGCGGCCTCACCTCCAATCCGACCATCTTCGAGAAGGCCATCGGCGGAAGCGAGGACTACGACGCCCAGTTGCGCACGCTCGCGTCGCAGGGCAAGTCGCGCGACGAGATCTACGACGAGCTCGTGGTCGAGGACATCGGCAATGCCGCGGACGTCTTCGCGCCGGTGTACGAGAAGACGAAGGGCGACGACGGCTACGTGAGCCTCGAGGTCTCGCCGCTGCTGGCCAGCGACACCGCGAAGACCGCGTCCGAGGCGAAGCGGCTGTTCACGAAAGTGGCGCGGCCGAACGTGATGATCAAGATCCCGGCGACGCCCGAGGGCATCCCCGCGATCGAGCAGGCCATCGCGCTCGGGATCAACATCAACGTGACCCTCATCTTCTCGAACGAGGTCTACGCGCAGGTCATCGAGGCGTACCTGCGCGGCCTGGAGAAGCGCGCCGCGCAGGGCCTCCCCCTCGGCCACATCGCCTCCGTGGCCAGCTTCTTCGTCAGCCGCATCGACGCGCAGGCGGACAAGCAGCTCGAAGCGAAGGGCATCACCGATCTGCAGGGGAAGGTCGCCATCGCCAACGCGAAGATGGCGTACCAGCTCTTCCGGCAGGCCTTCACCAGCGAGCGTTTCCAGAAGCTCCGCGACCAGGGCGCGCGCGTGCAGCGCCCGCTGTGGGCCTCCACCGGCACCAAGAACCCGAGCTACCGCGACGTGCTCTACGTCGAGACGCTCATCGGCCCGGACACCGTCAACACGCTGCCGCCGGCGACGTACGACGCGTTCAAGGACCACGGCGAAGTGGAGATGACGCTGGAGCAGAACGTCGACGAAGCGCGCCGCGTGCTGGAGGAGTTCGAAGCGAAGGGCTTCAGCCTGAAAGCCATCACCGACAAGCTGACGGCCGAAGGGGTGAAGTCGTTCAACGAGTCGTTCGAGCAGCTCATGACGACCATCGAGGCGCGCCGCGACGCCGTCGTCCGCGGGCTCCCCGATCGCGTGACGCTGCACGGGCTGAATGTCGACGACGCCATCGCCCGCGCGGAGAAGGAGAAGTTCGTCGCGCGCATCCACGCGAAGGACAGCTCGCTGTGGAAGTCCGACGACGCGCACCGGAAGATCATCGACAACGCCCTCGGCTGGCTGCCGGTGATCGAGTCGATGCACCGGAACGTGAAGGGGATCCTCGAGCTCACCGGCGAGCTGCACCACGGCTTCGACCACGTGGTGGTCCTCGGCATGGGCGGCTCGAGCCTGTGCTCCGAGGTGGTGCGGCGGCTCTTCGGGAAGCGGGAGGGGTATCCGGAGCTGCTCGTCCTCGACTCCACGGTGCCCGAGGCCGTGCGGATGCTGGAGGCGAAGATCGACGTCGCGAAGACGCTGTTCATCGTCGCGTCGAAGTCCGGCACGACCACCGAGCCGGCGATGTTCCACCGCTATTTCTACGACCGCGTGAAGCAGGTGAAGGGCGGGAGCGCGGGCGAGAACTTCGTCGCCATCACCGACCCGAACACGAAGCTCGTCGAAGACGCGCAGCGCGACAATTTCCGGCAGGTCTTCGTGAACCCCGCGGACATCGGCGGGCGCTACTCCGCGCTGTCGTTCTTCGGACTGGTCCCGATGGCTCTGTCCGGTGTCGACATCGCGACGCTCCTCGAGCGGGCGCTGCACGCGGTGCACGTCGCCACGACGCCGCAGGTGCGCCGCAACCCGCCCGCGCTCCTCGGCGCGGCGATCGGCGGCGCGGCGCTGCAGGGGCGCGACAAGCTCACGCTGATCACCCCGCGCCCGCTCGACACCCTCGGCCTGTGGGCCGAGCAGCTCATCGCGGAGAGCACGGGGAAGGAAGGGAAGGGGATCGTGCCGGTTGCGGGCGAGCCTCCTCTGGCGGCGAACGAGTACGGGAACGACCGGCTGTTCGTGGCGGTACGCCTGCGGGGCAGCGATGAAACGTCGCGCCTGCGCGAGCTCGCCGCGGCGGGTCATCCGGTCATCGACATCGTCCTGGAAGATCCGCTCGACCTGGGCGAGACGTTCTTCCTCTTCGAGTTTGCCACCGCGGTGGCGGGCGCGATCATGGGCGTGAATCCGTTCGACCAGCCGAACGTGCAGGAGTCGAAGGACAACACGAAGTCGCTGCTGGCGGAGTTCACGGAGAAGGGGACCATGACCGGCGAGGGCGGTCCCGCGGGCAAACGCGTCCCGGTGTCGGACACGGACGCCATCGCGGCGCTCCTCGGCAGCGTGAAGCCGGGCGACTACGTCGCCCTGACGCAGTACTTCGGGGAGACGATCTCGCGCGAGGAGAAGATTGCGAAGATCCGCGAGGCGGTCGCGCGCGAGCTGCGCGTGGCCACGACCAGCGGCTACGGGCCGCGCTTCCTCCACTCCACCGGCCAGCTCCACAAAGGCGGCGGCGACAACGGCGTGTTCCTCCAGCTCACCGGCGGGCCGGGGGACGACGTGCCGCTCCCCGGCGAGAAGTTCACCTTCGGGTCGCTGGTGCGCGCGCAGGCGATCGGCGACTTCCAGTCGCTGGTCAGCCGCAACCGCCGCGTGCTGAGCATCGACCTCGGCACCGACATCGACGCGGGGCTGGAGCAGCTCGCGCAGGCGGTGAAGATGGTGAAGGCGTGACCTGTCAGTTCGGCATGATCGGCCTCGGCGTGATGGGCTCGAACCTGGCCCTGAACGTCGCCGATCATGGCTTCACGGTCGCGGTGTGGAACCGCGAGCCGGAGACGATGTTGAAGTTCTGCGCCGCGCATCCGGACAAGCCGCTCACCGCGACGCGCACGCTGGAGGAATTCGTCGCCGCGCTGCAGCGCCCGCGGCGGATCATGATGATGATCAAGGCCGGCGCGCCGGTCGACGAGATGCTGGGCAAGCTGATGCCGCTCCTCGAAGCGGGAGACGTCGTCATCGACGGCGGCAACTCCTGGTTCAAGGACACCCAGGCGCGGGCGGCGCGGCTGCTCGAGCGCAACCTGCACTTCGTCGGCTCGGGCGTCTCCGGCGGCGAGGACGGCGCGCGCTTCGGCCCGTCGCTCATGCCGGGCGGGACGCGCGAGTCGTGGGAGCAGACGCGCGACGTGTTCGAGGCGATCGCCGCGCGCAGCGACTCCGGGCCGTGCGTCACCTACTGCGGTCCCGACGGCGCGGGCCATTTCGTGAAGATGGTCCACAACGGCATCGAGTATGGCGACATGCAGCTCATCGCCGAGGCGTACGACCTCTTGCGGCGGGGCCTCGGCTGCGGGGCGGAGGAGCTGGCGGAGATCTTCGGGAAATGGAACGAAGGCCCGCTGCAGTCGTTCCTCATCGAGATCACGGCCAAGATCTTCCGCGTGCGCGACCCGGAGACGGGCGAGCCGCTCGTGGACAAGGTGCTGGACAAGGCGGGCCAGAAGGGCACGGGCAAGTGGACCGCACAGGTCGCCCTCGACCTCGGCGTCTCCATCCCCACCATCGCCGCCGCCATCGACGCGCGCGTGCTGTCGTCGATGAAAGACGAGCGCGTCGCGGCCTCTGTCATCCTGAGCCGCGTAGACGGCGAAGGACCCCCTTCGCAGGATCGCGAACGTTTCATCCAGGACGTCCACGACGCCCTCTACGCGGCGAAAATCTGCTCGTACGCGCAAGGCTTCGCCCTCATGCGCGCCGGCTCGAACGAGTGGAAGTGGTCCCTCGACCTCCGCGAGATCGCCCGCATCTGGAAGGCCGGCTGCATCATCCGCGCGAAGTTCCTCGACTCCATCATGCGCGCCTACGAGCGCAACGCGGACCTGACGAACCTTCTCCTCGACGAGGCCTTCCGCGGCCAGATCACGCAGGCCCAGGACTCCTGGCGCCGCTGCACGACCTTCGCCCAGACCCACGGCATCGCCGTCCCCGCGTTCTCCGCGTCCCTGGCCTACTTCGACAGCTACCGCACGGCGTCCCTCCCCCAGAACCTCACCCAGGCCCAACGCGACTTCTTCGGCGCCCACACCTACCAGCGCAACGACAAGGGCGCCGACGCGCCGTTCGTGCACACCGACTGGGAATGATATGTAGGGCGTGGCTTCAGCCCGCCCCCCCCGGGGGAGGCGGGCTGAAGCCACGCCCTACATTCATGTCACCCGCCGGCAAGGCGTAGAACGTCGTCCGCCAGGAGGCGAAAGTGCTCGCAGCGCTTGTATACGGTCTCGGGCGAGATGCGCTGCAGGAGCGGGACGCCGTCGATGAGCTTCTGATAGCGCCGCCCGAGGCGGTCGCGGTACAGGCGGGCGAGCAGATGAGACGGTGGCTCGTCGAAGTTGATGCTCTCCGGATTCGCCGCCTTGCCCGGAATGGCCGAGCGGATGTCGGCAGGCAGCATGGTTGGATCGGAGAAGATCCAGGCTTCGGTCTCGTGGACGGCGAAATGCTGCACGAATCGATCGCTGCCCACCTCGCGCTCGAACTTCGCTTTTGCCCACGCATATCTCTCTCGTGCCGTTGCGACGTTCGCCGGATAGAACGTCGGACCGTAAAGGTCGAGCAGGCCGATGGCGGCGGTGGACGGATCGCGCAGAGCCAGCGCTGCTCGCGTTGCGATGTCTTTCGTGTAGTGCTGCCATCCGCGGAACTGCACCGGCGAAATGCGAATCGGCCGCGAAAGCCGGCTGTCGGCCCAGCGCTTCAGAAGGTCGGGAATGGCCGCGCGCTCCGTATCGCCCTCGACGAAGAGGGTGATTCTCAAACCATCGCCTCGAGCTCGCCGGACCGGAACAACTCACCGAGGGTGTAGCGCTCCAGCCATACCGCCAGTTCTTTCCCAGACAGTGTTTCCAGCTTCGATTCGCCGTTCTCGAGCGTCACGACCGTGGTGACCGGAGGCTCCGCGAACGCGTCCAGAAACTGGGGCGAGTGCGTCGTGAAGATGACCTGCGTCCGTTCAGAGACTTGCCGCGCGAGCTCCGCGATGATCGGCAGCATGTGCGGGTGCAGTCCCAGCTCCGGCTCGTCGATGGCAATGAGCTCGCCGGTGCCGGGCGCGCCCAGAATCGCGATGAGCATGAGGAACCGGAGCGTGCCATCGGATAAGTTGGCCGTGGACTGCTCCGCGTGCAGGGAACGCCAACGGATACGCATATCGATGCGTTGATCGGCAGCAGGGGGGAAGATCAATTCTTCGAATTCCCGGCCGAATGCGGTCTGCATTGCGTCGTTCAGCGTTTCCTTGAAGCGACGGTCGGTCGTATACAGCGTGTGCAGAACGGGGACGAGATTCTGTCCGTCAGGTGCAAGCGTAGCCTCGCGTCGCGCAATCGCCGCCTGGCGCAGCGCCGACCCCTGCCGGACGTCGAGGTCGTGGAAGACGGCGATGCCGCCGATGCGCTCGCCGATGGCACGGATCGCTTCGTCATTGATCAATTGGTAAAGCGCCGTCTCGTTTTCCGAACGCAACGCGAATTCGGAGAAAGGGTCGTGCAATATGACTCGGCCAGGCCTGCGGGTAAACCCTTCGTGAGGGCCTCGCAGTGCTTCATGCGAGATTGCGTACTCCGCGCTGGTCCCAATCCGTTCGAGCGTGAGCTCATAGATTTGACGGTCCTCGAGACTCACGCGCCAGAAAATGTCCCGCACACGTGAATCCCATGCGAGGGAGCCCATTCCTCCCGAAGAGAGGACCGCATCGTTCAGCTTGCCGTTCGCTGCTCTTTGCAGGAGTTGCAGCGCGCGCAGCAGGTTGGACTTTCCCGACCCGTTCGGCCCGATCAGCACATTCAATCGTGCAGGCGACCACTCGATCGACTTCAACGAGCGGAAGCCCTCGATCTTCAGGTGTGTGATCGCCATAGCACAATCCTAACGCCGTTTCACAACTGCGGCTTGAGCCAGCCCGCCACGCGCTCCTTGATCTTCTCGAGCCAGGGCCGCTGGAGGAACCGGGGGCGGGTGATCTCCTCGCTGCGGGCGAGGTCTTCGAAGAACATCTGTTCCATCTGCGCGGCGATGGTCTCGTCGTAGATGTTCACGTTGACCTCGTCGTTCAGGCGGAAGGAGCGGTCGTCGAAGTTGGAGGAGCCGATGGTGGTCCAGATGCCGTCGACGACCATGGTCTTGGCGTGCATCATCGTGGGCTGGTACTCGAAGATGCGGATGCCGCGTTTGAGGAGCAGGTTGTAGTAGAGCCGGCCCGCGTGCCGCACGATGGGGACGTCGGTGAACTCGCCGGGCACCACCACGCGCACGTCCACGCCGCGGCGCACGGCGGTCTCCAGCGCGCGGATGGTGTCCTTGTCGGGGACGAAGTACGCGCTGTTGATGTAGATCGACTTCTTCGCCGCGACGATGGAGACGATGAACAGCAGCTTGGCCGCGGACGAGCCTTCCGACGGCGAGGATTTCACGACCTGCGCGGTGCACGGCCCGCGCGGCTTCACCTGCGGGAAGTAGTCGAGGCCGGTCAGCAGCTCGCCGCGGCTCTTGACCCAGTTGTCGAGAAAGGCGAACTGCATCTGCGTCACGACCGGTCCCTCGATGCGGACGACGGTCTCGCGCCAGTGGTCCTGCGTGTCCGCGTCGCCCTGCCACTCGTCCGCGATGCCGACGCCGCCGGAGAAGCCGATCTCGCCGTCGACCACCAGCAGCTTGCGGTGGGTGCGGTGGTTGACGCGCGACAGGGTGTACCAGCGCAGCGGGTGGTACCACTCGACCTCGATGCCGTTGCGGCGCATGAAGTCGGTGAGGTTGTGCGACATCCCCGCGGAGCCGACCGCGTCGAGGATCACGTTCACCTTCACTCCCGCCCGCGACCGCTCCGCCAGCGCCTCGGCGAACATCCGGCCGATCTCGCCGTCCCAGTAGATGTAGAACTCGCAGTTGATGGTCTTTTTCGCGTTGCGGATGGCGGACAGCATCGACGGGAAGATGCGCACGCCGTTCCGCAGCACCTCGACGCGGTTCCCTTCCGACACGGACATGCCGGTGAGCGCGTGCATCGTCTGGAGGAAGGCCACGTCGCGCACGCCGAACTGATGGCGCATGTGATAGCGCATCGGCACGCGGCGGCGCACCATCGGCAGCGGCGCGCGCCCGGGGTAGCGCGGCGGCTTGCGACGGCGGAAGAAGAGCAGCGCCATGGTCAGATCACCGGCCTTTGGCCGATCAACCAGACGATCAGGAACCCGAGGGCGACGACGAGACCGATGGCGAAGCCGAGGATGAACAGAACGATCAGCGCGGCGACGAATGCGATCGCGGCCGTGGAGCGCGGAGGACGCCTGCGGTCGCGGTGCTTCTCCAGCAGCCGCATGTTCTTGACGTTCTCTTCGTAGAGAAAGTCGAACACGTCGCCCGCGACCGGCACCGCGCCGAAGACCAGGTCGATCACGATGTTGAGGACCATCCGCAGGATGATCCGCCCCGGCACGCGATGGCGGAGCGCGCCGATGACGATCCACGACGACAGCACGCCGCCGATGACGTCCCCGACGCCGGGGATGAGCCCGAGGAGAGCGTCGAGACCGACCTTGATCGGCGTACCTTTGATGGTGATCGCTTCGTCCATCAGGAAGGCGAAGCGGCGCAACGCCACCAGGTCCCGCGGCAGCTTTTCGTCGGGCTCGATGACCTCCGGGATGTGAACGGGCTCAGGCACGCTGATCCATTATGCAAGACGAGGGCGCAGGGCGCAGGGGGCAGGGGGCAGGAGAACGCCGACGGCCCTCTCCTGCGCCCTGTCCCCTGCGCCCTGCCCCCTGTATGCTCTTCGAATGACCGAGGACCCGCGCGAGCGGCCCCCAGGCTGGCGCCAGCGTTTCCTGACCCGTTTCTTCTCCGCGAAGAACATCGCGTGGGGCTGGCTCACCGATCCGGCGGTCCTGGTCTACCGGCGGCACGGCTTCGGACAGAAGCGCGTGCGGGCGACGATCGTCGAGATCGCGCTGTTCCTCCGCGAGGTCGTCCGGGAGTTCTGGAACATCGAGGGGACTTCGCGCGCGGCGTCGCTGGCCTACACCACGCTGCTCTCGCTGATCCCGCTGGTGGTCGCGTTCACGCACATCCTCAAGCAGAACTTCGCGAAGCTCTTCCCCGGCTTCGGCGTGCAGATCGACACGATCCTGAACGCGGTGGTGCCGTATACCTCGCCCCAGATCACGTATCACCTGACGCGCTTCGCCGAGAACGCGGCCACGGCGTCGACCCTGGGCGCGATCGTGTTCATGTTCGTCGCATTCCGGCTCTTCCTCGCTGTCGAAGGGGCGGTGAATCAGATCTGGAAGGTGCGCAGCGCGCGGGGGTATCGCTCGAAGATCATGGCCTTCACCATGCTCTTCTTCTGGGGCCCGCTGCTGATGGGCCTCTCGTTCACGACCACGGCCATGCTGCAGCGCAACCGCTACCTGCGCGTCCTGTTCGAGGGCGACCTGATCTTCATGGTCGTGCCGGTGGTGGTGCTGTTCATCGGGTTCACCATGCTGTTCTGGCTCGTGCCGTCGACGCGCGTGCGGGTGCAGGCGGCCATGGCCGGCGCGGTGGTCACGACGGTGCTCTTCACCCTGGTCCGCTACCTGTTCGGCATCTACTCGGCGTACCTGATGAGCGGCCGCCTGAACTACATCTACGGCGCGGTCGGGTTGGCCGTGATCTTCCTGATCGCCATCGAAGTCATGTGGGTGGTCATCCTCCTCGGCGTCGAGGTCAGCTACGTCTGGCAGAACCTGTACGGCGTGCTGCGGGCGACCGAGGCGCAGGTGCAGGACCAGCCGCAGTTCGATCTGTACTTCGGGCTGCGGGGATTGATCGAGATCGCGCGGCGCTTCGACCGCCGGGAGGAGCCTCCGTCGGCGTACCGGCTCGCCGAGCAGTTCGGCACGACGGACTCGCAGATGGTGCGCGTGCTGCGGCGGCTGGAGGACGGCAAGCTCGTGGCGCAAACCGGCGGGGACTGGATCGGCTTCGTCCCGGCCTGCGATCCGGACCGGATCTCGGTGGAGGAAGTGGTGGCGCAGATGGAAGGCGTGATGCGGCTCCTGCCGGACATCGGCCCGGACGACAACGAGCGCGCCGCCATCGGCTCCCTGTTCGCCACCCTGAACTCCTGCACCTCGCAGGCGCTGGACCGGATGTCGATCGGGCGCCTGGTGCGCGAGCTCTACTCGCCGCGCGAAGTGCGCAGTGAGGACGTGGTGTAGGACGAGTTCCTCGGGTTCCTCGGAGTTCCTCGGGGGGGGGCGGGGGGCCTCTCCGAGGAACCCCGAGGAACCCGAGGAACTCCGAGGAACCGCCCTACTGCCTCTTCTTCCGCAGCGAGCGCACCAGCCGGATCCTGCGCATCGTCTCGTAGGCGACGGTCGCGGCGACGACCCAGATCAGGCCGGCCACGATGCCCGCGCCGACGTCGCTGATCCAGTGCACGCCGAGGTAGATGCGCGATGCGGAGATGGCGGCGATCATCGTGAACGCGAACGCGATCGCCGCGGCGCGGTGCCGCCAGCGCGGGATGGTCCGCATCGCGAGATACGCCAGCGCGCCGAAGGTCACGGCCGAGCCCATGGCGTGGCCGCTCGGGAACGAGTAGCCGTGCGCGTCGCGCAGCGCTTCCGCGAGATCCGGCCGCGCCCGCGCGAAGAACGACTTCAGCTGCAGATTGAGCAGCCCGCCGAGGGTGGTGGTCACGATCAGGTACGCCGCCCAGCGCCAGCGCTCCCGGATCGCCAGCGGGATGCAGACCAGCAGCACGATCAGGCCGAGGCCGACGGGCGTGCCGATGAGCGTCAGCGTGGTGAAGAACCGCGTCGAGCCGCCCGAGCGCGTGAACCGTGCCCACTCGTGGGTCTGGGCGTCGATCTGGTGCAGCACGGGCGACTCTTCCTGCAGGCTCTCCGCGATGTCGAGGAACGCGTCGCCGGCCATCACCGTCGCGGCCAGACCGGCGCCGAGGACCAGAACCACGGGCAGATAGTCGCGATAGCGGAACTTCGCCGTCCAGTGCGCCGCGCGCCCCAGCATCCGCTCGACCGTCGGCCCGATCGCGAACACGATCAGCCACAGCAGCAGGAACGTGGCGGCGAAAGCGGCGACGAAGATCATCGGCTCAGTGGCGTACCGCCCTGCGCTTCGGCTGCTCCGGCGGATGCACGGCCCACTGCACGACGCCGCTCATGTGCGTGCGGAACCACGCCGAGCGCCACACGTCCTCGCGATGTCCCAGGGCCGTGTAGAGCACGCGCCCCTTCCCGAAACGCTTCTCCCACGCCAGCGGATAGTAACCCGGGCCGCCCGGCGGCTCCGGACGGGCGCGCAGCGAGAGCAGCGTCCGCACCTCCGACAGATCGACGCGGCTGAGGTAATAGAACTCCTCGTGCAGCGCGTGCGCCGGCGGCAGGGCGCGCGTCGCGACGTGTCCCGGATCGTCGACGACGACCGTGGCGGTCGTTTCCGGCGGGTGGCCGGCGAACTCGCCGCCGAGCATCTCCAGGTAGTCCGGGACGCCATGCCACGTATCGGAAGCCGCGTGTACGCCGACGAACGTGCCGCCGCCGCGCACCCACGCGACCACCGCATCCGGCATCGGCAGCTCGCCCGTGGTGTTCACGAAGAAAACCGCGCGGACGCCGTCCAGGTCTCCGAGGCGCGTGCGGACCTCGTCCTCCGTCCGCGCGAACGACACCGCGACGTCCTGCTGCCCCGCGATCGCCGCGAGCACCTCCTCGGCCGCCGGGATCGACTCGTGCCGATAGCCCGCGGTGGCCGTGACGATCAGGACCTGGAGGAGCAGACGCATGGGCTCCGCCGCAGCAAGACCGCGGCCATTGCTCACTCACCGCGCTCGGGCGAAAAGCTCGCGCCGCGCGCCGCGGGCTCGAAGCCGCGGCGGGCCGCCGTCAGGTACGCGTACGTCTTCATCCCTTCTTCCAGCAGCGGGATCGGGCGGGCTCCGCTGAAGCCGGAGCACTGGCGGAGGGACTGGTACGGCACGGTGATCACGGCTCCGGGACGCACGCCGGAGCGCGACCGGACGACGCGCAGCACCTTCGCCTTCGCGGTCACGTTGCGCAGGACCTCGAATTCGAAGAATCCGCAGCCGGACGGTTTGTGAAAATCGCGGTCGATGTCGACTTCCGTGACCTCGAGGTACAGCACCTCCGGCGCCGCCTGCTGCATGGCCTTGTAGACCTCGGGCGCGAGCTCGCCCAGCGCCAGCGGTGCGGCAAAGACGAACAGCGCGACGAGGAAGGCGCGCATCAGAAGCCGCCGCTCATGTACTTCCACTGCACGATCTTCTCGTTGATCTCGCGGAGGCGGCGGCTGATCATGCGGCAGAGGAGGTTGAGGAACTGCAGCGACGCGTGGGGATCCATCGACAGGATCTCGTTGAGCGTCGCGCGGTCGATGGAGAGCACGGTGGCGTCGCTCTCGTGGGCCTTGGCGTCGGCGGAGCGCGGCTTGTCGTCGATGAGGGCCATCTCGCCGAAGAAGTCGCCGCGGTCGAGCACCGTCAGCGCTTCTTCGCCCACGCCGGGGATGAACTTCGAGATACGCACCCGGCCGTCGAGGACGATGTAGAGCTTGTCGCCCTTCTCCCCCTCGCGGAAGATCATCGACCCTTCACGAAATCTTTCTTCGCTGGAGAACGTGGCCAGCAGCTTCATTTCCGCGGCGGACAATCCGCGCTCGCGGAACAGGTCGACCTTGTCCTCGGACTTCACGGTGATGGCTTGCACGTCGCGCTTGCCGGCGTCGCGCTTGCGGCCCTGTCCCCGTTTCGCGTCCTCCTGGAAGAAGAGCTTGAGCTGCTCGTTCGCGTCGCGGACCTTCTCCGTGAGCGAGCGCCAGAAGGCCCAGTGCAGGCCGACGGCGAGCTCCTTGTCCTCGTCCATGAGCTGGTCGAGGGCGCTGAACGAGAAGGTGTAGCACGCCGAGCGGTCGGACACCGCGAGCGCGTCGCTGGAGCGGTGCGTGCGGTCGATGAAGTTCATCTCGCCAAAGATGTGATCGGCGGTGAGGTTGCCGAGGATCTGCGGGCCGAAGGGCGTTTCCTTGCGGATCTCGATGCGGCCGTCCTTGACCACGTAGAAGTCCATGCTGCGGTCTTCCTCGCGGAAGACGTAGTCGCCCGTGGAGAACGCCTGCACGCGGGCGAGCTTCGAGAGCCGGAAGATCTGCTCGTCCTTCATGTGCTGGAAGACGCCCAGCTTGCGCAGCTCGTGCGAGGTGGTGATGAGGTCCTCGCGCTTCTCGGCCGCGCGGGTGATCTTCTGCATGATCTCGCGCAGGTCGCTGCGGGGGTCGAGGCGGAAGAGGTTCTCCTTGCGGAACTCCAGGCGCTCGGTGGCGAGCTGGAGCTGCTCGACGCGGGCCTTGATGCGCGCGTTCAGCTCCTTCGGGTCGATGGAGTGGATGCGCTTGAGGGTGTTGATCATCCGGCGCACCGGCTCGGTCGACTCGCCCTTCTGGTCGGTGGCCAGGAGGAAGGCGTCGACGAAGTCGTCCAGCGCGCGGTCGAAGTTCTTCAGCTCGAACTCGATGCGTCCGGAGATCTCCGCCAGGCCGCGGTCGAAGGGATTGAGCTTGCGCGCCTCCTGGATCTCCTCGTGCGCCAGCTCCCACTCGCCCTGGCCGTAGTAGAGGCGGCCGAGGATCTCGTAGGGGCGGTAGTTGTTCGGGGTCTTGAGCTTGGCGATCTCGAGGAGCTCGATGGCCTTGGAGGTCTGGTCCTTGGCCATGTAGTACTGCGCCAGGCCGGCGTACTGCGACGAGTCGATCTCGTCGCGGGCCCGCTCGGCCACGACCTCCGATTTGACGTTCGCGTAGCGCGACTCTTCCGCGGCCTTCTTCATGTCCCGGACGCGGGCGAGGTTGATGCGCAGGGAGACGGATCCGGGCTTGAGCTTCTCGGCCATCTCGTAGAGATGGATGGACTCGTCGTACATGCCCTGATCGGCGTAGCGGCGGGCGAGCGCGAGGAGGTCGTCCGCCTCGATCGGAATGCTCTGTTCCGCTGCGAGGGTCCGGAATCGTGCGCGAGCGCCGACGGGCTGTTCGGCCATGGGACCTGAGATTATATGGACATGAAGGCTGCGCTGCTCGCATTGATCCTCTTCGCCCCCGCGTTCAAGCCAGCGCTGCCGGGATACGAGTTCGTCTTTCCGCGCGACCATGGCTCGCATCCGGAGTACCGCACGGAATGGTGGTACTACACCGGGCACCTGCGGACCGCGGCGGGACGCCGCTACGGGTTCGAGGTGACGTTCTTCCGCGCGGGCGTGTCCCGCGAGGCGCGCGCCTCGGCGTGGGACCTGCGCGACCTGATGCCCGCGCACTTCGCGATCACGGACGTCGAGCGGCAGGACTTCCGCTTCTACGAGAAGCTCAACCGCGCGTCGGCGTTCACCGCCGAGGCGGCGGAGGGAAAGCTCGACGTGTTCAACGAGGCGTGGCGGGCGACGACCAATCCCGACGGCTCGTGGCGTCTGGTGGCGAAGCAGGGGAGCGACTCGCTCGACCTCGTGCTGCGCACGCGCAAGCCTCCGGCGGTGCATGGGGAGAACGGGATCAGCGTGAAAGCGCAGGGGGTCGGCTACGCGTCGCACTACTACTCGATGACCCGCCTCGAGGCCGCGGGCACGATCAACGGCCAGCGCGCGACGGGGCAGGCGTGGATGGACCACGAGTTCGGCAGCTCCGTGCTGCGCGAGAACCAGCAGGGGTGGGACTGGTTCTCGATCCAGCTCGACAACGACGCGGAGCTGATGTTGTACGTCATCCGCCGCACGGACGGCACGCCGGACGTGACGTCGTCCGGGTCTCTGGTCACCAGCGACGGGCGGGTGATCCACGTCCGCCACGATCAGATGCGCATCACGCCGCTGGCGCGCTGGAAGTCGCCGAAGAGCGGCGCGACGTACCCGGTGCGCTGGCGCGTGGAGGTGCCGGCGTTCGGGGTGGCGGTGGAGGTGCGCCCGCTGATGAACGCGCAGGAGCTGCTGACGAAGGGCTCGACGCGCGTGACGTACTGGGAGGGAGCGTGCGACGTGACGGGAACGTTCGGCGGGGTGGCGGTGCGGGGGGCGGCCTACGTGGAGATGACCGGCTACGACCGTGCGTTCCGCGCGCCGTGACGTTTCCTGTCGCCCGCTACGCGGGCCGACGGCTAAGGACAGTTCCGCGGAATTCGTGTCGATGCGCCTGCGCAAGCTTTGCTGTCATCCTGAGCCGGCGTAGCGCGGCGAAGGAACCCCTGCCGATAGCACGTGACGCGTTCAAATCAGGGGGTCCTTCGCCGTCTACGCGGCTCAGGATGACAGTGAGGTGCACGTAGCCGGGCGGCAGAACATTGCCCCACCTTGCCACGAATTTGCCGCAATCGCTCACTATCGTTCCCCGCATGTTCGCACTGATCCTCGCCGCCATCCTCGCCCTTCCGCCGCAGAAGTCCGACGCGGTCATCGGCGTCTCCGCGATTCATCTGGAATCGGGCAAACGCCTCTCCGTCCGCAACACGGAGCGTTTCCCGATGGGCAGCGTCTACAAGTTCCCCATCGCGCTCGCCGTGCTGCGCCGCGTCGACAACGGCACGCTCTCCCTCGGCCAGGTCGTCACCATCGCGCCGCGCGACTTCGCTCCGGGCTGGAGTCCGCTGCGCGACCGCGCGAACAAGCGCCCGATCGTGCTCACCCTCGGCGAGCTCCTGCGGCACACGGTCTCCAACAGCGACAACACGGCCTCGGACGCGCTCCTCGCGCTCGTCGGCGGTCCGCAGGTGGTGACCACCCGCATGGCGGAGCTGGGCTTCAGCGCGATCCGCGTCGACCGCTCGGAGAAACAGATGGCGGCCGACCTCGCGCCCGAGGGCGGGCCGGAGCGCTATGCGGTCGACGCCCGCGATACGGCGACGCCCGACGCGATGGCGGAATTGCTCGCGGCGTTCTGGAACAAACGCGACGGGCTGTCCGCCGAGAGCCACGCGCTGCTCGTACGGCTCATGAGCGAGTCGATCACCGGTGCGAAGCGCATCAAGGCGGCGGTGCCTGCCGGCGCCGGAGTGGCCCACAAGACCGGGACCATGCCCGGCACGACGAACGACGTCGCGCTGATCACGCTGCCGAACGGCGAGCACGTCGCGCTGGCCATCTTCACGAAGGCGTCGAAGCGCGACGTGACCGAGGATGCGGAGGCGGACATCCGCGCGATCACGCGGAAGGTGCTGCAGGAGCTGCGGTAACCCTCCGGAGCTCGCGCACGAGCTGATCCCTCGCCGACGTCCCCTTCTGCACGAAGCTCGACACCTTGGTGTGCAGCAGCGCGCGGTCGTCGTTGGAGATCTCCTTCGACGTCAGCACGAGGATGGGGATGTCCGCGGTGCGCGGGTTCTCCTTCAGCGAGCCCGCCACGTCGAAGCCGCTCATGCCGGGCATCATGAGGTCGAGGATGATCACGTCCGGCGCGCGCTCTTCCGCAAACCGGAGGCCGTCCTCGCCGCAGAAAGCGTTGTCGATCGCGTAGCCGAGGGCGGAGAGGTCCTCGTGCAGGATCGCGTGCACGGTAGTGTCGTCGTCGATGACGAGCAGGCGCTTGCCGCCGCGGGCGGTGATCTCCTTGAGGCGATCGAGCAGGCGCGTGCGGTCCACCGGCTTCACGAAATAGTCGTCCGCGCCGAGGGCCAGGCCGAGGTCGCGGTTCTCGACCATGGAGATGATCACGACCGGGAGCTGGCGCGTCGCGGCGTCCGTCTTCAGGCGCTTGAGCACTTCCCAGCCGTCCATGCCCGGGAGCACGAGGTCGAGAGTCACCGCGGCGAAGCGGGAGTCCGTCGCCAGGCGGATGGCCTCGTCGCCGTGGCGCGCGCGGATCGCGTAGAAGCCCGCCGAGCCGAGCGCGGACGCGATGAGGTCGAACGCGTTGGCGTCGTCTTCCACGACCAGCACCCGCGCCGCGGCGTTCACCGCCGCCTCCGGCGCCCGCGTGACGACCGCCGCGCGCGACCGCACCGGCAGCGTGAACGTGAACGTGCTCCCCGCGCCGGGCGCGCTGTCGACGCGCACCCGGCCGCCCTGCAACTGGACGAACCGCCGCACCAGCGCCAAGCCGAGGCCCGTGCCGCTGAACTCGCGGCGCGCGGTGCCGTCGACCTGGCGGAACTCCTCGAAGATCAGCTCGTGATGTTGCGGGTCGATGCCCATGCCTTCGTCGCGGACGGCCACGCTGATCGCGCCGTTCTCCAGCCACGCGCGGATGTGGATCGGCTTGTCCGGCGGCGAGAACTTCACCGCGTTCGACAGCAGGTTGAAGAGCACCTGCTTGAACTTGCCCAGATCGGTCTCGATCTGCGGCAGGTCCGGCGGGACGTCGACGACGATCTTCTGCGTTGCGCGCGTCATGCCGCGCATCACGTGACAGACGCTGTCGATGACCGGGGCGACGGAGAAGAACTCCGGATAGATCTCCATCTTCCCCGCCTCGATCTTCGAGAGATCCAGGACGTCGTTGATGATGCCCAGGAGGTGGGTGCCCGAGGTGCGGATGTGCTCGAGGAAGCCGAGGTGCTTCGGCTCGATCTTCCCGTCCAGGCGCTCCACGAGGATCTCCGAGAAGCCGATGATCGAGTTCATCGGCGTGCGCAGCTCGTGGCTCATGTTCGCGAGGAACTGGCTCTTGAGCTTGTCCGCGTCCTGGATGCGGCGGTTGGCTTCCGCCAGCTCGTTCGCGCGCGCCCGCGCCTCGGCTTCGAGCTGGCGCACGCGCAGGCGCTTCTCGGTGACGTCCGCGATCCCTCGGAGGAAGAAATACGACGCGCCGAAGACGAAGAGCATGCGCGTGACGGCCAGCCCCATGGGCGCATCGAGGAACGAGATCTGGCCCATCCACAGCAGCAGGCCGAGGTACGCGACGGTGTTCGCGGCGCTGGCGATCCACGCGGCCTTGCGCCCGCCCGCGAACGCCGCGGCCGACGCGGTAGCGGCGTACCAGATGTAGCAGGGGCTGCTGATGCCCCCGGTGATGTAGACGCAGAGCGTGAGCAGGAGGATGTCGTTGGCCATCCACACCGGGTTGAGGTAGCGGCGGTCGATGCCGCGCTCGTAGAGGGCATAGAGGACGAGCGCACTCCCGCACGCGATTCCCCAGACGAGCAAAGCGACGCCGATGTGCAGCGGAAAGACCCCGAGCGCCCGCCCGGCGAACGCGGTCAGGAGCGCGAGGGTGTAGACGAGCAGATGGTTACGCTGGATCGCGAGATCGAAGCGCAGCACGCTCGACGGCTCGGGCCCGGAAGTGGACATGGGGTTGTGGGACAGATTGTACGCGCACGAGTTTCCCGCGGGCGCAGCACGATGGTCTTCCTGATTTGTATTCTTATTTTGAGCATGAGATAATTCTTACAGTCGCGCTCGGGCAACCCATGCCGGCGAGTAGCGCGGCCACAACGATTGCCCCTCTCGTTGTCGCAACATCCCCTCTCGTCGGGAACTCTTGCGCCCGGGCGGCCGGAAACCCGCCCATGGAGACCCTATGCGTTCCCTCTCATCCATCGCTGTCGCGCTGTCTATCGTTCTTTTCTCCGCATCCGCCGCTGCTTTCCAAGTGACGTCCACGCCGAACGGTACAGTCCTGGCGAAGACAGATCCCCCCGACTATGGCAACTACGGCTATCGGTATGCTCCGTCGCTGATCCGGCGTGCGGACACCATCCTGGAGTGCTGGTTCTGCGGCGGCATTGCGACAGCATCCAACCCCGACCTCGCAACGGATCATGTGCTTCTCTCGAGGAACTGGGGCTTGCCTGAAGTCGTTCTCTGCCCCAAGCGAGGCGATGACCGCACTCCCAATCCGCTCTGCAGTTCTCTGTACAAGGAGCCGGCACCAGCGGTCCGAACCGGAGACTGGTACAACGTCTGCGATCCAACCGTCGTGCGCGTCAACAATCAGTACTGGATGTATTACACGGCGGAGGCGCGTCCTGTCGAAAACGGACAGGAGGTCAGCGGCGACAATCAGATGTTCCTCGCCCGCTCGTACGACGGGCGAAACTGGGTGAAATACCCGAACAATTCGGTGACCGCCCAGCCCGTCCTGTCATTCCCTGATCCAAACCTGTATGTGTATCAGCACGGCAAGTACGGGATCGGCGAAGGCAGCGCAATCTACAAAGACAACCAGTTCTGGTTGTATTACACGTACTGGCCGTACAACAGCGGAGAAGGCAACAGCGTCTATCTCACGAAGAGCGGCGACGGGATCGCGTTCAACCGCGGTGAGAAAATCTTCGCGGAAAGCACGATGCCATTCCTGGGTGCGGAGGGCGGAGGCGGGATCGACGTCAAGTACATTCCCGGATGGAACGTCTTCCTCTATGTGGCGCCTACGGCGACGAAACAAGGTCTGACCTGGAACATCTCCCGTGACGGACAGCATTGGATGCCGTGGGATCCAACCCGGGCATTCGGGCACAACAGCCGCCTCATTTCGCTTCCCCGCCGTTACGCAATCGCACCGGCCATCGAGGGGAACGAGCTCGGGCACATCGGCAACGGGACGCTTGCGAATTCCCAGACGACGACCATCGTATTTACGGCCGGTGATACGGATCGCGTCAGTAACGGCTTCTGGCTTTGGACGCTGGACTCGGTCAGCATCACGATCCAGCCGCAGGCTCTGTACGGCTGGCTCGATTCCGTCGACGCGAACAAGATCGCGTCGGGCTGGGCGTACGACCCCGACACCGGAACGAATGATGCCGCCGCGAACGGCGGTCCATCATCGCCTCTGAACCACGATACGTGGGTGAGACCGGTTGCGACCCATGTGACGACAGGCCAGCGATACGAGGGCTCATGGCAGAGCGCGAAGCTTGCTCGACAGGATCTCGTGATCAACGCGGCGGCTCCGGATCCGTACCATGGCTACAGCATCAACCTGAAGGCGCAGGGTTTTCCGGCCGGTACCTACCGCATTCAGGTCGAAGGCGGTGAATTTCCCACAGGCATGGGCGGACGGATGCTCTACGGGGAGTACACCGTTTCGCTTCCGTAATTCGTCGGCGCGGGACGGGGCTTGTCCCTGTCCCGCCCTTACCTGGCCACGAACAATGCAGTGAGCGTCTCTTTCGTCTTCAGCTCGTGGGGCTGCACTTCTTCGAAGAGGAAGTCAGCCGGTGTGAGCCTCGATGGAAAGGGATCGCTGAAATCGGGCTGGACGCCGGGGCGTGGGAAGTGCCGGTATGCCGCGACGGTGCCGAAGCGCTGCTGGAGCATGTCGATCCATCGCTCCACCATGTGATTCGAGCGATGGTACGGGATTGCTTCGTTGGCTCGCATCGAGGCTTCGTCGACGATCGGGGGCACGGCGATGACGACGGGGCCCCGCGTCATCTGCCGCATGGTCTCGAGCGCGGGAGCGACGTCGTGCAGGTGCTCCAGGACGTTGGAAGCGAGGATGAGGTCGAACGTGCCGAGATCGCGCGGAAGTTTTTCCGCGTCGGCCTGCTGAAAGGCAACGTTCGGATAGTGCCGCTTCGCGTAGCGGACGTTGCGTGGATCGAGGTCGAGTCCGATGACCTCGTTTGCGCCGGCATTGCGGAGAAACTCGCTCCCGTACCCGGCTCCGGAGCCGATGTCGAGCACGCGGCCTCCGCGTGCATGCGGGGCGGCAAACGCGTAGATCGATAGATGGGCAACGAACAGATCGTTCGGCACTTCGGGGCTGACGTTCTCGCCGAATGGCGTCAGTCCCGCGCGCACCTTGCGGACGAAGTTACGGGTTCGGCGGAGCAGTCTCATTGTTCGACGGTCACCCCGAGGAACGCCAGGCACATCTCGTCCGTCGTCGCTTCGCCCCACGACACCGGCTTCGGGGGGGTGTTGGGGTTGCGCGGGTTGTTCGACGAGTTGTCGTAGTACGCCGTCAGAGACAGCCGGGAGCCCACGGGGAGGTCGACGGGGCTGGCGTAGCGATAGGCGCCCTGCCAGTTGAAGTCCCAGTCGTCGATGCGGATCAGGCACTCCGTCGTGCCGTCGGGGCGTTTCACCTGGACGGTCATCTCCTTGCCGAGCAGGTGCATGTGCGGGGCGACGAACCAGAGCTTGAGGGGGAAGGGGACGGGGATGGGGAACGCGGCGTCGACGCGGTAGTGCGCGTCGTTCGGCGGGATGGTGAAGGTCTGGTTGACCAGCGGGAGGAAACGCAGCTCTTTCGGGGACGGCGCGTCGGAGAAGTAGAGGCCGAGCTCCGTGCGGTCAGGGCTCGTGTGGCCGTGGTGCGGGTGATAGTGGACCTGCAGGACGACGCGCGACGCGGCGGGGAGTGCGAAGGCGACGTTGTCCGGCATCTCCATCGGACGGGCGCCGGGCGCCCAGCCGCCGAGGGAGCCGGTCGTGGTGATGCCCGGGCCGCCGAAGCAGGTGTAGCCGGGGCCGGGCTCCGCCGCGTCGAGCGCCGCGGACGCGCCGGTCGGGTCGATGAACGTGAGCACGTGGTGGACGGTCATGCGGTCGCCGGGATGGGTGTCGACGGCGGAGATCCACTTGTCCGCGACGAGGTTGGTGGGGAGGGAGAAGCAGCGGTACGTATCCGTGCCGTGAGGTGGCGTGAACGCCTCGGCGTTCGCCAGGACGAGATCCGGCTCGCCGAGGACCCAGCCGCTGGGGAAGTTGCGGGGAGCCGGAAGCTGCTCCGGATTGCCTTCCGGTGCGCCGGCCTCGACCCACCGGCTGAGGACTTCGATCTCGGCGTCGGAGAGCCGGCGCTCGTCCCTGAACTCGCCGCAGCCGTCGGCGGCTTTCCAGGGCGGCATCTGGCGCGTCCCGGTCATGAACTTGATGAGCGCGGCGCGCGGCTTCGCGTCGGTGTAGGTCATCAGCGGGAACGGCGCGATGTCTCCCTCGCGATGACAGGTCTGGCAATGCTGCTGGAGGATGCGCACGACCTCGTTGCTGAAGGTGGGCGCGGCGGCCGGCGCGGGATGGCGGACGGCGCGCTGCTTCGCGAAGAGGGGAAGGGCGAGGACGAGGAGGAGGGGGAGCAGGCGGAGTCGCATGGAGTCGTCGAGTCTTCAAGTCTTCGAGTCTTCAAGTCGTCGGGTCGTCAAGTGTACTCTCGACGACTCGACGACTCGACGACTCGACGACTCGACGACTTGACGACTTGTCGACTCGACGACTCGACGACCCGACGACCCGACGACTCGACGACTCGACGACCCGACGACCCGACGACCCGACGACTCGACGACTCGACGACTTGTAGACTCCCCCCATGGCGCTTCACGTCGTCCTCGTCCACCCCGAGATCCACTGGAACACCGGCAACGCGGGGCGCTCGTGTCTCGCGGCGGGCGCGACGCTGCACGTCGTCGAGCCGCTGGGGTTCTCGCTGGACGAGCGCGAGGTGCGGCGGGCGGGGCTGGACTACTGGGAGCACGTGGACCTGCGCGTGTGGCCCTCCTGGGAGGCCTTCGAGCGCGAGCTGCCGCGCCTCGGCCAGCCGTTCTTCTTCAGCACGAAGGGTACGCGGGTGTACTGGGACGCGGAGCTCGGCGCGTCCGAGGACGTCGTGCTCGTGTTCGGGAGGGAGACGGGCGGGCTGCCGCCGGAGATCCACGCGAAATACGCCGAGCGGATGCTGACGATGCCGATCCACTCGCCGCACGTGCGGTCGCTGAATCTGTCGACCTGCGTGGGGATCGCGCTGTACGAGGTGCTGCGGCAGCGAGAGGCGAGGTCGAACCTGCCATCCTGAGCCACAGAACGGCGCGGTGTGTGTCGACGATGAGGAGATGCTGCTGCGCCGGAGGCGCGACAGAAGGTAGCCGGTGGCAAGCGCGGAGCGCGCAGCCACCGGATTGCGGTCGCCCCCAATTTTCCGGCCCCGGAGGGGTCGCAGAACGTGCTCTGGCGCCCCTCCGGGGCACGCAATCTTCGCGATCCGATCCGGTGGCTGCGCCGCTTCGCGCCTTGCCACCGGCTACCTTCTTTTGTCCCTCCGGGACAGGTCGCGGAGCTGAATCCAGCGCGAACGTGCTGGCACTGAGCTCGTGGAGCTGAAATCAGCTCGAATGTGCTGGTGATCAGCTCGTGGAGCTGACAGTCAGCACAAATGTGCTGGAAACAGCACCGCGGAGCTGAAATCAGCTCGAATTTGCTGGGAGCCAGCTTCTTGGAGCTGAAATCAGCTCGGATTTGCTGGGAGCCAGCTCGTGGAGCTGGGAGCCAGCTCGTGGAGCTGAGAGTCAGCTCGTGGAGCTGAGAGTCAGCTCGAAAATGCCGCAAACAGCGCGAATCGGCTCTACTCGCTCTTGATGGCGCTGGCGATATCGATGCGCTGCGCGAGGCGCGCGGGGGCGAGGCCGGCCAGGGTTGACGAGAGCAGGGTCACGGCGAGCGACGCGGCGATCAGGGTCACGGGCGTGTAAAAGCTGATGGTCCAGCCGAACGACTGCTTGTTGATCACATAGATGAGGATCCACGACAGCGCGTAGCCCATCACCAGGCCGGCGGCGGTGGAGGCGACGCCGAGGAGGGTGGACTCGAGGACGATCATCGTGCGCAGCTCGCCCGTGGAGAGGCCGCCGATGCGCAGCAGGGCGAGCTCGCGGGAGCGTTCCAGGATCAGCGCCGCCAGCGTGTTCACGATGCCCAGGACGGCGACGACGATGGCGACGCCGAGGAGCGCGTAGGTGATCATGAACGTCTGGTCGAAGATCCGCATCACCTCGGTCTTCACCTCGCCGTTGGTGACGACGAAGGCGTTGTATTTCGGGCCGAAGTCGCTCTCCAGCATCCGGCGGGCCTGGTCGACGGTGATGCCGGGCTTCAGGAAGACGACGATGGTGTTGATGGCGTCGTCGTCGAACGTGCGGACGTACAGCGGGCGGTCCATGACCACCACGCCGCGATCGTTCGAGTAGTCGCGGTAGATGCCGGTGATCGGGAGCCGCTGCTGCGCGAGCTCGATCGTGTCGCCGACCCGCTTGCCGAACTTGAGCGAGAAGCTCTCCGAGACCACGACGCCGTTCCGCTTCCTCGCGTTCTCGAGCGCGGTCCGCGCGGAGCGCGGGGTGACCATGGGCAGGCCGCGTTTCTCGGCGACGCCGAAGTCGGCGCTGCCCACGGCGATGATGGTGTCGCCGTAGACCATCTCCCGGCCGCGCACTCGATCGACGTCGGCGACGAACGGCAGCTTCCTGGCCGCCTCTCCGACCTCCGCGCGGAACAGCGCGACCTGGGAGTTCGTGAGTCCCTTCGAAGGCCGCAGCCAGAGATCGGAGCTGACGGTCTGGTCGACCCAGATGCGCACGGTCTCCCGGAAGCTGCCGACCATCAGCGCGACCGCGATCATCATCCCGGTGGCGAGTGAGAGCGCCGCGCTGGCGACGGACGTGCGCCGCAGCGAGGCGGGCAGCGAGACCGCGGCGAGACGCCCGACGATGCCGAAGGCGCGCTCGAGCACGGGCGCGAAGACGCGCGACGTCGCGCGGACGATCGCCGGCGCGAGCAGCGAGAAGCCGGCGACCACGAAGAGCACGGCCACGTAGCCGGCCACGGCGATCCCGCCGATCGCGGGCAGGCGGGAGATCAGCGCGCCGGCGAGGAAGCAGACCACCGCCAGCACCGCGAGGCGCCGCGGATGGGCGATGCGCTGCTGCAGCCCGGGGCGGATCATGGCCGTGGGCCGCACGCGCGACGCTTCGAGCGCAGGTTGCAGCGCCGAGAGGAGCGAGAGGATCGTCCCGACCGCGACGCCGAGGGCGATGACGCCCGGCGTGAGCGTCACGGTCTCGGGCCGCGTGGTCACGTAGAGCGCGTTGATCGTGCGTCCGACGGTGCGCAGGATGCCGCTGGCGAGGAGGTGTCCGAGCACGATCCCGAGCGCCGACCCGATCAATCCGAACAGCAGCCCCTCGGCCAGGAACGCGAAGAAGATCTGCCGCGGCGCGGTGCCGACGGTCTTCAGCACGCCGACGTCCTTGCGGCGCCGGAGGATGGAGATCAGCACGGTGTTGTAGACGAGGAACATGCCGACGAGCAGCGCCACGCCGGCGAGCGCGAAGAGGTTCACGCGGAACGCGCGCAGCATCTTCTCGACGCGCTCGTTGCGCCGCGACGGACGCTCGATGCGCGTGCCCGGCGGAAGCCGGATCCGCGACGCGAGGCTCTCGTCCGGCAGCATGAGGTCGACGCGCGAGAGCTTGCCCTGCAGCCCGAACGCGCGCTGCGCGGTGGCGATGTCGCACACCCCGATGGCCCCGTTGAACGCCGTCGCCGGCCCCTCGGACTCGAGCAGCCCGCGGACGACGAACGTGTGCCGCCGGCCGAGGATGCTCAGCTCCACGCGCGAGCCGATGCCGAGGCGGCGCTCGCGCGCGTACGGCGCGGGGAGGATGAGCGCGTCGGGGCCGAACAGGGCGAAGTACTGCCCCAGCTCGTCGTTCTTCGCGCCGGTCTCGATGCGCGCGTAGCGGTAGTCGCGGAAGTGAAGATCGCTCAGGAGGTCGACGGCGAGGATGCGGATGGGCCTCGACGAGGGGGCAGGGCGCAGGGCGCGGGGCGCAGGAGATGGTGGTTCTGCTCCTGCCCCCTGCGCCCTGTCCCCTGCGCCCTGAATGACGCCCTCCACGTCGATCACCGGCGCGAACCGGGCGCCTTCGCTCCACAGAGGGTGCAGGCCGAGGAGCACGCGCTCGTCGAGCGTGTCGGTGTCGGGGACGATCTGGAAATTCGCGCGCCCGGCGATGGCGTCGACGGACTCGCGGAACGCGCGGAGCGCGCTCTGGTTCGCGAGCTGGATGGCCACGACCACCGCCACGCCGACGGCGATGCCGAGGATGGTCAGGATCGTACGGATCTTCTCGCGCAGGATGGGGCGGAGGACGAGCGCGCGGACGATCATCGCTGCACGCGCCCGTCCAGCATGCGGACGATGTAGTCGCCGTATCCGGCGGCGACGTCGGAGTGCGTGGCCATGACGATGGTCGGGCGCAGCGAGCCGTGCAGCTCGCGAATGAGGTCGAGGATCTTCGCGCCGTTGGTCGAGTCGAGGTTGCCGGTCGGCTCGTCGGCGAGGATGAGCGGCGGGCGGTGGACCACGGCGCGGCCCACGGCGACGCGCTGCATCTCGCCGCCGGAAAGCTCGTTCGGATAGTGCGTCGCGCGGTGCTGCAGGCCGACGCGGCCGAGGACTTCGTTCACGCGCTCGGCGATCTCGCGCTTCGGACGCTTCGCCAGCGACAGCGGGAAGGCGACGTTCTCGAAGACGTTCAGCGTCGGGATCAGATTGAAGAACTGAAAGATGAAGCCCATCGACGTGCGGCGGAGCTGCGTGAGCTTCCCTTCGTCGAGCGCGGAGGTCTCGACATCGCCGAGGAAGACCTGCCCGCTGGTGGGCCGGTCGACCGCGCCGATGAGATTCAGCAGCGTCGACTTCCCGCTGCCCGACGCGCCCATGAGCACCGCGAAATCGCCCGAGGCGATGTCGAGGGAGACGTCGTCGAGGACGTGGACGGAGGAGGATTCGTCGGACGGACCGTAATCGTGGGAGACGTTTTTGAGCGAGATGCGCACCGAGGGCGATTGTATGGGCAACTGATCGGCACGAGCGCTGCACTCCGCTGCATTTGATATTGTCTCGGCTTCAACAGGAGGTACGCGATGGATGAGAACACGGGCCCCACTGGAGGAGCCACGGGTGACGAGGGCGGCGGCCGATTCGGGCGCGCGCGTCAGTTCGTCGGCGAAAAATACGAGAATGCGTCGGGCGCAGTCCGCGACGGCTACAACACGGTGCGCGAGCGGGTGGAGGACGTCGATTTCGGCGCCATCACGGATCAGGTGCGTACCTATGTCCGGTCGAATCCGGGCAAGGCGCTGCTGATCTCCGTCGGCGTCGGGTTCCTGATCGGGCTTCTGCTCCGCCGCGATGACGAGGAGTGATGCCAATGGCGACACAGCGTTATTCTGACGAGCACGAGCGTTCGGCGGCGGGTCTCGACTACGACGAGCACAGCACCGTTCGCGAGAATGCGGCGAAGCTGGGAGCGAAGATGGTCGAAGACGGACCGGAGGTATTGCTGGACGAGATCGAGAACCTGCTGCCCGAGGCGTGGCGCGACCAGATCCGCACCTTCCCCGTGGCGGCCGTCCTGGTCGGCCTCGGCGTCGGCGTATGGCTCGGCATGAAGAAAAGCGACGAGATCATCGCCGCGGGCGGCTCGCTGGTCTCGGCGGCGGCCATGGCCAACGTGTCGCAAGTGATGGATAAGTTCAAACAGTGACCGGAAAACAGTCCTGAGTCCTTAGTGCTGAGTCCTGAGTGGCGCGTGGCGGACTTAGGACTCAGGACTTAGGACTCAGGACTGTTAGAATGGGATCGATGCCCGCGCGCGGCCCGCATCTATTTCCTCTACCCGTTGCCGAACAGACCCATCACCATCTCGCGTCTCTGGCTGGCGAGGTGCACCGGACCTATTTCTTCAAATACCCGCCGCTGCCGGTGCGCTGGGGGCAGCAGATCTCCCGCAAGCGCCGCCGCAGCATCCGCCTCGGGTCGTACAACCATCACACGACCGAGGTGCGGATCCATCCGATCCTGAACGCGCCGGGCGTGCCGGCGTTCTTCATCCAGTCCGTGATCTACCACGAGTACCTGCACCACGTGCTCGGGCCGCATCACAACCGGCGCTTCCACCAGCACGAGCGGCTGTACGCGTATCACCGCGAATCGCAGGAGTGGATCCGCCGGAACCTCTTCCTCCTCCTCGGACGGAAGAAGGCCGAGGTTCGGCGGCGCCCGGCAGTGGCCGAGACGCCGCAGCCGGTCCAGGCCGCGCTGTTCTGAAATGTAGGGCGCGGCTTCAGCCCGCCTCCCTCGTGGGTGGAGGCTTCCCCCTCCCCGCCCGGGAGGCGGGCTGAAGCCACGCCCTACATTTTCACAACCCCATCGGGAACGTCAGGTTGTAGACGTAGCGGCCCCGGGCGACGGAGAGCACGATCGAAGAGCGCTCCACGCCCCGCATGAGCTGCGTGTTGGCTTCCAGCGTGGACGACACCTCCACGCCGTTGACGGCGACGATGAGGTCTCCGGACTGGAGGCCGATCTCCGCCGCGCGCGTGCCGCGCAGCACCTCGTCGATCACCACGGCGCGCCGCTCGTCCGCCACGCTCAGGCCCGCCACTTCGCGGAGCATACGCAGCCCGAGGTCGGCGGGCGGGTCGGCCGGGCGGACCTGGACGGTGCGCGCCGCTCCGTCGCGATCGACGGTGATGCTCACCGGCTGTCCCGACGCGAGCGTGGCGGTGAAGGTCGAGAAGGCCTCGCGCGAATCCACCGCCCTTCCCGCCACGGCGGTGATGATGTCGCCGGGCTGGATGCCCGCGCGAGCGGCGGGCGAGCCGTCGAACACGCGCACGACGAGCGCGCCGCGCTGTGTGCTGTGTCCGCGCCGCTTCGCCTCCTCCGGCGTCAACGTCCCGGTCACGGCGCCGATCCACGCGGAGTGCACTTCGCCGTAGCGCAGCAGGTCCTGGATGACTTTCTTCGCCCGGTCGACCGGGATGGCGAAGCCGATGCCCTGCGCCTGCGCGTAGATGGCCACGTTGATGCCGATGACCTTCCCCTCGATGTTCAGCAGGGGCCCGCCGCTGTTGCCGGGATTGATCGACGCGTCGGTCTGGATGAAGTCCGTGTACGTGCGGCCCTGCGTCTCCGAGGGCACGCTGCGGCCGAGGGCGGAGACGACGCCGGTCGTCACCGTGCCGCTCAGGCCGAAGGGGTTGCCCACCGCGACGACGCTCTCGCCGATCATCAGGTCCGAGGACGTGCCGATCGGCGCGGCGGTGAAGCTCTTCCCGTCGACCCGCAGCACGGCCAGGTCGCTGTCGGGATCGACGCCGAGGACGCGCGCGGGGAGCTGCGTGCCGTCGTTGAAGTTCACGGTGATCCGCGACGCGCCTTCGACGACGTGGTTGTTCGTGACGACGATGCCGTCGTTCGACCAGATGAAGCCGGAGCCGAGCGATTGGGACGTCCGCTCGCGTCCACCGCCGAAGAATCCCCACGGATCGAAGAACGGGTCCGCGCTCCGCCGCCGGATCGTCGCCTCGGTCTGGATGTTCACGACCGAGGGGAGGACGTTGTGCGCGACGACGACGATGGGCGTGCGGCGCTCCGCGCTCACGGTGGCCGGGATCACCGGCCGCGCGGGCTTCGGCGTGCCCTGCTGCGGTTCCGCCGCAGGCTTGCAACTGATGCTGACTGCGAAGAGCAGGAGAAGGGTGCGGAACTTCATGGCGCGATTATGTACACTCTCCCGACTCGCCGTGCACCTCAAGCTCATCTACAACCCGACCGCGGGCCGCGGCCGCGCCAGGCGCTACGTGCGCGAGATCGAGGAGTACCTCCGGGCCCGCGGCGCCCGCGTCGACTGCGAGCCGAGCACCGGCCCCGAGGACCTCGTGCGCATCGCGGCGGAGAGCTCGCGCGCGGGGTACGACCGGGTCGTGGTCGCTGGCGGCGACGGGACGCTGAATCTCGCGGTGCGCGAGTTCGATCTCGGCAAGGGGACGCTGGCGCTGATTCCCACGGGGTCCGGCGACGACTTCGCGAAGGTGACGGGCATCCCGCGCAACATCCGCGGGGCGTGCGACAACGTGCTGAACGGGCGCGTGCGGGAAGTGGACGTCGCCGTCGCGAACGGCTTGCGCTACCTCGGCGTCGCTGGTCTGGGCTTCGATTCCGAGGTGGCGGACTTCGCGAACCGGAACGTGAAGTTCCTGCGCGGCTCGGCCGTGTACCTGTACGCGATCCTGCGCGTGCTGCCGAAGTTCACGCCGCGTCCCGTGCGGATCCGCTCGGAGAACGGGTCGCGGGACGCATCGATCATGTTCGCGGCGGTGGGGAACACGCGGCAGTACGGCGGCGGGATCCGCATCACGCCGGACGCGGTGATCGACGACGGACTGCTGGACCTCTGCATCGTGCACCAGACGACGCGCGTGGAGCTGCTCAAGACGCTGCCGAAGGCGTACACCGGGGCGCACTGCCGCAGCCCGTTCGTGGAGATGGGGCGGGGCAGGGAGTTCCACTTCGAGAGCGACGTGGCGATGGCGGTGTACGCGGACGGCGAGCCGCTCACGCGAACGCCGGTGTCGTTCGGGGTGTTGCCGCAGCGGCTGAAGTTCATAGCCCCTGCCTAGGTTAGCCCTGAGCGAGCGCAGCGAGTCGAAGGGCCAACTTAGCAGCAACGCAGCGTGAGCACGAAGCGCGGTGCATGTGCAGTCGCCTGTGGGATCGCGCAGCGCAGGTGCTAAGTTGGCCCCTCGACTGCGCTCGGGGCTCCCATCGGGGGGCTACTCGATCAGCCGGATGCCGCCGGTCTGGGGCTTCGACGAGGTCGGCGTGACCACCTCGCTGGCGCGCGAGAGGAACAGGTCCGTGTCCGGGCGTCCCTCCGCGGTGTAGCCGATCACGAGGTAGCTCTCCGCGCGGGGGATGTACTTGTACGTGTTTCCCCACGGATCGCGCAGGAGCGACTCGTCGATGTACTCGGGGGTCAGCTCCTTCAGCTCGAAGGGGAGCTGGCCCTGGGTGTCGTTGTACTTGTCGATGGCCAGGCCGATCATCTCGATGCGCTGCATGGAGATGGCCTTGCGGGAGTTGTCGAGCGGGGAGAGGCCGCCGGTCACGGGCGACAGGGTGTTCAGCGGGTTCCGGATCGACGTCACGATCGACGCGATCGCGAGCGCGACGAGGAACAGCACCAGCGGCAGCGGAACGGGCGTCTCCGCCACCTCGATCTCGTCCACCGGCGTGGCCTGGGCCACGACCGCGGCGGCGCTCTGGCCGCGCACTTCCTCGATGAGGTCGCGGGTGAGCAGCTCGTACAGCGCCTTGTTCGTGTCGAACTCGGAGAGGCGCGACACCTCCACGATGTCGCTGACCGTCATCGTCCCGTCGACCAGGTCGTAGATCGACTTCTCTTCCTGCGAGATGCGGATCTTGTCGCCGAGGCCTCCGCGGCGGCCGCGCCGCGTGGACTCTCCGTCGAAGTCGACCTCGTCCGCCTCGCCGGCGCCGACGACCACGATCTCCTGGTCCGTCAGCTTCTTGCGGAAGACCATGTCGTACGACCGGACGCGCTTCTCGATGATCGGCCATTCGTCGATCATCCGGGCGCCTTCCATCAGGATCGACTCGGCCGTGATCGGCACGACGTTGTCGCGGTCGTACTCGATCGTCGTCTCCTGCGAGAAGTGGTAGTCGCCGTCCTTCCAGCGGAAGAGGCGATACACGATCTGCATCATCTGCAACTGGATCGCGTCGCGGAGCGACTCCTGCGAAATGATCCCGTAGTGCGTGAGGATGAAGCCGAGCCGCTGGAGCGTCTCCTTCTGGATCTCCAGCGCGCGATTGAGCTGGTCCTGCGACAGGAGGCCGGTCTTCATCAGCACCGTGCCGAGGCGGTTCTCGAGACGGCGGTTCAGGGAGTCGGCGCCGACGACCTTGCCGTCCAGGAACGTCACCGTGACCGTGTCGTCCTTGCCGCGCAGCGTCAGCACGCCGGTCTTCCGCTGCAGTCCGATGAGCTGGAAGATGTCAGCGAGGCTGAAGTCGCGGAGAGTGCCTTCCAGTGCCATCTATGCGGCCGACCTCCGCCGGTAGACCGGAAGCGAGAGGAGGATCCAGACCAGCACCGCCAGGACGATGGCCGTGACGCGGACGAGCGTCTGCGCGACTTCCGCGGTCGGGCCGAGCGCGGGCCCGAGGCGGCCGACGAGCACCGCGACGACGGCGAAGAGCGCGAAGAAGAACACGCCCAGGATGCCGCGCGTCGTGCGGCCTTCGAGGATCTGCGCCGAGCCGGGGAGGAACGTCGCGAACACGCGGTTGCGGACGGTCATGCCGTTCTGGTGCTCGGTCACTTCCTCGAGCTTCTTGCGCTTCGTGTCGAGCGACACGCCGTCGCGCTTCAGGTAGATGTGGATGCACTGCGTGCAGTACGTGGTGCTCTCGCGCGCGGACTTGCAGCGCGGGCAGAACGTGCGGCCGCACTTGATGCACGCGTTCGCGAACCCCGTTTTGCGGCGGATGGCGAACAGCAGCAGCGCCAGCAGGAGAGAGGCCACCGCGCCGATGCTGACCGGGTTGGTCAGGCTCCGCAGCGCGTCGAACGACGAGTAGTTGCCGAACAGCGCCCGGGCCGCGGGACGCTCGGCCATCCGCTCGCTCACTTCCCACGCTTCCGCGATCGAAGGCTTGTACATCACGATCTTCTGCGGCGGCGCGTTGCGCGTGTTGTACTCGACGAACGCGCGGTCCGCGGCGCGGGCCTTCTCCAGCATCTGCGCCTGCAGGTCGAAGCGGTAGGTCTCGCCGGCGGCCGCGGAGTGGTTGTAGAACGCGGGAGCGAGATTCGCGTCGTACTGTTCCGCCTTCTCGTACTCCGTCATCGCCGCCTGGAACTCGTTGTTGAGGAAGTGGAGATTGCCGATGTTCACGTGAGCGCCGGCGTAGCGCGGGCGGAGCTGCACGGCCTTGCGGTAGTGCACGAGCGCCTGCTCGTCCAGGCCTTCGAAGGCGAGCAGGTTGCCGGTCAGCACGTGCAGCGTCGGGTCGTCGGGCACGACGCCGATCAGCTCCTGGAGGCGCCGCAGGGCGTCCGGCTGGTAGGCCTGATCGGCGCTGGAGATCGCGGCCGTGACGACCGGGCTGTCGACGCCCGCGATCCAGTGCGCGGAGAGGTCGACGAGCACCGGCAGCAGCGCGACGAGGATCAGCACGACGATGATCGCCGCGCGCTCCGGCCAGCCCGCGTAGCCGAAGAAGATCGCGAACCAGTAGAAGGCGAGCCACACCGGCCCGAGCCAGAGGAACAGCGGCAGGAAGAGCAGCGCGAAGGCCAGCACCGTGACCGAGCCGCCGCTGAAGCGGGTGCTGAGGCGCTCGCGGAAGTCGTGCGCCATCGAGCGGCCGTAGCGGATGAACAGCGCGAGCGCGAGCACGATCGCGGTGAGCGCGATCGCGCACGCCGCGACGATCAGGAGATCGGCGCGGCTCAGGACGGTCGTCCGGTAGTTGCCGAAGACGCGCGGGAAGCCCTGGAGCGCGAGCGGAATCGCGCCGGACCATCCCCTGGCCCTTTGTGCGCGGTCGGCTTCACTGAAGGCGACGGCGGGGGAGCGTCCGTCGAGCTCGCGCGCCGCGCGCTCGGCCCACGCCGCCACCTCCGGCTGCGTCCTGGCCAGCTTGCTCGCCCAGGCCGAGGCGCCGGCGGCGTACACGGGGAACGTGCGGATGCCGTACGTCCGCGCCGCGGCCAGCAGCTCGCTTTTCCGGCGCGTGGCCGTGTCGAGATCGCCTTCGCGCGCCGCGGCCGTCGCCTGCGGCCAGATGTCGCGGGGAGCGAGTTGCTGCTGTGCGCGCACGTGTCCCGCTCCTACGGCGAGAACGAGCGCGACTACAGCGAGACGGCTTCTCATTCAGATGCTCTTCGTGCGCTGCACGAATGCGAGCTTCAACTCGCCGAGGTGCGTGTCGAGGAAGTCGGCCTCGTCGGGGGTCAGGTTCCCCTGGGTCTTCTCTTTCAGCAGCGTCAGGATCTCGATCATCTGCCGCGCCGCGCCGGTGTCGATCTTCGCCTGCGGCTGGTACGGGTTGCGGAGCATGCCCAGGGACATGTAGCCCTGCGCGATGAGCGGCTCGATGAAGTTGGTGAAGGCGGAGCCGGGATTGGAGGCCTTGTCGGCCATCGTGCGGCGGCGGTCCTCGCCGCCGGGAGGCGGCTCGTCGCGCTGGCGGCGTTCTTCCGCCCGCGGCGTTTCCGCACGGGGCGCTTCGGCGCGTTTCTCGTCGTGCGGAGGTGGCGGGGGCGGCGGGGGCGTAGCTGCGCCCGCGGCCGGTTCCGCCGGCTTGATCTCCTGTTTGAACTCCTCGCGGATGTCGCCCTCGGGCGTGAAGATCCGCTTGTCCGTGACCTTCAGTTCCTTCGGCTGTTTGTCCTTCGGCAGCAAAGACCGCCTCCCGCCCGAATGTCTTGTGAAATCAAGAGTTTGAAATCGTAGCACGCAACGTTCGATCGAAGAACCGGTCGATGCGGTCCCATGCGTCCCGGGCCGCCGCTGCGTCGTAGCCTTCCTTGTTGTTGGGGTTCATGAACGCGTGGCCGACGCCGTCGTAGACCTTGATGTCGCCGAGCTTGCCGTATTGCGTCAGTTGTCCGCCGAACTTCTTCACGTCGTCCGCCGGGATGCCGCGGTCGGCGCCGCCGAAGTTGCCGAGGACCGGCGCGTTGATTTTCGTGATGGCGTTGGTGTCGGTGACGAGGCGGCCGTAGTTGATGACCGTGGCCTTCAGGCGCGGCTCGGCCGTGGCGAGGGCGAGAGCGTAGCCGCCGCCCATGCACCAGCCGATGACGCCGATGCGGTTCGGATCGACGTCGGGGCGCGCGGCGAGATAGTCCACCGCGGCTTTCAGGTCGGCCATGGCCCGATCCTCGGGCATGCCGCGCATGAGCTCGTGCGCCTCCTCCGGGGACTTGGCGATGCGGCCGCGATAGAGATCGGGCGCGAGGGCCACGTAGCCCTGGCCGGCGAAGCGCTTGTTCTGCTCGCGGATCCAGTCGTCGACGCCCCACCATTCCTGAATGACGACCAGGGCGGGCTTCTTCGCGGAGGCGCCCCCCGCGGCCGCGGGCAGCGCGAGGTAGCCGCTCGCGTCGCCATACTTCACCAGCTCGTCGGGCAGCGTGCTCGCGACGGCCGGCGGCTCGCTCGCGGTGGTCGCTGTGGTCCCGCTGGTGGCGGTCGACGGAGCCGTGGTGTGTCCCGCGTGCTCATCGGTGACTGTTTTGGACTGTTCGTCCCGGTTACACGATGCGGCGAGAAGGGCGACGGCGAAGACCCAGACCAGTCCGAATCGGCGCATAGGCCCGAAAAGATATCACTCCGGCGATAAGTAGAGTCGGGGTCCTTCCCCCGACTCTACGCGAAACCCGCGGGGCGGCCTACTTCGGCGAGTCGACGACGGTGCCGGCGCTGCTCTTCTGAATGCAGCGGCAGGGATCGTTGCACTGGATGTACGCGCCGCAGGCGGGGGGGATCCCGGTGAGCAGGTTCGCCCGGGCGTTCGCCTTCGCCGTCGTACAGTTGTCGTGTTGACACCCCGGTGCGACGCCGGACGCCGCCTTGCCGCGATATTCGACACACGGCGCGGGTGCGTTGAGCGCGACGTTGCAGTAGCCGAGCGAGTAGTCGGCTCCCGCCATGAGGCTGTCCACGGTGGCCTGTTCGAGCGCTGGCCGCTCTGCGGTGGTGTCCGCCGTACGGCAGGCCTGGAAGGAAAACGCGATTGCGACCACGAGCAGCATTCTTCCGAGTTTCATGATTTGCCTCTCCTCGATGCAGGAGGGTCATGAGACGGTCCGAACCCTACCCTCGATCTCTCAGGGCACGAATCACGGCGCGGTGCACGCTCGGGTCGGCGGCCAGTCCCTGATGGCCGCTGCAGAAGAGCGTGGCGTCGGGATCGGCGAGCGCGGTGCCGTCGCCGGGAGCGAAGAGGAGGCCGGCGAGGGGCTTCTCGTTCTCGCGCAGGTCGGACGGGTAGAACGCGTAGCTGCCGTCCCGACGCGCGAGGACTCTGCGCGCGGTGGGGACGCAGTCGCCGGCGAGGATGGTGACCTTCGCGCGGGGGCTCCGCATGCGGAGCTCGTCGCGGAACGCGCGGGCATTCAGGAGGAGCTGTCCAGCCTGCGGCGGCAGCGAGGGCCAGTCTTCCGCGCTCCAGAGATCGCGATCGAGCGGCTTCCCGTCCTCATCGACGAACACGCGTCCGTCCTCGGGCAGCAGCTCGAACACGAACGGCCAGGTGGAGACCATCCCGGCGTCGAACGTGCGGCGGAGGAAGCGCTCCGGGCGCACGAAGACGCGGAACGCTTCGAGGGAGCCACGGCGCACGGGGGCGACCATGACGAGGTTCTCGACGTGCGGCGAGTCGAGCGCGAGGGCGACGATGGCGCCGGCGGAGTGTGTGACGAGATCGACCTTGCCGGTGCCGCGCACGCGGTCGATCAGCTCGCCCAGGAGCTTCGCGTTGTCGCGCGCGGAGCGGCGCCAGTCGTAATAGAACGGGAACACGTCCACCCCGGCGGTGTACCCGCCGAACTTGCGCAGCCCGATCTCGAGTTGCCAGCCGGTGTTGATCGGGCCGCGCGAGCCGACCCACCCCACGGGCACGAGGCGATCGTCCGGATCGAGGTCGAGGTCGTCGTCGTATTCGGTGCGCCACACCGCGCGCGGCGTGCCCCACACGTGGCGCTTCGTGACGGGGTCGGCGAGGCGCGTGACGCCGAAGCCGGCGATGACGATCGCGGGACGGGCGGGCGGGCCGAGGGTGGCGGCGTTCGCGCGCAGGTAGCCGCGGCGCGTGCGGTCGGTTGTATTACAGTGCGCCAGCGCGACCGCGCACACGCACGCGATGAAGATCTTCCAGGTCCTCGAGTTCAATCAGTTCAACACCGGCTCCGTGCACCAGATGTTCCAGGCCGCCACGGGTCTGCGCGAGCGTGGACACGACGTCACGATCGTCAGCAAGCCGGACGCCACGCTGGAAGCGCGGGCGCGCGAGCGCGGCGTCGCGTTCCACGGCTTCCCGTTCCGCAACCAGTTCGACTTCCGTACGATCCGGGGCCTGCACAGGCTCGTGCGGACGGAGCGGCCGGACGTGATTCACGTGCACAAGGGCGTGTCGCACGCGCTGGCGCTCGCGGCCACGTGGCGCGATCGCGTGGGCGCGTTCGTGGTGAACCGCGGCGTCTCCTTCCCGCTGGACCTCTGGAACCGCGGCAAGTACCGCACGAACCGCGTCGACCGCGTCGTGACGGTCTGCCAGCAGATCAAGGACGTGATCGTCGAGAGCGGGAAGCTGCCGCCGGAGAAGGTCGAGGTCGTGTACGCGGGCACCGACGTGCAGCAGTTCGATCCCGCCAAGTGGGACGCGCGCGCGTTCCGGCGGGAGAAGGGCGTCGGCGACGGGAAGTTCGTCGTGGCGCAGGTGGGCGTGCGCGACTGGAAGGGATGGAAGGAGCTGATCGACTCGGTCTCGGACGTCGCGCCGCGGCATCCCTCCGTTCATCTGTTGCTGATCGGCTGCCGGAACGAAGGGGAGAAGCGCGAGGTGCTGGAGTACGCGCGCGCCGTGGGGATCGCGGAGCATGTGAGCGCGATCGAGTACCGCACGGACATGCCGAACGTGTTCGCGTCGTGCGACGTGGTGGTGGATGCGTCGTGGGCGGGGACGGGAATCACCGGCACGGTGCGCGAGGCGATGGCGATGGAGAAGCCGGTCATCGCCACGGACGCGGGAGGGAACCGCGAGCTGGTGACGTCTTCCGCTGTCGGCTGGCTGATCCCGATGAAAGACCGGGCGGCGCTGACGGGTGCGCTGCTGGATGTGATCGAGCATCCCGAGGTCGCGTCCGCAACCGGCAGGCGCGCCCGGGAGCACGTGGTGAACGGCTACTCCAAGGACCTGCGGATCGCGCGGCTGGAGGCGCTGTATTCGTCGATTCTGCGCGGGAAGGGCCTTTTGTAGCGGCCATGTTGCGCTGGCGCGACTTGTTTCCCCGGGCAGCCCGGGGCCAAAGTGGGACCGCGAGCCTTCGCGCGAATTTCTCTGTCATCCCGAGCCGGAAAACGGCGCGGTGCGCGCCGGCGATGAGGAGATGACACTGCCTCTGCGCCGGAGGCGCGACAGAAGGTAGCCGGTGGCAAGCGCGGAGCGCGCAGCCACCGGACCAGGGTCGCCCCATTTTCGGCCCCGGAGGGGCCGCAGAAGG
>DASUSN010000021.1:0-22987 GCA_036375075.1 Thermoanaerobaculia bacterium | reverse complement strand
GACCCCGAGCGAAGTCGAGGGGCCAAGTTAGCACCTACGAGGAGCGTGCCTCGCAGGTGCTAACCTGGCCCCTCGACTTCGCTCGGGGTCTATCAAAAGCTACCGCCAGTCCCGCACCAGCACCGCATCTCGCGTCGACTGCCCGCGCGACAGCGCGATCCGCTTCCCGTCGCGCGACAGGTCGAACGCGTAGATGTCCCCCGACTCGAAGAACGTCACCTGCCGTGCCGCGCCCCCGGCCACGTCCTGAATCCACAGGTTCGCCACGCCATCCGCCCAGTCCACGAACAGGAACCCGCGCCCGTCCGGCAGCCACTGCATCAGCGGCGGGCCGCCGTGCAGCGGCACCGCGAAATGGCGCGGCGCGCCGCCGTCGATCGGCACGATCGCCGTCCGCCACAGCGCCGCGCCCTTCTCCTGCGAGCGCAGCCGGCAGAGGATCGACTTGCCGTCGGGCGACACGAGCGGGCGGTTCGTCGGCACCTTCGTGATCCGCACCGGCTCCGATTTCCCGTCGACCGCCACGCGCCACACGAACTGTCCCGTGTCCTGCCGCAGATAGACGACCGTCTGCCCGTCCGGCGTGAACGACGGCCACGTCGCGCTGCCGTGCGTCGTGAGCTGCCGCGGGTTCGCGCCGTTGACGTCCGAGATCCAGATCTGATTCACGCCCGTCTTGTCGGACACGAACGCGATGCGGTTGCCGTCCGGAGAGATGGCCACGTTCCAGACGGGCAGGTTGTGCACCAGCCGCCGCGACGCGCCGCCGTCCGTCCCCACCACGAACACGGTGCTCATTCCGTCCGCGACCCCGCTGTACAACACCTCCGACTCGTTCAGCCAGCGCACCCCGCCGCCGCCGTAACCGATGCGGTTGCCGATGCCCGACGTCAGCGGCCGCAGCGAGTTCGCGTCGCCGAGGGAGACGGTGAAGATGTTCGTGTCCGTGGTGTCGCGGACGGCGGTGAACGACTGCGAGTCTCCCGATGGCGTCACGCCGTAGTACGCGCTCACCTCGGACGTGATCTTCTTCGCATCGCCGTCGCCGGTGGGGACGAACCAGATCTGCGGCGGCTGCTCGCGGTCGTACGCGGTGACGAGCATGCCGCTGCCGTCGGGGAGGAACGCGTACATCCCGATCCCGGGGAACCGCGGCGTCGGGACCTCCGTCATCTTCCGCGTGTCCAGCGCCACGCGGTAGAGACGGCCGCTCCCGGGCACGAGCAGGCTCCCGCTCGCGAACGTCACGGCCGAGCCGTCGGGCGTCCATGCCGGCGCGTCGATGAACTGCGGATGCTTCCGTCTCAGGAGGACTTCCTCGCCGCTGCCGTCGACGGCCGCAACGGTGAGCACGTGTACCCGGTCGAAGGCGTTGAAGCGGCGGAAGATCACGCGCTTGCCGTCCGGCGACAGCGCGAACGAGAACTCCGTGTCCGCGGCGATCCGCCGGGACGGGCCGCCGAGGAGCGGGATCTGGTCCACGTGGGCAACGTTGGGCTCCGCGCGCTCCGAGATCGTGTAGTACGCGTAGCTGCCGTCGGGAGAGATGACGAGGTTGAAGTAATAGACCGGCGCGGCCTCGGCGATGCGCGTCGTGGTGCCCGTGGCGATCTGCCTCACGTACAGCGCCTCCTGCAGCCCCTCCTTCTCCGAATAGACGAGGTACTTGCCGTCCGGCGAGATGGCCGCCGTCGTGACCTTCCCGCTGTTCGTGAGGCGGGTCATGGTCATGCCGCGCTGCTGCGCCGCGGGCTCTTCCTTCCGCGTGAGAAGCCATGCTGCGCCTGCAACGAGAACGGCCAGCAGGGCGGCGATCGCGGTCCAGCGGCGGCGCGGCGGCGCGAGCTCGAGCTCCGTCGCGGCCTCGCGCAGGTCGAGCGCGGCGTCCCGCAGCGAGTCGTAGCGCAGCTCCGGCTCCTTGCGCAGGCACCGGCGGACGACGCGGCGTAGATCACGCGGGATGCGGTCCAGCGGCGGCTCGAGATGGACGACGTTGTGGATCGTGTCGGCGTACTGCGCGGACGCGAACGGGCTCGCGCCCGTGAGCAGCTCGTACAGCACGGCCCCGAAGGCGAAGACGTCCGCGCGGTGGTCGACGGTCTTCCCTTCGATCTGCTCGGGCGACATGTACGCGGTCGTGCCGACGCGCGCAGTAGGCGTCGTGACGCCGGTGAGGCCCCGGCGCTCCGCGCGCTCCGTCAGTTTGGCCACGCCGAAGTCCACGATCTTCGCGCGCCCGTCCCGCGTGACCATGATGTTGTCCGGCTTGAGGTCGCGATGGACGATCCCGGCGTCGTGCGCCTTCGCCAGCCCGTCCGCCACCTGCGCCATCAGCTCCACGCGCTGCGCGACGCCGCGCCGCCGGCGCATCCACTCCGACAGCGGCTCGCCGTCGATGAGCTCCATGGCCAGGAAGTGCACGTCGCCGTCCGCACCCGCGTCGTGCACCGCGACGATCGAGGGATGGTTCAGCGTCGACGACGCCCGCGCCTCGCGCACGAACCGCGCGACGCGATCCGGGTCCTTCGTGCGCTCCTTCGGCAGGATCTTCAGGGCCACCCGCCGGCCGAGGCTGGAGTCCTCGGCGGTGTAGACCTCCCCCATCCCGCCGCGGCGGAGCAGGGAAACGATCTCGTAGCGCCCGACGCGCGTGCCCGCCGGGACGGAACCGGTCGCGGTCATGTGTCTAAGGAGAATACGGCTGAGCGGCCGGAAGGTTGGAGCGGAGCGGGTTCCGCGGTTCCTCGGAGTTCCTCGGTTCCTCGGAGTTCCTCGGAGTGAAGGCCCCCGAGGAACTCCGAGGAACCCGAGGAACTCCGAGGAACCCCAAGGAACTTGCGCTAAGCTGTCGCCTCACCAGAATCAAGGAGCCAACCCATGTCCCGTATCGTGAAATGCGGTCTCATCCAGACCTCCCTCGCCGCGGACACCTCCGCGCCGATCGAAACCATCCGCCAGGCTCAGATCGAGCGCACCCTCGGCTACATCGACCAGGCCGGCCAGCAGGGCGTCCAGATGATCTGCATGCAGGAGATCTTCACCGGCCCCTACTTCTGCGCCGAGCAGTCCACGCGCTGGTACGACTCGGTGGAGAAGATCCCCGACGGCCCGACCACGCAGCTCATGCAGGAGTACGCGAAGAAGTACAACATGGTCATCGTCGTGCCTCTGTATGAAGAGGAGTCGACGGGCGTCTACTACAACACCGCCGCGGTGATCGACGCCGACGGCCGCTACCTCGGCAAGTACCGCAAGAACCACATCCCGCACGTCGCGCCGGGCTTCTGGGAGAAGTTCTACTTCCGCCCCGGCAACCTCGGCTATCCGGTGTTCGACACGGCGTACGCGAAGGTGGGCGTGTACATCTGCTACGACCGCCACTTCCCCGAGGGGGCGCGCGAGCTGGGACTGGCGGGGGCGGAGATCGTCTTCAACCCGTCCGCGACCGTCGCCGGCCTGTCGGAGTACCTGTGGAAGCTCGAGCAGCCCGCGCACGCGGTGGCCAACGGCTACTTCATCGGCGCCATCAACCGCGTCGGCGTCGAGGGGCCGTGGAACATCGGCGAGTTCTACGGGCAGAGCTACTTCTGCGATCCGCGCGGACAGATCCTGGCCATCGCGCCGCGCGATCAGGACGCCCTCGTCGTCGCGGACCTCGACCTGGACAAGATCCGCGAGGTGCGCAACACGTGGCAGTTCTTCCGCGACCGGCGTCCGGAGACGTATTCGGGCATCGTCCGGCTGTAATGTCATGAGCCTCGGCCGCGAAATCGTGGCAGCCACCATCGGCCGTCCGCGGTTCCGGGAGTACCCGGGACCGCCGACGTGCGCGATCCTCTTCCTCCCCTTCGCCGCGCTCGCGGCGTTCGGCTTCCTCACCTTCCGCGCCCAGCTCTCGCCGGGGTTCTACTGGTTCGTCGCCTTCTGCGCGGCGTTGATGCTCGCCGGCGCGCTGATCACGTTCGCGATCTGGCTGCGCTTCGGTGTGACGATCTCGCTGCACGAGCTCGGCGTCGTCCTCAATGGGCAGGAGATGCCCTTCGCCGGAATCGAGTCGGTGACCGTCCGCGACAAGCGCCGCTTCGACGAGACCGCGACGGTCAAGGCGCTGACAAGGACGATCCTCATCGAAGGCGCCGGCCGGAAAGTGAAAGCGCTGTACGTGGCGAAGCCCGGCGAGGCGCTGGACCACATCCTCGACCACATCGCGGAGCGCGTCGCCGCGGAGCCGCGTCCGCGTGCGGGCAAAGGCTGGCGCGTCGAACAGGGAACGCTGCACGCGCGCGGGACGATGGTCCCGCTGTCGACGATCAGCGCCGCGGGGATCTTCGAGCGCGACGTACGCCTCTGGAGACATCGCGACGAAGCGCACTTCCTCTCCGTGCCGTACGACTCGAAGAATGCGCGCGTGCTGCTGGCGCTGGCGAGCAACCGCGCGGTGGAGGCGATCGCGGAGCCTTCCTCGTCCGAGTCGGGCATCGGACGCCTCCTCTTCGCCCGCCGCACGACGATCGCCTCCGTCCTCGGCAACACGATCCTCGTCGCGTTCGGCCTCGCGCTCGCCTGGCTCTGCGTCGACCGCTTCCTCCCCCAACTGCAGACCCTCGGCAACGGCGCCATCCTCGGCCTCGCCGCGCTCTGGATCCTCCACGCCATCTACCGCACGTCGGCCCGCTACGACTTCCACGAGCGCGCCGTCGTCCGCCACACCCTCCTCGGCATCCGCACGCTCGCCTACGCGGACATCCACGCCATGACCTGGCGCGAGACCGTGACCGTGTTCGAGCACGTGATCCCGATGGGCACGACCGTCCACGCGAGCCTCTTCCCCGCCGGCGACGCCGCCCCGCTGAAGATCGTCCTCCACCGCTTCCGCGGCGCCGACGGCGACCTCGAGCCCGTGCGCACGTCCATCGCCCGCCCACATCGCCGCCCACCTCCGCGAGCACCTCGACCGCGGCCAGGAAGTGCCGTGGACGTCCAAGGCCCGATTCACCCGCGACGGCATCGCCCTCCGCAAACACCTCATCCGCTACGACGAGCCCATCGGCATCCACTTCGCCGACGGCTACTTCATGTTCTACCGCGACACCTGGCGCAAACCCCTGGCCCTCCTCCCCGCCGGCGACATCAACTTCTACCCCGGCCTGGCGCTGTTCGAGACGCTGGCGGAGCAGCCGGTCATCGCGCGCGCGGCAGCGTCGTCGTGAGCGTATGATCGGCTCCGAGACGGCAACGAACTTGCGATGTTCCCCTCCCGGAGGACAACACATGGCGAACCAGAACAATCGTGGTGGCGACGATGCGGCCTCGAGCAATCAGCCGGCTGAGCCGGAGCGGAAGCACAAGAGTGGCGGGCACATGGGTGCCGGGAAGTCGGGGGGAAAGAGTTTCGGAGCGGAAAAACCTGAGGTCCGGGACGACAACGGGAGCCGGGAGGCGGGGCGCGACTGGGATAATGACCGGGTCGAGTGATCCGCACCCTCACCTCTGAAGACTTCGAGTCGCTGTACGCGGCGTTCACGGCCGCGTTCAGCGACTATGTCGTGCCGCTGGTGCTGACCCGCGAGCAGCTCGCGGAGATGATCGCGCGCCGCGGCTGGGTGCCGGAGCTGTCGGTAGGCGCCTTCGACGGCGACGCGATGGTGGCGTTCACGATCAACTGCGTCGAGGACGACCGCGCGTACGACTCTGGGACGGGCGTGGTGCCGTCGCACCGCCGGCAGGGGCTGGGGCGGGAGCTCATGGAGCGCTCGTTCGAGCTGCTGCGCGAGCGGTGCCGGGAGTACGTGCTCGAAGTGATCGACAGGAACGAGCGGGCGGTGGAGCTGTATCTCGCCACGGGGTTCGAGGTGACGCGGGGGCTGCAGTGCTGGGGGTACGAGTCGTCGAGTCTTCCAGTCGCCGAGTCGTCGAGCAGCCTGTCTCTCGACGACTTGAAGACTCGACGACTCGACGACTCCGACGTCGAGCCCTCCTGGCAGAACTCCGACGGCTCGATCCGGCGCTCCACGCAGGAGCACGTGACCCTCGGCGACGACCGCGGCTACGCCATCGTCTTTCCCGACCGCGGGGATCTGGCGCAGCTCGCCGTGCGGCGCGACGCGCGCCGGCAGGGGATCGGGACGCGGCTGCTGCAGGCTGCCGCCGCCGTCGCGGGAAAGCCGCTGCGGATCATCAACGTCGACGAGCGCGACCTCGGCATCGCCGCTTTTCTCGAGCACAACGGGGCGAAGCGGACCGTGCGGCAGGTCGAAATGAGCCGCCCTCTGCGCTGAGCCTCTGGCCGATTTCGTGCAGCCGTGTCCGACGGCTCTTCATGGCTCAGGGCAACATACTGGTCGTCGACGACGACGAGGCCGTCCGCCGCCTTCTGATGGAGTACCTGAGAGAGCAGGCCGGTCTGCACGTCGACGGCGCGCGCGACGGTGTAGAGGCGCTGCACCAGATCGCCATCAAGCCCTACGCCGTGGTCGTGCTCGACGTGATGATGCCGTACATGAGCGGCGTCGATTTCCTCACCTCGCTGGAGGCCCTGCTCTCCGACCCCTCGGTCAAGACCCTCGACGAGCCGCCCGCCGTGCTCGTGATCACCAGCATGCCGCAGGAGGACGTCCGCGCCGAGGCGCTGCAGGAGCGCTTCCCCCGCTTCGTCCGCGGCGTGATGCGCAAGCCGCTGGACATCCCGGCGCTCGGGAACCGCGTCGCGGAGCTCGTGTCAGCGTGACACGGTGCCCATCGCCTCCGCGATCGCACGCGCGACCGTCTCCCGCGACAGGTCGCCCTTGTAGACGACGTTCGCCGCGCGCGTGAGGATCTGCCGTTTCTCGTCGTCGTTCACGAACCGCGACGTCACGATGATCACCGGGATCTCCGCCGTCATCGGATCGCTCTTCAGGCGCGCCAGCACCTCGTGCCCGCCGACGCCCGGCATCATCAGGTCGAGCAGGATCACGTCCGGATGGTCCGACGCCGCGCGCGCGATGCCGTGCAGGCCGTTCTCGGCCTCGAAGATCTCCGAGCCGGGGCGCGTGGCGAAGCTGGCCAGCGTGTAGCGCGCCGTCTCGTCGTCGTCCACGATCAGGATCCGCAGCGGCTTCTCGTCGTCCACCGGCGGCAGCGGCCGGTGTACGCCCGGACCGTCGTACTCGATGGGGATCTCCGCCCAGAACGTCGAGCCGAGACCCGGGGTGCTGCGGACGCCGACGCTGCCGCCGAGGAGCGAGGCCAGCTTGCGGGTGAGCGGGAGGCCGAGGCCCGTGCCCTTCTGCATGCGCTGCAGCGGGTTGCTGACCTGCGTGAACTCCTCGAAGATCCGCTCCTGGTCCTCCGGCGCGATCCCGATGCCCGTGTCCGCCACCGAGAAGCGGATCGCGTCGCCGGCGCGCTCCGCCGACACCCGCACCTCGCCCGCCTCGGTGAACTTCAGCGCGTTGGAGATGAAGTTGCGCAGGATCTGCGACACCTTGCCCTCGTCGCTGAACATCACCGGCAGCCCTTCCGGCTCGTCGAAGACCAGCGACAGCGAACGGTTCATGAGCAGCGGGCGGAGCATGCCGCGCAGCGCGCTGAACAGGTTCCCGACCTCGAGCTCCGCCGGCCGCACTTCGATCTTCCCCGCCTCGATCTTCGCCAGATCGAGCAGGTCGTTCACCAGACTCTCCAGGTCCTCCGCCGCGCGGCGGATGAGCTCCACCTGTTTCCTGGACTCATCGCCCAGAGGCGCCTCCTCGAGCAGGCGCGTCAGGGCGAGGATCGAGTTCACCGGCGTGCGGAACTCGTGGCTCATGTCCGAGAGGAAGCGCGTCTTCACCTGATCCGCGCGGCGGAGCGACTCCGCCTTCTCGTCCAGCTCCGCGTACAGCGCGAGGACGCCGCGATTCGTGTCCTCCAGCTCCTGATTCAGGCGCTCCTGCTCGTTCTGGCGCTCGTTCAGCTCGCCGAGCGCGTGCAGCAGCTCCGCGTTCTGCTGCTGGATCTCCTCCAGCGGACTGTCCGCACGCTGCCGCGCCAGCTCGTCCGTCAGGCGGCGGAGGCCTTCCGCGGACAGGTCCGGCGCGCGCGCCGTGAGCAGCTTCCGCATCGTCACCGTCGTTCCCTGACCGGTCTTCGTGCTGATCTGCAGGTCGTCCATCAGACGGCGCGCGCCGGCGATGCCGATGCCCATCCCGGTCTGCGACTCGTACCGGCCGTTCAGCACCTCGTCGAGGTTGGGAATGCCCGGCCCGCGGTCCGTGACCGCCATGACCAGCATGGGCTCGCCGGCGCGGTCGATCCCGAACTCGACGCGGCCGCCTCCCCCGTACCGCAGCGCGTTCCGCGCGATCTCCGAGGTCACCGTGGCGATGCGCGTCTGATCCTGCGCGTCGAAGCCGAGGAGCGCGGCGATCTGCCGGGCACGGCGGCGCGCGGCCACGAGGTCGTATTCGAAGTGCAGCGAAATCGAGGACAGCGGAGTGATCATGAGGCTTTGGCGACGACCACGGTGGCGTCGTCTGTCCCGCGGCAATGGTCGCGGTAAAGCACAGCCGCGATCAACGCGGGCTCGTGCTGCATCAGCCCCGGGTAATTCACGGCGTTCCAGTTCGCAGAGACGCCGTCCGACTGGAGGATGAGCACGGACGAGGCCAACCACGGGTAGGAGAAGGACTGCACCTTGCGCATCTCGTGTCCAACGATCCCCGGGAGCGAGACCATCTTCCGCATCGTATCGTCGGTCACAATCGTACCAGCGATATTGCCGGCCCCGATGAAGTCCGCCCGCCCCGCCGCGAGGTACACCCGCGCGATGCCGACCGCCGCCCCGCGCGTCGGGCGCAGCGCGCCGTGGGCATCCTGCAGGATGTGCTCGAGCGGCTGGTCGAAGCGCTCCGCGATCACGCGCGTGGCTGCGGTCGACGCCGTCGCCGCGGCCGGTCCGTGGCCCAGGCCGTCGGCCACCGCGACCGTCACCATCTCCCGCCCCAGGTTCGCCGTCCACGCATCGCCGTTCTGCTCCTCCCCGGTCTTCGGGATGGAGACGCCGCCCGCGACCATGCGCGACGGCGCCTGCAGCAGCGGCGCCGGCAAGGCCGCGTCCTCGATCGTCGCGAAGACGGCCGTGCCACGATCGGGGAACGCGTACACGTCGAACGACGCCGACGCGCGCCGGACCGCGCCGAGGCCCGTTCCGGCGGTGCCCACCGTGGAATAGCCGTCGCTCAGCGCGGCGGACACGTTCATCAGACCGCGCCCTCTGTCGAGTGACACGATCGCCAGCATCTTCTCGTTCGAGCCGAACAGCAGCGAGCCGCCGCCGGCGTGCTTGATCAGGTTCGTCGCCAGCTCCGTCGCCACCAGAGCCGCGCGCCCCGCCGACGTCTCGGACAGGTGCAGCGCCGCCGCGCAGGCCGCCGCCGTTCGCCGCGCATTGGCAACCTCACTGGCGTCGTGTACGGAGATCGTCTGGGCGAGACGGATCAAGAAACGCCTTTCCAGCGCGTGATCGTCACCCGCGTCCCCTGGCCCGGGGCGCTCTGAATGTCGAACTCGTTCGACAGCCGCTTCGCGCCGCCCAGGCCGAGACCCATGCCCGAGCCGCTGGTGAAGCCGTCGCGCAACGCCGCCTGGATGTCCGGGATGCCCGGGCCCTGGTCCTGAAAGACCAGGCGCAGACCCTTGCGGATGCCGTCGTCGAGCGACTCGATCACCAGCTCGCCCCCGCCGCCGTAGTCGATCATGTTGCGCGCGAGCTCGCTCGCCGCCGTGACGATCTTCGTCTGCTCGACCAGCGTGAACCCCAGCTCCACCGCCCAGCGGCGCACCAGGTGGCGGACGCTCACGACGTCGGCCGAGCTGCGCACCGGAGCCGTCTCAGTTTTCGTCGTCTGCATCCGCCGCTTCCGATTCGATGTCCGTCGCGATGCGCTGCAACAGCTCCATCCCCCGCTCCACGTTCAGCGCGGAGCGCACGCCCTTCAGCGACAGACCCAGCTCCACCAGCGTGATCGCCACGGACGGCTGCATGCCCACGACCACCGTCTCCGCGTCCAGGATGCGGGCCATGGCCGCGGTGTTCGCGAGCATGCGTCCGATGAACGAGTCCACCACGTCGAGCGAGGAGATGTCGATCAGGACCCCCTTGGCCCGGTGCTTCACGATCTGCCCGGTGAGGTCGTCCTGCAGCGTCATCGCCGTGCGGTCGTCCATGTCGATCTGGATCGAGACCAGCAGGAACTTCCCCATCTTCAGAATCGGAATGCGTTCCATCGATTACTCCGCAACCTGAACGACGGTCGCCGCCTTGCGCTTGGTCACGGTCAGCCCGACGCGGCTGAGGGCGATGGCGAAGGCGTCCGCGAGCGTCGCCTTCGTCGGCACGTCCGAGATCTCGACCCCGAGGTGGACGATGGTCTGCGCGATCTGCGGGCGGATGCCGCTGATGATGCACTCCGCGCCCATCAGCCGAGCCGCCGCAACGGTCTTGAGCAGATGCTGCGCGACGAGCGTGTCCACGACCGGCACGCCGGTGATGTCGATGATGGCGATCGACGAGCCGGTGTCCACGATCGCCTGGAGCAGGCTCTCCATGACCACCTGCGTGCGCGCGCTGTCGAGCGTCCCGATGAGCGGCAGCGCGAGCACGCCTTCCCACAGCTCGACGACGGGCGTGGAGAGCTCGAGGAGCTCCTGCTGCTGGCGCGAGATGATCTCCTCGCGGCCCTTCTGATACGTCTCGGCGGTGTACAGCCCGAGGCCGTCGAGGATCGTCGTGAGCGTCCAGCTTTCCTCCGCGAACTCCTCGGCCGACAGCTCCCGGCGCACGATCGCGAACATCGGCCGCTTGAGCGAGAAGACGAACGTCGCGGTCTCGGTGGGGGTGAAGCCCTGGCGCGCGCGCGAGCGGGAGAGGCTGGAGAGCAGGTCGCGGACCGGTGCCCACGGCGTGGCGGTGGAGACGTCGGCGGTCGCACCGCCGGATTCGAGCCCGGCGATCAGAGCGCCGAGAAAGTCGCGGCACTGCTGCTCGACCTCACCGGCCTTGAGAAGATTGTTGCGGATCGACAGATCCTGCTGCTGCAGGCGGATCCACTCGCCGAGGATCTCCCCCTCGTGATGGCGCAGCAGATCGGCAATGGTGCGGGCGTTGGCCATTCAATTGTTCTCCCGGTGGGGTGGTTTCGTGGAGCCGGACTGTACTAGCAAACGGAGGGCCATGCCCCGGCGTGGAGCGAGAGCCCCCTCGATCCTGGAACTCAGCCTCCGATGCGTTACGATCCGCGCCGCCCATGCCCGTTCGCGAGAAACGCATCACGATCCACGGCCACTTCTACCAGCCCCCGCGCGAGAACCCGTGGCTGGAGGCGGTGGAGACGCAGGACTCGGCGTTCCCGTATCACGACTGGAACGCGCGCATCACCGCCGAGTGCTACGAGCCGAACGCCACGGCCCGCATCCTCGACCCGAAGGAGCGCATCCTCGGCATCGTCAACAACTACGCGGCGATCAGCTTCAACTTCGGGGCGACGCTTCTGAGCTGGCTCGAGGCGGCGGCGCCGGATACGTACGCGGCCATCCTGGAGGCGGACCGCGTCTCGGTGGAGCGCTACTCCGGCCACGGCAGCGCGATCGCGCAAGCGTACAACCACATCATCCTCCCCCTGGCCAACGAGCGCGACAAGCACACGCAGGTGCGCTGGGGCGTGCGAGACTTCGAGCATCGCTTCGGGCGCAAACCGGAGGCCATGTGGCTGCCGGAGACGGCGGTGGACCTCGCGTCGCTGGAGGCGCTGGCGGCGGAGGGGCTGCGCTACACGATCCTCGAGCCGCATCAGGCGGCGCGCTGGCGGCGCATCGGGGACGTCGAGTGGTCGCATGGCCCGCTCGATCCGACGATGCCGTACGTCTGCCGCCTGCCGTCGGGGAAGTCGATCGCGATCTTCTTCTACGACGGCCCGATCTCGCGGGCGGTGGCGTTCGAGCAGCTCCTGGCCCGCGGCGAGCACCTCGCCCACCGCCTCCTCGGCGCGCTGAGCGACGGGCGCACGCACGCGCAGGTCGTGAACATCGCGACCGACGGCGAGACGTACGGCCACCATCACCGCTTCGGGGAGATGGCGCTCGCCTACGCGCTGCAGGTGATCGAGTCGCGGCCGGACGTGCGCATCACGAACTACGGCGAGTTCCTCGCGCGGCATGCGCCGGCGCACGAGGTGGAGATCGTGGAGAACACCGCGTGGAGCTGCGCGCACGGCGTGGAGCGCTGGCGCAGCGACTGCGGCTGCAACGCGGGGGCGGGCCACGGCTGGAACCAGCAGTGGCGGACGCCGCTCCGCGACGCGCTGGACTGGCTGCGCGACGAGGTGAACGCGATCTTCGCGCGCGAAGGCGCGCGCGTGCTGCGCGATCCGTGGGCGGCGCGCGAGGACTACATCGACGTGATCCTCGACCGCGAGGAGCCGTCCGTGACCCGGTTCCTCGGCAGGCACGCCGTCGCCGGGGCGCCGGTCACGACCATCCTCGAGCTGCTGGAGATGCAGCGCAACGCGATGCTGATGTACACGAGCTGCGGCTGGTTCTTCAGCGACATCTCCGGAATCGAGACCGTGCAGGTGCTGCACTACGCCGGCCGGGTGATCCAGCTCGCGGAGCGCGTCGCGGACGTGGAGCTGGAGGGGCCCTTCGTCGAGCGTCTCGCGCACGCGCGGAGCAACCTCCACGACAAGGGCACGGCGCGGCAGATCTACGAGCGCGAGGTGATCCCCGCGCGCCTGGACCTCGGCCGCGTGGCCGCGCATTACGCGGTGCTCTCGCTGTTCGACAGTTTCGACGAGGAAGCGCGCGTGTACTGCTACGACGTCGTCCGCCGCGATCTGGTGGTGCGCCGCGCGGGCCGCGCGCGGCTGGCGGTGGGGGTGATCGACGTGCGCTCGCGCATCACGCACGAGACCGCGACGTTCGAGCTGGCCGCCCTGCACCTCGGCGAAACGGAGCTCACGGGAGGCGTGCGCATGTCGCGCGAGCATTCGGATTACGGCCAGGTGAGCGACGCGCTGGTCGCGGCGATGGAGCCGGGCGGCATCCCCACGGTGATCCGCCTGCTGGACGAGCATTTCCACGAGACGCCGCTGTCGATCCGGTCGCTGTTCCGGGACGAGCAGCGCCGCATCCTGCACAAGCTGATCGAGACGACGCTGCAGGAGGCGGAGTCGGCCTTCCGCCAGCTCCACGAGCGCTACGACCCGCTGATGCGCTTCCACACCCGCCTCGGTGTCCCGGTCCCGCAGGTGCTGCGCACGGCGGCGGAGTTCGACCTGAACCTGCAGATGCGGCGGCTGCTGGAGGCGGAGCCGCCGCAGATCCTGGACATCGAGGCGCTGCTCCGCGAGGCGCGCGCGGAGAACGTGACGCTCGACGCGACGACGACGATGGCCTTCGAGGCCGCAATTGAACGAGCGTCCGCGGCGTTCCGCGAGCGTCCCGACGACGCGGATCGCCTCGAAGCGCTGGAGACGCTGGTGACGATCGTGCGCGACGCGGATCTCCCCGTCGACCTGCGCCGCGCGCAGAACCGCTACTACCGCATGCGCGCGTCCGTGCGCCCCGCGATCGACGCGTCCGGCAACGGCGCGCGCTGGCTCGAGCTGTTCGACACGCTGGGGGAGAAGCTGACGATCGCGGCCGTGTAGGGGACAGGGCGCAGGGCGCGGGGGACAGGAGACGGTGTCATCCTGAGCCGCGTAGACGGCGAAGGACCCCCTGATTTGCGCGTTTCCTGTGCTACCGGCAGGGGATCCTTCGCCGTGCTTCGCCGTCTCAGGATGACAGGGTACTCCTCGTTCGATTCTTCTCCTGTCCCCTGCGCCCTGCCCCCTGCGCCCCTTATGATTCGCGCGATGCACACGAGCGTGAATTCACCTCACGACACCGTCCGCGAGGCCGGTGTCCTCCTCCATCCGACGTCCCTGCCGGGCCGGTACGGGATCGGCGACCTCGGCGATGACGCGATCGCGTTCCTCGACTGGGCCGCCAGCGCGGGCATGAAGCTGTGGCAGGTGCTGCCGCTGAATCCTCCGGGGTACGGCTATTCGCCGTACGGCTGTACGTCCTCGTTCGCGGGGAATCCGCTGCTGATCTCTCCGCAGCGCCTGCTGCAGGAGGACCTGCTCGAGCCGGCGGACGTCATGGACGTGCCGGTGTTCCCGCAGGATCACGTCGATTTCGGGACCGCGGACGCGTACAAGTTCGCGCTGCTGCGCAAGTCGTGGAGCCGCTTCGCGGCGCGCGGCGACAGCGCGGAGCTCGACGCGTTCGTGAGCGCGCCGGAGCAGCAGGAGTGGCTCGACGATTACGCACTGTACATGGCGCTGAAGGAGCGCGCCGGCGGCGGGCCGTGGTGGGAGTGGGACGGCGCGCTGGTGGCACGCGACGCGACCGCGATCGCGCAGGCGCGGCAGGAGCTCGCGGACGACATCCGCTTCTGGGAGTACCTGCAGTGGCTGTTCTTCCGGCAATGGGCCATCGTGCGCGAGGCCGCGCATGCGCGCGGGATCCGCATCGTCGGCGACGTGCCGATCTACGTCGCCAGCGACAGCGCCGACGTGTGGGCGAACCGCGAGCTGTTCCACCTCGGCGCCGACGGCCAGCCGGCAGTCGTCGCGGGCGTGCCGCCGGACTACTTCAGCAAGACCGGACAGCGCTGGGGCAATCCGCTGTATCGCTGGGACGCGATGAAGGAAACGGGATTCCGCTGGTGGATCGCGCGGGTAAGGACGAACCTGCGGTTCGCGGACATCATCCGCCTCGATCACTTCCGCGGTTTCGCCGCGTACTGGGAGATCCCGGCCTCGGAGCCGACCGCGGTCCTCGGCCGCTGGATGCCGGGCCCGGGACTCGCGCTGTTCGACGCGATCCGCAACGCGCTCGGCGAGCTCCCCCTGATCGCGGAGGACCTCGGGTTCATCACCGAGGACGTGCACGAGCTGCGGCGGGCGACGGGGCTGCCGGGGATGAAGATCCTGCAGTTCGGCTTCGGCCAGGACGACAGCCCGCACCTGCCCCACCGCTTCGAGCCGCAGACGGTGGCCTACACCGGAACGCACGACAACGACACCGCGCGCGGCTGGTTCGAGCAGGCGGACAGCGACGAAAAGGAGCGCGCCCTCGCCTACCTCGGCTGCGCGAACGCGGACGAGGTGCCCTGGGGCCTGATCCGCGCGGCGTACACGTCCGTGGCCGAGACGGCAATCGTCCCGGTCCAGGACATCCTCGGCCTCGGCAGCGACGCGCGCATGAACACCCCGGGCAAGGACATCGACAACTGGAGCTGGCGCCTGCAGTCCGGCGCGCTCACGCGCGAGCACAGCGAGCGGCTGCGGCAGTTGGGGGTGATTTCGGGAAGGGGCTGAGCGGCAATGTAGGGCGTGGCTTCAGCCCGCCCCTCTCGTGGGCGGGGGAAGTTCTTTTTCCCGGCAGGCTCCCCCACCCACGAGGGGGCGGGCTGAAGCCACGCCCTACATTGGTGACGGGGGCCAGGGCCCCGCAATCCAAAACACCAGCGGAGCGCCGGCATTCTGCCGGCCGCTACGCCGGCTTTCAGCCGGCACGCGCTCGCGAGGAACCCGGGCCGCCTGGAAGGCGGCGTAGCGGCCGGCTGGGAAGCCGGCGCTCCGCACTGGCGCTCGCGCGAGCACAGCGAGCGGCTGCGGCAGTTGGGGGTGATCTCGGGAAGGGGCTGAGCCTCACTCCGCGAAGACGGCGGTCACGTCGAGGGCGAAGCCGGGGAGCAGCGGGGATGTGATCGTGCCGCCGGTGTCGGTGTTGATCTCGATGGCTCGGTCGAACGCATCGCCGGCGCGACGGTAGATCTTCACCGTCTCTGTTTCCGGATCGGCGATCCAGTATTCGTCCACGCCGAACTGTTCATACAGACGCTTCTTCGTGACTTCGTCTTTGCGCCGCGAGCTGGGGGAAAGCACCTCGACGGCGATGCTGGGCGCGCCCTGGACGTTCTTCTTCTGCAGGGTCGAGGCGCGTTCCGCCAGAATCACGATGACGTCCGGCTCCAGCACGTTGTCGATCGACAGCACGACGTCGATCGCCGCGACGAAGGCCTTTCCGCTGCGGTGCTGGTCGAGGTAGAGGCGAAACGCGAGATACAGGTTTCCGATGATCGCCTGATGCCTCAGGTTGGGCGCAGGGTTCAAGACCAACTCCCCCTCGATGAGCTCGTAGTGCTTGCCGTCGTCCGGCAGCGCCATGAACTCCTCGTACGTCATCCGCGTCGCGGCCTGGGGCGCCATAGCCCGATTTTACGCCCGTTCGAGGATCGCGACGGGGAACGACGCGAAGACGTTGCGAAGGTCGAGGGAGTCGAGGGTTTCCTCGGTGAACACGTTTCGCCAGCGGCCGGGCACCGGCAACGCGTGGTGGCCCCACACCTCGCCGAGCGGGAGTTGCGGAGGCTTCACGAGGGACGCGGTGAGGCGGGGGACCACCACCAGCACGTTCTCGCCGCGGAGGAACGCCACCGCGTGCGGCGTACCGGTTTCTACGGCGCGATATTCAGCGCCGAGTCGCGAACGCACGGACAGCGCACGCGATGTCACGAACAACTTCACCCGCCCGTCCTGCCAGTTCCGCAGCATCGCGGCCGGGGTGCCGAGGGACGACAGCAGCGACGCGCGGTGCGCGTAGTCCACGGGGCGGCGGTTGTCGGGGTCGACGAGGCTGTAGTCCCATAGCTCGGTGCCCTGGTAGAAGTCGGGGACGCCGGGGCTGCACACCTTCACCACGACCTGCGCGAGCGAATTCAGGAACCCGTGGAACGCGACCCGGCGGTGGAAGCGCTGGAACGACTTCACGAACGGCTCGTGCTGCAGCAGCGCGGAGGCGAAGTCCTTCAGCGCGCGCTCGTAGCCCTCGTCGACCTTGATCCAGCTCGAATGCGTCTTTGCCTCACGCGCGGCTTTCTCCAGGAACGTGTGCAGCCGCTCCTCGTTCAGCGGCCACGCGCCGACCAGGGTCTGATAAATCAGCAATTCTTCGTTCGGATGAGGGACACCGTCGCGCTTGAGCGAAGCGTTCATGCGCGACCACTTGCGCACCTCGCGCTCCCATTCGTCCGGGATCTCGGACAGCACGTGGATCCGCGCCCGCACGTCCTCGGAACGTTTCGTGTCGTGCGTCGACGTCGCGTTCATGGTGCTCGGCCACGCGCGCGCGATCTCCTCGTTCCGCGCGTGCAGTTCCGCGACGGGATCGAAATCGGCGCCGCGTCCCGGCTCGCCCCCCACCTCGTTCAGCGAGATGAGCCGGTTGTAGTTGTAGAACGCCGTGTCCTCGACGCCCTTCGCCATCACTCGGCCCGTGAACTGCTGCCAGCCCATGACGAACTCCAGCCAGTGGTCGCGCTCCGTGGCGATGTAGTGCGGAGGCTCGAGCAGCAGCACGAGCTCCACGAAGTCGAAGAGCCGCTTGCCGTCGTCGAGCTTCGCGCGCCGCCGCGCCTCGGCGATGGCCTGCTTCAGGTAGCCGCGGTCCGCGTCGAGCACGCCGTTGCCGGTGATGTACGTCCGGTACACCGGCATACACGCCGTGATCTCGATCAGCGCGGCGAGCAGCTCGCTCGGCGCGAGATCGCGCGCGTTCCGGTCCGCCGCGGCGAGCTGGCCGAGGTGGAGGCCGAGGGCGCGCATCTCACCGAAGAAGAGCTGCTCGATGACCTGCTTCTTCCGCTCGTACACCACCTCTTCGTAGGGGGCCGCCGCCCAGCCGGTTCCTCGGGTTCCTCGGAGTTCCTCGGGGGTCTCAGCCGAGGAACCCGAGGAGCTCCGAGGAACTCCGAGGAACCGGTGGTAGGCGGCCGTGAGGCGTCCCAGCCCCGCCGGATCGACGAACACCGCGTTCGCCGTATCGAGGAAGTCGTAGCCCGTCGTGCCCGCGCACTGGAACGACGGAGGGAGCGGCTCGCCGTGCTCGAGGATCTTCTCGACCACGACATAGAACCCGCCCAGGCGGAGCTGCAACTTGGCGAGATAGTTGACCGGGTCGAACAGCCCGTCGATGTGGTCGATGCGCACGCCCGTGACCTTCCCCTGCATGATCAGGTCGAGGATCAGCTTGTTCCGCATCTCGAAGACCTCCGGGTTCTCCACCCGGATGCCCACCAGGTCCGTGACGTCGAAGAAGCGGCGGTAGTTGATGGTCTCCGACGCGGTGCGCCAGTACGCCAGCCGGTACCACTGCACCTGAATCACGCGATCGAGCAGGTCGGGATCGGCGTTGTGATACGCGATCGATTCGTCCATCGCGCGGAGGAACTCCGGCGACTGCTCGCGCAGCCGGGACAGCGTGTCCTTCAGGAAGCGGCTGTTGGCGATGACGGTCTCGTTCTGCACGAGGTCGCGCACCTCGAGCCCCACCCCCTCCGCCGGCACCGCGTCGACACACGGCTCGAGCACCACGCGGTACGACTGCGGCGCGAGCGGCAGGCGCTTGTCGTAATACGTGAGATGAAAGCCGTCCGCGTCGAAGCCGAGCTGGATCTCCTTCGCCTCCAGCGCCTCGCCGTACGGGCGGCCGAGGATCGGCAGCAGGACCTTGTCGTCGCGCCAGTCGATGTCGAAGTAATGGAGGAACCGCGACTGCGGCCCGTTCTCCAGGACGCTCACCCACCACGCGTTCTCATGGCTCGCGGCCATGTGGTTCGGGACGATGTCCAGCAGCAGGCCCATGCCGAGGCGATCGAGCTCGCCGTGCAGCTCCGTGAAGTCGTCCTCGGAGCCCAGCTCCGGATTGAGCGCATTGGCGTCGACGATGTCGTAGCCGTGCATCGACCCCTTGCGCGGCCGCAGCAGCGGCGACGCGTAGACGTCAGTGATGCCGAGGTCGTGCAGGTACGCGGCGATGCGCTTCGCGTCCTGGAAGGTGAACTGCGAATTGAACTGGAGGCGGTAAGTGGCTGTAGGGATACGCATGATCGGACGTCATCCCTCGCTACGCTCGGGATGACATGACGACGAACCCGTGCGGTGGCACGGTCAGCCGCCCTCCTTCCACCTTCGCCCCCGTCTCCATCAACGCACTCCACTTCCCGTCCGGCACCTCGACGGTCTGCGCGCGGTCGCTGAAGTTGAACGCCGTCAGCGTGTCGTCGCGGCGGAGGACCAGCACCTGCTTCTCGTCATCCGCTTGCGTCTCGACCTTCGACAGATCGAGCCGGCGCAGCGCGGGCGTGTCGCGGCGCAGCGCGAGCAGCTCGCGATACAGCCGCCACAGCGACGCGTGCTCGTCGCGCTCGAGTAGGGCCCAGTTCAGTTTCGAGCGATGGAACGTCTCCTCGTCGTGCGGGTCGGGCGGCTCGCCCTCCCACGTGAAGTCGTCGAACTCCTCGCGCCGGCCTTTGCGCACCGCCTCGATCAGGTCCGCGTCGCCGTGCGAGGTGAAGTACTGGAACGGGGCCTTCTCGCCGTACTCCTCCCCCATGAACAGCATGGGGACGAACGGCGAGAGGACGATCGCCGCCGCCGCGAGCCGCACCTGGTCGATCGACACGATGTCGGTCAGCCGCTCGCCGAGCATGCGGTTGCCCACCTGATCGTGGTTCTGCATCGACACCACGAACTGCGCGCCGTCCTTCGACTTCGGCTTCAGCCCGTACTTGCGCCCGCGGTACGGCGAATGCTGGCCGACGTACAGGTAGCCGGTCTCGAGCACGCGCGCGAGGTTGGAGACCTTCCGCGGAAATCCCGCGTAATAGCCGTCCTGCTCGCCCGTGAGCAGCACGTGCAGCGAGTGGTGATAGTCGTCGGCCCATTGCGAGTCGAAGTCGAGACCGAAATCCTCCACGGGCGTAATCACGCGCGGGTCGTTGAGATCGCTCTCCGCGATCGAGATCACGCGGCGCCCGAGCTCCTTCGCCCGCGCGTGCACGGCCACGTTCAGATCCTGCAGGAACGGCTCCGCGGAGTGGTCCACGATCGCATGCACCGCGTCGACGCGCAGTCCGTCGAAGTGAAACTCGTCGATCCACTGCAGCGCGTTGTGGATGAAGTACCACCGCACGTCGTCGCTGTGCGGCCCGTCGAAATTCAGCGCCAGACCCCACGGCGTCTTGTAGCGGTCCGTGAAATACGGTCCGAACTCGCCCAGGTAATTGCCCTCGGGCCCGAGGTGGTTGTAGACCACGTCCAGGACGACCGCGAGTCCGCGCTGATGGCACGCGTCCACCAGCCGCTTCAGCGCGCGCGGGCCGCCGTACGACGCCTGCACCGCGCCGACGTACACGCCGTCGTAGCCCCAGTTCCGCCCGCCGGGGAACTGCGCGACCGGCAGCAGCTCGACGACCGTGATACCGAGCTCCTTCAGCTTGTCCAGCCGCGGGATCACCGCGTCGAACGTGCCCTCCGAGGTGAACGTGCCGACGTGCAGCTCGTACACGACGTAGTCTTCGAGCGCGACGCCCGACCATCCGTCGTCGTGCCACTCGAAGTCGCTCCCGATCACCTCCGACGCCTGATGCACGCCGTCCGGCTGATGCCGCGAGGCGGGATCGGGGCGTTCGTTTTCGCCGAGGACGTACAGATAGCGCGTCCCCTCGCGGCAGTCGTCGACGACCACCTCGTGATAGCCGTTCCCGCTCTTCGCCATCGGCACGCGGCGCTCGCGCGGCGCGACGATGTGCAGCTCGACGCTGTCCCGCTGCGGCGCCCAGACGCGGAACTCGCAGCGGTTGCCGTCCAGCAGGCGTGCGCCGAGGGGCAGGCGCGCGGGCGTTGGGTAGAGTTGGGGCCCGGCCGGAGGAAAGGTCTCGCGGCCGGGAATGGCAGTTCCCTGGGTATCAGACAAGGGCTTCCTCGGTCTCCTCGATTTCGATGGGGGTGGTGGCCTCGCGCTCCTCCTCGCTCGGCGGCTGGGACACGAGGAACACCGCGCCCAGCGGCGGAAGCGTGAGGGTGACGGACCACTTCCGTCCGTGCAGCGGGATGGGCACGGCGTCGACTCCGCCGAGGTTGCCCTGGCCGCTGCCGCCGTACAGCGCGGCGTCGCTGTTCAGCACCTCGGCCCAGTGGCCGGAGCGCGGCACGCCGATCTGGTAGTTGTAGCGCGGCATGGGCGTGAAGTTCAGCACCACCGCGACGATCTGGTCGGGATTCGACTTCGACCGCCGCATCAGGCTGACGATGCTGCTCTCCGTGTCACAGCAGTCGATCCACTCGAACCCTTCCGGCGACATGTCCAGCTCGTGCATGGCCGGGATGTCGCGGTAGGCCTTGTTCAGGTCCTCGAGCCAGCGGTTGATCCCCGCGTGCGGCGGGTGCTGCAGCAGCTCCCAGTCCAGGCTGGCGTCGTGGTTCCACTCGCGGTACTGGGCGATGTCGCCGCCCATGAAGATCAGCTTCTTGCCCGGGTTCGCGTACATGTGCGCGAAGAGCAGGCGCAGATTGGCGAAGCGCCGCCACTCGTCGCCGGGCATCTTGCCGATCAGCGAGCCCTTGCCGTGCACGACCTCGTCGTGCGAGAGCGGCAGCACGAAGTTCTCCGTGAACGCGTACATCATCCGGAAGGTCAGGTCGTTGTGGTGGAACTTGCGGTGCACGGGGTCTTTGGAGAAGTACCGCAGCGTGTCGTGCATCCAGCCCATGTCCCACTTCATGCCGAACCCGAGTCCGCCGACGTAGGTCGGCCGCGAGACCATCGGCCACGCCGTCGACTCCTCGGCGATCACCTGCACGTCGGGATGGACCTTGTAGACGTCCTCGTTCAGCCGGCGCAGGAAGGAGATGGCCTCGATGTTCTCGCGGCCGCCGTGCTCGTTCGGGAGCCACTCGCCGGCTTTGCGGGAGTAGTCGAGATAGAGCATCGACGCGACGGCGTCTACGCGGAGCCCGTCGATGTGGTACTCGCCGAGCCAGTACAGCGCGTTCGACAGCAGGAACGCGCGCACCTCGTTGCGGCCGTAGTTGAAGACCAGCGAGCCCCAGTCGGGCTGGAAGCCTCGCCGCGGGTCGGAGTGCTCGTACAGATGCGTGCCGTCGAAATACCCGAGCCCGTGCTCGTCGGTCGGGAAGTGCGACGGCACCCAGTCCAGGATCACGGCGATGCCGTTCTGGTGCAGGACGTCGACGAGGTATTTGAAGTCCTGCGGCGTGCCGTAGCGGCTCGTCGGCGCGAAGTAGCCGGTGCCCTGGTAGCCCCAGGAGCCGTAGAACGGATGCTCCTGTACGGGCATGAGCTCGACGTGCGTGAAGTTCATCTTCTTCACGTACTCCGCGAGCGGCTGGGCGATCTCGCGGTAGCTCATCGGGCGCCACGTGTTGCCGTCGTCGTCGGAGACGCGGCGCCACGACCCGAGGTGGACCTCGTAGATGGTCATGGGCGCTTCGTAGGAGTTGCGCTCGCGGCGGTTGCTCATCCAGTCCGCGTCGTTCCAGTCGTACTCGAGGTCCCACACCTTCGACGCGGTCGCGGGCGGCGTCTCCTGGTGCACGGCCATCGGATCGGCCTTGTTCACGCGGTAGCCGTTGACGCGCGAGACGATGTGGTACTTGTACGTCGCGCCGCGCTCGAGGCCGGGGACGAAGCCTTCCCAGATGCCGGACGCGCCGCGCGCCTGCAGCGGGTTGGCGTCGTTGTTCCAGTCGTTGAAGTCGCCGACGACGCTCACGCGGTCCGCGTTGGGCGCCCAGACGCCGAACATCACGCCGCCGGGAACGGCGTGGTTGCCGAGCTTCTCCCAGAGCTTGTGGTGCGTGCCTTCGTTGAAGAGGTGCAGATCCCAGTCGGAGAGCAGCGACTCGGGCCGCTCGGGGTTCGCCACCGGCGCAATCTGATCGATGGTGTGCTCGCGGATGGCCTCCGGCTCGAGGAGCGATTCGCCTTGCGGAGCGCCGGCTTCCGGATCGCTCGCTTCCTGCGGAGCGCCGGCTTCCCAGCCGGCCGCTACGCCGGCTTCCAGCCGGCCCGTGTCCTCGGCAGATCTGTCCCCATCCTCGTCATGCCGGCTGGA
>DASUSN010000020.1:0-24175 GCA_036375075.1 Thermoanaerobaculia bacterium | reverse complement strand
CCACGCCCTACATCGGCCCGGATCGCTCCGGGCCGGCAGATTCGCGAGGTCATTGCTTGCAGGGTTTGCCGTTGGTTTTCGTGCAGGTGATGGACGTCGACGCGCTGGCGGGCGTCGGGTCAGGCAGGTCGGAGGTGGCTGTGGCGCTGTTGGTCAGGGGGTTGTAGCTCGATGGCGCTTTCACGACGAGCGTGATCGTTGCCGAGGCGCCGTTGGCGAGAGCTCCCACGCTGCAGACCACCGGGTCTGCGGTGGTGCAACCGCCCTGGGTCGTGCTCACCGATTGGAACGTTGCGCTGTCGGGACGGTTGTCGCTGACGACGACGTTCGTCGCGGTGAGCGGGCCGGCGTTCGAGACGACCAGCGTGTAGGTGATGTTGTCGCTCGGGCCGGGGACGGCCGGCGTGTAGGTCATCGTCAGCGAGAGGTCGGCCTGGTTGGCGATGACAGTGAAGCTCGTCGCGTCGTACGACGCGGCGGTCGACGGATCGTCCGTGACTTGACTGCTTTCGTTCTGGCCGTCGCCGTTGCGGTCGAAGATCGTCTGTCCCTGGTTGGAGATCGTTCCGCTCGCCGTCGAGCTGATGGCGGCGACGATGGTGAGTGTCACGCTTCCACCCGAGGCGATCGAGCCGTCCCAGTACGCGATGTTGGCCACGGAGCCGGTGGTCCCGCTCGTTGCGCTCACGCTGACCAGCGTGAGGCCAGACGGCAGAATGTCCGTCCATTCGTGGCCGAAGTTGTCCGGCTGCGTGACGGTCATGTCGTTCGTCATCACCACCGTGTACGTGACGTTCGTGCCTTGTACGAACGTGCCGTTCACCGACATCGTGGACGTGACGATGCCCGGCTGGACGACGTTGAATGACGTCGCGTCGTCGTCCGCGGCGGTCGACGGGTCGTCGGTGTCGAGGCTGGTTTCGTTGTCGCCGGTGTCGTCCGTGTCGATGAGGGCGTTGCCCTGGCTCGAGATCGTGCCGCTCGTGGCGGTGATCGTGGCGGTGATGGTGATGGTGACGGTGCCGCCGTCCGGGATGGTGCCGTTCCACGTGACGATGTTCGCGGCCGGAATGGTCAGGACGGTGCCGCTCGTCGCCGACGCACCCGTGAGCGCGAGGCCCGACGGGAGGATGTCGGCGAGCTCGTTCCCGAAGTTGTTCTGCTGGGTGTGGCCCATGTTGTTCGTCAGTACGACCGTGTACGTGACGCTGCTCCCGGCCAGGAATGTGCCGGAGACGGACTTGGTCGCGGTGAAGCTGGTGACCGGCTGGACCGTCGTGGTGGTCGTCTGGCTGTCGTTGCCCGGGTTCGGGTCGGCCGTGCTGGACGCGACGGTGGCGGTGTTGCTGATGATCGTGCCGGTCGCCAGCGACGCGTTCACGGTGACGCTCATGGTGATGACGGCGCTTGCGCCCGAGGCGAAGGACGCGCTCGTGCAGGTGAGTGTGCCGGTCGCGCCGATGCCCGGCGTCGCGCACGACCAGCCGGCCGGCGCGCTGCTCGTAATGTAGACCGTGCCGCTCGGGACCGTGTCGGTGAGGGTCACGTCCGCGGCATCGCCGGGCCCGTTGTTGGTGACGGTGATCGTGTAGGTCAGGAGCGATCCGGCGCTGATCGGGTCCGGCGTGCCGGTCTTGGTGAGCGACAGGTCGGCCGGCGCGGGGTCGTTGTTGAGGATCGTGAGCACACCCGTGTCGTCCGCGAGGGTCGCGTTGACGGCGTCGGTGAGCGTCATGATGACGGTTTCGTCGTTTTCGTATTCGAGATCGCCGAAGACCGTGACCTGCGCGGTCCGCGTGGTCGTCCCCGGCAGGAACGTCATCCCCGTAATCGGCCCACCCCAGTCGTTGCTCGGGCCGCAGCAGGTTGCCGTGCCGCTGACGAGGGTCGGGTCGGCGGTGACGGTCACGTCGAGCTCCGTCTCCCCGGTCTTCGTGATGGTGAACGTCGCCACCTGCGAGCCGGAGTCGCCTTCGGTCAGCGTGACGTCGTCGATGCTCAGCGTGGGCGGCGCGTCGTCGTCCTGAATCGCGATCGTGGCGGTGCTCTGCGCGCCGAGGATCGATCCGTTGCTCGGATCGCTCAGCGAGAGGGCGATGGTTTGATCGAGCTCGTCGAGCGCGTCGTCGACGATCGTGACGTTGAAGGTCTTCGACGTCTCTCCATCCGCGAAGCTCAGTTCGAAAGTGCCTCCCACGAAGTCTTCGCCCTGCGCCGTTCCGGCCGCGATCGTGTAGCTCACCGCGGCCACGCCTGAAGAACCGCCGGTGCGGTTCACCGTGACGTCGAGCGAAGCCGCCGACTCGCTGACGGCGTAGCTCGACGCACTGAGGTCGAACACACTCCCCAGAACGGCATGGAAGATCGTCGGGTCGTATGCGGCCTCCGTCGACGGATCGTCCGTCGGCTGGTTGCTCTCGTTCTGGTTGTCGCCGTCGCGATCGAAGACCGTGTGTCCCTGATTCGCCATTTCTCCGGTGACGATCGGGCTGATCGTCGCGACGATCGTGATCGTCACGCTCTCACCCGCGGCGAGCGTGCCGTCCCATAAGACAGTATTGCCGGAGTTGGCAATCGCTCCGCTGGTCGCGCTGGCGCTGACGAGGGTCAGGTTGTCCGGCAAGGTGTCGGTAAACTCATGGCCGTCGTTGTCGCCCTGCGTGATGGTCATGTCGTTCGTCATGACGATGGTGTACGTGACGTCGGTGCCCTGCACGAACGTGCCGCTGACGGACTTCGTTGCCGACACGATTCCCGACTGCAGGATGCTGAACGACGTCGCATCGGCCTCAGTCCCGGTCGACGGGTCGTCCGTCACCGCGCTGCTCTCATTGCTGCCGTTGCTGTCCGCGTCGTAGAACGTCTGTCCCTGGTTCGAGATCGCCCCGGTCACGGCCGGGTCGATCGTGGCGACGATGGTGAGCGTCACGCTGCCGCCCGCGGGAATGGAGCCGTTCCAGGCCACGGTGTCGATGGTGGTCAGGTAGACGGCGGTTCCGCTGGAGACACCGGCACTGACGAACAGGAGCCCCGAGGGCATGGGGTCTCGAAACTCGTCGCCGGGGTTGTCGTTCTGCGTGACGGCCATGCCGTTGGTCATCACGATCGTGTAGGTCACGTTCGTTCCTTGAATGAACGAGCCGCCGACCGACTTCGTCGCGGTGACGCCGTCGTCGCCGAACGCGGCGGGCGCAATGAGAGAAAGAACGGACACGAAGAGTCCGAGCGCGATGCGGGCAGGAGTACGCATGACGTTCCTCGCTTGCTGGTTAGATTGTTGGGGACCTGACTCCGCGTATCGTCGCATCAAACGAATTTAACGAATGTAAAACCAGGAGCGGGGGTGGGGTGTGCTGCCATTCGTGACCGACCGTTTGCGTGGCAGTGACTCCTGCCGCTACCGGGCGACCTACATTGCTCTGCAGGAGAGAATCGTCATGCGGTATCTGCTAATGGTGGTCGTCCTCGCGTCCTCGTATTTCGTCGAGTGGATTCCGAACAATGCGACCGTGGAGGAGCCGGCGACGGCTTCGTCGTCGCCCGGCGAGTTCCCGTGGCAGCTCAGCGGAGGGTAAGCCCTCGCGGGGGCGGGGCTGAAACCGCAATGGCGTTCACTTCAGGCGAGAGCGCCATTGCGGCGGAAGCGGCGGGGCGATGGGCACGAGCTTCGTGCCCCACCCACCCAGGTCCCTCGCTCGACGCTCGGGATGACAGGAAGCCCCCTTCCTACGGCACCGTCCATTCCACGTAGATCGGATAGTGATCCGATCCGTGCAGGCGCGGGGATTTGCGGAGGCGGTCGCAGAAGGTGTTGGGGTTGGTGTGCCGGTCCGTGAGCACGTAGTCGTAGAACTTGTCTTCGTTTCTGCCGATGTAGGTCGGCTCGGAGGTGGAGACGATGTGGGCGGTCATGTCGATGTCGGCCGGGGTCATCTCGAGGTCCTCGGGCTCGATGTTGAAATCGCCGAGGATGAGGTAATACGGGTTGTGCGCCCCGTGATGGGCGTCGGCCCAGCAGGCGAGGTAGGACATCACTTTCCGGGCGGCGCTGTTCGCGGCGGGTGCGTGGATGATGTAGATCGTCGCGCCGCCTCCGAGGGGCAGCATGCCCAGGCCGCGGTTGGCCAGCTTGGCGAAGTTCGTCCCGCCTTTGAAATTCGCCGCTTCGAACTCGGGCGTGGCCAGGGGTTGGCCCTGTTTGAGGTCGACGCTCGCCGCTTTGTCGTCGACGCATCCGTAGCAGAGCTGATGGGGATTCAGCCCTTTGCTGAGGAACGGCGTCGGGTAGGCGGCGGCCGAGGTGAGCTCGCAGAAGAACGAGTAGTGCGCGCCGGTATTCTTGATGACCGTCTGGATCGCCGCCTTGCGCTCGTCATCCGTGCCGAGGCCGAGGCGCCGCAGGTTCCAGAACAGGATCTTCCACGTCTTCATGACCGTCCTCCGTTACCGCCGGTTTGCCACAGTCCGTAATACAGATAGGCCTTGGCCGCCAATGGCGTGTCTTTCTTCTCCACGACCTTGATGTGATTGAGGCGCCGCAGCAGGTGATTGCGGGGCCCGAGCGAGATCGCCGGACTCACGCCCGTCCATCCCAGCAGCGGCTCCACGAATTCGGACTTGCCGAGGTGCGCAAGCAGCGGCTCGAGCATCGGACGCCAGTCGCGCGCGAAGATCTCGGCGCCGAGGGTGGTGCCGATCCCGGCGTCGACGTCGAGATGGAGCACGACGCGCGGGTCGAGGTGGCCGACCGAGGCGACGGCTGCCGCCAGGGCGGATTCGCGCCGGCCGAAGCGCTCGAGCAACGGGACGGCATCCGCGGCGCCGAGACCGTCGAAGGTAAGCCGCAGGGCGGCATCGGCACGTCCGAGCATCACGCCGGCGTAGCCGAGGAATCCGGTGGAGGGGAGGGCGTCGAGACAGGCCAGTACGCGATCGACGACTTCGCGACGCACGGACTGCCCTTGCAGCAGCCCAGCGACGTCCAGCCAGAACCACGGATCTGCCGACGCGGCGCGCGCCGGGCCGCCGGTATCGAAGAACACGGAAGGGGACGAGTGCCGCGCCGAATCGAACTCGAGCCAGACATTGCGCACCGGCCACGCCGCCGCCTCGCGGAGCCATCGCCCGCCGAGCGCGCGGATCCGCGGCCACGGCTCGTTCAGGCCATCGAGACCGGCGAGTGAGGCGCGCTCATCATCCGTGCGGAAGCGAACGCACCAACCTGTCGCCGCACCGGGTTGTAGCGGACACTCCAGCCCCGCGCCGGTCGTCATCGGCAGACGGTCAGCCAGCAGTTGCAGCTCCGACAACTGGTCCGGCGGAACGAGACTCTTCGGGACGCTGGCGGCGAGATCGCGGAGGGCCGCGCCGGCGCTCACGTCGCAGCGCGCGCTCATGCGGGCGGCTCCTCGTCCGGCGGATCCGCGGGCGGTTCCCAGGCGCCGAAGTGCGCCGGGTTCCTCAACACCACGTACACCTGGTCCTTCGTCTCGCGCAGCCGGCGGATGGTGACGGAAGGGTCGACGGTGAGGCCGAGCTTCTTTGAGAACGCGCCGTGGCCCTTGCGGGTCTCGAGATCATCGCGAAACTCGCGGTCGAACACCTGCAGTTTCGCCAGCGCCCGGGTGAACTTCACGTATTTGTCCTTGCTCGGCTTCGGCTTCTTGAGGCCGAGGGCGCCGCGGAATCGCTGCACGACGATCAACTCGTCCGGCCCCTCGGGGACGATGGTGATGGTGACGCTCGCGGGCGGCGTCTTGCCGAGGGCTTCCGCGATCGCCGTTCGCGAATCGGCGAGCAGCGCCTCGCGGAATGCGGGATCCGCCTCCGCGCGCCGCGCGATCCACGCTTCCATCTCGTCGCGGTCGCCGTCGAAGGGAAAGCCGGATTCTGTTTCGGGATTGGCCATCGGAACGATCTCCTACCACTCGCTCGGATTCAGGTTGTCCTCGGCCCAGTCGAACGCGTCGCCGAGCGCGTCGCTGACTGCATCGGCGGCGTACCCGGCGGCGCCGAGGGCGCTCTCGATCGCGTCCGCGCCGTAGCCCAGCACGTCCTTGAAATATCGCGTCGCCTGATCGACCGACCAGCCGAACGCGTTCTTCAGGACGCCGGCGATCTCGTCGCCCGGGAGCCCGAGCGCATTCAGCGCGCTCGCCACCGCCTCGGCCCCCATCCCGAACACGTCTTTGAGCACCGGGCCCAGCACGTCCGCGCCATAGCCCGCGGCCTTCAACGCCGCGGCCGTGAGCTGACCGCTCAGGTGCAGGACGTTAAGGAACGCGCGCGCGATGTCGGCGGGCGCGTATTGCAGGTTCTTCAGGATCCCGGCGATGCGCGAGGCGTCCAGGTCGCCAAGGGCCGCCACGATGTCCTCGACGCCCGCGCCGACGGAGTCGAGGATCTCGGCGATCTGCTCGGGCATCAGCTCGAAGTTCTGGCGCAGCGCATCGGCGATGTCGAGCATGCTCTCGCCGACTTCGACCAGCGCGGCGGCGATGCCTTCCGGATCGAGCGAGGCCACGGCCTTCAACACGCCCGCGACCGCGGCCACGGTCCCTCCGGCCGCGCGGAGGAAACGCGCTGCGTTGCCCGCCGAGAGCTTGAACACGGTGAACAGGACCCGGCCGATCGCCTCCAGGCCGACGATCCCGACGATGATCCCGTCCTTGATCCAGCCGATCCACTCGTCCGGACCGAGATAGTCGAGCAGGGCGTTCAGGATGTGATCGCGGAAGTAGTCCGTGATGTGCTCGAGGATGTCGTCCGCGTACGGGATCTCGAAGCTCGGGATCGAGAACCCGACTCCCGCGAATTCGAAGCGGCCGTCGAGCGAGGCCTTCGGGTGTCCGTTTTCGAGCCACACGCTCAATCCGGCGCGCAGCTCGACGTCGATCGGGATGCTGCCGAGGGGGCCGAGATCGATGCTCTCGTCGATCCCGACGGTGAGCTTGCCCGAGATCGAGACGTCGTCGAAGTCGCGCACGCGCGCCTGGAGCACCGCATGCAGCCCGGGCGTGACCTGCCGGGTCATCTCGGCGGTGAAGCCGCTCGCGTCGACGGCGATGTACGTCGACTGTTCGATGAGGCTCAGCAGGGTCATCCTGGCCGCGACCAGCACATGCGGGCCGGACAGCCGCGGATCGGGATTGGGCTGGGAGTACGTGGCGACGGAGAAGAGCGGTCCCGCGGTCCCGTGCGTGCCGTCGAGCGAGAAGAAGTTGCGGTCGACGATCACGATCGGATCGACGATGACGGCCGCGGCGATGCCGCGGTTCGGATCGATCGCCACGCGGATCTCCGAGCGCAGGAGCAGGAACTGGATCTCGGCGAAGACGTGGAAGCCCTGCGGGAACTCGAGGGCGCCGATGAAGGTGTTCTGCGGCGCCGCATAGAACTGCGCCTGGAGCGTGACCTCGATGCCGTTCGCTTTCCGGTCGAGGCGGTAATGGTTCATCGTGGTCATGTCGGTGATGTGCCACACCGACCCGGCGGTGTTGACGACGAGCAGGATGCGGTCGCTCGTCGCCGGCAGGTTCACGCCATGCGGCCGGAACGCCGCGGCGATGGCCGGCAGGTCGCGCTCGTCCAGCGCCCGGGCCGTTTCGGCCGGGATGGTGAAGGCCTTCAGACCGCGCAGCGCGATCGAGTCCAGCACGTCGCTCAACCCATCTGGGACGTTTCCCTGTCCCGCGAGGATCTCGGCGACGTCGAGCAGCGACGCGCCGTCGATCGCGCCGGCCAGCAGGCTCCTCGACGGCTCGACGGAGTCGAAGAACACGGCCACCGAGCTCTCGAAGTCGGCGACGTCGATCGTCGCGGCGACGCCGAAGCTGGGGATGGCTTCGAAACTGCTGCCGATGATCAGGGCGAGGTTGCTCAGCTGGATGGGGCCGAAGCGGATCGTTCCCTGCATCGAGCCCGCGATCAGCACGCCGTTCGGCAGCACGTACGCCGTGAGATGGAACAGGACGTCCTGCCCCTGGATCGACGCGCGCGCCCGGCCGGTGAAGAAGACGCCGACGCTCGGGCTCTGCAGGAGGATGCCCAGGCTGCCGTCGATGCGGATGCCGGCGATGTCCCTGCCGTCCACGGTGAGGAACAGCCGCGAGTTGCGGGTGGGGTTGGGCGTGCTGACGGTGATGGCGACGGTGACGGTGGCGTCGATGGGGACGCCGAGGATGCTGGCGAGCGTGCGGAAGCCGTCGCTCTTCGCGGTCGAGAGCTGCGCGAACACGCTGAAGCCGCGCATCGAGGTGTCGATCTTCGGCGGCCGGCGCACGGCGCGCCCCTGCAGCGGCGGCGCGGCGAACGCCGACACCTCCGCGAACTCCGGATCGTTGAGCGTCGAGTACAGCACCAGGAAGCGCTCGAGCCCGACGAAGTCCTCGAACGCCGAGAGCGGACCGAGCCCCGGAATGTCCGAGAACGTTCCGTCCGTGACGTCGAACAGCGCGGCAACGCCCCAGCCCTGCTCCCGCTGCGCCGTGAACGCGAGCAGGCCGACGTTCGGCACGATCGTCGCGATCTGGAACGTCAGCGAGCCCTCCTCCCGGCCGATGAGGACGTACGACTGCGTCAGCGCGAAGTCGAATCCGGACGGGACCGGAATGCCGATCTGATCGAACTTCGCGATGAGCTGCGAGAGCCGGAACGCCGGCAGGTCCGCGCGCACGAAAAAGTCTCCGGGCGTCTCGTACCGGACGTCGAGGACGAGGGCGTCGTCGAATTCGAGCGTGCCGGCGAACACTCCCTCCGCCCCTCTGCCGCTCTTCTTCGTGATCTGCACCTCGACGTTCTCGATCGTGAACGTGGTCCCGCCGAAGTCGAGCTGCCAGCCCGGCTCGTCGGCCATGCGCGCGGTGAACGAGTACTCCCGTCCCGGCTGGGCGATCACCTGCATGTCGTTGATCGAAAGGTCCGGCGGCGCGGGCAGCTCCGGCAGGTGGGTCCGGAAGAGCCGCGCGAGCGGCAACTGCACGTCGTTGAGCATCGTGATGTGGGTGAGGAAGCCCGGCGCCTCCGTCGACACGTCGAACAGCGCGCCGCCGATGTCCATCGTGCCGCTGAGGATCACGCCCACCTTGCGGCCCGCGCTGAACGGCTGGGTCACGAGGAAGAGCGCCTGCGGCGCGCTCAGTTCCAGCGCGTCCGGGATCACCCTCCACCGAACCGCGGGCATGCCCACCTGCACGTACACCATCTGCACCCCGGCACCCGAGAAAGCGCCGGAGAGCGCCACCGCGATCGACTGCAGCTCGATGCCGCCCAGGGCCGCGCCGGCGCTCTTCACCTCGTCCGGGAGCTGCTGGAACAGGTCGGACCCGTTGGCCAGGTCCGCGAGCGCCTCGAGGCGATCGAGCCGCACGCCGTCGAACAGCGCGTCGAGCAGGACGTCGGTCCCGCCGCGGGTGACGATCGCGCTGGCGTCGGCGCGAATGCCGGCGCTGGGGATCTCGAGCGCGCCGGTGATCGCCGTCGTCGGGCGGTAGGTCGGGTTCTCCTTCATCCACTCCTTCGAAGGAGGGCAGTAGACCCGCAGGCTGGTCTCGTGCAGGCGGAGCCTGCCGATCGTCGCGTCGATCTCCAGACTCGCACGCAACTGGATCCCGGGGACCGGCCACGCCGTCTGCCACGGATGGCGGAACTTCGGCAGCGGCGCCGTCACGCTCGTGGGGCCGGGCAAGAGGATCGTGCCGTGGAGGAGCACCTCGTTGTTGCCGCCGAGGAGGGAGTCGAACAGCGCGAGGAGGCCGGATGGCCGCAGGCGCGCGCTGAAGTTCAATCCGGGGACGAGCGGCGCGCCGTTCGTCTCATCGGTGCCCGCCGCGGTGGCGAGCGTGAAGGCCGCCCGCGAAAGCTGCATTTCGTCGAGAGGCGTCCCGGTGGGATCGAGCTGGAACGCCGGCAGGCTGGGGAAGCTCGTGCTGAACTTCCACGCATCCGGCACGCGCGACTGCCCGATGAGCTGGATGCGGAAGAACATCTGCGGCTTGCCGGCCGCGTCGACCCGGAAGGTCGCGTCGACGTCCGCCGCCGGGACGTTCAGAAAAGCGATGCGCCCCTGGAGCTTCACGGCCTCGCGTGTGGCGTGCTTGCGCGCATCCGTGACCACCATCGGCTGGCCGCGGTTGTAGGTGATCAGCAGGTCGCGCACCGGAAGCCCGGGGACGAGCCCCTCGGTGAGGACGAACGTCTTGTTGGTAACGACCAGGGCCTGATCCAGACTGCGCAGATCCATCCGGGCCTCTTCTCGGTGCGTTTCACCAGCGGTTTTTTGCGAATGGGGTAGGGGTAGAAGTGCGAAGGGCGGGAAGTATGGCGTGAGTGTAGTTCGGGAAGGCAGGCTGTGCAATATGCTCGTCTCGTGGCAAGACGTGTCACGTTGCGACATCATGGGTCATGTCACACTCCGCACGCCTGTCGGGTCTCACGTCGAAGAAAGGCAAACCGACATGATCCGATGGAACCAGATGCCCATCCTGCTTGCCGCCGTCGCGCTCGCGGCCCTCGCGCTTACCGCACACGCCGCAGCCGAACCGCGCGCGGTCGGCGGGACCACCCTCACCTCCGGCCGGACCGCGTCCCTCGTGGCCGGGGTGGCCGCGCTGGCGGGCGCGTTCATCGGCGGACGGGCACTGGCCCGTGCCGGCGATCGCCGCCGCGGCGCGATCGCGGCGCTGGTGCTGGGGCCGATCGGCCTGATCCTCGGCGGGCTGGTGGTGGCCACTGCCAACGGGGGCCTCGGCACGGGCAATGGACTGGGCGGGGGAGTGGTGGCGATGGCGGTGGGTCTGATCGGCGTGACCCTCGGCGGGCTCGCTCTGGCCCGCTCGCGCCGCGGAGGCAGGCCGGCGTGAGCTCCGCGGGCGCCGCGTCCGACCCGGCCGGGAGTTTCGAGCCGTACCGCCGGCGGCTGCTCGGTCTCGCTTACCGCATGCTCGGCTCCATGGCGGACGCGGAGGATGCGGTGCAGGAGGCCTATCTGCGCTGGCATGGCGCCAACCGCGGCGACGTGCTGGACCCGAGGGCGTTTCTCATGACCACGACCGCGCGCATCTGCCTGAGCATGCTGACCTCGGCCCGCGCACGGCGCGAGGAGTACGTCGGCCCGTGGCTGCCGGAGCCGGTCGTCGACACGACCGCCCTCGCGCCGGACAGCCGGACCGAGCTGGCCGAGGACCTGTCCGTCGCGCTGCTGCTGACGCTCGACCGGCTGTCGCCGCTGGAACGGGCGGCCTTCCTGCTGCACGACGTGTTCGATTTCTCGTTCGCGGAAGTCGCGAGCGCGCTGGAGCGGAGCGAGGCCGCCTGTCGCCAGCTCGCCTCCCGCGCCCGCGCGCACGTCCGTGCCGTCCGGCCGCGGGGCACGGCCCCGCCCCCGGCGCGTCCGGGCGAGATCGACCCGCAGCACGCGCGGCTCCTGTCCGCATTCGTGGCCGCGACGCAGTCCGGCGACCTCCATGCGCTGACGCGGCTGCTCGCGAGCGACGTGCGCATCGTGACCGACGGCGGCGGCAAGGTGCGGGCGGCGCGGGAGGTGATCCAGGGGGCCGAGCGTGCGGCGCAGTTCCTGACCGACGCCACGCGCAAGCGCACGGACGCCTGGTGGCGCGACGACTTCACCCTGCGCTTCGCGACCATCAACGGCCTGCCCGGCGTCATCGTGAGCGCCCCCGAGGGGGCGATGCAGACCGCGGCGTTCGAGATCGAGGAGGGCGTGATCCGTGCGCTCTACGTCGTGCGCAATCCGGACAAGTTGCGCCATCTTTCGTAGGATCGCCGAGTCCGCCCACGCCGCCGGCCCCAGGTGCGATCCGCCGGGCCCGCACATGGTGAACGTATGATTGCCCGATGTTCCGGACGTACGTTCCGCGGGCGCCGCTGAGCGCGTTCGTCGAGCGCTTCTGGCTGTGCACGGACGCGCAGGTCGCGCGCAGCGAGCGGATTCTCCCGAGCGGCACGATCGAGCTGGTGCTCAACCTCGCCGAGGACGCCGTGCGGATCGACGACCGGCGCTTTTCGGGCGCAGCGTTCTCCGGGACCTATGCGCGGTCGTTCGTCATCGACGCGACGCAGCACGCGGCGATGCTCGGCGTGCACTTCCGCCCGGGCGGCGCCTTCCCCTTCCTCGGCGTTCCTGCACGGGAGCTGACGGACGCACACGCGGACCTGTCGTTCCTGTGGGGGCCGATCGGGCGCGAGCTGCGCGAGCGTCTTTGTGACGCGGCCACGGTCCCGGAGCGGTTCGGGATCCTGGAGACCGCGTTGCTCGCCCGGCTGGGGCGAACGCCGCACGCCGCGGCGCTCGAAGGGCTCGCCGCGTTCCGCCGCTTGCGCGGCGGCGCATCGATCCGGGAGGTCGCACGCGCGACGGGGTTGAGCCAGCGGCGCTTCATCGACGTGTTTCGCGACGCCGTGGGTCTTACGCCGAAGCTGTTCTGCCGCGTGCTGCGATTCCAGCACGCGCGCCAGCTGACGGGCGGCGACTGGGGCGAGATCGCGTTCGCGGCGCGGTACGCCGATCAGGCGCATCTGATCCGCGACTTCCGCGAGTTCGCGTCGATGACCCCCGCCGAGTACGCGCGGCGCATGTCCGTCGACTGCATGAACAATCACGTGCCGCTCTGAGCTTCAATTTTCTTCAAGCGCCGCGGCGCGCGCCGGCCGCACATTGCGCGCATGAAAGCGACGGTGATCATGGCGATGACGGCTCAGTTCTGGGGTGTGCGGTATCAGGTGACGGACCTGGAACGGTCCGTCGCGTTCTACACGGCGACGCTCGGCTTCACGCTCGACCAGCGACAGGACGACGCGTTCGCGAAAGTATCGAGCGCCGGACTCTCGCTGCTCCTCAGCGGCGACGGCAGCTCGGGCGCGCGGCCGCTCCCGGGCGGGGTGAAGCAGACGCCCGGCGGATTCAACCGCGTCGTGCTGCGCGTCGAAGACCTCCCCGCGCGCATCGAGGAGCTGAAGAAAGCGGGCGTGCGCTTCCGCAACGAGATGGAAACCGGACCCGGCGGACGCCAGATTCAGATCGAGGACCCGGACGGCAACCCGATCGAGCTGTTCGAGCCGAGGCAATAGGGGGGCGAGTAGGGAAATCCCCTCCGCCGGCCTCTCCTCATCCGAGTCCGCCATTTCGGATCAAGGAGACGCGCATGCCCGCCAGCAGCGGCCGTTACGATCCCCCTGCGTACATGACCGATTTCGACAGCATTCCCGGGCAGCTCCAGGCCTGGAGCGATGCCATGTCGGGATGGGTCGACGAGATCATCGCCCAGGTGCAGCAGCAGCTCGGGCCGGGTGGGCAGTGCCAGTTCTACAACTCGCGCCGTCGCCGACCGCCAGTCCCGCCACGTGCGTGCCGTGGCCGCTGTTGCGGTCGGCCGCCCCGTCGTCGAGTGCGGAGAGGGTGAGGAACGGCGTCCACGAGGAATCGCGATCGTTACGTGAAAACGCGCGGCGCGTCCCTCTCACAGGGAACGAAGGAGGAACGATCATGGCCAAGCGCGTGTCCGGTGTCTCTGCAATCGTCGGTGCGGCCGAACCGCATGCGTCGTATTCGCGCGGAGGGGACGAAGACGCAGGTAACGAGGGAGACGCTCGCGGGACCGAGCAGGGCGAAGAGCCGAGCTGCGCGATCAAACAACTTCCGTCGCGCCTGTTGTTCAAAGCGGCCGCGGTGGCCGCGATGATCAATCCTGTGAATGAGCCGGTCATCGGCCCCAGCGCGGCTGTGTCGGAAGGCGTGCTGCCGTCGCCGCTCGCGATCGCGGTTGCGACCGCGAAATACTGGGGGCCGTCTCCGCGACAGCTCACGGTGAGCTTCGTCGAGACCACGCCGAGCGACCTGCGCCGCCGCATCGTGCAGCATCTCAATGCATGGACGATCGGCGTGCGCTTCGTAGAGACGGCGCGCGACGGTCAGGTCCGCATCTCCCGCCGCGGCGGCGGCTACTGGTCCTATCTCGGCACCGACATCCTGCTGATTCCGCGGGGACGCCCGACGATGAATCTCGAAGCATTCACAATGAACACCCCGGAGAGCGAATACCGCCGCGTCGTGCGTCACGAAGCCGGCCACTCGCTCGGCTTTCAGCACGAGCACATGCGCCGTCAGCTCGTCGCGCGCATCGATCCCGCCAAGGCGTACGACTACTTCCTGCGCCGCTACAACTGGGATCGCACGACGGTCGACCAGCAGGTCCTGACTGCGCTCGACGACCGCACGATCATGGGCACCCCGCCCGATCAGGATTCGATCATGTGCTATCAACTGCCCGGCTCGATCACGACCGATGGCCGTCCGATCCGCGGCGGAAAGGACATCAACAGCACCGACTCCGCGTTCGCCACGCGCATCTATCCGCGCGCCGCTGGCGGTGCCGGATTCAGTGATGCGTCCGGCGCGTCGTCGTTCGGCGACGACGACTGGCCGGAAAGCGAAGACGTGCAGGACGTGCAGCTTTCCGCGTGAGGCATCGATGCAACGCGTTGCTTTCCGGAAGAGCGAGCTGGCCGCGGCTGCCGATCCCCTCGGAGCCGCGACCAGTCTCGCCACGTTCGCCGCGCAGACGACCCCGCTCTCGCGCGAGGAGCGGCAGCAAATCGTCCGCCAGGCGTTGATCCTCGTCGGCGAAAACTACGCGCACCTGCCGCTCAAGCGGGCCATGCATTCGATCGATCCCGTGCAGCGACTGAAGCTGCTGCTGCAGACGCTCGAGTCCGCGCCGGATGAAGAGCAGCCGGTGGAGGCCGAGTTTCATCGCGAGCTGACCGACGTCTTCACGTCGCTCCACGACCTGCACACGCTCTACATGCTGCCCGTGCCGTACAACGCGATGACCGCATTTCTGCCGTTCCTCGTCGAGGATTACTTCGAGAACGGGCAACGCAGATATCTGGTGTCGCACGTGGCGGAGGGATTCGCGCATGCGACGTTCGTGGCCGGCGTGGAAGTCCGGTACTGGAACGGCATGCCCATCGAGCGCGCTGTCCTGCAGAACGGGCAGCGTTATGCCGGCAGCAATCGCGAGGCGCGCCATGCGCGCGGCGTGGAGACGCTGACCATTCGCGCGCTCGCGGTCGTGCCCCCGCCGGATGAGGAATGGGTGATCGTCGGATACGAAACGCTCGACGGCGCGCACGCGGAGATTCGATTCGACTGGCAGGTCAGTCCGTCGATTCCGAACGCAGTCGATCCGGACGATGAAGGTGCACGCCGTGCCGCCGCCTCCCTAGGCAACGATCTGGAGAATGAGATCGTCCGTCGCATGCGCGCCGCCCTCTTCGCGCCGCACGTGCTCGAGCCGCGGCGCGCAAGTGCCGAAGCAGAAGAGCCCGCGACGCTGCGGTCGCGATTCCCCGACGTCTTCACGCCTAAGGTTGTCACCACGCCGGCGGGGACATTCGGCTACCTTCGCATCTGGACGTTTCACTTCTCGCCGGAGCGCTTCGTCCCTGAATTCATTCGTCTCATCGAGGCGCTTCCGCCGCGCGGCCTCATCATCGACGTGCGCGGCAACGGCGGGGGCTTCATCATGAACGGCGAGTTGATCCTGCAGACGCTGACGCCGCGCGCCATCGAGCCGGAGCCGCTGCAGTTTCTCAACACGCCGCTCAACCTCCAGATCTGCAGGCGTAACGGTCCTCTGTCGCAATGGGCGGACCTGTCGTCGTGGCAGGACTCGATGGCGCAGGCGCTGCAGACCGGCGCCGTGTTTTCCGCGGGATTCCCGGTCTCCGATCCGGAAGCATGCAATGCCATCGGACAGAAGTATTTTGGCCCGGTCGTGCTCATCACGGACGCGCTCTGCTACAGCACGACGGACATCTTCGCTGCGGGATTTCAGGATCACGAGATCGGCATCGTCCTCGGCACCGACGGCAACACCGGCGCCGGCGGCGCGAACGTGTGGGAGCATCGCAATTTCATCACACACGTTCTTCCCGGTTCGGTTTATCAGGACCTGCCGAATGGAGCAGGCATGCGCGTCTCGATCCGGCGCACGATCCGCGTCGGCAAGCACGCCGGCGCGCCGCTCGAAGATCTCGGCGTGATTCCGCACGAGCGGCATTTCCTCACGCGCAACGACGTGCTGAACGACAACAAGGATCTCATCGCGCGTGCGGTCACCGAACTCACCAACTGGCCGGTGCGATCGCTGAAGCTCACGGCGCAGGAGAAGTCGCCGACGCGCGTCCGCTACTTCGCCGAAGTCGCCGGGATGACGCGCGTCGACGTCTACGTTGACGATAGACCAACGCATTCACTCGACGTCGAGAACGGACGCGTGACCTTCGAAGCGCCGCGATCCGCGCATCTCGAACTGCGCGGATTCGACGCCGCGAAGCTCGTTGCGCGCTATCGCACCTGACGATCGTTCAGCGTTGTCGAACGAGTCCCACGCGCCGCCGCTACTTGACCAGCGTCTCGCTCCACGTGTCCGCGCGCACGACGAGCACGCTCGACCAGCGACAGGACGACGCGTTCGCGAAAGTATCGAGCGGCGGACTCTCACTGCTGCTCAGCGGCGACGGCAGCTCGGGCGCGCGGCCGCTCCCGGGCGGGGTGAAGCAGACGCCCGGCGGGTTCAACCGCATCGTGCTGCGCGTCGAAGACCTCCCCGCGCGCATCGAGGACCTGAAAAAAGCCGGCGTGCGCTTCCGCAACGACATGGAAACCGGACCCGGCGGACGCCAGATTCAGATCGAAGACCCGGACGGCAACCCGATCGAGCTGTTCGAGCCGAGGCAATAGGGGGGGCATCGTTTGGAGTGCGGAGGCATCGCCTCCGCTTTCGAATTCGCACGTTCGCGCGTTGAGGCGACCGAATAGGGAAGCGGAGGCGATGGAGGCGGTCTCAAAACCCGACAGCGCTGCATTTGCGCGCGAAGGCGCGCTTTCCAATTGTGGCCCCGGGCGCTGCCCGGGGAAGCGGATCGGAAAAGGAATGCGGGCCGCGAAGGCGGTCGCTCCAATGCGTGTTTGGAGCGGCCGCCTTCGCGGCCGCACCGGCGTATGGCCTCTCGAACCCGGGCAAAGCCCGGGGCCACAATTGGAAAGCGCGGCTTCGCGCGCAAATGGCGCGCTCTCGTCACGCGGACGGGCTTTTGAGACACCTCCGATGCCTCCGCACTCCAAATGGCGGGGCACGCTCGGGCATCTCTTCGTCACCGGCGCGTAGGCAGAGCGCATGTCCCGGAGGGACAGAAGAAGGTAGCCGGTGGCAAGCCGCGAAGCGGCGCAGCCACCGGGTAGGATCGCGAAGATTGCGCCCCGAAGGGCGCCAGACGCCTTCTGCGGCCCCTCCGGGGCCGAAAATGGGGCGACCCTGGTCCGGTGGCTGCGCGCTCCGCGCTTGCCACCGGCTACCTTCTGTCGCGCCTCCGGCGCAGAGATGACACTTGTAAACCCGGCACAGCCGCAACTCCACGTCTGGCAATCCGTACTGGGCCGGTCCTGCTCGTGCGACCGTGCTCGCACGTCCTCGTTGGGACTCTACACGGTCGTGCTTCAGCCGACCGAGTCACTGCGTCCGCGAAAGCTTCAGACGGTTCAGGTCGCGCTGACGGACGCGAAGGGCCTGCTCTGAGCGGCGGCATCGATGCGCCGCCCGAGTTTCTGCGAGCACCAGCTCGCCCGTCCCTGTAAGGACTCGCTACCCGCTGCGTTTGCAGTGATGAAACAACCGCAAGAACAGGAGAACGAACATGAAAGCTCACGGTCATCACGGACATCATCCGATTGCTCCAGCCAACGCCGGCATGGCAGCGGAACAGCCCTCGAACGATCCTCGTACGGTCCGCATTGCACTCGAAGCTCGTGAAACGAACTGGGAAGTCGCTCCCGGGGTCACCATCGCAGGGTACGGGTACAACGGCCAGGTCCCGGGACCGATGATCGAGTTGACGCAGGGCGTGCCGGTCGAGATCGAGCTCACCAACCGGCTGTCCGAGCCCACGCTGATCCACTGGCACGGACTGCGGATTCCGGCAGCGATGGACGGAACGGATTCGACGCAGAAACCTGTCGAACCGGGAGAAACGTTCACCTATCGCTTCACGCCGCCGGATGCCGGGACATTCTGGTATCACCCGCACGCGAATGAAACCGAACAGCTCGAGAAGGGACTGTATGGTGCGCTCATCGTACGCGGCGCCGACGAGCCGGTAGTCGATCGCGAGCAGACTCTCGTCTTCGACGACGTCAACGCCGACAAGCAGGGCCGGCTCGCCAAGTTCGGAGGCTTCCGTGAGCGCCACGATGGTCGCGAAGGCGACATCCGTCTCATCAACGGAAAGGCTGAGCCACAGCTGACCATCGCCGCTGGTCAGATCGAGCGCTGGCGGATCGTCAATGCATCCAGTGCACGCTACATCCGGTTCTCGCTCGGCGGCGCGACCTTCCGCATCATCGGAACGGATGGTGGTCTCATCGAAGCTCCGATCGACGTCACCGAGGTTCTCCTGCCGGCGGCGGATCGGGTCGAGATTCTCGTCGGGCCGTTCGAAGAAGGCCGGACGCTGTCGATCGATTCGCTGCGCTACATGCGGAGCACTTTCAAGAGGCGCGGGAAGGAGTCGTTCGGCAACCTCGTAGTCGGACCGGCGAAGCCATCCCGTGCCGCGATTCCCGCGCGGCTGCGGACAATCGAGCCACTCATCGATTCGGATGCGAAGCCGAACCGGACGGTGACCTTCAAAGTCGGACCGAGCCTGCGTCGCGGCCTCGACTTCCTGGTCAACGGTGAGATGCATCACACCGATCAGCCGGTGAAGGTCGGCGAGCTGCAGGTCTGGGATGTCGTGAACGTGTCGCTCATGGATCATCCATTCCATCTGCACGGGTTCTTCTTCCAGGTGCTCTCCATCAACGGAAAAGCGCCTGCGTTCCGTTCCTGGGAAGACGTCGTCAACCTCCCGCCGCGCAGCACGGTGCGCATCGCGTGGATGCCTGAAGATCGACCGGGAAGCTGGATGTATCACTGCCACATCCTCGAGCACCACGAAGCCGGAATGATGGGGCACTTCGAGGTCGTAAGATGACGACATCGGATCATCGTCCGGAAGCTGGAAGTTGCGTGTTCTTGTAGCAGTGGATGAACGAAGTAGGAGTGATCGAATGGTTGAGAAGCGCGCGTTCACGCCCGCGGTGATTCTCTCGGGGGTCGCTGTCGGAATCTTCCAGGCGTTCTCCCCGATCGTACTGGGGTGGCTCGACGCGATCGACGTATGGGGTGTCGCGCTGGCCATGATCGCCTCGGTGTACGTCGGGTTCGCGGTTGGCGACGGACGCAAGGCCGTGATCGCCGTCGAGGTCATGGTTGCCTTTGCGTTCGTCATCTGCGCAACGGTTGCCATGGCCTCCTTTCCATGGCTGATCGTCATCGGGCTCGTGGCGCACGGCCTGAAGGATCTGTGGCAGCACCGCACGCAGTTCGTCGCCAACACGCGTTGGTGGCCTCCGTTCTGTCTGGTCGTCGATGTCGTGGCGGCGGCGCTCACCGCTGCTCTTCTGTGGACCGGATTCGATCTTCGCGGGCTCGTTACGTGAAGCGAGGATCCGCCGCGCGTCAGCGATCTGCCGAGCAGACGTCGCGAACGCATTCGCGCAGCCACCGGTGCACGCGGTCCGCATGCAGCCGTGGATGCCTTGCCACCGCCGTTTGCCAAGCGACGACCGTGCCTCCGGCGTTCGCGGCCTTCACCGGCGACGGGCGGGTCGTGAGCTCAACCTTCGTCTTTCAATGCTTCCGCCGGCTGAATGCGAAGCGCCCGTCGCGTCGGGACGATGCATGCGAGTGCACAGCACAGGATCGTCGACAGCATGAAGGCCGCGGTGTAGCCCAAAACATCGAGATGCAGTGCCGACAGGTCGTCGTTCGCGAGAACGAACCCCAGGATTGCACCGGCGCCAATCCCCAGCGCCACCTGAACGAATGGGCGCTTGAAGACGGTAGTCAGGACCTCGAGCGGCCGCGCGCCGAGCGCGACGCGCACGCCGATCTCCCGCGTCCGCCTGGCGACGGCGAAGGCCGTCACCGCATAGACACCGGCGAGCGACAACATCAGCGTCACTCCCGTCAGGCCGAGCAGGAGCTCAAATCCGTACGCCATCCCTGCGGAATCGGGATCCGCCAGAAGGGGTAGCGGTGTCGGATCGATCACGCGGAGCGCGGGATCGGTCGCCTGCGCGAGCTCGCGGAGACGCACCGCAAAACGCTGCGGATCTCCGCGAACGTGAATGGCGACTCGAAGCGGCCCGGTCTCACGCGGCAGCGTCGTCTGATAGATGCGGACTCGCTGGTAAGCGCCCTTTTTGCCGCTGACGCTGAGATCGGGCACGACGCCGACGATCTCATACCACGATTCCGCGGTGGGCTCGCCCTTGGACGGGAAGCGAAACCGGCGGCCAATGGGATTTCGGTTGCCCAGTACCTCCTCGACGAACGTCTCGTTCACGAGCACGACACGCGTCCGTTGTTCAGCGTCGGCCGTCGTCAACGCCCGCCCGCGGATCACGGGCGCACCGACAACGTCGAAGAATCGCGGATCGACGGACACGAACCCGACGCAGTAGTAGCCAACCGCACAGCGTTCACTGTGCTCGGCGGCCGGCCCCGGGTCCATCTTGATGAAGTGCCGTCCGCTGGTCAGCTGCGGCATTTGATCGGCGTACGTGACGTCCAATACGCCCGGATCCTGTCGGAGCCGGTCGGCGAGCGCGCGGTAGCGTGCTTCGAGTCGCAACGCACGCATCGCCGGCACCGTGTCTCCACTCGCCGCGACGCCGTCAGCCCGATCCATTTCGAGAGTGGCCGTGAGAAATGCGTCGGCCGGGAATCCTGGGGGCGTGTCTTCTCCCAAGAGGTCCCCTGCCAGGCCGAGCAGCGGCCACGGAAGCAGCGTCGTAAATGCAATCTGCGCGACGATGACCGCGGTCCACACGCCGCCGAACTGCAAGCCGCCGCCGCCGCTCGACGCGGCTCGAAGCCTGCCGTCAGCACGACCCGACGTCACCTTCAGCGCGGGCACGAAGCCGGCGATTGCCGCCGCGAACAGCGTCAGCCCAACGGCATAAAGAATCGCCGCTGGCGAAACCGAAGGGTCGATCCAGAACGGCAACGGACCCGTTTGCCCTTCGATCATCATCCAGGTGCGCGCGAGCACGAAGCGCGCAACCATGAGACCGACCACCGCGCCGACGGCGCAGAGCACGAGCGCCTCGGCAAAGAGTTGCATGATGAGGCGCCCGCGGCTGGCGCCGAGTGCGGCGCGAACCAGGAGCTCCCGCTCTCGACTGACGGCGCGGGCGAACAACAACATGGCGACGTTGCCGCACAAAAGCGCGGCCAACAGCACGAGGAACACGTTGATCGACGCCAGCACCACCGCCGCCGCGGCTGGCAAATCACTGACGGCGGCGGGCAGCGAGAGGACCTGCACGCGCAGATTCTTGTTCGTCTCCGGAAACGCCGTCGCAGCTCGGGCGCCGATCACCGCCACCTGGGCGGTCGCTTCCTCGCGAGGATGGCCCGGGGCCAGCCGCCCGAAGACATACCTCAGGCTCGGCGATGCCTCGGGAATCCGCTCCAGATGCAAAGGTCTCCAGACGCCGTTCCGCCGTGGAAATCCGTAGCCGCGCGGCATCACGCCGACGATCGTGACCGGCGTGCCGCTGATGCGAATGACGCGGCCGACGACGTCTGCCGCGCCGCCAAGCTTGTTTTTCCAGAAGTCGTATCCGACCACCACGACCTCTTCTGCGCCGCCCCGTTCATCGGCTTCCAGCAGCGTGCGTCCCATCAACGCCGGAACGCGCGTCAGCGCAAAGGTCGACGCGGTCACGTTGGCGACGGTCGCCGGCTGACCGGGGCCGGCGCCGACGGCGATGCTGCGCTCTTCCACCTCGACGGCGCTGAGCTCGGTGATCGTGCTGAGACCGTCGCGCCACAGCTCGTAGTCACGGCGCGATGCGGGGACGCCCGCATTGTCGGCGACATTCCAGTTCCGCAAGGCAACGATCGCGTTGCCGTCCGGAAGCGGAATCGTCGGCCAGAGCGCCTGTCGCGCGATCTCGAACCCGACGGTGCCGACGGCGATCGCGAACGCTACGGCAATCGTTGCGATCACGGTGAGCGCGGGATACTTGACCAGCATGCGACCGCCGAGCTTGAGGTCGAGCATCGAGAATCGCAGACTGTCGAAGGCGCCCAGGCCGCGGCGAAGGGCGCGAAGAAGGGAACGGCTCCGTGCGAGCAGCGACAGCATCGTTGCGTTCTCCTGATCCAATTCGCGGAAGATAGGTTGCCTGTTCGGGTGGGTCAAGGACGAAGTGCATCCCTCATGCTGTTCGATACGGCGCCGGCCGGCGAATGAAGCCCATTTGGGCGGCGCGTGTACCTGATGCAGAATGGTGGCGGAAACCGATGAAACCTTTTCGCGGATTGATTCTCATCGCGCTCTTTGCTGCCGTTGCCGGTGATGCCCAGGATCCGCGGAAACCCCGGCGGCAGGCGCATGCGCAGACTCGCGCAGCTCCCGATCCACTGGCGTCTCTTGATCGCGGTCTTCGCCCGAGCGTAGCAGCGTCAGGGGAGGCTCCGCTGCGATGGTCGCTCGGTGAGCGGATGCGCCACTACAAGGTGCCCGGCGTCGCGATCGCCATCGTGAGGAACGGCGAGGTGGTGCGGGCGGCCGGCTATGGCGTCCGGGAGGCCGGCACGGGGGACAGGGTCGATGGCGAGACGTTGTTCTCTGTCGGGTCGATCAGCAAGGTGGTCACCGCCACCGTCACCTTGCGATTGGTGGCTCAAGGGCGGCTGAACCTGGACCGTGACGTCGACGACTATCTGAAACGCTGGAAGCTGCCGGCGACCGCGACGATGCCGCATCCGAAGGTGAGCCTTCGGATGCTCATGTCGCACACCGCGGGGTTGGGCGTCCATGGCTTCGCCGACTATCAACCAGGCGAGCCCATGCCGACCCTGGTGCAGGTGCTCGAGGGCGCGAAGCCGGCGAAGAACGAAGCGGTTCGTTTCAAGCACATCCCCGGGCTGCGCAAAGACTATTCGGGCGGCGGCATCACGGTAGAGCAGATGGCAATCGAGGATGCGACCGGTCTGACGCTGGCCGAGCTCGCCCAGGCGCAGGTTTTCACGCCATTGGGAATGCGGCGCAGCACGTTCGAGAGCCCGTTATCCGCTTCGCGCGGCAATATCGCGCGGGCGCACGACGCCAACGGCGCGCCGGCTGCGCTTCCACGCGGCTGGGAAAGCTTCGCCGAAGCCGGAGCATCAGGCCTCTGGAGCAGTGCAAACGATCTGGGGCGGCTTCTGGGAGGTCTGATCAAGAGCTATCAGGGCCGCGCGGACTTTCTGCCGCAACCACTCACGGCGGACATGATGACCGAAGTCTCGCCAGGCGCGTTCGGATTGGGGCCGCGGTTGGGCGGCAGCGGTATGGCACGCCACTTCTTCCACATGGGCGCGAACGAAAGCTACTTGTCGTTTGTGGAAGGCTACCCGGAGACGGGCGACGGTTTTGTCATCCTCACCAATGGCGCCAACGGCAACGGTCTGGTGTTGGAGATCCGAAACGCGCTGGCAGACACGATGGGGTTGGGCGCGCACCCGGAACTGCGCGCCACGGCGATGCGCATGCCGCCGTCACCGGACTTCGCCGGCCGCTACCGCCTCGACCCGGCCACATCGATGGACCTGCGCCGTGAGCTGGCAGACAGCTTCGAACATGACTCTTTGCAGATCAGCATCAGCGGCCGGGAAGTGCAGCTCACGCCCAGTGGCCAGGAAAGACCCGCGACTTTGATCCCGCTTGGTCCGGCGCAGTTCGCGCAGGCTGGCGGCTCCTCTCCGCTCATCATCGATTTTCGTCGCGACTCATCCGGCACGGTGCGTGGGTTGACGGTCTCGATGCCGGAAGCCAGCTCGGTCGCTTATTACGCGCGGGAATGAAGCGGATAATGGCAGAAGCTTCCTTCAACTGACAGGCAGGGATGAGCGCGCGAGCGCGTGTTTGGGGGCGCCGCCCGCCGCGGTCTTTGTGGCCGCGAAAGAGCCAATGTAGGGCGTGGCTTCAGCCCGCCTCCCCGGGGTGAGCATGGCAGGTACGAACGCCCCCTCCCACCCGGGAGGCGGGCTGAAGCCACGCC
>DASUSN010000019.1:0-36169 GCA_036375075.1 Thermoanaerobaculia bacterium | reverse complement strand
GCGCCACGGGGTCCGCACGTCCGGCATGTAGCGGAAGACCAGCGCGAACAGCGCCGTGATCATCGCCGTGGAGACGATCAGCTCCACGACATGCCACAGACCTTCGCCGCCGGACAGCCGGTGCTCCATGTAGTCGCCCGCCGCGGAGATGCCGGTGTCGACGATGAGGGCGACGAGCAGGAGAAAGCCGATCACGATCACCGACGCCACGGAGAGGAACCGGTCTTTCAGAAAGCCGGCGATGATCGGCGTTTCCTTCGGCTTGACCTTGAAGATCGTGTTCAGCGCCGCGCGCAACTGGCCGAAGACGCCGGACGCGCCGAAGAGCAGCGCCGCGATGCCGAGGGTCGCGGCGATCGCGCCGGTGTCCGCGCGCGCGGCGTCTTTCACCATCTCGTTCACGACCTCGGCGCCGGTATCGCCGATGAGCTTGCGCATGTGGGCGAAGACCTGGCCCCGCGCGGCCTCCTCGCCGAAGATCGCGCCCGCGAGCGTGATGGTGATGAGGATCAGCGGTGCGATCGAGAAGACGGTGTAATACGCGAGCGCCGCGCCGAGTCGCGGCGCGTTGTCCCCGGCGAAGCTCATCGCCGCTTCCTTCAGCACGCTCAACCACTTTTGCATGCGAAGCTGATCCGCGGGAACGAGCCCAGCAAAATCGGCGCCGACATCGGCCTCAGCCTTTGGTCACCCCGTGCCTCGCGATCCACCTGGACGGCAAGAATGATCGAGGTTTGGCTTGCTCCGTCCGGGCAATTCCCAGCCTGTTTCGCGCTGATTTTTGCCCGGCCGGAGGTCTTGCTCGTCTGGCCGGAGGTTTCATTTGCCTGGCCGGAGGTTTCATTTGCCTGACCGGGGGTTTCGTTTGCCTGGCCGGAGGTTTCGTTTGCCCGGCCGGAGGTTTCGTTTGCCCAGTCGATGATCTTTTTTGCTCGATCGGAGCGCGGATTTGCCCGCCTGGGGGAAATCCCAGCGTTTTCGCGGGAATCCTTGCTCCAGGCCAGCTGGTAAAACCTCGGCGCGAGCAAAAATGATCGCGGACGGCGCTTCGAAAACCTCCGCGCCGCTGGATTTTTTCACCGGCGGAGCTGGAAAAACCTCCGAGCCGGCAAATTGATGGAGCGCCGGCGTCCCGCCGGCTGGCGTGGCGGCGTCCCGCGCCGCCACCTGGGTGGGCGGGGGACCGGTGACACCGGGCGAGAGGCTCCGTCATCCCGAGTACCCGGCCGGCGGGACGCCAGCCGGACAGCCGGCGAGACGCCGGCGCTCCGGGAACCGGCTTCAGTTCGAGGATCCAGTTTCTTGGAAGTTTCTTGGAAGCCGCGTAGACGGCGAAGGCCCCCCTGCTTCGTGCGCGACGCATCCGTGTTGACCACCCGCCATGCAGTGTTGCGTGGCGGCTCACTCAGTGTTGACCTCCCGCCATGCAGTGTTGCGTGGCGTCTCACTCAGTGTTGACCTCCCGCCATGGAATATTGCATGGCGCCTCACTCAGTGTTGACCTCCCGCCATGCAGTGTTGCATGGCGTCTCACTCAGTGTTGACCTCCCGCCATGCAGTGTTGCGTGGCGCCTCACTCAGTGTTGACCTCCCGCCATGCAGTGTTGCGTGGCGCCTCACTCGGTGTTGACTTGCTTGAGCATGTCGGACTCATAGCAGATCGCAAGATGCTGATTGCAAGCAGCTTGTGGCTCGCGAGCAACGAGTTTCTTGGAAGCCGCGTAGACGGCGATGGACCTTCGCCCGTGCTACCGGGAAGGTCCTTCGCTGTCTCCGCAGCTCAGGATGACACCCCTCATGCATCGCGAGGATCTGCGGCCACATCCGGGTTTTCGAGACACCCTCCATTCCTCGATAATCGCCGCCGGCGAAGGCGCGGCGCATCGCTTCCATGAGCAGGCGCGCCGAGGCGCATCCAGCGACACACGCCGCTTCCGATGACTGAAATCCAAGGGGCTCACCACCCTCGTCGCGAAAACGCACCCGAACCGGACGAAGAACTTCTGCGCGCCGCGGACCGGCGCCTCGTCACCGTCGACAGTCTCCGCGGCATCGCGTCATTGGCCGTCTGCTGGTACCACCTCACCGAGGGCTACCCTCGAGAGGGATTGCTCAAACGCTCGGGAAGCGCCGGGTGGATCGGAGTCGAGATCTTCTTCGTGATCTCCGGGTTCATCATTCCCTGGACGCTGAGCCGGTCCGGCTACCGGTTGTCCGATTTCCGCGTGTTCGTCTGGAAACGGATCGTCCGGCTGGATCCACCCTACCTCGCCTCGATCCTTCTGATCCTCGCCATCGGGTTCATGAGCGCAGTCTGGCGCGGCACCGCGGGGACCTTCTCGGTGTCCATCCCGGGTCTCGCGGCGCACCTCGCTTACGCGAACGTGATCTTCGGCTTTCCCTGGCTGAATCCCGTGTACTGGACTCTGGCCGTCGAGTTCCAGTACTACCTCCTGATCGGTTTGGCGTACCCCTGGCTGAAACGGGTGAGCGCGGGGTCCGTCCTCGCGACGGCGTCGATCGTCTGCCTCGCCGCAGTGGCTCTGCCGCATCCGCGATACATCTTTCACTACCTGCCACTCTTCTACATGGGGGTGATCGCGTTCTACGTCCGATCGCGGCGGCTCTCCGCACCCATCGCGATTCCACTGCTCGTCTGCTTCGCAGCCGTCTCGCTGCCGATCGTGGGCTTCTGGCAGGCGATCGCCGGTCTGGCGACGTCGCTGGTCATCGCCTTCACGAACTTCTCCTGGCGCCCGCTGGTCTATCTCGGCACGATCTCCTATTCGCTTTACCTGCTGCACGCGCCGGCGAGCACAGTCGCCTTCAGCGTGAGCAGAAAGCTCCTGCCGCCGACGGAAAGCTCTCGCGTCGCGGGTGTGTTCGTCGCCTTGCTCGCCTGCATCATCGCGGCGCATCTCTTCCACGTGTTCGTCGAGCACCCGGCGCAGCGATGGTCGAGAAGAATTGCCGGCCGGAAACGGGTGCCCGAGGCGCCGTCCGGCGTCGCATCCGAGCACTGAAGGCCAGGAACGTGGACCGCGGCGTCAGCCTCTCAGCGCCTCCAGATCGCGCACGAGCTCGGAGAAGACGATCGGATCGAGCTCGCCGAACTTCATGACGCTCACACCTCGCCAGCCGGCACCCTGCTTGGCGATCGTCACCTCGCCCAGCGTCTGCTCGTCGCTCGCGAGCGCGGCGCCGGCGTCGATTCCGGGATCGAGCGCCAGCCGGATTTCATGCCCCGACGGCAGCGGTTTGCCATACCACGTCGCCACTCCCCCATCCCCCGCGGGGCCGCGACGCCATCCGCGCTGGTCGAGCCCGAGGAGTTTGCGCGTCGGCACCGTGACGTCCGTCCAGCGCGTGAGCTCCATCGCCGCTTGCTCGCGGGCCGTGGACCGGTAGACCTCGCGGCCGAGCTGTCTCCACGGCTGAAAAATATCGTAGTCGCCGAAGAGCTGTTCCCACGCCGCGGCGACGGCGTCCGTCATCTCGTACGGGTGCACGACTCCCATACGCGCCCCCACGGGCAACTGATACGCATGGTCGTTCTCATCGGCGAACGTGCGGTCTTCCGACACGCGGAACGTCGAGAGCAATCGCCCTTCGCCGTCGTAAGCGCCCCAGACGAGGCTGCGCGCGAGGTGCTGCACGAGCGGATGCTCGACGAAGAACTGCCGGAAGACCTCGACGTCGAAACGCCGGCGCGAGCACATCACCATCTCCAGCCGGAGGACCTGCTGACCGGCGAGCGTCTTCGCGTCTTTTTTCAGCGCCTTCCAGCGTTCGGTCGCCTCTCTGCTCTTTGCGGCGTCGTCGCTCTTCCCTGGCTTCGGCAGGTCGGGGAGCTTCTTTCCCTGCGCGTCTTTCACGTAGGGACGGAGATGCTCGTCGAAGCCGACACGGAACGAGCGCGGTCCGAAGTCGAGTGTCATCGAGCCGTCGTCCTCGAGTCCCAGGTCGGGCACGAGCCGGTCCGCGAGCTCCTCGGCCGTCAGGCCGCGATGCGCGGCGAGCTCCTCGATCTTCTCGCGGGCCTTCTCCTGCAGGCCCTTGAACTTCGCCTTCTGCGCGATACCGTGGAGATGCATGAGCGCGACGTCGCTGCCGATCGCGGCCAGCACGTCGAGGCCTGCCACGGCGCGCGCATGTGCGGCTTCGCCGGGCCACTCGCGGATGAGCGGCGCGAGCCTGCGCGCGCAGGCGTCATCGCCGAGGTGGCCGAGGGCGTAGAGGGCCCAGGCTTCTTTCACCGGCGCGCCCGCCGCGAGCCATGCAGAGAACACATCCCAGGCGAATGCGCCGAGCGAGGACGGCTCGCACGCGTCTTTCACCTCGGCGATCCCGGCGTACGGTTCCTCGAGCGAGGAGAACGCGAGCATGGTGGCCAAGGCGTCCATCGCGTCCGCCGGAAGCGCCGCTCCGTTCTTGCGAAGCAGCGGCCGCGTGAACACACCCTGCTGCCAGAACGGAGGAAGCTTCGGCAATTTCCAGGGGAGATAGAGCAGCGGATCGAAGTCGAGCGTCTCGCGCACGGCGGCTGCCGCCTCGGCGCCGTAGCGCGCGGCGGTCGACATCACGATCTCTTCGTGACCGTTCGCGGCGAGGAAGCGGAGCGCGTTCGCGGCGGCGTTGCGTGCCGCGCCGCGCGGTCCGACCGCCGGCGGGATGAGGCCGATCGCGGCGGTTTCCGCGTGCAGCAGAAGCCATTGCCGCGCGATGGGCCGGGCGGCTTTCACTCTCGCCAGCGCGTCCGCGACGAGGGGAGCGACGGCAGGCGAACGGAATGGGATCAACAGCTCGAAGCGCCGCCCGGGACTGGCGGCGACGTATCGAAGAAGGGTTGGCAGCGCCCGCGCGCCGAACTTTGCGAGGAACCGGCGGGGCGGATCATGGTATTTGGACCAGAGCTCGAACGGAATCGTGTCCCAGACGGCGAGCGCCAGCCGTTCCGACGCGTCTACGAGGGTGTTCGGGGAAACCCTCCGCCAACTATGACTGCTCGCTGGCACCATCACGATGCGGTCGCGGAGCGCGTCGTCATCGAGGCTCGAGGCCTCGGATGCAACCGCGCTGGAAAGACCGTTGTCCTCGAGTATCCTGCCATCACGGGCGACGCTGCGATAGTCGTGGTCGACCCAGCCGTCGGCCCATTCGTCTTTCATCCCCGCGGGCCAGACCACCTCGACCGGCGCGTCGAGCGTCGCGAGCTCGAGCGGCTTCGACTCCGCGACGGCCTTTCCCCTCTCCTTCCATGGGGGGCGGCTGAGGACGCGCGGCAGGTCGTCGGCGGCCCCGGCAGGCGTGGACTTCGCGCGGGAGGTCTCGACGAACGCCCGTGCAGCACCGGAGAGTGCCGGAAGGATCTCGGCGACCAGCGCTTCGTTCCTGGCCATCACCCCGGCCAGGATCTTCTCCACCAGCGGCTTACCCTGGCCGGCGAGAGACGCGAGAACGGGAATGGCGCGGCGTGGAAAGCGGTGCGCCGCTTCGGTCGCCGCCGTCAGAATCCCGGGCTCGTCGAGTCGCGATGCCAGAGCGCAGAGCGCGTCTTCGCTCGGCAGGAGAGCGAGAGCCGCGGCCACCTCGCCACGCCATTCGTCCACCTGGGACGGCTTGTCGAGGAGTTTGACGACCGCAGGCGCAGCGAGCGCGCCATGAGCGGCGATCATCGAGAAAGCTACCCCGGCCATGTCCGGAACGCCGATCGGGCGCCGTGCCGCGATCGCCCGAAGGGCGGTCGCCAGGTCATGAACGCCGGTCGTGACGTAGGGAATCCCGCGGTCGACTTGCGCGATGCGATCGATGAGCCGGGAGGCGAGGTCGACATCGACGCCCGTCATCAGGAGTGCACCGACCCATCGTTCGTCGATCCCCTGCTCGATCACCTGCCTCGCATCCTGATTGGCCCACTCGGTGACTTCGGGGAAGAGATAGGCGATGGATGCGCGAACGGAGAGCGGCGCGGACGCACGCGCGTTGGCGGCAATCTCCCGTGCGGCGGTCCACTCGCTGGCCCGAGCAGATGCGAGATGGCGCCGCAGCCGGAACAGTGAGGCGAGCTCACCGTAGACGAAGTGATACGCCTTACCGTCTTCGAGCCTCGGCACGAACGTTCTCTCGAGCCGCAGCGGCGCCGTCGTGGCGAACAGGCCCTGCGCGGAGATCGCCGCCTGGACGGCGAACGCGATTCCTCCGAGCGCCACCCAGCGATCGATGACGTCGTCATCGACGTACCCGAAGGAACTGCGGAATCCGAGCACCGCCGCGATGGCCGTCTCCTCTTCGAGCGTGCTCAGCTCGAGCGAGCTACCGGAAAGCTTTTCGCCGACGCGTGTCAGCAGCGGCGCCATCGCCGCATCTCGTGTGGCCGCCTCCTCCCACAATGCCGCGTGTTTCCGGTAGTGCGCATGCATCCGCTCGAACGCCGCGGCGGCGTCGATGTCCTGGCGTTTGAGACCGAGGCTCCGGAACGGATGGGCCCTGCGCGCGAGCTCGCTCCGCGGGATCGCTTCGTCCCCTTTCGACCCCGCCGGTGCGGCGGGGACCGGCTTCGGCGCCTGCTCGACAGGAAGCGGCGGCGCCGATGTGGTGACCTCTGCCTCGCGATACCCCTTCGCCAGCTTCTCGCGAACGAGATCGTCGTGCTCTTTCTGAGCAGCTGCCGGACTGGCGAACGTCTTCGTTTTCGACTGGCCCGCCGTTCCGATGCGGCCCCAGCGCGTAGTGACGTCGTTGCCGGATACTTCCACTTCCCAGAACTTGTTCGATGCCCCGTCGACGACCTCGAACCGCCTCATCCGTGCCTCCGTGCACTCGCGTGCAATCGATCCATGACGCAATCGTTACAGTGCAGACAAGCGGCCGGCCAGGGAGTCGAAACCACGCCGTCTCGCCCGTATCGTCTGCTGATGAGATCTCCTATCGGGACACCTGGATTGCTCCTGTCGCTCGCGTTGACTGCATCCGCGGTTGCGGCCGAGCGTCCCACGATTCCGATCCTCGACGCCCCGACGCTGACCGCGGCCTGCAACCAGGCGATCGTCGACGCGAAGGCTGCCTACGCGAAGCTCGAAGCGCTGCCGGTCGAGCAGGCGGGCGTGGCATCGGTGCTGGATGCCTGGGACGACGCGTACATCGCCCTCGACGACGTCAGCGGTCCGGTCCGTACCCTCGGCAGCGTCCATCCGGATCAGAAGGTTCGCGACGCCGCGCGGGCGTGCGGTGCAAAGATCTCGGGTCTGTGGAGCGAGGTTCATCTCAGCGACAAACTCTTCGAGCGCGTAAACGCGGTGACGGCCACCAGCGCCGTTGCGCTGCAACTCAAGAACGACATCATCGCCTCTTTCGAAGACAAGGGCGTGACTTTGCCCAAAGACAAGCGCGGCCGGGCGAAGGAGATCTCCGCCCGCATCACTACTCTCGCCCAGGAATACGGCAAGAACATCCGCGACAACAACACGAAGCTGACGTTCACGCCGGCGGAGTACGAAGGCCTGCCGCAGTCGTACATCGACCGCCTGAAGAAGCCCGACGGCACCATCGAAGTCACTCTCGACAATCCCGACTACTTTCCCTTCATGGCTTCGTCCGCGCACGACGAGGCGCGGAAGCGTTACTACATCGCGTTCTACCGCCGCGGCGGCGCGCGGAACCTGGCCATCCTCGAGGAGGTGGTGAAGCTGCGGAAGGAGCTTGCCTCCCTGCACGGCGCCCGCTCGTTTGCGCACTACGCGCTGAAGCGGCAGATGGCCGGGACTCCGGAAACCGTGCACGCGTTTCTCGCCGGCGTCGCCGCGTCCAGTGCCGAGGTCGAGCGGCGGAACCTCGAGGAGCTGCGCAAGCTCAAGGCGGAGACGCTGGGAACGCCGCTCTCCGGAACGAAGCTGACCCGCTGGGACGTGAGCTACTGGCGCGAGCGGTACAACCAGCGGCACTTCAACCTCGACCAGGAGTCGACGCGAAAGTACTTCCCGCCCGAAGCCGCGCTGGCCTGGCTCATCGACGTGACCGAACGGGTATACACGCTGAAGATCGAGAAGTCCCACGCGCCGTTATGGCATCCCGATGTGCTGGTGTATGACGTCAAGGACGCATCCACAAAGGCATTGCTCGGCACGGTGTATCTCGATCTCTACCCGCGCGAGGGCAAGTTCAAGACCGCGGCGTCTTTCACCGCGCGAAGCGGCTCGACTCGCACCGGCCGCACGCCCATCGGCGTCGTCGGCGCGAACTTCGACCGCACGGGCCTGAGCTTCAGCTCCGTGGAGGTGCTCTTCCACGAGTTCGGCCACGCCATGCACGACATCCTGTCCGAGACGACGTACGCCTTGAACGCGGGGACGAACACGGAGACCGACTTCGTCGAGGCGCCGTCGCAGATTTACGAGGAGTGGGCTCGGCGTCCGCAGACTCTCGCGCTGCTCGAGGCGCACTGCACTGGATGCCCGAAGGTCGACGCGAAGACCGTGAAGGCTCTTCTCGACGCCCGCGCTTTCGGCGCCGTGTTCTTCAACTCGATGAACCAGGAATGGGCGAGGCTGGACATGGCGCTCGCGGGCGAGGCTCCCGGCAAGCCGATGGAGCATTGGCAGACGATCGAGGGCGCCTCGCCTCTGGGCCATGTCCCCGGCTCCGAAATGCCCGGCGTCTTCCACCACATCCTCGGCGGCTACGCCGCCGGTTACTACGGCTACATCTGGGCGGAAGTCATCGGCAGGGACCTGCTCTCCGCGTGGGGAGACGACCTCCTCGACCCGCGCGTGGGAGCCCGCTTTCGCAAGACGATCCTCGCGCGCGGCGGGGAAGAGCCAGCAAAGCTGATGGTGGAGAGATTCCTGGGCAAATAGCGGTTCCTCGGGTTCCTCGGGTTCCTCGGGGTTCCTCGGGGTTCCTCGGGGGATTAGCACCGGGGCGGGCCCACCCGAGGAACTCCGAGGAACTCCGAGGAACCCGAGGAACTCGCCCCGCTTATCATCTTCCCATGAGACCCCTCCCCCTCTTCCCCGTCGTCCTCTCCCTCGCGTTCGTGGCCATGGCGGAAGAGCGATACGTGCCGGTCGCGGCGGGAACGGAGGTCCGGATCGTCAACTCCTCCACGGAGCGCACGAGCGTCGCCATCGAGCTCCTCGGCGGCGAGAGCACCCGTCTCGACGTCGAGGCGGGAGCCACGCTGCGCTGGACCGCGCCGGCCGGCGAGGGCGTTCTGCGGATCGAGGGAGACGCGGCGTTGCAGATCACGGCGGACAGCCGGCGCGACGGCGTTCGCATCTCGCTGCCGGTGGTCGCCGCGCGCGAGGTCGTGGACGAGGCCGAGATCCCGCGGCGGAGCCCGTGGCGGAGCGGCGTGCTGGCGATCAATCCGCGGGAGACGACGGCGTCGGTGACGATCGACGACACCCTGCACGCGATCGCGCCTCGCGGCGCTCTGCGCGTCGACGACGCCGCGGTCGTGAGGGCGCACACGCCGCTGCTGCTGTTCGCGTGCGACGTGAACGAGGCCACCGGCGCGCGCATCTTCACTCCCATCCGGACGCACGCGATGACGCGGAAGCGCCGGGCCGTGCGGTCGGGGACGCCGGCGCCGGCGATCCAGACGGTGACGCTCACGCCGTCGCGGGACAACACGCTCTTCGAAAGCGGTACCGGCGGACTGTCGAACGGCGCGGGCGTGCACGTCTTCGCCGGCACGACGCGGTCCGGTGCGCGGCGGCGGGCGCTGGTCGCATTCGACGTCGCGGGGCAGATTCCGCCGGGAAGCCGCATCACGCGCGCCGCTCTCTCCATGCGCGTCTCGAAGACGATCTCCGGCGCTCTCCCGGCGACGATCCATCGCGTCGCCACGAACTGGGGAGAGGGCAGCTCGAACGCCGGCGCATTCAGCGACGGCGGCGGCACGACGGCGGCGAACGGCGATGCGACGTGGCTGCACACGTTCCGGCCGAACAGCCGCTGGAGCACGCCCGGCGGCGATTTCGACGCGGCCGCGGACGCCACCACCTCCGTCGGGTTCGAGCCCGGCGTCTGGGAGAGCGCCGCGACGCTCGCGCGCGTACAGCAATGGCTCGATCAGCCGGACACGAACTTCGGCTGGATCGTCATCGGCGACGAGTCGCGGGACGGAAGCGCCAAACGGTTCGACAGCCGGGAGATCGAGCCGGCGACCTCGCGGCCGTCGCTGACCATCGAATTCCAGCGCTGAGCGCTATCCGGAGTGCGGAGGCAACCGACCGCCTCCGCACTCCAAATGGCAGGTTCTATCGCGTGTGCGGCGGCGGCTGGGGGTGCTCGACCGGCGTCTTGGCGATCTGTTCTTTGATGTAGGCGATGGCCCGGTCGAGCTGTGGGTCGCGGCCGGCCAGGAGCGATGCGGGGTCTTGGGTGACCTCGATGTCGGGGACCACGCCGCGGCCTTCGATGATCCAGCCGTCGACCGGCGACCAGGCGCCGTAGTTGGGGATGAAGATCGAGCCGCCGTCGATCAGCGGGTAGCCGTTGCCGCTGCCCACCTCGCCGCCCCAGGAGCGCGAGCCGACGACCGGTCCCAGCTTCATCCGCTGGAACGCGTCGCAGAACTCCTCGGCGTTCGAGTAGCTCTGGTCGTCGCACATGGCCACGCGGTAGCCGGGCGTGGCCCAGCTCGCGCGCGTCCACGACGCGCCATAGCGCGGCTTGAACCACGTGTGCGGCTTGTCGGCGATCTGCGCCAGCAGGTTCGCGCTGATCCAGCCTCCGCCGTTGTTGCGCACGTCGAGGATCACGCCGTCGGAGTCCGGGATGTCGGGGTAGTACTGTTTCGCGAACTCCTCCAGACCGCGGTCGCCCATGTTCGGCATGTGGACGTACACGATCTTCTCTCCGCCGTGCGTCCGCACGTACTGGCGGCGGCCGGCCACCCAGTCGTAGTAGCGCAGCCTCGCCTCGCTCCGGATGGGCCGCACCAGCACCACGCGCACCGGCGCGCCCGCGGCCGCCTTGCTCACGCCGACCGGCACGAGGCGATCGGCCGCGCCGACCAGCATCGACTCCACCGGCCGGTCGGTGCTGACCGGGCGGCCGTCGATCGAGACGATGACCTCCCCCGCCTGCACGTCGACGCCGGGCGCGAGCAGCGGGGAGCGGTTCTCGAGGTCGTACGGATCGCCGGGCAGAATCCGCGCGATGCGCCAGGCCTTGCCGCTGGGATCGGGCTCGAAGTCGGCGCCGAGGCGGCCGGTCTCGAGGGCCGCGGGGCGGGGGATGTCGCCGCCGCCGACGTAGCTGTGACCGGTGTTCAGCTCGGCGATGAGATCGCCGAGGATGACGTTCAATTCCGAGCGGTCCCCGATGTTCGCGAGCTGGGCCTGGTACTTTTTCTTCATCGCGGGCCAGTCGACGCCGCGCATCGCAGGGTCGTAGAAGAAGTCGCGCGCGATGCGCCACGTCTCGTCGAACATCTGCTTCCACTCCGCGGGCGGATCGACGGCCAGCAGCACGCGATCGAGGGAGATCGCATCCGGCTCCTTCAGCGGCGCCGCGTCGCTGGCGCCGACGGAGAGGTCGCTGCCGCTGCGCACGAGCACTTTCTTCCCGTCCGCCGAGACGTCGAACGCCGTCATCTTCTCGACGACCGTGACCAGCTCGGCCTTCCGCGGGTCCTTCAGCGGCAGCGCGCGGAGCTGGAAGCGCGGCTTGGACGGATCCGGGCTCGACGCCTCGGTGTCGATCTGCAGCAGCAACCGGTCTTCGACGGCGGCGATCGAGACGTAGCGATCGCCCGGCACCGGGACGTCGGCGATGCGGTCGGCGATCCCTTCGAGATCGACCTTCACCTCCGGCAGGGCAGGCGCCGGCGCGTCGTCCGCCTTCTTCTTCGGGTCGTCCGTCTTCGCCGCCTCGTCCTTCTTCGGCGCGGGCGCGATGCCTTCCTCGTCGTCGAGCTTGAGGAACGGAGACTTCGTTCCCGCGGCCAGCGCGATCACCGAGACGCGGCTGGTCTTGTCGAAGCCGATGTTCTGGTTCTGCGGCGACCAGGCCGGACGCAGCTCGCGCCGCGAGAGGAAGTAGAGGTACTTGCCGGACGGGTCGAAGGCCGGCGCGTAGGAGTCCATGGAAGGCGACGTGAGCCGGGTCTTCCTGCCGCTCGCGATTTCGTGGAGCCAGATGGTCTGATACCAGGTCGGCTCGAGGAGCGCGTACGCGAGCCACTTGCCGTCGGGGCTGAAGCGGTAGGAGTCGACGACGGTGTCGTAGGAGCCGCCGCGGTCCGCCTGCGCGACGACGGTCGTCTTGCCCGTGTCGACGTCGACGAGGAGGATGCGCATCTCGCGGTCGCTGGTCGCGATCCGTTTCCCGTCCGGCGACCAGACGATGAGGCCGAGCGGCCCGGTGTGGTCCTTCGTCAACTGCCGCGCGGCCGCCGCGCCGGACGCCGGCGCGAGCCACACCTGCTCCTCGCCCGAGCGGTCGGAGACGAAGGCGATCCACTTGCCGTCGCGCGACCACGCCGGGTACTGCGCGCGCGCTCCGGGCGTGGCCTCGACCACGCGCCACGCGCCCTGGCCCGCGGGCAGGGAGACGATCTGCCCGCGCGCTTCGACGAGCACCCGCTTACCCGTCGGACCGATGGCCGCGCGCTGCAACTGCTCTTTCGCCGCGACCCGGCGCACCCGCGCGTGGATGCGGTCCGACGGCAGCCGGACCGGCAGCGCCGTGACCGCGCCCGTCGCCGGATCGAACAGGCCGAGGCCGTTGCCGTGCTCGAAGACGACGCGGCGTCCGTCGGAGGAGGGGTAGAGGAGATCGTAGTCCTTGAAGCTCGTGACGGCGGTCGCGCTGCCCGTCTGCGTATCGACGCGATAGAGGTTCGACACGCCGGTGCGGTCGGAGGCGAAGTACAACTGTCCGCCGGCCCAGAGCGGCGTCGTCTCGATGGACGGCTCGGTCGTGATGCGGCGGAATGCCTTCGTGTCGAGGTCGGCGAGCCAGACGTCGTCGGCCTGGCCGCCGCGATAACCTTTCCAGTGCTGCCACTCGGCGCTGATGGGGACGAACGCGACGCGCTGGCCCGCGGCGTCGAGCGCGGCGTGCTCCGCGCGCGGGACCGGCAGCAGCTTGGGCAGGCCGCCCGCCGCCGGGATGCTCCAGAGGCGGTTGTGCCATTCGCCGTTGAGACGGCGGGAGCGGAAGAGGATCTCCTTGCCGTCGGCGCTCCACGCCACCGGGCGCACGCTGCCGTGGTTGTCCCAGGTCAGCCGTTGCGGCGCGCCGCCATCGAGTCCGATGACGTAGAGGTCGGGGCCGCCGTCGTACTCACCGGCGAACGCGATCCGCGTGCCGTCCGGCGAGAAGACCGGACTGGTCTCCGTGCCGTCGTGCGTGGTCACCCGCCGTGCTTCTCCTCCCGGCAGCGACGCGATCCAAAGGTCTCCCTCGGCCGTGAAAGCGATGCGGTCGCCGTGGATGGCGGGCCGCCGCAGAAAGGGCTCCGCGGCATGGGCAGAGAACGCCAGCGCGAGCAGGAACAACGCGAGTTTCGGGCGCATGGGCGGGAGTATACGTGCGGCGGAAGAGGCGAAATTGAAAATGAAAATGCAAAATTGAAAACTGGAGAAAGGCCTCTGTGAGGCTTCTGCAATCCTCCATTCGTCCGCCCATCTATACTTCTCCGTCCCACTCTGTGCCTCTGTGCCTCTGTGGTGAATGCCATCGTGCATGACTCGAGGACTGATCGTATTCACCACAGAGACACAGAGGCACAGAGTGGGACGGAGCGCCCGACGCGACAGGACCCTGACGTGACCACTCCCACCGCATCCAGGCGGGCGATTCGTGTCGCCACGATCCTCGCGACGTACGCGGTCATCGGCGGCGCGCTGACCCTGGTCGGGTGGACCTTCGACCTCCGGCGGCTGGCGGACTGGGACGCCGACGGCATCGCCCAGATGCCGAACAACGCCATCGCGGTGGCTGTGGCCGGGATCGCCATCCTCTGCGCGGCGTTCGGGAAGAAAGGGGCCGCCCGCGTGCTGGCGGGCGTGTGCGCGGGGATCGCCGCCGCCACGCTCTTCGAGCACGGCACCGGGATCGACCTGGGCATCGACACGATCGTCATCGAGCCGCGGTGGGGGCTGCTCGGCGCGACGGCACCCGGACGCATGGGTCTCCCCTCCTCGATCGCCCTCACCCTCCTCGGCGTGGCGATCGTCCTCGGCACGTTCCACTCGACGCGGCGCGGCGCGATGCTGGGCGGCGTCCTGATCATCGCCATCATGAGCCTGTCCGTGATCGGGTACGCGTTCGGCGCGGATCCGCTCTACGCCATTCCGCGTTTCACGACCATCGCCCTGCAGACCGCCACCATGCTCCTGGCGCTCGGTGTGGCCCTGGTCGCGTCCATCCCGGAGAGCACACCGATGCGGCTGCTGACCGGCGATTCGGCGGCCGGCGTGCTCGTGCGGCGCGCGCTGCCCGGCGTGGTCCTCCTGCCGCTGCTCATCGGATGGCTCCGCGTGAGGGGGCAGGAGATGGGCCTCTTCGACACCGCGTTCGGCACCGCGCTCCTCGTCTTCACGTTGATCGGGCTGCTCGCCGCGCTCCTCTGGTGGGCGGCGTCGGCAGTCGCGGCCTACGAGGCCGCCCTGCGCGAAAGCCGGGACCGGCTCGCCGCCAGCGCCCAGGCGCTGATCGCGGCCGACCGGATGAAGGACGAGTTCCTCGCGACGCTGTCGCACGAGCTGCGCACGCCGCTGACGTCGATCGTCGGATGGACGCACATCCTGCTCGAGTCCGACCTCGACGCGCGCGAGCAGGAGACCGCGCTGCAGGCCATCCGCGCGAGCGCCAAGGCCCAGGCGCAGCTCGTCGACGAGGTCCTGGACGTCTCCCGCATCATCACCGGCAAGATGCGCCTGGCCCGGGAGAACGCCGATCTCGCCGCGATCGTCGAAGCCGCGGCGGCGACGGTGCGGCCGGCGGCCGAGAGCCGGCAGATCGCGGTGCGCCTCCGGCTCGACCGCGCCCTGCCGCGCGCGTTCGTCGACGCCGATCGCATCCGGCAGGTCGTCTGGAACCTGCTGACGAACGCCCTCAAGTTCTCGCCGCAGGGAACGCACGTGGACGTCGTGCTCCGCGCGGAGGGCGGTTCCGCCGTCATCGAGGTGACGGACGAGGGTCCGGGCATCCCGCGCGAGTTCCTGCCGCATGTATTCGAACGCTTCCGCCAGGCCGACAGCTCCGCGACGCGCGCCCACGCCGGCCTCGGCATCGGTCTCGCGCTCGTGAAGGACCTCGTCGAGCTGCATGGCGGAAGCATTGCCGTCGCGAGCGAAGAGCACCGCGGCTCGCGCTTCACCGTCCGTCTGCCCCTCGGCACGCCGCAGGCGTCGGGGACCGGCGACGCCCGCGAGATCGCGCACACGGAGCTCACGGGGCTGCGTGTGTTGTACGTGGACGATCGCGACGACGCGCGGCTGCTGATCGCGCGGATACTCGAGCGCCACGGCGCGGACGTGATCAAGGCGGCGTCGGTCGACGAAGCGCTCGCCGCGCTGGCCGATCGCTCGCCGGACGTGGTCATGACCGACATCGCCATGCCGGGCCGCGACGGATACGACCTGCTGGATGCCATCCGCGCCGACCGGCGCTGGGCCCAGCTTCCCGTGCTCGCTCTGACCGCGCAGGCGCGCCTGGGCGACGAGCTCCGCGCGTCGCAGGCGGGGTTCCTGGAGCTCCTCCGCAAGCCGATCGAGCCCGACGAGCTCATGGCCGCCATCACCCGCGCGGCCGGAAGGACCGCCACGCGCGTGTAACGGAGCGCGTTATCCTCCGCGTCGATGACCCGCCTCCTCGTGATCGCGCCACCCGACTTCGCACCGCTGGACCTCCTGCGGCGCGAGGCGCCGGACGTCGCGTTCTCGATCGGCACGGACGCCGGCACGCTGCGGGACGACGCCACGCGCGCCGACGCGGTGCTCATCGCGCCGCGGTATGGCGCGCTGCTGACGGAGCTCTGGCGCGAGCTGGGCAACGTGCGCTGGATCCATACGCTCGCGGCGGGCGTGGAGCTGCTGCCGTTCGATCTGCTGCAGGGGAGGGCCGTCGTCGTGACGAACTCGCGCGGGCTGTACGCCGACGCGCTGGGCGAGTTCGCGGTGGCGGCGATGTTGTGGTTCGCAAAGGACCTGCGCCGGATGATCCGCAATCAGGACGCGCGGCGCTGGGAGCCGTATACGGTCGAGCGGCTGGAGGGACGCACGGTCGGGATCATCGGCTACGGCGGCGTCGGCGAGGCCGTCGGCCGCCGCGCCACCGCCCTCGGCATGCGCGTGCTGCCGGTGCGCCGCCGACAGGAGTTCGGCGAGCCGACGGTGGACGACGCGCTCGCGCAATCGGACTACGTGGTCGTCAGCACGCCGCTCACGCCGCGCACGTACCGGATGATCTCCCGCGAGCGGATCGCATCCATGAAGCCGCACGCCGTCTTCATCAACCTCGGCCGCGGCGCGACGGTGGACGAGGAAGCGCTGATCGATGCGCTCCGCGACCGCCGCATCCGCGGCGCCGCGCTGGACGTGTTCGAGGTCGAGCCCCTGCCGCCGGAGCACCCGCTGTGGACGCTCGACAATGTCCTGATCTCCCCCCACACCGCGGACCACACCGCCGACTCGCACCTCCGCGCGATGCACTTCTTCCTCGAGAACCTGAAGCGCTTCCGGGCGGGCGAATCGCTGCAGAACGTCGTCGACAAGCTCGAGCGCTACTGATTCCTCCGGAGCTGCCGCGCGCTATCATGAACGTCGCGATGACCCGCGACGACATCCTTCGCGTTCTCGCTGCACACAGCAGCGACCTGGCGCGGCTGGGCGTCCGCGAGCTCTTGCTGTTCGGCTCGTACGCGCGCGGCGATGCAGGCGAACAGAGCGACATCGATCTTCTCGTCGAGTTCGAGCGAAAGACCTTCGATGGCTATATGGCGACGAAGGAACTGCTGGAGGCGCTGCTCGGGAAAAGAGTCGATCTCGTGCTCAAGTCTGCAGTGAAAGAGCGGCTGCGGGATGTCATCCTCCGCGAGGCCATTCGTGCCGCGTGACCCGCTCGTATTCCTGGACGACATCCTCGAATCGTGTCGAAAGATCGAGGTGTATCGCGCCGATCTCGATTTCGAGGCTTTCCAGGCCGATGAGAAAACGATCGACGCCATCGTGCGGAACCTCCCGGCGTGGACTGGCAGCGAATTGCCGGCCTGCGGGACATTCTGATTCACACGTACTTCGGAATCGATCTCGTGATCATCTGGGACGTCGTCGTCAACAGAGTTCCCGAACTGCGCGAAGCGGTCGCCAAGTTTCTGTCGCGGTGATTCGTCCGGAGCTGCGTCAGCCCTCTCCCCTGCCGCGGTCGCGGAGCGCCTGCACCACTTCCGCTTCGAACCGCGTGAGGATGAACGGGCAGAGCGGCGAAAAGGCGCGGGCCATCACGGGGACCAGCCGCACCGCGGTATCGCGCCCGCTTCCCGACGCCGGGTCGCGCTCGATGGAGCGCGCGTACGCCGCGAGCTGGTCGATCGCTTCGACGAAGCGCTTCGCCGCGATGTCGAAGCGATGGCGCGTATACGCGGCGAGCGCCTCGTCGCCGAGGGCGCCGATCTTCGCGATCAGGGCGTCGTCGGCGGGCTGCGTCTCGCGCGGCGCGGTGCCGGGCGCGAGGAGCGACGATAGAGACGCATTCAACCGCGCAATCGCGTGCCGTGCTTCGCGCGCGTGCGATTCGGTGAGCACCACCGCCGTCCGGTCGTTCGCGCGGAGCGACAGCAGGTACCACAGACGCAGCGAGTCGGCGCCGAACCGCTGCACCAGCGAGGCCGGCTCGACCACGTTGCCGAGGCGCGGAGACATCTTCCGCAGCACGGTGCGGTACTGATAGCGGTCCTCGTCGAACCGCTCCTCGGGATGCTCGTCTTCGTTGTCGCGCTCCACGATCTGGACCGCGCCGTGGACTTCGATATGACTGAAGGCCGGACGTCCGTAGGTCGCCAGCGCGATGAGCTGGGACGGGACGACCCAGCGCGCGAGGAAGCTCGAGTCGACGAACACCGTCGCCATGGGCTCGGGCGCCGCTTCCCGCGGCCATCCCGCGGCTTCGACCGCCAACGCCGCCAGCGAGAACCACGGGGACAGGACCTCGTCCGGACGGCCCGGCAGCTCGTTGCCCCACCAGCTCTGCCGCGAGATGCAGATCGGCTTGAGGTCGCGAAGCTGCGCCAGGACGTCTTTGCGCGCCTTGGTATCGCCGAACGAGACGGCGCCGCCCTCGATCGCCGCCGTCAGCTCGCGGGCCTCACGGCCGAGGTCGAGGAAGACCTGCTCGGAGATCTGCTGCTCCACGGGAGACTGGCAGCGCTCGCACCGCTCTCCGTCGTCGGAGTCGACGACCTCGGAGGCCGCGAGCACGGTCGCGCACTCCGGACAGCGATACCCTCCATACTCGCCGGGCCGGATCCGGCCGCTGTCGGCGAGGCGGTAGTACAGCCGCGCCACCACCTCGCTCGTCTCGGCGCTCATGGGATCGAGCCACGCCTTCGGATCGAAGCCGATCCCCGTCTGGCCGAGTTGATGGCGGATCGCCGCGTCGTGCGCGGCATGGCGGTCGTGGCACGCGAGCACGAAGTCGGCGCGCGTGATCTCGTTGACGTCGTACGGAAGCGACTCCCGCACGGCGTACTGCAGCGCGGCGCCGCCATGATCCAGGCCGATGACGCGCCTGGCCGCGTTGCCGCGGCTGCGCGCTTCCACGTCCATCAGGAGAGGCGACAGGAACATGCCCAGATGGGGCCGGGCGGCCGTCGATAACGGCATCGCCGCGACCGCGGGACCGTTGCCGGAGAACGCGCCCGCCCGCTCCGCCTGCCGGTGGATGCGCGGCTCGTGCGCCGCGGGCACGAACGCGAGGCGAGGCGTCCGCTTCTGCGTGGTGCCTGCACTCCAGCCCGACCGCACCAGGTGATCGAGAATGCGGCGCCCGCGGTGCCCGATCACGGGATGGAGCTCCGCCGCCGCAATGTCCGCCAGCCGGTCCGCCGCCTCGGCCGTCGAGATCCGCAATGCGCGCGCATGGCGCAGCACGCGCAGCGTGTCGGGATAGACGCGCTCGGCCGCGAGCTGGACGTCTTCTTCGAGGTAGCCCGCCCACTCGTCCGCGCAGTTGGTGATGCCCATGCGGTTGCAGAGGTAGTCGGGCACGTAGACGATGCCGCGCTCCTGCAGCCGTTCCGCGTCGTGCGGCTCGCCGAGCTGGTTGTTGGCGGCGCCGCAGACGAGCTTCGCCTTCAGCCGCGGGATCGTGTCCGCATTGAGGACGTTGCCCCGCGCACACGGCGCGAAGACCTGGGCATCGACGTCGAAGATCGTGTTGTGGTCTTCGAGGACCTCCGCGTCGGGATACCGGGCGCGCATGTCCTCCCGGATGTTGGGCGCGAACTCGCCGATGATCAGCTTCGCGCCGAGGCGGTGGAGGTACTCGATCAGCGGCGCGCCGACGTTGCCGGCGCCCTGCACCGCGACGCGGACACCGCCGAGGTCCTCCGTCCCGCGCATGTGCAGCCACGCCGCCTGCATGGCGCGGAGCACACCCCAGGCCGTGTGTGCCGACGGATTGCCGCTCCCGCCGCGGTCCGCGGCGATGCAGGTCGTGAACCGGTTCTGGCCCAGCAGCACGTTCATGTCCGCCGTGCCCGTGCCCATGTCCTCGGCCGTGTAATACACACCATCCAGACTGGCGACGAAGCGCCCATACGCTTCGAACAGCCGCCGCCGCTCCTCGGCGAACTCGCTCTGCTTGTACTCCTCCGCGGTACGGGCACTCGGCGGCAGCGGAATGATCCCCTTGCCGCCGCCCCAGTGCAGGCCCGCGAGCGCATTCTTGCGCGTCATCCCCTGCGAGAGGCGCAGCCCGTCGCTGAGCAGATCTGCGACCGACTCGTAGGGCCAGAGTCGCAATCCCCCCTGCGCAAGCCCGCGCCGCGTGTCGTGCACGAACGCGGTGAACACCGTCTCGATCCCCTCTTCGCGTCCGAAGAAGACCGCCTCGTGCTTCGCGAAGTCATGCGAGAGCTCGAAGAAAGCACCGATCGGAGCGAGCGCCTTGTGCGACAGGCGGACCTCCCCGTTCTCGTACATGACGTACGCGTGCCGGATGTTCTCGCGGTCCAGCAGCGATCCCAGATCGGCGATCGACCAGGACCGCACGTCTTTGGCGGCGCGTGCGCGCGTCTCGTGGTCTCCGGGGGACATGCCTCTCCTCCTCGATCCGCGATCTTCTCACGGTAGGCCGCCGCTCAACTGTGACGGATGTTCAGGATGTCGCCGTCCCGCACCACGTACGCCTTCCCCTCCAGCCGCCAGTGACCCGATTCCTTCGCCTTCGCGAACGAGCCGCCCGCGGCGATGAAGTCGTCGTAGTGCACCACCTCGGCCCGGATGAACTTCTGCACGAAGTCCGAGTGGATCGCGCCCGCGGCTTCCTGCGCGGTCATCCCGGTGCGGATCGTCCACGCGCGGCACTCGTCCTCGCCCACGGTGAGGAACGACTGCAGGCCGAGGAGGGCGTAGGCTTCGCGGATCAGCGTGTCGAGCGCCGACTCGCGGATGCCGTACTCCTCCATGAACATCCGCGCGTCGTCGCCGGAGAGCTCCGACATCTCCATGTCGATCTTCCCGAAGAACGCCACCACGCGCGTGCGCAGGCCCGCCTTCGCCGCCGAGACGCGGAACACCGTGTCGTCCACGATCTTCTGCTGCGACTCGTCGAACGACAGCGCGATCAGCATCGGCTTCACGGTGAGGAGTTGATAGGTCTTCAAGATCTGCAGCTCGTCTTTCGACAGGTCCTCGTTGCGCAGCGGCTTCTCCTCCTGCAGCAGCGCGAGGCACTTCTCCAGGACCGGCAGCTCCTTCTTCATCTGCTCGTCGTGCGTGCGCCCCATCTGCTTGTGGATGCGCTCGATGCGGGCCTCGAGGATGGCCATGTCGGCGAGGAGGAACTCGGTCTCGAACGTGGCGACGTCGCGCAGCGGGTCGATGCTGCCGTCGGGATGCGGCACGGCCTCGTCCTCGAACATGCGCACGACCTGGATCAGCGCGTCGTTGGTCTTCACCGCCGACAGGAAGCCGGTCGTGAACTGCGTCGTGCCGCTTGCCCCCTTCTGCAGGCCGGCGACGTCGACGAACTCGATCGTCGCGTAGACCGTGCTCTTCGGCTTGAACAGCTCCGAGCAGCGATCGAGCCGCTCGTCCGGCACCTTGGCGATGCCGAGGTGCGCCTCGGACTTGCCGGCGGCGGCGCGGTCGAGATGCGTCTTCGTCACCGCCTGGAACAGCGTCGACTTGCCGGAGTACGGGAGTCCCACGATGCCGAGTTGCATGAAGGGAGTATCCCCCGATCGGCCGTTCCGGTGGTAAAACGGCGTCATGCTCCGACGTCCGGGCTCCGGTGACTCCGCAGGCGTGGAAGGATGAGAGTCGAGCGCACGGGCACCGCCGCGTTCACCGCGGAATTCGAGAGCGACGCCGAACTCCAGGCCGAGCACGGCACCAACCTCTCCCTCGGCGCGCTGCGTCTGCCGACGTCCGAGCGCGTTCCGCTGCACACGACGCTGCTCGTGACGCTGCGGGGGCCGTCGGGCGGGGAGGCTTACGTGAAGGCGACGGTGGTGGGCACGCTGGCGGACGGACTGGCGCTCGCGATCGACGGCGATCCCGACGAGCGGCTGGCGCGCCTGGCGACGCGTGCTGTCGAGGCGCAAGTCGAGCCGAAGGTCGAGCCCACTGTGGCCGTCGAAAGCGAAGAGAGGCGCGAGAACACGTGGGACCGCATGCGCTCTCTGTCGCAGATGGAGAAGATCCTCCTGGCGGTGAAAGCCGACCGCGCGGAGCGCGCGCTCCTCCTCCAGGACAACGACCCGCGCGTGCTGCTCTCGCTGCTGCGCAATCCGCGGCTGACGGTGGACGAGGTGGCGCGGCTCGCGAAGTCGTCGTTTCTCACCTATCAGATCGCCGAGGTGATCCTGAAGGCGACGCAGTGGATGGCCAGCCTGGACGTGCGCGTGGGGCTGGTGCACAACCCCAAGACGCCGCCCGCGTTCGCGCTGCGCATCCTCCCGACGCTGCCCGACTCCGAGGTCCGCGCGATCGCGCGCGGCGGAACGAACATGCAGCTCAAGCAGGCGGCGCTGCGGAAGCTGCAGGGGAAGTAGGCCCGCCCGGCCGGTTCCTCGGTTCCTCGGAGTTCCTCGGTTCCTCGGAGTTCCTTCGAGGGTAAAGGCCGACGATGGCTTACTCCTCCGAGGAACCCGAGGAACCCGAGGAACCCGAGGAACTGCTTCACCGCTCCGTGCGGTTCTCCTCCCGATCCTCCTGGTCGCGCGGCTCGTGCTTCTTGAGCGACTGCTTCGCCACGACCTTGTCCGGAACGGCCTGGTTCATCGCCGTCTGGATCTTGTACTTCAGCGGCACGACGATCTTGTCCTGGCCCTTCATCAGCGCGTCGTAGCCCGCGCGCGCGACGTCGGCCGGATCGGTGAGCTTCTCGTCGAGGATCTTGCTGTCCTGCGCGTGCGCGCGCTCGAAGAAGTTCGTGTCCGTCGGGCCGGGCATCAGCGCCGTGACCGTCACGCCGGTGTCCTGCAGCTCCGCGCGCAGGCCCTGGGCGAGCTCGTAGACGAACGCCTTCGTCGCGCCATAGACGGTCAGGTACGGCGTGGGCATCTTCGACGCCACGGACGCGGTGATGAGGATGCGTCCCGAGCCACGCTGGACCATCTTCGGCGCGAAGTACTTCGTGAGCTGGACGAAGGAGATCGTGTTGAGGTGGATCATCGAGATCTCCTCGTCGAGGTCGGTCTCGATGAACTTACCGTAGACGCCGACGCCGGCGTTGTTGACGAGCACATCCAGATCCCGCCCGCCGACCTGATCGAAGACGATCCGCGCGCCGTCCTGTCTGGAGAGATCGGCGACGATGATCTCGACGCGGCCGCCGCCGGCCGCGCGCACTTCCTGCGCCGCGCTCTCCAGCCCGCCGCGATCCTCGGCCACGAGAATCACGTCATGCCCGTCCCGGACGAAACACTTCGCGAGCTCGAGCCCGATTCCGCTGGACGCGCCGGTGATGAGAGCAAGGGAGTTGTTGGTGGTCATGCGTTTCGTTCTCTGCAAACGAAATGCGCGGCATACCTCGTCGGCTTCCAGCCGGCATGGTTCCTCGCGAGAGCGTGCCGGCAGGATGCCGGCGTAGCGGCCGGCTGGAAGCCGGCGCTCCGCGGTCAGCGCGCAGGCACACGTGTCATCCCGAGCCTGAACACGGCGTAGTGCGCGCCGACGATGAGGAGATGACGGAGCGCCACGCGATTTGGAGTGCGGAGGCAATCGCCTCCGCTTTCGTATTCGCGCATTCGAGCGCTGAGGCTACCGAATAGGAAAGCGGAGGCGATTGCCTCCGCACTCCAAACCGCGGTACGTGTCATTAGAAGCGAAGCGAGGGATGACAGGGCGGATAAACTCCGCAGATGCATCTTCCTTTCGAGCCGCCTCTCGCTCCCATGCTCTCCACCGCCGCGGACGGGTTGCCCGAGGGCGATGGGTGGTTGTTCGAGCCGAAGTGGGATGGGTTCCGGACGATCGTGTTTCGGGACGGGGATGAGGTGACGCTGCAGAGCCGGGACGAGAAGCCGATGAATCGGTATTTTCCGGAGCTCGTCGAGCCGCTGCTGAAGGCGTTGCCGGAGAAGTGCGTGGTCGATGGGGAGATCGTCATCGTCGGGGAGAGCGGGCTGGATTTCGAAGCGCTGTTGCTGCGGATCCATCCGGCAGCGTCGCGGGTGAAACTGCTCGCGCAGCAGACGCCGGCCTCGTATGTCGCCTGGGATCTCCTCGCCCTCGGCGACGAAGATCTGCGCGAGGTGCCGCTGGAGCAACGACGGGAGCGGCTCGAGCAGGTGATGAAGAAGGTCAAGGCGCCGGTGCATCTCTCGCCCGCAACGCGGGACCGCGCGCTGGCCGAGGATTGGTTCACGCGCTTCGAAGGGGCGGGGCTGGACGGCGTGATGGCCAAGCGGCTCGACTCAGCGTATGTCGCCGGGGCGCGGACGATGATCAAGGTCAAGCACGCGCGCACGGCGGACTGCGTCGTGGCGGGCTTCCGGTGGCACAAGAACGGGCCGGGGACGATGGTCGGCTCGCTGCTGCTCGGTCTCTACGACGACGAGGGGCGGCTGCATCACGTGGGCGTGACCGCGGCGTTCACGACCGCGAAGCGGAAGCAGCTCGTCGAAGAGCTGGCGCCGCTGCGGGAGAACGCGCTGGAGGGCCATCCGTGGCGCGACTGGGCCGACGCGCAGAGCGAGGCCGCGGCATCGGGCCAGCGCCTGCCGGGCGCGCAGAGCCGCTGGAACAGCGGCAAGGACCTGAGCTGGGAGCCGCTGCGTCCGGAGCGCGTCGTCGAGGTCGCGTTCGACCACATGCAGGGCACGCGCTTTCGCCACGCGGCACGCTTCGTCCGCTGGCGCTTCGACAAACGGCCCGAGGACTGCCGCTACGATCAGCTCGAAGTCACGCCGGCGTACGAGCTGGAGCGCGTGTTCGGCGCGCGCTGACAGGCGCTACTCGACGAGCCGGCCGTACTTTTTCAGCACCGCGCGCAGGCGGTCGTGGGGGATGGCGTGGACGGTGTTGCCGTCGATGCCTTCCATCGTCTCCGCCGCAATCATCGCGTTGACGATCGCCTCCTCGGTCGCGTCGGACGTCGCGCGGAACAGGGGGCTGATGCGCTCGTTCGGCAGCATCTCCAGCCGCGCGATTCCCTCCAGCTTCGCGTTCTCCGGGTTCGCGGTGGAGAAGGCGATGAAGATGTCGCCGGACGTGTTCTCGCCGCGCCCGCCGACGATGCCGATGCCGAGTGCGGTGCGCTTGGCCAGACGGTCGAGCTGGTGCGGCAGGAGCGGCGCGTCCGTCGCGACGACGACGATGATCGAGCCCGCGCCGGCCTCACGCTTGCCCTCCACGGGCAGCAGGTCGGCGATCTCCTTCCCCACCGGCACTCCGGCGATGTGCAGCAGGTCGCGAGCGCCGTAGTTCGCCTGCACCAGCACGCCGACCGTGTAGCCGTCGTCCTTGCTCTCCAGGACGCGCGACGCCGTGCCGATGCCGCCCTTGAAGCGATGCGCCACCATCCCCGTCCCGCCACCGACGTTCCCCTCGGCCACGGGACCACTCTTCGCGGATTCGAGCGCGCTCCACGCGTGCTCCTTCTTCACGTGGAAGCCGTTGATGTCGTTCAGGAATCCGTCCCACGTCTCCGCGACCACGGGCAGACTGAAGTCACCCGAATAGCCTTCCTTCGTGCCGTGCTTCACGTTCCACTCGATCACCGCGTCGCGCACGACGCCCACGCTGTGCGTGTTGGTGATGAGGACGGGCGTGCCGAGGTGGCCGGACTCCTCGAGCCACGTCGTGCCCGTCATCTCGCCGTTGCCGTTGAGCGTCCACCAGCCGGCGAACACGCGGTCCGGTGACCCTTTGCCCTTCGGGAAGATCGCGGTGACGCCCGTGCGCACAGGACCTTTGCCGACGACCAGCTTCCCCGAGCCGGAGATGAGCGTGGCGTGTCCGACTTCCACGCCGGCGACGTCCGTGATGGCGTTCCACTTCCCCGGCGTGCCGTCGAACGGAATGCCGAGGTCGCGGGCGCGAGGCCTGGTCTGGGCGGACGCGGACATGGCGAGCGCGAATAGTAGAACAACGACGCGGCGCATGAGCGGAGCCTAGCATGGGAGCACCGGCGTACCCGCCCGCGGGACGCCGGCGCTCCTCACTGCCAAGGGGTGTAGTCGGGATCGGGCGTTTCCTCGGCGGGGCGGTCGCCTTCCGGGACGTGGCGGAGGTTCACGCGGATGCGCGTCCACGTCGACGACCGTCCGCGCATGGCGTCGACGAGGACGTCGTCCACCGCGAGGTGTTGCGCCGCCGCGGGGTGGCGCGCTTTCCAGCGCTCCAGTCCCGCCAGGGCTTCGTCCTTGTGCTCCGCCTTGGCGACGGTGATCAGCGGATGCTTCGCGCGGGACGGCGCGACGCGGCGGGGCTCGCCGGCCTGCTTCGCGTAGTTCGGCGGCCAGGGCGCGTCGCCGAGTCCCTGGGCCTCGTGCTCGGCGGACAGCGCCAGGATCTTCTCCAGCGATCCCGCGGCTTCGTCGATGCCCGCGGACGCGTCGCCGCGCGACGGCGCGGTCACGATCGTGAACGCGGCGGGATCGACGTCCGGGACTTCGTCCCAGGTCAGCGGCATGGACACGCGCGCGTCCGGCAACGGCCGTACGGACCAGGCCGAGGCGACGGTGCGGTCCTTCGCGTTCTGGTTGTAGTCGAGGAAGACGCCGTGGCGCTCTTCCTTCCACCACTTGCTGGTGGCGAGGTCCGGCACGCGGCGCTCGACTTCGCGGGCGATGGCCAGCGCCGCGCGGCGCACCTGGTCGAACGTCCACTTCCTCTGGATGCGCACGTTGACGTGGATGCCGCGCGAGCCGGACGTCTTCGGCCAGCCGGTCAGGCCGTGCTCTTCGAGCACCTCGCGCACGACCAGCGCAACGCGCCGCACGTCCGCGAAGGACACGCCCGGGCCGGGGTCGAGGTCGACGCGCAGCTCATCCGGGTGGTCGAGATCGTCCGCGCGCACGGGGTGCGGGTTGAGGTCGACGCAGCCGAGGTTGACGATCCAGAGGAGCTGGGCGGCGTTGTTGACCACGATCTCCCACGCCGAGCGGCCGGACGGGAACTTCAGCTCGACGGTGTCGATCCAGTCCGGGCGCTTGTCCGGCGCGCGCTTCTGGAAGAACGGCTCCGCATCCACGCCGTTCACGTAGCGCTTCAGCGCCATGGGGCGATTGGCGACGCCGCGAAGCGCGCCGTCGGCAACCGCCAGGTAGTACTTCGCGAGATCGAGCTTCGTGTAGCCGGCTTTCGGAAAGTAGACCTTGTCCGGATTGGTGATCGCCACCTCACGGCCGGCGGCTTCGAGGACAACCTGCTGCGCTTTCGCCATGCGCGCATCAGGATGCCACAGCCCTACTTCTTGCCGAAGAGTCCTCCGAGGGCGGTGCCGCCCATGCGCAGGAGATCGTCGGTGATCTGGCCGTCGTTGTTCGCGTCCAGCAGACCGCCGAGACCCGGGACCTCCTTCTCGCCCTGCTGCCGGCCCGCGTTCAGGACGTCGGGGAGCTGGTTGGCGTCGATGCCCTTCTGCCGCTTCATGCGCCCGAGCACGCCCATGACGATGGGCGCGAGCATGGCCAGAAGCTGCGCGGTGCGCGCGGCGTCGAGGCCCGAAGCCTTGCCGACGCCCGCTTCCACCGAGCCGCGTTTGGCCCCGAAGATGTGGCCGAGGATCGCGCCGCCGATGCCGCCGCCGAGGCCACCGAGAGCGCTGCCCGCGCCCGTGCCCCCGCCGCCGCCGAGGAGGCCGCCGAGGTTGTCCAGGATGCTGCCGTCGTGATCGTTCAGCGCGGCATCCAGCGCGGCCGCGCCCTGCGGGCTCGACGCGTTGCGCGACAATCCGCCCACGAGCGCGGGCAGGGCCATCGAGATCGCGTTCGACGTCGTCGCGGGATCCGCGCCGAGCTGCTGACTGATGGTCTGAATGGTGTTGGCGTCGAGCTGCTGCCGTACGGAATCGAGGATCGAGCTCATGACGTCACCTCAATGCGAGAGCAGGTCCGCCGGCACCTTGCCGCCGTTCTCGGCCAGCTTGCGCATCACTTCCTTGTGCAGCCACATGTTCATCTTCGCGGAGTCGTTCGTGTCGCCGGTGTACTTCAGGTCGGCGGCGAGCTCCTTGCGCGCGGAGAGCGAGCTGTCCATTCCGACCAGCTTCATGAGGTCGACGATGGAGTGCTTCCAGTCGAGCTTCTCGCCGTGGCTGGCGGCCATGCGGTCGAGCACGGCGGCCACGTCGACCTGCGGCATGGCCGCGGGCGCCGACGCCGGCGCGGCGCCTGCTCCGAATGCGGACGCTCCGGCGCCGGGCGTGGCCTGCGCCACCGGCACTCCCTGCCGCGCCGCGGCGGAGACGCGCGACTCGTTGCTCTGCCCCGGCTTCAACGCGTCCTCCGGAGCCTCGGCGTCTCCTCCGGCTTTGAAGATCTTGTTCATCAGGTTACTGAACAGTCCCATGGTGTTCCCCCTTCATGGCGAACTCGGCGTGCATGAAACGATCCACGGCCCCGGGAGCGCGGCGTTATACGCTTCCGGCGGATGTACCGCCGCCCCACTGACTACACGCCCACCGGCCGCCCGCAGCAATCGCTGCGGGAACGCTGGGGAGCGCTGCGCAACCTGCCGCCGTTCTTCCGGCTGGTGTGGCAGACCAGCCGCTCGCTGACCATCGCCAACGCCGCGCTGCGCCTGCTGCGCGCGGTCCTGCCGGTAGCCCTGCTGTTCATCGGGAAGCTGATCATCGACGAGGTGATCGTCCTGGCCTCGGGCGGCGACACGCCGTCGACGCTGCGGGGCTGGTGGACGTCGGGCCGGATCGACCGCCTGGCCACGCTGATCGCGCTGGAGCTGGCGGTGGCGGTGCTGTCGGACGTCGTCGGCCGCGTGGTCTCGCTGGTCGACTCGCTCCTCACCGAGCGGTTCACGAACGAGACGAGCATCCGCCTGATGGAGCACGCGGCCACGCTGGACCTCGAGGACTTCGAGGACAGCGAGCTGCAGGACCAGCTCGAGCGCGCGCGCCGCCAGACCATGGGACGCAGCTCGCTGATGACACAGCTCCTCGGCCAGGCGCAGGACGTGGTCACGATCCTGACGTTCGGCGCGGGGCTGGTGGCGTACGCGCCGTGGCTGATCCTGCTGCTGGGCATCGCCCTGATCCCCGCCTTCCTCGGCGAGGCGCACTTCAACGCGGCGAGCTACACGCTGAACTACGTGCGCACGCCGGAACGGCGCGAGCTGGATTACGTGCGCCAGACCGGCGCCAGCGTGGACACGGCCAAGGAAGTGAAGATCTTCGGCCTGAACGCGTTTCTCATCGAGCGGTATCGCACGCTGTCGGAGGCGTTCTACCGCGCGAACCGCTCGCTGGCGATGCGGCGCGCGTTCTGGGGCAGCGTGCTGACGGCGGTGGGGACGCTCGGGTACTACGTCGCGTACGGATATCTGGCGTGGGGCACGCTGCAGGGCGAGTTCACGATCGGCGACCTCACGTTCCTGGCCGCGTCGTTCCGCCGCCTGCGCACGCTGCTCGAGGGGCTGCTGACCGGCTTCTCGCAGATGGCCGGGCAGGCGCTGTATCTCGACGACCTGTTCTCGTTCTTCCTCATCGAGCCGGAGATCACGTCGCGCGAAGGCGCCCTCCCCTTCCCGCAGCCGATGCGCGAGGGCTTCCGCTTCGAAGGCGTGGGCTTCCGCTATCCCGGCGCGGAGCGGTGGGCGGTGCGCGACCTGACGTTCACGCTGCACGCGGGCGAGGTGCTCGCGCTGGTGGGAGAGAACGGCGCGGGGAAAACCACGCTGGTCAAGCTGCTGGCGCGCCTGTACGACCCGGACGAAGGCCGCATCCTCCTCGACGGCCGCGACCTGCGCGACTACGACATCGGCTCGGTACGGTCAAACATCGGCGTGATCTTCCAGGACTTCGTCCGCTATCACATGACCGCGGCGGAGAACATCGCCGTGGGCCGCATCGAGGCCGCGGGCGATCGCGAGCGCATCGAACAGGCCGCGCGGAGGAGCATGGCGGACGAGGTCATCCGCCGCCTCCCGGAAGGCTACGACCAGAGCCTCGGCAAGCGCTTCCGGAAGGGAGTGGAACTGTCCGGCGGCGAGTGGCAGAAGATCGCCATCGCCCGCGCCTATATGCGCGACGCGCAGCTCCTCATCCTCGACGAGCCAACTGCCGCCCTGGACGCGCGCGCCGAGTTCGAAGTCTTCCAGCGCTTCCGCGAGCTCAGCGAAGGCCGCACCGCGGTGCTGATCTCCCACCGCTTCTCCAGCGTGCGCATGGCCGACCGCATCCTCGTGCTGGCGGACGGCGGCCTGGAAGCCGAGGGCACGCACGAAGAGCTCCTCGCCGCCGGCGGCCGCTACGCCGAACTGTTCGAGCTGCAGGCGGAGGGGTACCGGTAATGTAGGGCGCGGCTTCAGCCCGCCTCCCGGTGCGACGGGCGGTTTTACGAGACGGGTCCCGTTCGCACCGGGAGGCGGGCTGAAGCCGCGCCCTACATCGCTCGCTGACTACCGCTCCGTGGTCCAGATCTGCCGCACATCCGCCGCCAATTGTGGGAGGCGGGCACGCGTATAGATCATTTCGACAATGCCCTCCTGATGCAGTTGCACCAGGCGTTTGAGGTCGCTCCGCCGGTTGAACCATCCGCGGCCATCCGTCACGACGAACAAGTACGTGTGGTATCCCTTCGCCTGCTTGATCTTCAGGACGTCGCCGAGGAAATCCGTCAGCTTGCTGCCGGTCGCCTCGTAGCCCTTCGCCTCGATGACGATCAGGGGCTCCTCGCGTGTCGGGACTGCGAAGTCGCACTTCGCCGTCGTCCCGTCCGGCCCGGTGAACGTCACACGCATCTCGAACGGGACATCAATCCCGCGCAGGATCGCTTCGACTTCGTTCTCCAGAGCTCGGCCGCGGCTCTGTCCCGCGATCGCGCGGCCGCGTCCGAGTCTGTAGCGGTCGACGAGCACGTCTTCGATCGTCCATTCGCGCCAAACCTGCTCCCGGATGCGCTCGTGCATCCCGATCTCGACCAGCGCGGACGCCATCTCCTCCGGGCTCTTTCGCGCAAGACTTCGCAGGGCATCCCAGCCGCGCCGATTGCCGCCGACGGCGTCACAGATGCGATGAGCCATCGGCTCCTGCCCCTCCGCGGCGATGAGGCGAAGGACGTCCAACGCGAGTGGTTCTTCGCGGATCAGGTCCGCCAACGCGGTCGCGTCGAGCTGCGGTCCCTTCGTCCGGATTCGCCCGAGCAATGCCGGGATCGCATGGACCAGACGCCGCGCCTCCTCGTCCATCCATTCCGACGGAAGGTCGCCCAGTTCGGAGAGTAGAAGGTCCAGGCTGATCTTCGCGAATCTCATCCGCGTCCCAGGATGAGGTACTCGTCCACGAGCTTCCGTTCGGCAGCTACGCCCTTGTGGGTTCCGAAGTGATAGCGGTGCTCTCGCTGCACGACGTCGACGTGCCGCTTCACGCGGCGCAACAGCGCAACCAGCGTCTTCAGATCGGGGTAACCGTTGGACGAGTAGGAAAGGACAATGGTGCTATCGGCGAACCTGCGGAAAATGCGCTCGAAGGCATCGGTCGCCGTCGACCGATACGAGAAGGGGGTGAATCGCTTCGCGATCTTCTTGACTCGCGAGCTCTCGACAATCTCGGTGCCCGGTTCCCTCCAGTAGGATGCGAGTCCCTCGAGGAAGTGGTAGCGCTTGATGTAGCAGTTGTCGTCGGCGCGCGGCACGTAGGGCGGGTCCATGTAGACCAGATCGACGCCGGATGCCGAGACGGCGAACGCATCCCCGCGCAACGCAGCGTTCTGTCGTCCGTTGTCGAAGACGAGGTCGTTGAACACCGCGACGGACTCGGCGAAGTGCTCCTCAATCGAGAGACGGAGATCACGACGACCATCGTCGTAGTTGCCGCCGTTGACCGTGAACACACCCCGTGGCTGACGCTTGAGGCAGGCCCGGGTCAGTGCCGCAAGCGCGACCGCCCGAGGGTGCGGGCCGCGCAACTCGCCGAGGTTCGACCATACGACATCGAGAAACCGGAGGTCCTCCTTCGTGAAGAAGATCCCCGCGAATGTCTTCTCGATGAATGTGGCCCGGCCACGCCGGCTACGTCCGAGCGCCGCTACCTGCTCGTCCGTCAAGACAGCACCGTCGTTCTCCACCGTCGCCAACGCAAGATCGTGGGCGAACCTGAGGAAGTCGTTCGTGATGGCGCGCTTCCCCATGGTCTTGAAGAGATAGCCGACGGAGGCGGTCCCGGAGAACAGGTCCAGCGCGGAGTCGAACTCCAGCTGGACGAGCGTCTCCCAGATCCAAGGCAGGAGCTTGTTCTTGCTCCCCATGTACCGCAACCGCGGATACCGCTTGGCCCGCTCTGGAAACGTAGGGCCGACGGGGATGGCAGGGACCGGGAGTGACAACGCAAGGGACATCTGCGTTACGGATGGTCGCATGAATCGGGTGCCTCCTCAACGAGAAGCTACCTCGGACATGCGAACCAGTCAGCCAGCGTCTACCTCGTGTGTTTTCCCAGTACGATTTTCCGACTTGGGCGTCCGAATCGCTACCTGGGGTAGAGCCAGGCGCGCCTAACTAATTAGACCGATCGGACGTGTCCAGCGGCGCGAGGCGGCGGTCGAAGAGGAAGGGGCCGCCGGGGAAGACGGCCGCGACGATGCCGGCGGCGGCGAGCGCGGGCGAGATCGGGACCTTGCGGATGGCGAGCAGGAGCATGAGCACGAGGGCGACGAAGAGGGCGCCATGCACGGAGCCGGCGATGCGCACCGCCAGGGGCATGCCGGCGAAGTACTTGAGGGGCATGGCGATGCCGAACAGGACCAGGGTCGAGATGCCTTCGATGAACGCGAGATGGCGCAGGGCCCGGACGAACGTCATGGCGATCATCCTATCCCCGACCGGGCGTACACTTAGATGACCATGATGACCAAGGTACTCCTCTCCTCACTGCTGATCGCTGGGGCGGCTGTGGCACAGGAAGCGGTTCACACCGAGCCCGCCGTCTACATCACGGCGATCGATCTCGTGACCGAGGTACGCGACAAGGACGGGAAGCTCCCGCGCGATCTGAAAGCGGAGGAGTTCACGGTCGTGGAAGACGGCGTGGAGCGGAAGGTGATCGGACTCGAGTTCCTCGATGAGCCGCCCGCACCCGCCGCGCCGGCCTCCCGCCTTCCCTACCTCGGCTCGAAGACCGAGTGGCAGTTCGTCATCTATTTCGACGCGCTGTTCTCCAGCACGATCAACATGCGCAAGATCTCGGAATCGCTGGCCGAGCAGGCGGAGGAGCTCGCGGCCATGGGGTCGGTGGAGATCGTCGTCGCCGATCCGCGGCCGACGCTCATCCTCCCGGCCACACGCGACGTGGAGGAGATCCGGCGCGGCTTCAAGAAGGCGAACGCGAAGGGCGCCAAGGACTTCCTGACCGTGCACCGCCGGCGCTTCCTCATGGACCGGGACAACAAGGCGGGCACTCCGCGGAGAAACACGTCCGTGACCGCGAGCCAGAGGGATGCCGACCCGACCGCGGTCGACATCATCCAGCCGATGACCCGGCTCGATCAGGTCCGGCCGTACATCATGCAGGAGCTGGACATGGTCCGCGGATTCCAGCGGAACCTGCTGGAATGGACGGCGCGGTATCCGAAGCAGCGGCCGCGCGCGCTGATGCTGGTCAGCGGAGGGTTCGAATACGATCCGACCGCCTACTACGTCGGGTTCTCGGCGGGCTCGAAAGACGCACAGCAGGCGCGCGAGGAGTTCTCGCAACGGGAGATCGGCGAGTCGGTGGAGAGGATGGCCAAGACGCTCGCCGCGTCGTCGTGGACGATGGTCAGCATCGACGCGCCCACCGGCGCGGGCGATCAGTGGATCGACGACGGGGGCCGCTCCGGGATCGGCCGCGTCCGGAACCTCCGGGCGGACGATCGCAACGGCGGATCGACCTTCATCGGCACGCGCACGCGCGATCCGCTCCTCGAGTTTGCCGACGCCACCGGCGGGTCTGTGGTGCAGCGCGCGCAGCTCGGAGAGACGATCGGCAGCCTGGGCCAGCGCGTGAAGGTCACCTATCAGGTGTCGCGGCCGCCGGATGGCAAAACGCACCGCGTCGAGGTGCGCACGAGCCGGCCCGGCCTCACCGTCCGCACCATGAAGTGGTCGAGCGAGGCCACCCCCGACGACGTCGCCGCGGCCCGGGTCGTGAAGCTCCTCCGCGACGGCGGACCCACGGGGGACCTGCCGACGGACGTCAGCGTCCAGTGGACACCCGGCACGACCGGCCAGCGCGCGGGCCAGATCGTGGTGAAGTCGGCCCTCGCGCCGATCGTGCCGCTCGGACTGCCGAAACGGGCGGCCTTCCGGGTCACGATCCTGGCCCGGGAGGAGGGAAAGCAGCCGATGCTCATCCATCGCATCGTGAACGACTACGACGCGTCGATCGGAACGTTCAAGTACACCGCACCGATCACGGCCCCGGCGAGCAAACTGGAGCTGGTGATCGCGGTGGAAGAACTGTCCACCGGGGCGTGGGGCGGAGCGCGGGCGCTGGTGGAGTGAGCGCGCCGCTCACGCCCGCATGAGCTGCTGCAGGTCGAGCTCTTCGAGGTCGAGCTCCTGCTCGATCTGCTGGAAGGCTGCGTCGCCGATGGTGCCGTCGGCGCGGAGGGCGGTGAGGCGGTGGCGCTCGGCGGCGGTGGCGACGCGGATCACCTGCGCGTCGGCCGCCAGCTCCGCCGGAATGGCTGGCTCGCCGCCGGCTGCGCCATCGTCGCTCGCGAGCTCCTGCTCGGCCCTGCGCAGCAGCAGCTCGTAGCGCCGCCGCACGAGCTCCGCGGTCTCGGCGCCGGGACACTTTTCCGTCGCGGCAAGGGCAGCGCGCAGCGTCTCCACACGCGCAAGGCGCACCTCGCGCTCCACCTGTCCGTCGTCCTCGAGCCGCAGATGCTGGAGTAGCGGCCGGAGGGTGACGCCCTGCAGGACGAGCGTGCCGAGAACGACGGCGAAGGCGGTGAAGAGGATGAGGTCGCGATAGGGGAACGACTCCGGCAGCGCGAGCGCCGCGGCCAGCGTCACGGTGCCGCGCATGCCGCACCAGCCGACCACCGCGGCCGAGCGGGGATCGAGGGCCACGGCGTCCTTCGGCCCCGGCCGTCCGTCGGGGCGCGGCCGGCAGCGCCAGCGGCTGAACGCGGCGGCGGCCGTGACCCAGGCGATGCGCGCGACGATCGTCGCCACCGTCACCGCGACCGCGACGCCGAGGTACTGCTGCCATCCGCCGCGGGCCACGATCATCCGCAACTGGAATCCGACCAGGATGAACGCGAGCAGGTTCAGGACGAACACCGCCACTTCCCACACTGCATAGGACGGGACACGGATGCGCGCGGGGATGACGTCCGCCGCGCGGCGGGACGTGGCCATGGCGAAGACGACCATGGTCAGGATGCCGGAGAGATGGAGGCGCTCGGCGAGCAGCCACACCGCGAACGTGCCGCAGAACTGGGAGATGACCGCGGTGGACACGTCCTCGATGCGAGCCGTGACGACGAGCATCACGCGCGAGAGGAGCAGTCCGAGGATGACGCTGCCGGCGGTGACGAAGACCACCATCGGCACGAGCCGCCATCCGGAGACGAAGCCGGTGACGGCGGCGCCGACGGCGATGCGGTAGATCAGCAGCGCGCTGGCGTCGTTGAAGAGGCTCTCCCCTTCGAGGATGACCAGCAGGCGATGCGGAGGGCGGAGCTGCTTGAGGACCGCGGTCGCGGCCGCGGCGTCGGGAGGCGCGACGATCGCGCCGAGAGCGATGGCGGCGGCCCAGGGGATCGCGGGGACGAGGGTGCGGGTGACGACCGCCACGACGACGACCGTCAGCGCGACCGCGCCGAGGGCGAGGCTGGTGACGGCGCGCCAGTTCGTGCGGAGGTCGCGCGGCGACGCGTCAAACGCAGCGTCGAGCAGCACCGGCGCGACGAAGAGCGCCAGCGCCAGCCCGGGATCGAGCACGAGCTCGGGCATCCGCGGCACGAGCGCGAGCGCCGCGCCGGCCACGGCGACCAGGGCGGGATAGGGCGTGGACACCCGCCGCGCCAGCGCCGCGAGCCCAGCGCCGCCGAGGAGCAGCGCGATGACGATCTCGAAGACTTCCATTTGGGGACGCTGAGTGTATCGCTGGCGGAGGGCAGCGGAGTCCCGTTTGGGGTGCGGAGGCAATCGCAGGGCGTCTCAAAACCCATCGGACCGCTGGCGTCCCGCCGGCTGTGCGGCGGCGTCCCGCCGGCGCGTACTCGGGAGGACGGAGCCTCTCGCCACGTGGCACGCTCCACCTCCCACCCGGGGCGGCGAGACGCCGCCCCCGCAGCCGGCGGGACGCCGGCGGTCCCATG
>DASUSN010000018.1:0-80517 GCA_036375075.1 Thermoanaerobaculia bacterium | reverse complement strand
CGCCGGCTGCGGAGGCGGCGTCTCGCCGCCCCGGGTGGGGGGTGGAGCGTGCCACGTGGCGAGAGGCTCCGTCCTCCCGAGGACGCGCCGGCGGGACGCCGCCGCACAGCCGGCGGGACGCCGGCGGTCCGATGGGTTTGGGGACACCCTCCGGTTGCCTCCGCACTCCATAAGGACGCAGGGTCAGCCGGCCGTGCGCGGGGGCCGGACTTTGGTCAATTGGAACGTGACCGGGCGGAGGGTGCCGGGGGCGCGTCCGCGGAGCGCGATCGTTTTGGCGGACGGGTCATAGGTCCCTTCGAGCAGCAGCGGGCCTTTCATCAACCAATGGGTCCAGATGCGCACGAGCCCGCGGTCGATTTCGAAATGGTGGGTTGACGAGCCGTGCTCGTAGCGGAACACGCACATGTGCGCACGGTTCCGCTCGAAGTAGACGTGCGTGGGCTGGGCCGGCTCGGAGAGGCTGGCACTTGCGACGATCCATGTCCCGTCGATCGGCGTCGGGTGCCTGTTGTTGTAGTTCGCGACGTAGTACGTGAAGGCCAGAGGGAACAAGACGAGTGCGGCCCGCACGGCCCATTTGAGAGCACTCGTCGCTCGCGAGCGCTCCGGGTGCGCCGGCAGGAGCAGTTGCAGCAGCCGTTGCCGATGCGCGCGCATCACGGCGAGCAGGCAGCACAGGATCACGGATGCCACCACCAACGGGCTGAGCCCGATGGCGTAGAAGACGTTGATCAGGAGAATGTTGCCGACCACCGGCAGCAGAGCGCACGCCGCGAGGAGCGCGGTTCGCCGCACCATCAACGCGATGGCACCGCCGACCTGGACGAGCGCAACGACCGTCCCGTAGACCGGCGAAAAGCCGAAGTAATACCAGGTCAACCAGAACCCCGAGACTTCGCCGAGGGGTTTGTCGAGCTCGGAGTCGAGGACGGTGAACTGCGCACCGGTGATCTTGGCGAACCCGTACAGCAACAGGAGGAACGCGGCGACGTAACGGGCGACCGCGTATCCAATGGTGCGATCGGCTTCGGTGTCGCTCTTCGTGGCGGTTCGCTCAACCAGGTCAGAAGCCATGGGCATCATCCGGAACTGCTGGCCGGTTCCGGCAGCTCCTCGGCGCGCGACTCGATGCGTGCGAACCACTCGATCCTGGAGCAGGACACGCAGGTCAGGGCGAAGGCGTCGGCGTTGAGCCAGTCGAGGTCGAGAAGGGTAGCCGCTCGCGTGTTCAGGAGCGCTCGACGCTGGAAGAATCGCTTCCCTGAACAATGGGGACAGGTCACCAGACGTCCGGCCGCGTAAAAGACGTAGCCCTGCGGCTGCTCCACCGGCTCCGGCTGCACGACGTCATCGGCGGCCGGCGCGCCCGCCTCCTGCGCGGGCAACTCGAGGGACAGGCCGCGAAAGCGGGCCTCCCGGGCCGCGAGTTCGAGAACCTCCGGACGGTACTGCGCCGCATCTCGCAGCAGGATCTGCAGGAGCTCAGCGTCGCTCTTGGTGGTGATGCGCTCGGCCAGATCAGAAGCCATCGATCCTCCGGTGAAGGACCGTATGGTAGCCGGATGTTCGGCCGAGATCGGGCGCAACATTCCCGCCCGCGTGACGCTCCAACACGTTTGTAGCGGCCGCCTTCGCGCGCCGCCGGAACTCCAAGGGGTCGAGTCGGTGCCTATGCAGTGGCGCGCCGGTGGACCGGCCGGCCGGCGGCCGGCGGTCCCATCCCCTGTGGTAAAAGTCTGACACGGTTCGCCCAATGTCCCCCGAACGCGTTTCTTCTTCCCGCTCGCGACGCATGCGCCACACGCTGGCGCAGCTCGCGCGGCGGGCGTGGCGGCGGAGGCCGGCGAGTGAGGCCGAGCGGTTTCACCTGCTCGCGCGGGCTACGAAGGACGCGCTCTGGGACTGGGACCTGACCACCAACCGCGTCTGGCGCAGCGAGATGTTCCACGTCCTGTTCGGCAGCACGGACGTGGACGACGACACGTACGAGGGCTGGCAGCGCCGCGTGCATCCCGAGGACCTCGAGCGGGTCGCGTCGCGCGTGTTCGCGGTGCTTCAGTCCGCGGACGAGTCGTGGGAGGAGCAGTACCGCTTCCGCCGCGCCGACGGCACCTTCGCCCAGGTCCACGAGCGCGCGTACGTCATCCGCGACGCCGGCGGCAGGGCCGTGCGCATGGTCGGCGCGATGGGCGACATCTCCGTGGCCCGCGAGGCCGAGCAGCACCGGACGACGATCGAGCGCCTGATCGCGCGCTCCGCCTCGGAGTGGCGGGGCACGTTCGACTCGGTCGACACGCCGATCCTCCTGCTCGACGAGGATCGCAAAGTCGTCCGCGTGAACCGCACTGCCGCCGACTGGCTCGGCGGGTTCCAGCAGGTGATCGGCATGCCCGCCGGCGAGGTCGGGGGCGGACGGCTGGCCGAGGTCCTTCGCCGCCTGGAGGAGGACGAGGGGACGAAGGCGTTCACGCACGAGCTCACCGACGACGCCGGGCGCATCTGGTCCGTGCGCGTGACGCACCGCGAGCGCGACGCCACCGACCGCGTGGCCATCGTCATCGTGGCCTGGGAGATCACCGAGGTGCTCGCGCTCCAGCAGTCGCTGCAGCGCAGCGAACAGCTCGCGGCCATGGGCTCGCTCGTCGCCGGCGTCGCGCACGAGGTCCGCAATCCGCTGTTCGGCATCTCCGCCACCGTCGACGCGCACGAGCCCGAGCTGGACCAGAAAGAGATGACCGAGTTCGTGGTCGCGCTGCGCGAGCAGGTCGACCGCCTCACCCACCTCATGACCGACCTCCTCGAGTACGGCAAGCCGCCCCGCTACGCGCTCGCCGCGGCCGACCTGCCCTCGCTGCTCGCGCAGGCGATCCGCTCCGTGCGCCCGCACGCGGCGCGGCGGGACGCGCGCATCGAGACCGTGCTGCCCGAGGCTGTGCCGCCCGTGCGCGCGGACGGCGGACGCATCCTGCAGGTCGTCGAGAACCTGCTGAAGAACGCCATCGACTACACGCCGCGGGGAGGCGTGGTGCGCGTGGAGCTCGGCGCCGACGACGACGCCGTGACCTGCTCGGTGAGCGACTCCGGCCCCGGCTTCGACCCGGCCGACATCCCGCGCATCTTCTATCCCTTCTTCACCAAGCGGCGCGGCGGCACGGGCCTGGGCCTGGCCATCGCGCAGAAGATCATCGAGGCGCACGGCGGGCGCATCACCGCGGCGAACGGCGCCGCCGGCGGCGCGGTCGTCTCGTTCTCCCTCGGGCGCGCGTCCGCCGCGGAGATGGCGGCGGAGATGGAGTGATGGGAAAACAGACGGTCCTCATCGTCGACGACGAGTCCGCGATCCGCACGGCCCTGCGGAAGTTCCTCACCGCGCACGGATTCGAGGTCGCGGAGGCGATGAGCTGCCAGGGCGCGATCGAGCGGGTGCGCAGCACCAGCCCGGACGCGATCGTCCTCGACTACTCGCTTCCCGACGGCACGGCGCTGGACGTCCTGCCCGAGCTCCGCAACGCGGGATCGACCGCGGCGACGGTCGTGCTCACCGCGCATGGCTCGATCGACATCGCCGTGGCCGCGATCCGCGAGGGCGCCGATCACTTCCTCACCAAGCCCATCGAGCTGCCCGCGCTGCTGGTCATCCTGGAGCGCCTCATCCAGAGCCAGCGCGACCGCCGGAACAGCAAGGCCGTGAAGGCGCAGACCTCGGCCCGCGTGCCCGATCCCTTCGCCGGCACCAGCGACGCCATCCGCCGTCTGGCGGCCGAGGCGCAGCGCGTCAGCGAAGGAGACCACCCGGTCCTGCTGCAGGGCGAGACCGGCTCCGGCAAGGGCGTCCTCGCGCAATGGCTGCACCTGCACGGGCCGCGCGCGGAGGAGCCGCTGGTCGACCTCAACTGCGCCGGGCTGTCGCGCGAGCTGCTGGAGACGGAGCTCTTCGGGCACGAGCGCGGCGCGTTCACGGGAGCGGTGGAGGCCAAGCCGGGGCTGCTCGAAGTGGCCAACCACGGCACGCTGTTCCTCGACGAGATCGGCGACGTCGACCTGCAGGTGCAGCCGAAACTGCTGAAGGTGCTCGAGGAGCAGCGCTTCCGCAGGCTCGGCGACGTGCGCGAGCGGCAGGTCGACGTGCGGCTCATCGCCGCCACCCATCACGACCTGCGGCAGCTCGTCGAGGAGAAGACGTTCCGCATGGACCTCTTCTTCCGCATCAGCACCATCGTGCTGCGCATCCCTCCCCTGCGGGAGCGGGCGGAAGACATCCCGCTGCTGGCCGCGCGCATGCTGGAGAGCATCGGCGCGCGCAGCGGCCATCCTTTGCGCCTCGGCGACGACGCGCTGGAGGCTTTGACGGGCTACACGTGGCCCGGCAACCTGCGCGAGCTGCGCAACGTGCTCGAGCGCGCGGTGTTCTTCGCCCGCAACGAAGTGGTCCGCGCCGGCGATCTCGCGCTGCAGTTCTCGGCCCCCGCGCCGGCCGGCGGCGACGACGACGCGATCGTCTCCCTCGTCGAAGCCGAGGAGCGCTACATCCGCCGGGTGCTCGCGCACGAGGGAGGGTCGGTCGAGCGCGCCGCGAAGAAGCTGGGCGTGCCGCGGAACACGCTGTACTACAAGCTGAAAAAGTACGGCGTCCGTTTGTCCAAGGATTCGAAATCCGATTCTCAATGATTGGAATCGCGCGCCCGCCGCGCGCGTAACTCACACGAAACAAACGATGCCCGCTGTGGCAGCGCGCTTGCGATAGAGGCGGCAGCACCGGTCCAACCGTGCACCGACAATATGCGCAAGATCCTCGTCGTCGATGACGAAGCCGTCATCACCTCATCCATCAAGAGCTACTTCACCCGCCTCGGCGCGGCGGTCGACACGGCCGCGGAGCGCGAGGAGGCCGAGGCGCTGCTGGCGACGCGCCACTACGACGTGGCCATCGTCGACCTCCGCCTGGCCGGCACCGACGGCCACGAGGGGCTGGACATCTTCCGCTTCGCGCGGGACCGCGGCCTCGCGCTGCCGGTGATCCTGATGACCGCCAACCCGTCCGAGAGCGCCGAAGACATGGCCCGCCAGCTCGGCATCGACGCTTTTCTCCGCAAGCCCATTCCTCTGCAGGCGATGGCCCGCGTGGTGGACGGACTGCTGGAGGCAACGTAGGGCGCGGCTTCAGCCGCCCACCGGAGAGGCGGGCTGAAGCCGCGCCCTACATTCGAACAAGGGAGACTCCATGAACAAGAAGATTCTGCTCGTAGACGACTCGCAGACCGTGCTGCTCATGCACAAGATGATTCTGAGCAAGCACTGGGAGATCGTCACCGCCCGCGACGGGCAGGAGGGCGTCGAGAAGGCGCTGTCCGAGCGCCCGGACCTGATCCTCATGGACGTGGTCATGCCGCGCCTCAACGGCTTCGAAGCCGTGCAGCAGTTGCGGCAGCACGAGACTACGAGCGAGACGCCGATCATCATGGTCACCACGCGCGGCGAGGAGCAGAACATCGAGGCGGGCTACGAGCTCGGGTGCACGGACTACATCACCAAGCCGGTGAACAACGTCGAGCTGATGACGAAGGTCCGCTGCTACATCGGTGAGTAAGATGGCGCATTCCAGCGAACAGGAGCTCGATCGCCTGCGCGCGCAGCTCGCGGAGCTCGAGCAGCAGCACGCCAATCTCACCTGCCTCTACGTGGCGTGCTCGCGGCTGCACGCGTCGCCCGACCGCGAGGAAGTGCTGGCCGCGATCCACGAGATCGTGATCAACCTCATCGGCTGCGAGGAGTTCGCGGTCTTCGAGAAGGAGGGCGAGAAACTCTCGCTCCTCTCGTCCTTCGGCACTGTCCCGGCGCCGTACCTGGAGAGCGGAAGCAACGTCTCCGCGTTCGAGAACGTCACCGCGGTCGTCCCGCTCGTCCTCGACGGGCGGGAGACCGGCGCGATCGTGCTCTTCCGCCTGCTCGATCACAAGCCCGGCCTCGAGCCGGTCGACCACGAGCTCTTCGAGCTGCTCTCCACGCACGCGGCCACCGCGCTGTACAAGACGACGCCATGCACGGTCTGATGGTCGCCGTACGGTACCTTCCGCCGGGCGCGCTGATCGCGTCGGCGGAGCCGTTGGAAGTCACGACGATCCTCGGCTCGTGCGTCTCGGTGTGCCTGTGGGACGCGGACGCCGGCATCGGCGGGATGAACCACTACCTGCTGCCCACGGGCGCCGCCACGGAACAGGCGCAGCGCTACGGCGACGCGGCCAACGCCATGCTCCTCGAGCGCGTGCTCGCCCTCGGCGCGAACATGCGCCGGCTGCGGGCGAAGGTGTTCGGCGGCGCGTGTGTCGTGAAGGCGTTCCGCAACGGCGTGACCACCTTCGCCGAGCGCAACATCCGCGTCGCGCAGGAGTTCCTGCGCGAGCAGCGCATCCAACTGGTCAACGAAGACGTCGGCGGCGAGCGCGGACGCAAGCTCCGTTTCCGCACCGACGACGGCCAGGCCCTTCTGCGCTATGTCTGAGATCGATCGCAACGCCCTGCTGGAAGTGTTCGCCGAGGAGACGCGGGAGCGGCTGGCGGCGATGGAGCACGCGCTGCTCGCGCTGGAGAAGAATCCCGCGTCCGAGGACCTGGTGCAGGAGATCTTCCGCGCCGCGCACACGATCAAGGGCGACGCGAGCTGCGTCGGCTTCGACGCGGTGATGCAGGTGGCGCACCGCATGGAGGACGTGCTCGACCGGGTGCGCGCGCGGACGCTGGGGTACAGCGCGCAGGTCGCGACCGGGCTGCTCCGCGACCTGGATGCGTTGAAGGTCGAGGTCCGCCGGGCGCTCGCGGGGGACGCCCCGGTCCCGGCTCACGCGGAGAGTGCGCAGAAGGGGCCGCGGCCCGCGCGGGCGAGCACGCTGCGCGTCGACATCGGCCGCCTCGACAAGCTCGTCGACCTCACCGGCGAGATCGCCATCGCCCGCGGCCGGCTGCAGCAACTGATCGAGTCGGGCGCGTCGCGCGCCGAGCTGCTGGAGACGTTCCGCGAGGCCGACCGCCTGCACGCCGACCTGCAGGAAGTGGTGATGCAGTCGCGGATGGTGCCGCTCGGCCCGACGCTGCGGCAGCACGCGCGCACGGTCCGCGATCTGGCGGCCGCCCTGGGCAAGGAAGCGCGCCTGGTCATCGAAGGGGAAGACGTCGAGATCGACACGAGCGTCGTCGAGCACCTGCGCGCGCCGCTCACGCACATGATCCGCAACGCGGTCGACCACGGGCTGGAGACGCCCGGCCGGCGCCTCGCGGCGGGCAAGGAGAGCTGCGGCACGATCCGCGTGCGCGCGTCGCACGACGGGAGCAGCGTGCGCATCGACGTGCTCGACGACGGCGCGGGCATCGACCGGACCGCGGTCCTGGCCATGGCCGTGGGGCGCGGACTGGTGGCGGCCGAGGCGCGGCTCACGGACGCGCAGATCGACGCGCTGCTGTTCCTGCCCGGCTTCTCCACCGCCGGCTCGGTCACGGCGCACTCGGGCCGCGGCGTGGGGATGGACGTCGTCCGCCGCAACATCGAGGCGGTCCACGGCCGGGTGGAGATCGCGAGCGAGCCCGGCGCGGGCACCGCCATCTCCATCCATCTGCCGCTCACGCTGGCGATCATCGACGGGTTCGCCGTGAGCGTCGCGGGCGAGAGCTACATCGTGCCGCTGGAGTCGGTGCTGGAGTGTCTGGCGTTTGACGGTTCCTCGGGTTCCTCGGGTTCCTCGGAGTTCCTCGGAGCTCCTCGGGGATCGTCGGAGGCCTCGGAGCTTCGGGGAACCGCGTGGGGCGTGACGATGCTCCGCGGCGAGCCGCTGCCGTTCCTCCGCCTCCGCACCTGGTTCGAGCGCAGCGACGACATCCAACCGGCCGGGTCCTCGGTTCCTCGGTTCCTCGGACCTTCTCGGAGTGGCACCGCCGAGGAACTCCGAGGAACCCGAGGAACCCGAGGAACCGGGGGAGCGGGCGGTCGCGAGAACCTGCTCGTCGTCCGTCATGGCGCGGGACAGGCGGGCCTGGTCGTGGACGAGCTGCTGGGCAGCCAGCAGATCGTCGTCAAGCCGCTGCCGCGCACGTTCGAGCGCGCGCCCGGCATCTCCGCCTCGGCGGTCACGGGCCACGGCCGGGTGGCGCTCATCCTCGACGTGGCCACGCTGCTGCGCTGCGTGGAGAGCTCGGTGGAGGTCGCGTGATTCTCGCCGACGAGGAGTTCTCGCTCTTCCAGAAGCTGATCTACCGCGAGGCCGGCATTCACCTCGGCCCGCACAAGAAGGCGCTGCTGATCAGCCGCCTCGGCCGCCGCGTGCGCCAGCTCGGCGCGCACTCGTTCGGCGCGTACTACCGCATGGTCGTCGATGACCGCGGCGGCGAGATGGTCAGCATGCTCGACGCCATCTGCACGAACGAGACGCAATTCTTCCGCGAGCCGCGGCAGTTCGAGTACCTCGAGCGCACGATCGTGCCCGCGTGGCGGGCCGCCGCGGAGGCGGGAGCCCGCGCGAAGTCGGTCCGCGTATGGAGCGCGGCCTGCTCGACCGGCGAGGAGCCGTACTCCATCGCCATGCTCCTGCGCTCGTGCTTCGAGGACGATCCGGAGTGGCGCATCGAGATCGTCGCCACCGACCTCTCCACCCGCGTCCTGCAGCGCGCGGCGGAAGGCCTGTGGCCGATCGAGCGCGCGGCCGGCATCCCTCCGCACCTGCTGCGCAGCTTCATGCTCCGCGGCCGGCGCACGCAGGAGGGATGGATGAAGGCGAAGCCGGAGCTGCGGGACATGATCCGCTTCGGCCGCGTGAACCTGAACGACGACGTGCAGCCCGTCGCCGGCCCGTTCGATCTGATCTTCTGCCGCAACGTGCTGATCTACTTCGACGAGGCGTCGAAGGCGCGCGTGATCGAGCGCCTGCTGGCGCGGCTCGCGCCCGACGGCCACATCTTCCTCGGCCACTCCGAGAGCCTCAGCCGCTGGACGGACCGCGTCCGCAGCGTCGGCCCGACGATCTACGTCCCTGTCTCCGCGGAGGTGCGCGATGCACGTGCTCGTCGTTGACGACTCCGCGGTGGTGCGCACGGCCGTGACGCAGATCCTCGCGACCCAGGGCGACGTGTCGGTGGCGACGGCTGCCGATCCGCTGCTCGCGCTGCGCAAGATCGAGACCCGGCGCCCGGACGTGATCCTGCTCGATCTGGCCATGCCGAACATGGACGGGTTGACCTTCCTCAAGCGGCTGATGGCGAGCGATCCGATCCCGGTGGTGGTCTGCTCCGCGCTCGTGGGCGAGGGCACGCAGACCGCGATCCGCGCGCTGGAGCACGGGGCGGTGGACGTGGTCGCGAAGCCGCAGCTCGGGGTGCGGGATTTTCTGGCGGATTCCTCGGGCACGCTCGTGGAGACGTTGCGTGCGGCGTCGAGCGCGCGGGTAGGACGAATAGGACCTGTAGGACCTATAGGACCAATAGGACCTCCTATACGTCCTATAGGTCCTATTCGTCCTATAGGTCCTATCCCGGTGACCGGCACCATCATCGCCGCCGGCGCCTCCACCGGGGGCACGGAAGCCATCCGCGAGTTCCTCGAGCGCATGCCCGCGAACACGCCGCCGATCGCCATCGTGCAGCACATGCCCGAGGGGTTCACCGCGGCGTTTGCGCGGCGCCTCGATGCGCTCAGCGCGATGGAAGTCCGCGAAGCGCGCGACGGCGAGCCCTTCACGCAGGGACTGGCCCTCATCGCGCCGGGCGACCGCCACCTGCTCGTCCGCAGGCGCGGCGGCGCGTATTACGCCGAGCTGTCCGACGGGCCGCCGGTGTCGCGGCACAAGCCGAGCGTGGACGTGCTGTTCCGCTCCGTGGCCCACGCCGCGGGAGCGCACGCCACCGGCGTGATCATGACCGGCATGGGCGACGACGGCGCGGACGGCATGGTGGCGCTGCGGCAGAGCGGCGCCTTCACCCTCGCCCAGAACGAGGCCACGTGCATCGTCTTCGGCATGCCGAAGGAAGCGATCGCGCGCGGCGGCATCCATTCCGTACTTCCTCTGCAGCGTCTGGCCGACGCCGCTCTCGCATTCACCTCAGCAAACCGGAGAGATCGATGAATTTCACAATGACGGTAGGAAAGAAGCTCGCGGCCCTGGGCCTGCTCGGAGCGCTGCTCGTGGCCACGGTCGGCTACGGCGGCTATTGGGGGATCACCTCCATCGACCGGGCCATGGACGCCATCGTGGTGAACTCGCAGGCACTGCGGAATCACCTGGAGGCGGACATGATGCACGACGCGCTGCGCGCCGACGTGCTGGCCGCGCTGCTCGCCGCGCAGCGGGGCGACGCGCTCGCCCACGCGCAGGTCCAGAAGGACCTCGCCGAGCACGCCGCGCTCTTCCGCGACCGCATCCGCCGCAACAAGGAGATCTCGCTCACCCCCGAGACGCAGGCCGCGCTGCGGCAGGTCGAGAGGCCGCTCGAGCAGTACATCGGGCTGGCCGAGGACATCGTCGTCGTGGCTTCGCGCGACGCGGCGGCGGCCAACGCGAAGGTGCCGGAGTTCCTGGCGGCGTTCTCCAAGCTCGAGGCGGACATGTCGACGCTCAGCGACGGCATGGAGAAGGACACCATGACGTCGCAGGCCGGCGGCGACGAGGCCGCGGCGTCGTCGAAGCGCGCCATCGCCGTCATCGCCTTCAGCGCCCTCGCGGCGATGATCCTCTTCGCCTGGATGATCACCCGCGGCATCACCCGCCGCCTCGGCGTGGCCGTGCTGGTCGCGGACCGTCTGGCGGAGGGAGACCTGGAGATGGACGTCCAGGCCGACTCCACCGACGAGACCGGGAAGCTGCTCGAGTCGATGGAGCGCATGGTCGTGGCACAGCGGCAGATGGTCGACACGGCGCGGGTCATCGCCGACGGCGATCTGACCGTGACCGTCACGCCGCGGTCCCCGAAGGACGCCCTCGGCAACGCGCTGGTAGTGATGGTCGGCAAGCTGGCGCAGGTCCTCGGCGAGGTGCGCTCGGCCGCCGACGCGCTCACGGCGGCGTCGACGCAGGTCTCCGGCGCGTCGCAGTCGCTGTCGCAGGGCACGAGCGAGCAGGCCGCGGCGGTCGAGGAGACCACCTCCAGCCTGGAGGAGATGAGTGCGTCGATCACCCAGAACGCGGAGAACAGCAGCAGCATGGAGACCATGGCCCTCAAGGGCGCGCGCGACGCGGCCGAGAGCGGCCAGGCGGTGTCCGACACCGTCGGCGCGATGAAGTCGATCGCGAAGAAGATCTCGATCATCGAGGAGATCGCGTATCAGACCAACCTGCTCGCGCTGAACGCGGCCATCGAAGCGGCGCGCGCGGGCGAGCACGGGCGCGGCTTCGCCGTCGTGGCCGCGGAGGTCCGCAAGCTGGCGGAGCGGAGCCAGGAAGCGGCGAAGGAGATCAGCGAGCGGGCGTCGTCGAGCGTGAGCATCGCCGAGCGCTCCGGCACGCTGCTCACCGAGCTCGTGCCGTCCATCCGCCGCACCGCGGACCTGGTGCAGGAAGTCTCCGCCGCGTCGAACGAGCAGGCCGTCGGGGTCACGCAGATCAACAAGGCGCTGGCGAGCGTGGATCAGGTGACGCAGCGCGCCGCGGCCGCCGCCGAGGAGCTGGCGTCGACGGCGGAGGAAGTGTCGGCCCAGGCCGAGGCGCTGCAGCAGTTGATCGCGTTCTTCCGGATCGGCGGCAGCGCCGCGCGGCCCGCGATGGCGCGGGCGGCCGCGCGCCCGACGCTCTCTCCCCGCTTCAACGAGCCGGCGCCGCTGTTCGCCCCGCCGCAGAAGCCGGCGCGCGGCGGCAACGGTCACGATCACGACTTCGTGTCGTTCTGAGGACTGCGATGATCGACCAGTACCTGACGTTCCTCATCGCCGGCGACCCCTACGCGGTCGGCGTCGCGCACGTCCGCGAGATCGTCGGCTTCGACTCCCCCACCCGGGTCCCCGGCACGCCGCCGTGGATCCGCGGGGTGGTGAACCTGCGCGGCCTGGTAGTGCCGGTCGTCGACCTGGCGGTGAAGTTCGGCCGCGCGGCGAGCGAGGTCACGCGGCGCACCTGCGTGGTCATCGTGGAGCTGCAACTGGGCGGCGAGCCTGTGACGATGGGCATCATGGTGGACGCGGTGAGCCAGGTCATCGAACTGACCCCGGAGCAGATCCTGCCGCCGCCCACGTTCGGGGCGAACGTGCGGATCGATTACCTCCTCGGCCTCGTGACGACGGCGAATACGTTCGCGTCGCTGCTGGACATCGAGCGTGTCCTCACGGCCGAGGAGATGCTGGCGGCGGAGGACTCCGCGGCCCTCAGCTCACCGCGCGGCTCCGCGAATGCGGTTCAGGTCCAGGGCGGATGATTCGGTGATGTCCGCTTTGAGGACCTTGCGCATCTGGTCGAGCGCGTGCCGGTTCTCGTCCGGGGTGTTGGACGCGACGCAGTCGGCGGGAACGAACACGTTCAGGTCGCGCATGTAGGCGTCGTTCGCGCTGAACAGGATGCAGATGTTGCCGGCCACGCCGGTGAGGATGACGCTGCGGGCGCCGAGGTAGGTGAGCAGCGTGTCCAGCGTCGTTGCGTAGAACGCGGAATGCTTCGGCTTGAGCACGAAGTAGTCGTCGTCATCCGGCTGAAGGATCCGGGCGACCTCTTCCCCGCGGACTCCGTCCCGGAGGCAGTGCTCGACGACCCGCCGGAAGTCGGACTGCCAGCGCCCGAAGTTGTCGTTGACGTAGATCGCCGGAATCCCGGCCTCCTTCGCGCGGCGTTTGAGGTCCGCGATCCGATGGGCCATCGGAACCGCCTGCTCGACCAGGGCCTCCGCGCCCTCGAATTCCATGTCGTTGATCACGTCGATCAGCAGGAGCGCGACCGGAGAGTTTTCGGGAACGCTCCCGTGTAGGTCTTCATTGTTCGCGGGCATCGCGTACTGCCGAGCACGCGCCGCGCCACTACGTCGCGGCGATCGGCGCTTCGTAACAAATAACTTTGACTTCGTAGATGATCTCGCTACACTTCCGCCATGCTCGCAACCATTCTGGCGCTCGCACTCGCGGTCCATCCGGCGTCCCCTGCAGCCGAGTCCAGCCGCCCTCTCGTCGACAGTCAATGGCTCCGAACGATCGTTCCGCGCGCCGACGGCTTCGACGTCTACTGGTTCCGCCACAATGAGGTGCGGCCGCCGCTCGGCTCCCGGATGTTCCGGACCGCGCTCGATCTCGACGGGCGGATCGCCGGGCCGACGGCCATCATCGCGTCGCCGGCAACCCGCGCGCTCTCGTCCGGCCCCGGCCGTCCTCTCCTGTACTGGAGCACGGACGATCGCTCGCTGTACGCGGCGCCGCTTTCGGCCGGCGGGGATGGAGTGCTGATCGCGACCGGCGCGGAGTACCCGAGCATCCACTGCGAGCAGAGCTCCTGCTTCGCGCGCTGGGTCGCGCTGCAGGGCGGCTCTCGCGGCGCCTTCCTCGATCTCTCCGGAAACATCGTGAACGGCCCCTTCCCGCTCCCCGGCGTGCTCTACGACATCCTGCCCGTTTCGATCGACGCGGAAGGCGCCGCCCTGGTCTCCGCCTCGTTGAACGAATACGCCGTCGTCCGGATCGCGCGCGACGGGACCGTTCGGGCGAACGTCCCCTTCCTCGGCCACGCCACCTACACGACGACGGCCGTGAGTCACGACGGCGAGCGCGCGGTCGTCGCGTACATCCCGAAGCCGTGGCCGGATGAGCCATCCTCGCTGGCCGTCAGCGCTCTCGCCATTGCTCCCGACGGCACGATCGCGAACCTCGGCTCGCTCTTCGCGCCCGCGGGCGCGATCCACCTCACCGGACTGGCCATGGGCTGGAACGGCACGAGCCATCTTCTGGTCGGCGGATATGTCGACCAGGCGTACAAGTCGCAGATCTTCGCCGTGGAGCTCGACCGCCAGTTGCACGTCGTGGCCGCCACCCAGATCCCCGCGGAGTTCCCGTACGGCGTGCGATTCGAAGTCGTCCCGAACGGCGACCGCTTCGCCATCGGCTGGACGAACCACAAACCGCTGGTCGCCATCTACCGCGGAGGCACCCTCAGCGCGCCCGTGGCCCTCGAAGACGGCCCCGCGCGCAGGCGCATGATCCGTCACTGACGGGCGGCGCCGTCCCTGTCATCCCGAGCGTCGAGCTCGGGATGACAACGGGTTACAACGCCTTGTTGTCGACGCTGATCTGGAAGGCGGCGCTGGCGTCGGCGGTCATGCGCGCGACGGTCTCGTCGATGCTCGCGCGCTCGGCGGCGCCGACGGCTTCGTAGGTGGCGAGCGCTTCGTCGATGGTGGTCGCGCCGAAGACGCGAAGGATTTTCTGGGCGAGCTTCTCTTCGTGGCCGCGGCGGAGGACCTCGAGGACGGCCTTGGTGCGAGGGATCGTCATGGGAGATAACCCTAGCACGGGAGCAGCCGGCAGGAGCTCGCTCCTGCCGGCTGCCAGTAAACCCGGGCGAGCTACTCCGGGGCGCTGCGCTGGTACACCGCGAAGGAGCTGTTCGTCACCCAGGGCAGGCCGTCGTGGTCGACGGCAATGGAGGTGCCACCTCCGTCGATGCTGCGCGCGTTGACGCCCAGCCAGTAGTTCAGGCCCGTTCCGCCGGTGACCGCGTTCGTGCCGAGGAACCAGCAGGTGTCGTCGAGACCGACCGCGATGTCCACACCGGTCGCGCCCGTGTTGATCCACCTCTCGCCATCGCGCGCGTACACCTGGTTCGCGTCGTTGACGACCCACGGCTCGCCGACCGGATTGACGGTGATCCGCACGCCGCCACCTTCGACTTTCACCCACGCGTTGTTCACCCGCCGCAGGATCTCGAAGCCGCCGAATGCCGGCGTGGTGCCGATGATCCATACACTGCCGTCGGCGCCGATGCCGATGTCGCGCGCGGCTCCCGGTACGTTCACCCACGCGCCCGCGGCGGTGCGGCGGTAGATCTGATTGTTGTTGTTCACCACCCACGGCAAACCATCCGGACCGACGGCGATCCGCACCGCACCGCCGTCGACGGAAGACCAGGCCGTGCCGTTCCATCGATGGATGGTGAACCCGCCGTGCGTCGGGGTGTTACTGACCACCCACACCGAGTCGCGCCGGAAGGCGCCGATGTCGGTCGCGGTGACGCCCGGGCGCTGCACCCACCGTCCCGCCACCGCCGACTCCTCGTGCGTGACGCCCGGGATCGCCGGCCCCGCCGTCGGGTCGGCGTGCTGGTGGCCCGCCGGGATCGACGCGGCGAGGCCGTTCAGCTGCTGGAGGAGCTGGCTCTGGGTGATGAAGGCCTCGTGCCACCGATGCGCGTAGCTCAACCCCATCTGGAGCGCGCTCGCGGCGTACAGCTTCGGATCCTCCTGCGCCCAGGGAAAGGAGTCGGAGTCGCAGATGATGGCGAAGGGACGGTTGGGATGACGGTCGTAGAGCGCCTTCACTTTCGCCCGCGTCGCCGCCTTGATCTCCTCGATGTCCCGCGGCCGGACGTCCGGCACGCCGTTGTCCGGCTTGCCGTCCGGACCGCCCCACGAGTTGCCGTGCAGCGACACGACGTCGAAGAGCTGTTCGCTTCCCGCATAGAGCTCGCTGAGGATCGCCGCGCTCTTTTCCGGAACCGGGGAAACGGTGATGAGGTGGGTGCGGTTGCCATCGTCGCCGGTGAGCTCTTCGTTCAGCCACGTCGCGACGGTGACGTGCCACGGCTTCAGCAGCGCCACGGTGGCCTGGGGCCGCACGCCCGCCTCGTTCATCAACTCGAACATCACGTTCCAGTAGGGCTTCACCGCCCGCGCGAGCGAGCGCACCATCTTTTCCTGGATCGCGCGCCTCGCGTCCGCCTCCGCGCTGCCGGAGATGCCGAGGAAGGAGGCGAAGCCGTCGGCGGAGAAGTACTCCCCACCGCCGGGATTCGCCATCGCGTGAGCGGGATGGAACGGCGTGCGGGCCCACGGCTCCGGACGCATCATCTGATCGGAGGCGAGGGTGATGTGCACGACGATGCCGTACTTGCGCGCGATGTTGATGAAACGCACCAGGCGCCGAAGGTAGCGCGAGGACGGCGTCTGGAGGTTGTACTGCTCCGCGTTGAAGTGGTGGAAGAACGGATAGGAGTCCGCCTCGTTGACGTCGAAGACCCAGACGCGCACGAGATTGACTTTCTTCTCGGCGAGCAGCGCCAGCCACTGCGCGTAGGTGGCGCGGACCGGCTTCGCGGAGTCGGGCTTGATCACGCCCGCCCATTCCGGCGAGTTGCGGTCCGGATACAGCACGGGGACGTTGCCCTCGATGTGCCGGTGCCCGCCGACCTCGCCGAAGTAACTGAAGCCGGCGAGCTTCAGCGGCGTGAAGGCGCCGTCCTGTTCGAGGAAAATGCCGTACTTCACCACGGGGTCGACGCCGGGCACACCGGTATTGGGTCTGATCACGAGCCTTCGCATACGCTCTCTCTCCTTCGGAACGCGCAATCGACGTGCGCGTCACAGGAGACAACCTCGGTCCGGCGCGAGGAGGAGTTCTTGGAAACTCCTGGGGATTTTCTTGGAAGGCGTCCACCGGCGAGCCGCCGGTGGACCGTGGATCACCGCGTGCGGGTGAGGCCGTGGGGGGTGGCCTTGACCAGGGCGTTCGTGCGCTCGATGCCGTGGCGTTTGTCGAGCATCATCTGCCGGATGTAGTCCAGCAGGCGGTCGAACTCGACGTCGGCCTCGTGCATCATCCGCGCGAGCTGGAGCACCACTTCGACGCCGGCGAGGTTGACGCCGAGGTCGCGGGTGAGGGTGAGGATCATCTCCAGCTTCTTGATCTCGTCGATGCCGTAGAGACGGGTGTTGCCGGACGTCCGCGAGGGCTTGATCAATCCCTCGCGCTCGTACAGCCGGAGCGTCTGTGGATGGATGTTGTATCTCTCCGCGATGATGGAGATCATCACGTAGCCGTCTGCTCTGCGCTTGCCCATGAGAAGCAGTTCCTCGGGTTCCTCGGAGTCCCTCGGAGTCCCTCGGGAGTCCTCACCGAGGAGCTCCGAGGAACTGCCGAGGGACCGAGGAGCTCTCCTTACTTGTTCTCGTCCACAACCTCGGCTTCGATGACGTCGTCCTTGTTCGACGCGCCACTGTCGGCCGGACCGCCGCCCTGCGCATCCGCGCCGGGGGCACCCTGCGCGCCTGCGTTCTGGTACATCACCTCGGCCAGCTTGTGCGAGGCCTTCTGCAGGTTGTCGGTGGCGCGCTTCATCTCGTCCACCCCGCCCTGCTCCATGGCCTTGCGCGCTTCGCTGATCGCGTTCTCGAGCGTCTGCACGTCCGAGCCCGCAAGCTTCTCGCGGTTCTCGCTGAGCATCTTCTCGACGTTGTACACGAGGCCGTCGAGCTGGTTCTTGGCCTCGATCTCCTCCCGGCGCTTGCGGTCTTCGTCCGCGTGCGCCTCGGCGTCCTTGACGAGCTTCTCGACGTCTTCCTTCGAGAGACCCGAGGAGCTGGTGATGGTGATCTTCTGCTCCTTGCCGGTGCCGAGGTCCTTGGCCGTGACGTGCATGATGCCGTTGGCGTCGATGTCGAACGTCACCTCGACCTGCGGGATGCCGCGCGGCGCCGGCGGAATGCCGATCAGGTGGAACGCGCCGAGGAGCTTGTTGGCCGAGGCCAGATCGCGCTCGCCCTGGTAGACCTTGATCTCCACGGACGTCTGGTTGTCCGCGGCGGTCGAGAAGATCTCGGACTTGCGCGTGGGGATGGTGGTGTTGCGCTCGATCAGCTTGGTCATCACGCCGCCCAGGGTCTCGATGCCGAGGGAGAGCGGAGTGACGTCGAGCAGGAGGACGTCCTTCACGTCGCCACCCAGGACGCCACCCTGGACCGCCGCGCCGACCGCGACGACTTCGTCCGGATTCACGCCCTTGTGCGGCTCCTTGCCGAAGTAGTCCTTGACGGCCTGCTGCACCATCGGGATGCGCGTGGAGCCGCCGACCAGCACGACTTCGTCGATCTTCTTCGGATCGACGCCCGCGTCCGCGAGGGCCTGCTTCACCGGACCCATGGTGCGGCTGACGATGTCGCCGATGAGCTGCTCGAACTTGGCGCGGGTGAGCGCGAGGTTGAGGTGCTTCGGACCCGACGCGTCGGCCGTGATGAACGGCAGGTTGATGTCGGTGGACATGGTCGAGGAGAGCTCGATCTTGGCCTTCTCGGCGGCTTCCTTGAGGCGCTGCAGGGCCATCTTGTCCTTCGACAGGTCGATGCCCTGGTCCTTGCGGAACTCGTCGATGATCCAGTCGATGAGCTTCTGGTCGATGTTGTCTCCGCCGAGGTGCGTGTCGCCGTTGGTCGACTTCACTTCGACGACGCCGTCGCCGACCTCGAGGATGGAGATGTCGAACGTACCGCCGCCGAAGTCGTACACGGCGATTGTCTCGTTGGTCTTCTTGTCGAGGCCGTAGGCCAGCGCGGCCGCGGTGGGCTCGTTGACGAGGCGCTCGACCTTGAGGCCGGCGATCTCGCCCGCGTCCTTGGTGGCCTGGCGCTGGGAGTCGTTGAAGTAGGCAGGGACGGTGATGACCGCACGGTCGACCTTCTCGCCGAGGTAGTCTTCCGCGGCCTGCTTGAGCTTCTGCAGGATCATCGCGGAGATCTCGGGCGGCGAGTACAGCTTGCTCTGAACGTCGACGCGGACGTCGTTGTTCGAGGCGGGCTTGACGGTGTAGGGAACCATCTTCATCTCTTCGTTGACTTCATTGAACTTGCGTCCCATGAAGCGCTTGATCGAGAAGACGGTGTTCTCAGGGTTCGTGACGGCCTGACGCTTGGCGACCTGGCCGACGAGGCGCTCGCCGTTCTTGGCGAAGCCGACGACCGACGGCGTGATACGGCTGCCCTCGGCGTTCACAATGACCTTCGGCTCATTGCCTTCCATGACCGCGACGACGGAGTTGGTCGTGCCGAGGTCAATGCCGATGATCTTGGACATATGATGTTCTCCTTCTATGACTTAGATCGCCATGAGCGAACCGTTGTCAAATTTCGCTATTCCACGAAACCTGAGTCTAGCATTGTAAATTCCGAAGGTGCAAGGGCCAGGCCCGGGGCGGGACGGAGTTCCTCGGGTTCCTCGGTTCCTCGGAGTTCCTCGGGGGAGAAAAGCTCTCCCCTCTCTCCTCCGAGGAACCCGAGGAACTCCGAGGAACTCCGAGGAACCGGCGGCAGGGCGGAAGGCGCCTCCCGGCCTCAACGTTGCTAGAATCGCGAAAGCAATGGAGGGAGCTACATGAGCCAGTATCCTTATCGAGATCAGCAGCCGGCGTGGATCAGCGCGAGCACGGCGGGGTCGGAGACGCAGGTCCGGGACTTCATCCGGTCGGTGTACGCATGGATGTTCGGCGGGCTGCTCGTCACGGCGGTCGCGGCGTTGTGGGTCGTGAACTCGCCGGCGTTGCAGCAGCTCATCTTCGGGACGCCGCTGCGCTGGGTGGTCTTTCTCGCCCCGATCGGCCTGACGCTGTTCCTCGGCTTCCGGATCACGAAGATGTCGGCCGGGGCTGCCGCGGCGACGTTCCTGGTCTTCTCCGCGCTGATGGGGCTGTCGATCAGCTCGATTTTCTTCGTCTATACGGCGGCGGCGATCTATCAGGCGTTCTTCACCGCGGCCGGCATGTTCGGCGCGATGAGCGTGTACGGCATGGTGACGAAGCGGGACCTGACGTCGTGGGGCTCGTTCTTCTTCATGGGTCTGATCGGCATCATCATCTGCAGCGTCATCAACATCTGGCTGAAGTCGCCGGGCCTGGCCTGGGCCGTGTCGTTCCTCGGCGTCTTCATCTTCCTGGGCCTCACGGCGTATGACACGCAGAAGCTGAAGTCGTACGCGACGGTGCCGGAGCTGCGGGGCAACCTCGCGGTCTACGGCGCACTGGCGCTGTACCTCGACTTCATCAACCTGTTCCTGATGCTGCTCCGCCTGTTCGGCAACCGGCGGTAATTTCCTCCGTGCGGAGCGCCGGCTTCCCAGCCGGCCGCTCCGCCGGCTTCCAGCCGGCAAGACGTCAGCGGCATCGCACAGAGTGCGCGCGGCCGGCCGCCCTACCATGGGCGGATGTCGATCGCGCCGCTGGTCGCTCTCCTCCTCGCCGCGCCGGCCAACTTCTCGAGCGATGCCGTGCTGCTCGAGCGCACGCTGCGCGCGCTGCACCCGGGCCTGCACCGGCATCAGACGCCCCGGCAGGTGGACGCGCACTTTGCGGCGTTACACCGCGAGCTGTCGCGCGACGGGATCACGACGCGCGAGGCGTATGTCGCGATCTCGCGGCTGACGGCGGCGCTGCGGTGCGGGCACACGTATCCGAATCCGTCGAATCAGAGTGCCGCGGTGCGGACGGCGGTGCTCGACACCGCGGACAAGCTGCCGTTCACGTTCCGGCTCGAGGACCGGAGGATGTTCGTCGTCGAGGATTCGTCGCGTACGCTGGCGCCGGGTGCGGAGGTGGTGGCGATCGACGGGGTTCCGGTGCCGAAGATCCTCGACGCGCTGCTGCCGCTGCTCCGCGGGGACGGCGGGAACGACGGGAAGCGGCTCCACGATCTGCAGGGAGACGCGTTCGACGTCTATTACCCGCTGGTGTTCCCGGCGCGCAACGGGCGTGCGGAGATCGCGATCCGCGGAAAGCGAGGGCCTCTGTCCGTGCCGCGGGTGGCGGTGCAGCAGCGCGGGGGCAAGTCCGTCTCGGCGGACGAGCAATGGCAGTTCACGCGCGACGGCGACACCGCCACGCTGCGCCTCGGCACGTTCACGACGTGGAAGATGAAGCGCGACTGGCGGGCGTTTCTGCGCGAGTCGTTCGCGTCGGCGCGGGGGGCGCGGAAGCTGGCGATCGACATCCGCGGCAATGAAGGCGGCGACAGCGACGTGGTCGACGAGGTGGTGCGCCATCTCCTTGCGAAGCCGCTCGCGGTCACGGGATGGCGGGAGGTGGTGCGCTATCGCAAGCTGCCCGAGGAGCTGGGGGCGCACGTGAGCTCGTGGGACGACTCCTTCCGCGACTTCGGCGACCTCCCCGACCTCGGCAACGGACTCTTTCTGCGCAAGGAGGCGACGGCGCGGACGATCGAGCCGGCGCCGGATGCCTACGCGGGCAACGTGGAGCTGCTGATCGACGAGGCGAACAGCTCGGCGACGTTCCTGCTCGCGTCGATCGTGAAGGAGCACGGGCTGGCGACGCTCGTCGGGCGCGAGACGGGCGGGAACCGGCGCGGGACGAACGGCGGACGGATCGCGTTCCTGAAGCTGCCGGCGTCGGGGATCGAAGTGGATGTGCCGCTGGTCGGGTACTTCCCCACGACGCCCCAGCCGGATCGGGGGATCGTGCCGGACGTGAGTCGCTAGTGAGCGTCCGTCGCTTTGTCGTCCTGAGCCGCGTAGACGGCGAAGGATCCCCTGCGGTTCGCGACGACCGCGCATCCATCAGGGGGTCCTTCGCCGCGCTACGCCGGCTCAGGATGACAGCCCTGCTTTGGAATCACGCCGCGCGGCGTGATGTGCGCTTTGCGACGAGCTTGCGCAGGGTCATGGCGTTGTAGACCGCGTACGCGGAGTCGTCGTTGTCGAAGTAGACGTAGACCGCTTTCATCTTGCGGCTCCACGTGCGGATGCGGTCGGCCCACTCCGCGAGCTGCGCGTCGCTGTAGCTGCCCTGGTACTTGAAGGCCGTCGGGCCGTGCAGGCGGATGTAGGTCCAGTCGGCGGTGATCTCGATGGGCGACGTGAAGCCGGCGAGCTCGTAGATGCAGAAGGCGGCGTTGTACTTCTTCAATACCTCGAGGACCTTGTCCGTCATCCAGGTCTCGTTGCGCAGCTCGAACGTGTAGCGGTGCTGCGGCGGGAGGAGGGAGAGGAACTCCTCGAGGCGCTCGACGTTGACTTTCCACCCCGGGGGCAACTGCCAGAGGATCGGGCCGAGCTTGTCGCCCAGGCGCTCGGCGCGGGGCATGAAGTTGGTGAGGCCGCGCTGCGCGTCCTTGAGCTTGATCATGTGCGTGATGAAGCGGCTGCCCTTGACGGCGTAGAGGAAGTCGCCGGGCGTGTTGTCGCGCCACGCGTCGAACGTCGATTCGTTCGGCAGTTGGTAGAAGGTGTTGTTGAGCTCCACGGTATCGAAGTCGCGCAGGTAGTGCGCGAGCATCGCGTTCGGCTTCATGCCGGCGGGGTAATAGCGGCCGAGCCAGTGCTTGTAGTGATAGCCGGAGGTACCGATGCGGATCTCTGCCATGGATGGTCTCGTGGGGAGTGCGGTGGCGAGGCCACCGCACTCGAGGAGATTTACTGACTGCGGCCGCTGCCGGTGGTGGTCGGAGTGGCGCCGACGTTGGTCACGGTGACGCTGCCGCTCGTGGCGCGCATGACGCGCACGGGCGAGGTCACGGTCCCGACGCGGACACCCGCGGCCGTCGTACCGGTCGTGGCGGCCGTCGTCGTGCCGGTGGTCGCCGTTCCGGTCCTTGCGGTCCTGGCGGCAGTGGTGCGGCCGAGGCCGACCGAGGAGGCGGTCACGGACGGAGTGTTGGCGCTGGCAAAGGTCGGGCTCGCGGCAACGCCGGCGAAGGCGCCGACCGGAAGTCCGGCCCCCGCCGCGGTAGGCGTGGGCGTCGTGCCGGTGCCGGCGACCGTCGCGGCGGCCGTCGTTCCGGTGGTGACGGCGCCGGTGGTGGCATCGGCCGTCGTGCCGGTGGTCACGAACAGCGTGTCGGCGTCAGCGATACCGTCGATGGGAGTGGCCGGAGAGCTGATCGACGAGTTGATGGTGATCTGCGGGTTGGTCAGCATGGCCGGGTTCTGGTACGTCTGGATGTTGGCGGATTCATAGGGACGGCTGCCCGAGCCCGGGCTGACGACGCCGAGATACCGGCCCCGCAGGGCCTGGCGCCCGGCCATGATCGCGGCCGCTTCATCCGGGCTGCGGCGGCGGATCGTGCGCGACGTCACCGCCGGCAGCACTTCCGCGCGGTTGTAGGATGAGGTCATGGGCGGATTGACCGGCGTGGCGGTCTCGCCGCCGCTCGTCACACCCGAGGTCGGCGCCGTACGCACGTCGGGACCGCTGCGGGTGGGAGTGCCGTTTCCGATGTTGTGATTGGTGGTACAGCCGAGCGCCGCGAGCGACGCGGCGAATGAGATCGCGAGCAGCGAACGCGAGATTCGCTGTCCATTTAAGCCATTGTCATTGTTGAACTTGCCCATTGGGTTCTCCTTTAGGGTGCCAGCGTTCCGGCAGCGTTATTTAGAGCAACTGGCGTGCCCTGTTTCAGGGGGCAGGGGACAGGGCGCAGGAGGCAGGAGCAGAAGAACGAATGGCCCGTCTCCTGTCCCCTGCGCCCTGTGCCCTGCCCCTGAACCAACCGGGAACAGCCGTTGCTATTCGTCCGTGTGTAAGGAGGAATCACCCGATGTACCGTAATCGCAGTTTTGCTCTCATGGCCCTGGTGCTCGTCGCACTCGTAGCGACCACCGCGTGCTCGTTGAACCGCCAGTTGCCCGAAGCCGCCGACGAAGAGGCGATGGTGGTGGAAGTCCGCTCGGCGATCGCCGCGGCGGTCCCCGGGAAGACGTTCGACCTCGGCGTGGACGTCACTGAAGGCGGCGGCGTGACGCTGACCGGACAGGTCGACAGCTCGTCCGACCGCGACGCGATCATCAGCAAGGTGCGCCAGGTCAACGGCGTTCGCAGCGTCAACGCGTCCGGACTGACCGTCAGGTAACCGTAGGGCGCAGGGGGCAGGGCGCGGGGCGCAGGAGACGGGTCTCTTCTGCGCCCTGTCCCCTGCCCCCGGCCCCTATAATGGCCGCGCTTGTTTCAGGTTCGCGAGCGCGGATCCTCGGTCCGGAACGAAGTCGTCGGCGGCGTCACGACCTTCGTCTCGATGGCCTACATCATCGTCGTCAATCCCGCGATCCTGGCCGCCGCAGACTTTCCGCAGGGACCGAGCACGGTCGCGACGATCCTCACCGCGGTCTTCGGCACGCTGCTCATGGGCCTTTACGCGAACCGGCCGTTCGCGGTGGCGCCGTACATGGGCGAGAACGCGTTCATCGCCTTCGGCCTGGCGGCGTTCGGAATCACGTGGCAGCAGCGCCTCGGCGCAGTGTTCGTCAGCGGGATCCTCTTCGTCCTGATCACGCTCCTCGGCCTGCGCACGTGGCTGGCGGACTCGATCTCGAAGTCGATGAAGCACAGCTTCGCGGCGGGGATCGGGCTGTTCCTGACGTTCATCGGCCTGTATGAAGCGGGCATCGTGAAGAGCTCGCAGGCGGTGCCGGTGCAGCTCGGGGACATCCGCAGCGCCCCGGTACTGCTGGCGGTGCTCGGGTTCGTGGTGATCGGGGTGCTGATGGTCCGGCGGGTGCCAGGCGCGATCCTGATCGGCATCGTGCTGACGGCGGTGGTCGGGACGCTGTTCGGCGTCGGCAAGCTGCCGGAGCGCGTCTTCGCCCTCCCCTTCACCGGCCCGTATGAGCTCGGCGCGATCGCGCTGGAGCTCGACGTCGTCTCGGTCCTCCGGGTCGCGTTCCTGCCCATCCTGCTCACGCTGTTCCTCATGGCGCTGTTCGACACCCTCGGCACGCTGGTGGCGCTCGATCCGGACGGCGACCTGAAGAAGCCGATGCTGGTGGACGCGCTGTCGTGCACGTTCAGCGGCTTGATCGGGACGTCGACGAGCGGCGCATACATCGAGTCTTCGACAGGCATCCGGGAAGGCGCGCGCACGGGGCTGGCGTCGGTGGTGACGGCGGCGCTGTTCGCGCTGTCGCTGTTTCTCATCCCGATCTTCGAGCCGATGCAGTCGCTGCAGTACGCGTACGCGCCGGCGCTGCTGATCGTGGGGATGCTGATGCTGCGCGCGGCGACGAAGATCGATTTCGACGATCTGACGGAGCTGGTGCCGGCGTTCACGACCGTGATCGTGATGGTGTTCACGTTCAACATCGCCAACGGACTGACGGCGGGACTGGTGCTGTACCCGGTGATGAAAGTGCTGGCCGGACGCGCGCGGGAGCTGCGGGCGGGAGCGCTCGTGCTCGCCGGGTTGTGCGTTTTGTACTACGCGTTCGGTCTGCCGCATTGATTGGGCATCCGCCGTGCTCTTTTGCACGGTATGAAAATCCTCGTCACGGGCGGTACGGGCGTCATCGGAGAAGGTGTCATTCCGGAGCTGCTGCAGCACGGGCACGGCGTGCGTCTGCTGTCGCGTCACGCGGATGACGACGCGAAGCAGTGGCCGGGAGTCGAGCCGTTCCAGGGCGACGTCGCGGATGCAGCGACGCTGCAGGGCGCCGCGGACGGATGCGACGCGGTCGTGCACATCGCCGGCATCGCGTCGGAGAAGCCCCCGGAGGTGACGTTCCAAGCCGTCAACGTCGACGGCACGCGGAACGTCCTGGCCGAGGCGGAGCGCGCGGGGGCGAAGCGGTTCGTCTATGTGTCGTCGCTCGGCGCGGATACCGGCGAGTCGGCGTACCACAAGTCGAAACGCGAGGCGGAGAAGCTCGCCGAGGCTTCCGGGCTCGCATGGACGATCGTCCGGCCGGGCAATGTGTACGGACCCGGCGACGAGGTGATGTCGCTCATCCTGAAGATGGTGCGCGCCCTTCCCGCCGTGCCGATGATCGACAGCGGCGATCAGGAGTTCCAGCCGATCTGGCACGAGGACCTGGCGAAGATCCTCGCCGCAGTCGTCGAGCGGTCCGACCTCGCGGGGCAGACGCTCGAAGCCGCCGGCAAGGAGATCACCACGATGAGTGAGGTGATCGAGAAGTTTCGCGAGATCACGGGGCGCTCGCCCGTGCGGGTGCCGGTGCCGAGCGCGCTGGCGCAGTTCGGCGTCGACGAGAACATGCTGACGATGCTGAAGGAGCAGAACGTCGTCCGCGGGAAGAACGCCGTCGAAGTCCTCGGCATCGACGCCACGCCGCTCGACAAGGGGCTGCGCCTGCTCGCCGACGCGTTGAAGGAGGCGCTGCCCGAGGATGGATTCGGGTCGCTCGAGCACAAGACGTTCTTCGCGGACATCCGTGGATCGCGCTACACGCCCGTGTCGCTGATGACGCTGTTCCGGGAGAAGGTGAACGACTTCATGCCCATCGAGTTCGTCGCGGAGCCGGGCGCGCCGGACCGCATCGAAAAGGGCGCGACGCTCACCGGGTCGCTGCCGCTGCGCGGGAACTTCCAGGTACGCGTGGAAGTCGCGGAGCCGCAGCACGTGGTGTTCGCGACGCTGGAAGGACACCCGCTCGCGGGGATCGTGGAGTTCACGACCAGCGAGACCGGCGGCGCGCTGCGCTTCGCGATCGATACGTGGACGCGCGCGTCGAACTTCCTCGACTGGGTCGCCGTGCGCACCGTGGGCGCGCCCGCGCAGGACGCGAACTGGCGCGGGGTGGTGCAGCGCGTCATCGACGCCAGCGGCGGCACCTCGGACGGCGTGCAGCAGGAGAAGGAGCGGCTGAGCGACGCCGACGCGGGGCGGGTGGAGGAGCGGGTGAAGTCGCTGGTGCAGGACCGGAAACGGGAGGAAGCGCGGGCGTAGCACCAATCCAGGAGTGCGGTGGCGAGGCTATCGGATGGGCGGGAGCCACCGCTGGTACTGCTTACGGCACCGCCCGCCCACCCTACCAGAGCGGCGGCTCCCACCCATCCGCCCGACCTCGCCGCCGCACTCCTAGAAGACGCGCTTCAGCGCGCTGCGGGCGGCCCAGTGGCCGCACATGCCGTGCACGCCCCCGCCCGGGGGCGTGGAGCTGGAGCAGATGTAGAGGCGGCGGTTGGGGGTCGAGTAGGGATCGAGTCGCGGGAAGGGGCGCGTCAGGAACTGCAGCATCGTGTTCGCGCCGCCGGCGATGTCGCCGCCGATCATGTTGGGGTTGTGCTCCTCGTACTGCGCGCAGTTGATGGTGCGCTTGCCGAGGATGCGGTCGCGGAAGCCGGGGGCGAAGCGCTCGATCTGGCGCTCGATGAGCTCCGTGACGTCTTCGGTCGAGCCGTGCGGCACGTGGCAGTACGCCCACCCGGTGTGTTTCCCCTCGGGCGCCCGCGTCGGGTCGAACATGCTCTGCTGGGCGCAGAGGACGAACGGCTTCTCGGTCATGGCGCCGTGGAAGGCGGCGTGCTCATGGGCGGCGATCTCCTCGATCGTCCCGCCGACGTGCACCGTCGCGCTGCGCGCGCATTCGGGGTTCTTCCACGGGATCGGGCCGTCGAGGGCCCAGTCGACCTTGAACGCGCCGGGGCCGTAGCGGTAGCGGCGAAGCTTTTTGACGTAGCCCGCCGGAAGCGCGTCGCCGGCGATGTTGGCGAGCTGGCGGGGGGTGACGTCGAAGAGCACCGCGCGCGACTCCGGGATGTCGCGCATCGAGCGGACGAGTTGGCCGGTACGGATCTCGCCGCCAAGGGATTTGAGGTAGCTGGCCATGGCGCTGACGATGGCGACCGAGCCGCCTTTCGCCGCCGGCCAGCCGGTGGCGTGGCCGGCGAGGATCAGGGCCAGGCCGAAGGAGGCGGAGCCGGTGCGCTCGAGCGGCAGGAACGAGTGCGCGGCGGAGCCGCCGAGGAGCGCGCGCGCGTGCGGCGTCTTGAAGCGCTGGGCGAGATGCATCGCCGACTGGAGGCCGAGGAGGCCGAAGCGTGCGAGGGTGATCGGATGCTTCGGCAGCGGGAGCGCGCCGATCGGCCGGAGGATGTCGTCGAAGACCTTCCCCGCGACGGCGGCGAACGGCTTCATGAGCTTCCGGTAGGTCTGCGCGTCCTCGCCCAGGCGGGCGGCGGTGGCGTCGACGTCGACTTCCAGCGTGGCGACGCTGCCGTCGTCGAGGGGATGGGCGATGGCGGCGGGCGACCAGGCCCATTCCAGGCCGTGCTCAGCCAGGGGCAGGGCGCGGATGAACGGCGAGACGACGCTCATCGGGTGGATGGCGGAGCAGATGTCGTGGTGAAAGCCCGGCAGGGTGACCTGCTCGGTGCGGGCACCGCCGCCGATGGTGTCCTTGGCCTCGAGGACCAGGACGGAAAGGCCCTCGCGCGCGAGGGTGATCGCGGCGGAGAGTCCGTTGGGGCCGGATCCGACGATGACAGCGTCCATCACAGGCGCGGCAGGTTCATGGGTGGTGCCACTCCCACCGGGGCTCCGGCGGGGCGGACGGCGGTTTGTCTGATGATCGGGTGGCGCGGCGGGCCGGAGGGTCGTGGAAACTGGATCCGCTAAGCTGTTGATTCGGGGCCGTTTATGGCGGCCCCAAAAAAAGTTCAAAATTCAGGGTAGGGATTCGGTCGCGCCAGTCACTCCTCAATCGGAGCAGTCTTTCAATGCGCCTTATGCCACCTACCCAGAACAGACCGAGCGGCTCGCCAAACGAGCTGGAGACGATTGCCCTCTCCGGAAAACACCTCGACTACCTCGGGCAGATCGCCCTCGAGATGAATCCCGACATGCCTGCGTCGTTCGGCCTGCCACACCTCATCCGCACGATCCTGGATCGCGTGGAAGAAAGCGGGATCGACCTCACTGACGCATGCAGCGAAGAAGAGATTGCCCGTCTGGCCGCAGGGCGGCTTCGCGGGACTCCGTCGTCAACAGCCCGTCGGCGAGCTCCGCGTCCTAGCGAGCGGCTTTTTTCTTCGTCGTCAGCAGCTCGACGATCTGATCGATCGAGTCCGCTTGTGACAGATCAACACCACTCTGGAAGGACGCCTCGATCAGGCCGCGGATGATTTCAGCGCGACTGATGGCCTTGCCGTGCTTGAGCCGGATGTCGATGGCAAGACGATCGAGGTAGGCCACGTGACGGTCGAGCAGGACGACCGTGATCTTGGCCCAGGGCTCGGTGTGGACGATAGGACGACCGCGATTGCTCTTAGCAGGACTCACACGCACTCCTTGTTTTTGATTGTTCGACCGGGGAAGACCGTGTGCTGAGTGTAACCGGTTCCCCGGACGAAGTCTATCTTTCCGTACCTGCCTAACGCCTTCCCGTATTGGGCGGGATAAACCTCAGACAGGCTTCCTTCACACACAATTTTGTGCTTGCTGCTACCCGGACCTTTGGGGCGGATGGGCGTAACTGCTCTTCCGCGGCAACATATTACCTGCTCCCCGCGTAAGGGCAACACTAAATGTGATGAAAAACGGGGTCGGTTCAATCCTAAGACGCCGATCCGCGTCTGGGCAGCCGCACCGTGAACACCGCCCCCCGCTCCCCGTTCGCCGCCGTGATGCTCCCGCCGTACGCGTCGACGATCGCTTTCACGATGGCCAGCCCCAGGCCGGTGTGGCCGGTGCGGCTCGTATCGGGTCTGTGCGTGAAGAACCGGTCGAAAATGCGCGCGAGGTTCGCCGCGGGGATCCCCGGCCCGTTGTCGGCCACCCGCGTGACGATGAAGCCCTCCTCCACGCCGCAGCTCACCGTCACCGCCCCCCCGGGTGGCGAGAAGCCGAGCGCGTTGTCCAGCAGGTTCTCGAACACCTGGATCAGCCGATCCTCGGACGCCTCGACGGTGAGCGCGCTGTCGGCCAGTTGCAGGTCGATGCGCACGCGGTCGCCGGCGCGGAGGCGGAAGCCTTCGACGATCTGCATCAGCAGGGTGCCGAGGTCGATGAGCGCCGAGGTCTCGCGGACGAGCTGCGCGTCGATCATCGAGATCTCGCGCACCCCCGACAGCAGGCGCTCCATCCGCGCCACTTCCTGGTCGATGACCGCGACGAAGCGGCGGCGGTCGGCGGCATCCCGGACGTCGCCGATCATCTCGTTAGCGTTGCGGATCGACGCGAGCGGGTTCTTGAGCTCGTGCACCACGTCGGCGGCGAAGCGCTCCATGAAGCCGACGTGGGCGTCGAGGCGGCGCATGACGCGCTCGAGCGCGCGGGAGAGCTCGCCGATCTCGTCGAGGCGCGTGGAGCCCTTGAAGTGCTTCCCCTGCAGTCCGCCGCGGCGATCGAGCACGGCCCGGGCGTCGAGGCGCAACTGGCGCAGCGGCCCGACGATGGTCGTGGCGAAGAAGATCGTCACCAGGACGGCGACGACGATGGAGGCGAAAAAGATGCGCATCACGCGCAGGCGCACGACGTAGAGGTCCTGGAGGATCTGGAACGTGCTCTTGGAGGCCACGACCGCGCCGACGGTCCACCCTCCGACGACGACGGGCGCGGTGCGGTACAGCGTCACGGAGCGCTGCTCGCGGGCGATCTTCTTCACGAACCCTTCCCGGCCGCGCAGCACGGAGGCGATCTCCTCGCCGCTGAGCCGCGTCGCGTTCTCGAAGAAGTCCACCTCCAGCGGCTCGTCGGGCGGCCGGAACCAGCGGAGGATGGGCCTCACGACGAAGGCGCCGACGCGGTAGAGGACGTTGCGGCGGTCGGTACGCGGGGGGCGCTGCGGCGCGGGCGTGACGATCTCGCGCGAATCGGCGATGACGTTGCCGCGGGAGTCGATGAGGCGGACCCGGAGGTCGTCGATCTTGGCGCGGCGGATGACGTCTTCGAATGCGTCGGCGTCGAGCGTCCCTTGGCGCGCGATCGCGGCGGCGATGAGCCGCGAGCGGTGCGTGAGGTCGCGGATCTCCGCCGTCTCGAGCTGCACTTCGTACTGCCCGAGAAACAACACCCCGGCGATGGGCATGAAGATCAGGACGACGTTGAAGGCCAGCAGCCGGACGGCGAGTCTCGAGAGAGAGCGGAGCTTCATCGCTGTGCGGAATTGAAAATTGAAAATTGAAAATTGAAAAAAGAGACCGGCCGCCTCGCGCATCCTCCTTTTTCAATTTTCAATTTTTCAATTTTCAATTCCCGTCACTCCTTCCAGCGATACCCGAGCCCGTACACCGTCTCGACGCGGTCGAAGGAGCCGTCGACTTCCTCGAACTTGCGCCGGACGCGCTTGATGTGGCTGTCGATGGTGCGGTCGCTGACGTAGGCGTCGTGGGGGTAGCCGTCCTGGTGGAGCTGTTTGCGCGTCTTCACGTGGCCCGGGTAGCGGACGAGCGCGTGGAGCATCATGAACTCGGTGACGGTGAGATTGACGGCCAGCCCCTTCCAGCGGACGGAGTAACGCTGCAGGTCGAGCTCGAGGTCGCCGTGGCGCAGGGGCGCGTCGGCGGCCGGGCGCTGGGTCGCGCTCTGGTCGATGGCGGCGCGGCGGAAGAGGACTTTCACCCGCGCGAGGAGCTCGCGCATCGAGAAGGGCTTGCAGAGGTAGTCGTCCGCCCCGATCTCGAGGCCGAGGACGCGGTCGAGCTCTTCGTCCCGGGAGGTGAGGAAGATGATGGGCGTGGTCTCGGACGCCGCGCGGATGCGCCGGCACAGCTCGAGGCCGTCCATCTCGGGCATGATGATGTCGAGGATGACCAGGCCGGGGAGCTTCTGCTGAAAGGCGCGCCAGGCTTCGAGGCCGGTGGCGTAGAGCTCGACCGGATAGCCCTCGCGCCGCAGGGCGAAGCCGACGGTCTCCCGGATGTTGTCTTCGTCGTCGACGACGGCGACGACGCTGTTGGCGGGGCGCACGGTGGGTATTGTAGTAGGAGGTTCCAGGACCGATAGGACGAATAGGACTTATAGGACGGATAGGACAGGCGCCGGTCCTATCCGTCCTATCGGTCCTATTCGTCCTATTGCTTTTTGCACTCGCCCGAGGCGCACACGTACGAAACCGCGTTCTCCTCAGCCGCCAGCCCGCCGAGGAACGGCAGCGCCCTCACCACCCGCTCCCGGGCGGCGCCTTTCGCGGGCAGGAACAGCAGCGCGCGCATGGGCTCGGGCTTGCGGGCGTAGGACGCGAGGAGGTCGAACGTCTCTTTCTTCCGCGGGTCGCCTGTGACGACGACGATCTTCGGCGGGATGCACGCCAGCTCGATGGCGTGGGCCATCTGCGCCTGCTCGGCGCCGGCGGCGCGCATGCGGCCGCCGAAGGCGGCGAAGAGGACGGCCGGGCGCGTGCGCCAGGTCTCGTTGCCGGTGAGGGCGGCGAGGCGGAGGAGGTTCTGGGCGGCGACGGCGTTGGCGGAAGGCGTCTCGTCGTCGGTCTCCCGGATGAGGGAGCGCACCGGCGCGGGCGCGGTGGCGCCGGTGGCGTAGGCGCCGAGGCTCGCGTTCCAGAAGAGCTGGTCCTGGCGCTGCTGCAACGCGACCGCGAGCTCGAGCCAGCCGACGTCGTAGCTCGCGTCGAAGAGATCAAGCAGGCCCTGCACGAGCATCGCGTAATCCTCGGCCAGCGCCTCGACACCGGGCGCGTGGAGGAGCGTCTTCGTCTTCGGGTTCCAGTGCGACGTCGTAATAGCGCTCGCGGCGCTCGCGGCGCCGTCGATGTACACCTGCTCGCCCCACGCCGCGCCGGCGCGCGCGAGGGCGGAGATCATCAGGCCGTTCCAGCCGGAGATCTGGTTGAACTCGCGCGAGGGCTCGGGGCGCTTCTGCCGCACGTCGAGCAGCTTCGCCAGCGGCTCGCGCAATTCGTTGTAGGTCTCGCGCAGGAAGCGCCACTCGGCGAGGGCTGGCAGACTGAGGGTGCCGTCTTTGATCCCGTAGACGGTGATGACCTTCGAGGCCGGCTCGCGGCCCACCAGGTGCGTGATCTCGTCCGTGGTCCAGAGGTAGAACTTCGCGTTGATCAGCTCCGGCCCCTGCAAGGGTACGAAGTTGTAAGCGTCCTGCGATGCGTCGAAGGCGCCGCGCTCGTTGCCGCGCAGGTCGCGGAGGACGTAGTCGAGAGTCGTGCGCGCGACGTGCGCGAGCTCGTCCTCCCCGGTCGCCTGCCACGCGTCGAGATAGGCCGTCGCGAGGAGGGCCTGGTCGGGGAGCATCTTCTCGAAGTATGGCTCCCGCCAGGCGGCGTCGTGGGTCGCGCGATGGAATCCACCGCCGAGCTGGTCGCGCACCGGCGCGATGGCGATCTTCTTCAGGGTGTCGATGGCGACGCCGCGGATGCCCTCATGCTTCGCGCGGGCGGCGTAGCGGAGGAGGAAGGAGATCGTCATCGGCTGCGGGCGTTTCGGCGGCGCGCCGAAGCCTCCGTTGGCCGCGTCGTACGTTCTGGCGATGGCGTCGACCACGGTCTCGACGTCGGGAGGCGCCGCGGGCCTGGGCTCGTCGGGGGCGACCCACGGCGCGGCGCCTTCTTTGTAGCGGTTGGCGTTGATGACCAGGAAGCGGGCGAGCTCGTCGGACTTCATGAACCCGGCGGCCGCGAACGGCTGGAGCTTCGCGTCGAGCACGAGGTGGACGGGCGAGCCGGAGACGCCGGCCATGGCCCGGGCGGCGTTCTCGTAGGCTTCCGCGACTTCGGGGTACTCGGTGCGGTCGAGGAGGACGGGGACGAAGTACGCGTTGAGCGACTCGGCGTTCTCGCCGTTCAGGAAGGCCTCGCGGTGCATGCGGTAGCACTCGTCAGACGAGGCGAAACCGACGTGCAGGAAGATGGGCCGCCCTTCCCTCTTCGCGCGCGCCGCGGCGGCGTCGCCCCACGCCTGCCACCGCACGGGGGCGCCGGCACGATCGGCGAAGTAGCGGCTCGCGCCGAATACCGGGAGCGTGAGGAGCAGGATGGCGGCGAGGCGGCGGACCATGCGCGTCGGGGTCAACAGATGGGGACGGCGTGTTAGTCCCCCGACGCGCAGGCTCGCTATCGCGAAGTCTCGGAGCCGGTGGGCGCGAGGACCTCGCCGGTGTAGTACTTCGCGTCGTCGCTCGCGAGGAAGACGTAGGACGGCGAGATCTCGACCGGTTGGGCCGGCCTCCCCCACACCGTATCCTTGCCGAACTCCTCCACGTGCTTCTTGTCCATGGTCGCGGGGATGAGCGGGGTCCAGACGGGACCGGGGGCGACGCAGTTCACGCGGATGCCTTGCCCGGCGAGGCTCTGCGCGAGCGCGCGGGTGAACGTATGGATCGCGCCTTTGGTCGCTGAGTAGTCGAGGAGGCCGGGGTTGCCTTTCATCGCCGTCACGGAACCGGTGTTGAGGATGGACGCGCCTTCCTTCAGGTGCGGCAGCGCGGCCTGGACGATGAAGATGTAGCCATAGATGTTCGTCCGGAAGGTCCCGTCGAGCTGCTCCTCGGTGATGTCGAGGATGGACTTTTGTTCCTGCTGGTAGGCGGCGTTGTTGACCACGATGTCGAGGCGGCCGAAGGCCTCGACGGCGCGCTGGACGAAGACGACGCATTCGTCGCGCTTCTGCACGTTGAAGCGGTGGGCGAAGGACTTCGGGGTGAGGTACTGCAGCGTCTCCTGCGCGTCGGCGTCTTCTTTCTCGCTGAGGTAGCCGATGGCGACGTCGGCTCCCTCGCGGGCGAAGGCGATGGCGACGGCGCGGCCGATGCCGCTGTCTCCGCCGGTGATGATGGCGGCACGTCCGGCGAGCTTGCCGCTGCCGCGATAGCTCTCCTCGCCATGGTCGGCTTTCGGCTTCAGCTCCTGCTCGGTGCCGGGGGCGTCCTGCAACGGGGTATTTTTCGGCATCAGGGCTGTCCCCGCAGCGGCTGCTGGGTCAGCTCGCCGTCGTCGTCGCGGCGGGACACGCGCTCGCCCACCAGGCGGTCGATCTCGCGGCGGTAGGCGCTGAAGAGCTGGGGATGGGCGCCCGGGCCGGGATCGAATCCGGCGTCGTCCTTGGCCAGCGGCAGCGCGGCGGTATAGCTGTTCTCGATCCAGCGCTCGGTCGGCGCATCGCCGGGGTGCTTCTCGCGGAACGCCCGCGCATCCTCGGACGCACGCGCGGTCAGTACGTCGATGAGTTTCTGTTCGTTCATGCGTACGCGGAGGTGCACGCCGCGCGCCGGGCACTCGTCCTGCACTTTCGCGCGACATGTACAAACGCAGCACAGCTCTCGCCGTCGCGCTTGCCACGCTCCTGACCATCGGTTGCGGGTCGGGCGGAGGGGCAGGCGATTTCAATCTCATTTCCATCCAGGAAGAGTGGCAGCTCGGCCAGCAGCTCTCACAGGACGTCGCGCGGCAGGTACGCCTGAGCAACGATTCAACGCTCAATCAATACGTGTCGAGCATGGGGCAGCGCATCGTGGCCCAGACGCCGGCACCGTTCAATCAGCTTCCGTGGCAGTTCCACGTCGTGGACGATCCGGCCATCAACGCGTTCGCGATTCCGGGCGGGCACATCTACGTGAACACAGGGCTGATCGCGAACTCGGACAATGCCGCGGAGCTGGCGGGCGTGATCGCGCACGAGATCAGCCACGTGACGGCGCGGCACTCGACCGAACAGATCACGCGCCAGTACGGACTGAGCGTCCTCGCCGGCATGGTTCTCGGACAGGACCCGGGGCAGCTCGCGCAGATCGCGGCGCAGATCGTCGCGGGCGGCGCGCTTGCGCGCTTCAGCCGCGAGGCGGAGGAAGAGGCGGACGAGCTCGGAATCCGGGCCATGGCGCAGGCGGGCTACAACCCGATTGGTATGGCCACGATGTTCGAGGAGCTGCTCGAGCACCGCCAGGGACAGCCGGGCCGGGTGGAGCAGTTCTTCTCCACGCATCCGCTGACCGAAGATCGCGCTCGCGCGGCACGGCAGCGCGCGGAACAGATCGGGAACCGTGGCGCATTGGACGAGCCGGGCTTCCAGGCGGCGAAGTCCCGCGCTTCTTGACGGGACGTGACATGACAGGGGCGGGCCGAGCCCGCCCTACGTCTTGCGATCCATCGGCGCCTCCATCACATAGTCGCCGGTGAGGTCGCCCGGCTTCGGATCGGGCGTGCGCTGCCCCAGGAGACGGCGCAGGAGCGGTGGCGCGATGAACGTCGTCAGCATGACCATCAGCGCGACGGCGCTGTAGAGGCCCGTGCTGAGCAGCTTCGTGGACAGGCCGATCTGCGCGAAGATCAGACCGACTTCGCCGCGCGGGATCATGCCCACGCCGATGACCGTCCGCCGCAAGCCCTTCTTCCAGACGACGTAGCCCGCGGCGAGCTTGCCGAGGACGCCGACGACGGTCAGCGCCAGCCCGATGAGGATGAAGCGCATGTTCAGGCTCTTCACGTCGACCGCCGCCCCTACCACCACGAAGAAGATCGGGATGAAGAACTGGGCGACGTCGTGCACCTCGCGCTCGATCTGCTTGCCGTGGTGCGTGCGCGCGAGCACGAGCCCCGCCGCGAACGAGCCGATGATGATCGCGGAGCCGACTTGGTCGGCGACGTACGCGAGGAGCAACGCGAAAAGCAGCGCCGAGAAGAACAGTCCGCGCTTTACCTCGATCTGCTGAATGACGCGGATCAGTCTCGGCGCGAGCTGCGAGCCGATGACGATGGCGAGGATCACGAAGCCGAACGCGACGAGGATGATCCGGCCGACGCCGAGGAAGGTGAGCTCGCCGCCGGCGGCGAGCGTGCTGACGAGCGTCAGCAGCACCAGGCCGATGATGTCGTCCACGACCGCGGCGCCGAGGATGACCTGGGACTCGTCGTCTTTCAGGTGGCCGAGGTCGGAGAGCACGCGCGCCGTGATGCCGACGGACGTCGCCGTGAGCGAGGCGCCGAGGAAGACCGAGACCATGATCCGGTAGCCGAGGAACTGCCCGAGCGCGAGGCCGCCCGCGAACGGCAGGAGCACGCCGACGATCGCCACCGCCGTCGCCGAGCCGCCGACCTGGATCAGCTTCTTGAGGTCGGTCTCCAGTCCGATCAGGAAGAGCAGGAGGATGACGCCCAGCTCGGAGAGCAGGTGGATCGTGACGTCGTGTGGATCGACGAGATGCAGGCCGGAGACACCGACGACCACGCCGCCCACGAGCTCGCCGAGGACGGCGGGCTGGCCGAGACGCTCGGCGAGCTCACCGAAGGCTTTCGCGGCGACGAAGATCGCGATGAGCGCGAGGAGGAACTGCGAGATGTCCACGGTTGGGCGGAGGATATCAGTGGGACGGAGTGGCCCGGAGTCCTCGGGGGCTCGGAGGCACTGTCATCCTGAGCCGGCGGAGCGCGGCGAAGGATCCCCTGCGGTTCGCGCCGCCCGCGCCTGAATCAGGGGGTCCTCGCCGTCTACGCGGCTCAAGATGACAGCGTGACACGACACTAGAGTGCCGCGCGGACGGCGTTCAGCTTTTCGACGAACCGCGAGGGCTCGTAGTCGTCGCGGTTCGAGATCTCGTCGAACAGGGCGTCGATCGATTTCGTGAGCGGGCCGCGCAGGAGGCTCGGGTTGCGCCGGGTCAGGGCGCTGTTGAGGCTCTGGAGCGCGAGGGCGTGCTGCTCGGCGGCGTGGACGTCCGCGCTCAGGATGAATTCACGGTCCTCGGTGATGGCGCGCATGAAGCTGCGCACCTCGGCGTCGCTCCAGCGAACGGCGTCGATCTTCGGGCGGACCGACTCGACGACCGCGCGCGCGCGGTCGGCGGTGGAGGCGACCTCCGCCGGGTTGTTCATCCGCGAGACGCCACGGGCCAGCTGGCGGACGAGCGGATCGAGCTCGTCGCGCGACTGCGGGGAGACGCGGCCGATGAGAAGGCGGAGCATGGCCCAGTGCTGCGGGGACCAGCTCGGCAGGCCGGCGCGGTCGGGCCAGCCGCGCCGCTGGCGCCATTCGCTCCCCTTCAGGTCGTGGTGGCAGTCATGGCAGCTCATGTCGGAGAACTCGGGCCACTCGTCGCCGCGGGCGTGGCGCGCGAGGTTGCGGAGGGAGTCGCGGAACTTCATCATCTGCCCCACGGCCCAGGCCCGCACGCCGTGGGTGTCGCGGCCGGGGGTCCAGTGCGGAGGCATGGACTCGGTGTAGTTGTCGAGCTCGAACGCCAGGACCGGATGGCCGGAGGCGATGAGCTCGTGGTCGACTTCTTTCTCGGCATTGCCGAGGTGGCAGCGGTGGCAGATGTGGCCCCGGACGGCGATGTCGCGCAGGTCGGTCATGCCGCGGGCGACGCTCTGCTCGTGCGTCCACCCTTCTTCCGTGTGCTCCGCGCGCCAGCCGGACGCCGGACCGTGGCAGGCCTCGCACTGGACGCCGTCCTCGAGGTCGATGTTGCCGGCGATCTGCGGGGCGGGGATGTTGGTGGTGTGGCAGTCGAGGCAGGCCTTCTCTTCGTAGGCGCGCTTCTTCAGGCGCATGTTTTTGGCGATGCGCGCGGAGCGCTCGTCGAAGAGGACGTTGTAGGCCTGGGCATGGCGATCGGAGTTGAGCCAGGTGTAGTACTCGTTCTGGAGGACGCGCGTGGCGTCCAGCGGCTGCGTGGCACCGTGGCAGCCGGAGCTCGAGCAGGAGGCGGCGCCGAGGTAGTGGCCGGGTCCTGAGTCCTGAGTCCTGAGTGCTGAGTCCTGAGTGGGCGTCGGTTGCGGTTGCTGGGCAACGAGAGACGCTGCGATGAGGACGATTGCTGCCACCAGGCGCTTCATTTCTTCACCTCGGTCACGGTGTAGAGCTGTCCGTTGCGCATGTAGAGGCGCCTCATTTCCTCGAGGGTCATGGGGCGGGTGCCGATGCGGTTGAAGACGGAGACCTGGTTGCCGCTCTCGTCGACGGCGCGGTCGCGGTCGAGGCCCTTGGAGATCGCGAGCGCGGGGCCGTGGGTGTGGCGTTTGGCGATGAGGCGGGGCGCGGGACGGGGGCTGAAGCCGGCATAGCCGGGGGTCCAGTCCGGGGACGTGAGCTGGAGGACCTTCAGTCCGTGCTCGCCGTCGGCGACGTAGGCGAACGCGCTGGCGTTGGTCGAGGCGACCTTCACGTCGTGCACGTCGTGCAGGTCGTCGTGGAAGACCTGGTCGATGAACGGCTTCTCGGGATTCTCGACGTCGACGATGATCAGCCCCTCCTTCCCGCCGGCCACGTACGCGTAGGTGCGGGCGACGTAGACGTTGCGCGCGTCCTCGATCGGCAGCGTGGCGGCGATACGCGGCTTTGCGGGGTCGGTGATGTCGATGGTCTGCAGGCCGGTCTTGCTGGTCACGAAGGCGTAGCGGAACTGCACGGCGATGGCGGTGGGCGTCGCGATGCCGTCATGAACGGCGACGACCTTCGGCCGGAGCGGCTCGTCGATGTCGAGGATGACCAGGCCGTGCTCCGTGCCGATGAGCAACCAGCGGCCGGCGACGGCGATGGTGCTCGCGCCTCGGAGGAGGGGGCGCCAGCGCTTCATCGGCTCCTCGCCTTCGCGCCGGATGAATTCCGTGTGCTGGGGGTTGTATGTCAGCGCGCGGGTGAAGAAGTTGTTCGACGGATCGCCGTCCGTGAGAGTCGTGACGTCGACGAGGATGAGGCCCTCTTCGCGGTCGGCGATGTACGCGTAGCGATAGAGCGGATGGATCGGCTGCTCCTGGTTCTCGGGGAGGAACTGCGTCTTCCGCGTCGGGTCCATGGGCATGGTCGTCGGGAGCGCGACGGCCGCGGCGGACTTCGTCTTCACGTACGTCCGCTGGCCGAACGGCGATACGGGTGCGCTGACGAGGCGCTCGGAGAAGTCTTTGTTGTCGACGTTGGCGACGTCGTAGACCTCGAAGCCGTGCTCGCCGTTCGCGACGAACGCGTATTCGCCGCGGACCTGGATGCTGCGCGCGTCGTGGGCGTGGTGGTGATGCGCGACCTCGAGCTCTTTGCCCTGCTTCTCGTGCTTCGCGTAGAAGTCGGGATAGACGACCTTGTGCAGCGAGGAGCCGATCACGGCCTGCGGCTCGTCCCACTCGGTCACGGCCACGGCCTCGAAGCCTTCGCGGCCGGTAGCGACGTAGGCGAAGCGGCCGATGAAGTTGACGAAGTTCGTCCCCTGCAGGAGGAGCTGCGCCATCCAGGCGTTGTTGTCGTTCTCGCGGGTGACGTGGCAGCTTCCGCAGCCCTGGGTCTCGCGGCTGCGGACAGTGTGCGGCACGTGGGGATTGAACGCCTGGCTGCTGTAGCCCGACGCGGCGATCGGCGGCTGCTGGATGTAAATGCGCTGCCGCTGCTGATTCGTCGAGCTGATGACGAGGGCGCTCGAGGAGCGCACGGGTGCGAGCTTGCCGCCTTTGATCGGCGAATTGACGCCGAGCATGAAGGCGTCGCTGCGGATGACCTGCGGGTTGTACGACGCGTAGTTGCGTGTGGTCGTGCCCTCGTAGTGCTGCGTGGGGCTGGCGACGTTCTGTTCCTGCGGGAGATGGCAGCCGGAGCACGACGTCATCCACGACGTGTGACAGGCGTAGCAGGTCAGGGTGGCGTTGTGCGGCTGGATGGCCTTCGCCTGATGCGAGCGCTCGTTGTAGTTGCGGTGGCCGGCGGTGATGGTGTCTTTGACCTGCCGGACTTCCCACTCCATCCCCGGATTCACCATCGAGCGCTGCATGAGTTTTCCGTCCGGCAGCCAGGCGAAGCGGCGCTTGCCGAAGGGCGTGACGCCGAGGCGAAGGTCGGTGCCGCCCGGAGGAGCGGCGGGGCCGGAGGTGCGGAGGTTCGTGTAGGCGGCGGCGGTGCCGTGGCAGTCCTGGCACTCGATCTCGATGTTGTTGCCGTATTCGCCGTAAAGCTGCCCGTTGCCGTGCTCGTCCTGCGAGAAATGACAATCGCTGCAGTGCATGCCGCGCTCGAGGTGGATGTCCCGGAGATGAACGGCCTTCCTGAACTTGTCCGGATCGTCGAAGGCGACGACGTTGCCGCCCGCGTCGAGGAGGTTGCCTTTGCGGTCGCGTTTGTAGACGGCCATGAAGTTCCAGCCGTGGCCGTGGTAGTCGGCGAACTGGGTGTGCTTCGCCTTCGGGTTGAGGCTGGAGACTTTCTCGAGGAAGTCGACGTTCGTCCAGAGGCCGCGCGTCGCCGCGCCCTCGGGGTTGTGCGCGAGCGACTCGCGCTTCTCGGCCTCGGTCGGGTAGCGCTGCTCCTTCGGCCACAGCAGTTCGGCGTCGGACTCGTAGTCCCACATGATGTAGCCGAGGTAGGTATTCACGAAGGAGTTGGGCTGGTGCATGTGGCAGGACATGCACTGGCTGGTGGGCACCGCGCGGGTGAGCTGGTGGCGGATGGGGTGGCCCTTCTCGTTCTTCGAGATCGATCGGTCGGCGGTGAGGGAGAGACCGGTGTGTCCCGCCGATGCGAACGGTCCGCTGTGCAGGGGCTCGCGGTCGTTCGCGTACACGACGTGACAGGCAGTGCAGCCGGACGACCGGTAATCGCCGGGATGTTCGTTCGTGCCGAGGAAGGAGAGGTGCGGGTCGTTGAGCCGGGTCTTCTGGAGGTTGATCAGGCCCGGGGAGATGCGCGAGCCGGTGCCGCGTCCGCGATTGCCCAGGCGGATGTCGGGCTTGCCCGCTTCCTCGGCAGGATTGGGGTTGCCGATGTCGGGCGGGAAGGTGTTGTTGGCGACGCCGCCGCGCTCGAAGGCGCGGAAGTACTCGCCGGGCTGGAAGATCTCCCACCGCGGGAGCGGGACGAGCTGCGGGAGCGCGCCGCGTGCGATCTGGTAGGCAGTCGGCGGCGTTACGGGGAGCAGGACCTGCGGCTTGCCTTCGCGGTTGTAGCTTTCGCCGAGAAAGGCGCGCTTCTGGCTGGTGAGGCCGTTGGCGTAACTGACCGCCGCCCAGAAGACCGCGGACGTGGTCATGGTGCTGCGGGGGACGGCGGCGGTCTGCGCGGGGTGGCAACCACCGCACGTCTCCCGGGCGACGCGGAGGTCGCCGGGGTTCATGAATCGCACGAACTCGGGCGACTCGTCGAGGAGGCTGGTGTAGGTGCGCGGCGGGTTCGCGCTGGTTTTGAAGAGGTCTTTGTTCTTCGGCTGGACGTGGGCCTGTTCCTGCGTCGTCGCGGCGGCGTTGCCGCCGTGGCAGTCGGTGCAGCCGAGCTTCACAGCCGGGGAAGCGTGCATCGGCTCGATGCCGGCGTGGCAGGTGAGGCAGCCGGAGGACTTCGCGTCGGCGGCGGATTGCGTCTGTGCGAGCAACGCATCGCGGAGCGCCGGCATCCTGCCGGCCGCTCCGCCGGCATCCTGCCGGCCCGCCGCGACGAACGTCGTCGCGATCGCGATCGCGCATGCCGCCTGGAAGGCGGCGTAGCGGCCGGCTGGAAGCCGGCGCTCCGCGGGCTTCGTCTCCATCGTCTCTCCTAAAACTGCAGGATCACGTTCATGAATGCGTGGTACAGCGGGTCTCTGGTCTCGTAGATGTCCTCGAAGGCCTGGCCCGGGATCAGGGTGGCCAGGCCGCCGACGAGGACGACGTTGTTGCTGAGGAACGGGCGATAGCGCAGGCCGGCGCTGAGGTCCGTGCCGAGGTCGTGGCTGATGTCACCCTGGAAGAGGACTTCCTCCAGCGCCTCGACGGCGTCGAAGCGGATGTAGTTGCCGGTGAAGATCGCCTTCAGGCGCGGGGTCACGTCGACGTCCAGACCGGCCGTCACCAGTTGGATGCCGGGATTCACGAAGTTCGGCTGCCCTTCGTCCTTGCTGCTGCGGAGCGACGGGAGGAGGCTGCCGCGCTCGACGAGGGCAACGCCGGTCTGCGAGAGGCGGATGCCCAAGCGGTTGAAGAACGAGAAGCCGCCGCCGGCGAAAGCGGGCGCGTCGTAGATGGAGTCGAACCCGCGGGCGGTGCGGTCTCGCGGATTGCGGTCGCCCGTCGCGTAGAAGAAGCCGATGCGCGGGCGGAGCCAGTCGCGGTCGTACGACAGCTCCAGCGCGGCCATGCCCGCGCGGATGTTGACGCTGTCCCCGGCGCGCAGCAGCGGATCAGGACCGGCGACCGGGTTCATGGAGTCGCGGCCGAAGACGAAGTACAGCGCGTGGTCGACGTTGATGCGGCCGAAGTGCCCCAGACCGGACTGGCCGAGGTACGTGGCCTGGATGTCGTGCGGCTTCGCCTCGCCGATGGGCGCGGGGCGGACGAGCACTCCGTTGCGGTCGTAATGGACCGAGGGATCGTCGCGCATGTGGTGGATGGAGAACTGCTGCGTGTAGCCCTTGCGGAAGAAGTCCTGCCAGTAAAAGTTCGCGACCGCGACGCGCTGGTCGCGGAATTCGTGGATGACGTTCAGGCCGGAGTTCGTGTCCTTCTCCAGCCGCTCGAAGACGGCGAGGTTGTACTGGAAGCGGTTCGCGGCGTAGTTGCCGAACAGGCGCACGCCGAGGTTGGTGTCGCTGAAGACGAAGCCTCGGAAGTCGCTGACGAAAGGCTGCACACCGCCGCGAATGGAGACGAAGTCGTAGTTCGGCGTGAGGTCGCGGAGCTTGCGCTCGTAGAAGATCTCCTGGATGGACACCCGCGCGTCGGTGCGCTCCTGTCCCCGGCGCACGTCCGGCTTCACGATGGCGTTCTCTTCGACGCGCACGTGGTTCAGGTTGGCCACGATCGTGGCCTTGAAGCGCTGGCGCACGGGCTGGAAGGTGGTCAGGCCCTCGAAGATGTCGCCGGAGACGATGAGGCTCTGCACGAACACGCCCTGCGCGTCGCGGCCGAAGAAGCGGAAGCTGCCCGGGCGCGCGGAGCTGGGGCCGGACGGCGTCGGAAGCGTACGCGACTCGACGAGCGAGTCGCTGATGCCGGTCAGCACGAAGAAGCTGTCCTGCGTGCCGCGGATGGGCAGATCGCCCTTGAGGATGTTCTGGTGGTATGGGTCCAGCGGACCTTTCGATCTCTCGTCGAGCTCGTACGGCGGCGGGACGATGCGCCAGCGGTCGGTGATCTCCTGCAGCGACGGCTCGGGCGGCATGGGGTCGGCGTAGCGCGGCACGGTCTCGAAGCCGGGCTGGCGCACGACGTTGCCGGGCAGTTGCACGCGCAGGAGCTGCGTCTCCTTCTCGCCGTTGATCTCGATGGCGATGTCGTACGTGCCGGTAGTGAGGGGCGGCGTCCAGAGGAGGGAGAACGTCCCGTCCGGGGCCACGGTCGTCTCCCCTTTCGCGTTCCCGATGACGATGCGCACCTGCGTGCCCGGCGCGGCGTCGGTGGTGCCGCTGATCACGAAGGGAACGGAGGTCGTGTAGAGGACGGGGTCGCCGTTGATCGCGATGGAGAGGAGGATCGCGAGGATCGCGTTCACTCGTCCACTCCCTCGGGATGCCGGGGGAACTTGAACATCGGCAGGCGTACGCCGTCGATCACGACGCGATCGGCCCACATGCTCTGCGGCGGGAGGAAGTCGCCGGCGGCAAAGTACGTGACGTAGTCGTCCTGCTCGATGCCGTCGCCGCTGACGCCGAGACCGCCCACGAGCGCGCCGTTGCTGTACAGGGGCGAGGAGCCGGCGAAGAAGACGATGCCGTTCTGGTTCGCGCTTGCCGGCTGGTCGCCCTGCGTGCAAGCGTTGGCGAGGTCGTTCAGGAAGAGCGACCGGTACCACGGCCCCTCCCGCGGATCGAGCACGCCGGAATCGATCCCCGAGGGGAAGAACGGCTGGCCGCCGAAGGCGATGGTGCGGTTGGAGACGGCGGTGTTGGGCGAGACGAACGAGCCGATGCCGCGCTGGCTGAAGTACACGACGTTGCGCGACTTCGCGACGGCGACGTCGACGGAGAAAACCGTCGCGTCGGGCATGCGGTAGAGCGCGAGGATGGTGCCATCGGTGTCGGCGACGGCGATGACCATGCGCGCGAAGCGGTTCAGCGGGAGGCGGATGGCGGCGCGCGTCTTCCTCGCCGTGGCGACGGCGCGCTGGACGATGGCGTCGACCGCGGCGGCGGTGAGGCTCGGATGCGCGCCGGCCGCGGGGCCGACCAGATACTCGTCCGCCGCGCAGCCGCCGTTCTGGGCCGCGAGCACGAACGTGCCGTCGTCCGCGCCGGCAGTGGTGCCGGCGAGGCGCACGCCGTCCGGCAGGCCGCTCGATGCAAACTTCAGACGGAGATCGGGCCCGAGGAACGGGAGGCGGATGCCGTCGATGAAGACGTTGCCGGGAAACGGGAGCGGATAGAACGGCACCGGCACGATCCCGAACGGGAGCCCGCCGAAGGCGCCGGTGGCGGCAGCGTACTCCGCGCGCTGGGGATCGCCGGCAATGCCGGCGACGCCGATGCCGCCGAGGAGCTTGCCGTCGGTGGCGCGCCCGCCGGTGGCGGTGACGCGGTAGAGCGGGATGCCGCCCGCGTTCACGCTCGCGGGATCGGCGTCGTCCGGAAACACCTTGCCCGTGACGATGCCCGGACCGCAGCCGCTCCGGTCGGAGGGATCGCAGCGGATGCCGTTGAACGCTCGCGCGCGGGGGATGCACTTCGCCGGATCGTTGAACGTCACGTTGAAGTCGCAGCCGCGGTTGGTGTTCTCGATGCCGTACAGCGCGGCGCTGGGCGTGTTGGTGATGCCCGGCGGGAAGTGGACTCCGCTGATGAAGCGCACGGTGCGCGAGGAGAGCGGGGCCTGGTTGTGACTGAAGAACGCGGCCGTGCGCGCGACGCCGATGGCGAGATCGCGGTCGCCGGTAGGCGCGCCCGGTTTCTCGTAAAGGGCGAGCACGCGGCCCGCGCGGTCGACGACGGCGATGGTCATGCGGTCGGGCAGAGCCTTCGCTGCCGCGCGGACGATCGCGTCCACTTCGGCCGCGGCGAGGGATGTGCCGCCATCGGAGCACGTGAGCGGCGCGAACGGCGTCATCGCGCAGGCGGGCGGCTCGAGCGCGGTATGCGAGGGGATGCGTACAGCGCGGACGCGCCCTGCCGCGTACCCATCGATCGCCAGCAGCAACAGCAGCGCAAGGAACGGCAACCCGAGCCTGTCATCCCGAGCGTCGCTCGATGCTCGGGATGACAAGGCGGCCGGGCGATCGGCTCTCATACCTGGTACACGAAGGTTGCCGCGTTGTCGCCGAGGATCAGCGTATCGCCGCGCTTGAGCTGCACTTCCGAGATCTTCTGTCCGCCGAGGAACGTACCGTTGGTCGAATTCTGATCGACCGCCCAGACCTTGCCGTCGCGCGGGACGATGCGCAGGTGGCGCTTCGAGACGCGCGTGTCGGGCACCACCACCTTGGCCAGCGCGGGATCGCGGCCGATGTAGAAGCCGTCGTCCTCGATGATGAAGCGCTGCCCTTCGAGCGGCCCGGCCGTGCAGTGCAGCATGCCGTACCACTGCAGCATCTCTGTCCCGGAAGGTGCCTGATCCGATGGGTCGGGGACGCGCGTGCGATCGGACGGCGGCGCCACCGGCGGCGCGCTCGAGGGAGTGAGATCGGGCGGCGGGGGCGCGGGCTGGCGGTTGACCTTGTCCGTGGGGATGTCCGCCATCGCGCGGATCTTCGAGGTCGGGAGGTTCTGGACCGGCGGCGGCGCGGCCTTCTCGCGCGGGACCGGCGTCCGCTCCGGGCGGAGCCGCTGGAACAGCGCGATCCCCACCGGCACGAGCACCACCAGCAGCAGGATCACGATCACCGCGAGCAGGATCCCCTGGAGCATTCGCCCATCACCTCCGAGCCCGCTCAGACCTGCCTGAGCGAGCACTGCCTTCGAAACGGGTCTCTGTGGTCGAAGATGATACTCGTGACAGGTCAGGCACGTACTGCGGGCCTGCGCCGTTCTGTCGTTCTGTGCGTGGCAACCGGTACAACTCGCCTGCCGCGGCATGAGCACGTCGGACGTGGACACGCTCGCGCGCACCCCTTCGTGGCAGTTCCCGCAATCGACGGTGCGATGCCGATCGTGCGAGAACTTCGCCCCCGTGAGCCAGTTCGCCGGGATCACCGGCGGCGTCACGGCCAACCGGTCTCCGCGAGGCTTGACCTCATGACAGAAGCGGCAGCGGATCTCGAAGACCTTGGCGCCGAGGGTGACGGCGCGGTCGTCGACGTTCACGCGCTTCCGCGCGCTGAGAATGCGCCGCACCTCGGCCGGAGGCTTGCCGATGACGTCGCGGTCGCCGGAGTACCGCGCGGCGATGTAGCCGTAGACGATGCCGTTGTCGCCGCCGTGCGGGACCTCGTCGTCGGGGAAGCGCGTGTCGAAGCCGAGGCGGTGGCAGTCGTGGCAGTGCTGCGCGAAGGTGATGGGCTTCGGGTCGGCGGTCCCGGTCAGGTCGTGGCACGTCGTGCACTGCAGCACCGTGCGCCTCCCCTTCGCGTTGAAAACACCCTTCGGCGCGAGGTGGAGCTGGTGGTTGAAGCGGAGGGTGTTCGCGTCGCGCGGATACGTGAGCTCGGGATGCCGCGGCGCACCGAAGCCGCTGACGGCGACGCGCTGCGTCGAATGGCAGGCGACGCAGGAGGTGTCGGGGATCGCGCCGAGCTTCGTCGCGCCGCGGTGCTCGGCGTGGCAGGCGAAGCAGTCGGGCTCCTTCGCCGCGACGGAGTTCCTCGGTTCCTCGGAGTTCCTCGGGGTTCCTCGGAGTGGAGGATGGGGACTGCCTCCGAGGAACTCCGAGGAACTCCGAGGAACCCGAGGAACTCCGTCGACGTGCGGCTGCTGCGGATGGCAGTCCATGCACTTCGCGCTGGAGACGCTGCGCCACGGGAGATGGCAGGCGGCGCAGTCGTCGGCGACGGCGCGGTCCGTACGAGGATCGCGCGCCCGGGCGTGGGCGGAGGAGAGGCCGCCGGGCATGAACGCCTTCTGGCGCTCGGGGCGGATCACTTCACCGATGACGCCGAGGGTGACGATGAGCAGCAGCGCCGTGATCGAGAGCTTCGTCAGCCACGGGCGATGCAGGCGGTACGCGCCCGCGTAATCGAGCTTGCGCGACTTGACGACCTTCACGCCGGGAGTCGCGGCGACTGCCGCGGGTGCGTCGTCCCCTTCGTCTTCTTCCACGACGACGGTTGGCCGTTCGACGGTGATGCGCAGGAAGAGCGGCTTGGCCGGGTCGGCGAGCTGGACGTCGATCCGCAGGTCGCCGATCTCGATGACGTCGCCTTTGCTCAGGCGCGCGGTCTCGACGGGCTTGCGGTTGACGTACGTGCCGGTGATCGAGCCCTTGTCGGTGATCAGATATCCCGCCGCGTCGCCTTCGATGACCGCGTGCTCGAGAGCCACGGCCGGGTTCTCGGATCGCAGCTCCTGGTTCGTCCCGCGGCCGACGCGCAGGACGGGCGTGTTGATCGAGGTGAGGGTGAGATTGCGTCCGGCGGCGCGCTGGATGAGGAAGCTCACAGCGGGAGCCTCCCGTAATAGAACACACCCGCCACGTGCACGACCGCCATCACCAGCAGAGCGATCGTGAACGGCACGTGGATGTACAGCCAGGCCTCGAGGACGTTCTTGTACCGCTGCTGGTAGACCAGGCGCAGGAGGAGCTCTTTGCGCTGCCGCGAGAGGACGAGCATCTGCCGGAGGTCCTCCTGCTCTTCCTTCGGCACCAGTCCGATCAGGCGCGCCCAGTCCGCGGCTTCCTGCTTCGCCCGCCGTCCGCGCGACACGAGCAGCCGCCAGCCGGCGAGACTGCCGGGCGTGGTCTGCTTCGTCAGCTCGTCATGAATTCGCTGGAAGGCCGCGCTGCGCCCCGACGCGATGCGGGCCATGCCGCGCGCGAGCTGGTTGAGCTGATCGGACATCTCCTCCACGGTCAGATTGCTCTCCACTTCGGTGAGCAGGCGCGGGACGGTGACGTAGAGGATCGCGCCGAAGATGCCGCTGGCGACGACGATGATGACCAGAACCAGCGTCGCCACGGCGACTTTGTCGTTGAAGCGCATGCCGGTGTGGAAGATCAGCACGACCAGCACGAGCAGGCCGAGGTAGATGTGCGACTGCAGCCATTGCTCGAGCGTGCCGAACGTCGAGCGGTACCAGCGCTTGCGGATGCCGAAGAACGCGAGAAGGAGAATCAGCGCGGTGCCGGCGATGCCGTAGCCGAGGCCCCAGTTCGAGCCGCCGTGGGGGAACTCGCGCTGCGCGTAGAAGTAGTAGCTCGCCGATACGGCGATGAGCAGGATGAAGAAGATCTTGCGCCAGAGGCGTCCGCTGCGCGCGATGGCCATAGTCGCTTCGCGGGATTGAGGATTGAGAATTGAGGATGGAGGATTTCGTCCGCTCTTTCCCAATCCTCAATTCTCAATCCTCAATCCATCACCGCTCCCCTCTCGAGATCACCAGTTCCTCGAGCGTCTCCCGGTACTCCTCCGGCGTCAGCCGGATGGCCGCGCCGGTGGGACAGCCGCGCACGCACGCGGGGCCGCCGCTGATGCCGCGGCAGAGGTCGCACTTCACCGCCACGGTCTGCTCGACCTCCGACTTTTCCTTCTTGAACAGCGACGTGATCCACGAGAAGAGCGTCCGCTTCGGCTCCTTGTGCACCATGAAGATGTTGCCGTACGGGCAGTTCCGCTCGCAGTTGCCGCAGCCGATGCAGTTGCTCTTGATGTACACCTCGCCGCGCGGATCGCGGGCGATGGCGTCGGGCGGGCAGTCGAGCATGCACAGCGGGTTCTCGCACTGCCAGCAGGAGTTCGGCGCGAGGAGGTTATAGAGCTTGATCCCGGTCAGCGAAAGGCGAGCCTGCCCGTCGTCGTGCACGCCTTCACACGCGGAGATGCAGTTGCCGCAGCGGATGCAGCGGTGCTCGTCGATCATGAGCGTCTGCGTGCCCATGACTACTTCCTCGCGAATGAGATCGCCGAGGATGTTGCCCGACCCCGGCGTGGCCTCGGCGATCAGGCCGGCGATGCGCCGCTCCTCGAGCTTGCGCAGCGGCGCCTCGCGGAGATCGGGGTGGGCGGCCAGGAAGTTGTCGAAGTCGCGCTTGGAGAGCTTGATCAGATCGGAGGGAAAGATCGTCGTGACGGTGGCCGTGCGCGCCGCATCGGAGAAGAGAGCGGCCTCGCCGAAGAAGTTCCCCGCGACGAGGTAGGACAGCACGACGTCCTTGTCGCCCGACTTCTTGGAGATCTTCACCATGCCGTTGCGGATCAGGTAGAACGCTTCGGCCTGGTCGCCCTGCTTGAAGACCACCGCGTCCTTGCCGAAGCTCTGCACGATGGCCCGGTCCACGAGCTCGCCCAGCAGCGCCTCGGGCACGCCGGGGAAGAGATAGCCGCCGAACGCGCGCAGCAGGAAGGCCTGGTCGACGAGGCTCTTGGCGCGCGGCGCGTTGGCGAGGAGCTTCAGGATGGACTTGCGCGGGATCTCGATGATGCGGGTCGGGCCGTTCGCGAGCGCGGTCGCGGTGCGGCGGCGTCCGGAGATGAGACTCATCTCGCCGAAGAAGTTCCCAGCGGTGAGCTCGGCGATCTTCACCTCGCCCGCCGACGACTCCGGCTTGCGCCGGAGCTCCACGCGTCCGGCCGCGACGATGAGGAAATCGTTGGTGTAGTCGTTCTGGCGGATGATCGGCGCGCCGCTGTCGAACTCGCGCACTTTCGCGGCGAGAAACGTCTCGCGCAGTTGCTGCTCGTCCGCCGCCGCCAGCAGCGGCACACGGCTGCGGATGGCCTGGATGCGCTCGCGCACGGAGCCTTCCCAGTACGGCAGCCGCTCTTTGAGCACGGCTTCGTCCGCGGGCTCGACCTCGCGGCCCATGAGGTGCTCGACGACTTCCCACCCCTGGTTCATGCCGAGCTTGATGAGATCGCGCCCGCTCGCCGCGCCGATGAGGAAGAGCCCGGGGACGCTCGACTCGTGCACGGGGGTGAGGATCGGACGGGCGTCGGCGCCGTCGCCGCTGTATCGGATGCCCACGGACTCGAAGAACTTCCTGGGCGCGTCGGCGCCGAGCTTGAGGAAGATCAGCTCCGCGGGCACGCGTGTCACGACGCCGCGGACGTTGAGGTCCGCATAGCCCTCGAAGACTTCCTTGACGGTGGTGTTGAAGTAGATCGTCATGCGCCCCGACGCCTGACGGGAGAGCACTTCGCGGGTGAGGATCTCGTTCGCGCGCGTGATCTCGGGGCCGCGGACGACGAGGCCGACGCGGTTCTCGTCGGAGAGCGCGATCGCGATCTCGAGCGCGGAGTCGCCCGCGCCGACGACGAGGATGTCCTGATCCTGGTGCTCGGCAGGATCGTTGAGGCGATACAGCACCTGCGGCTGGTGGTCGCCGGGGCAGCCGAGCTTGCGCGGGTTGCCCTGTGTGCCCATGGCCAGGACGACTTTGCCGGTGTCGTACTTCGCGCCGGCCGCCGTCTCGAGCAGGAACCGGGTCCCCTCGCGCTTCATCGATTTCACCTCGGCGTTGAAATCGATGTTGAGCTTCCGATCGTCGACGTACTGCTGCCAGGCAGCGAGGATGGCCTCACGCGAGCCGGCCTCGAACGGGAGGTCGCCGCGCGCGGGAATCATCACCGGCTCGGCCATGACGAACTTGCGTGCCTGGTAGTTGTAGATGGTGTCGGAGAGGTGGTCGGTGCGCTCGAGGAGGACGTAGGAGAGACCGTTCGCCTGCGCGTGGGCCGCGGTGGCGAGGCCGGCGGGGCCGGAGCCGACGATGGCGAGGTCGTATCTCATCGGGTTGAACGGATGTATTCCCGAGCGCTACACAAGCCGCACCTCGGGCTGCGTGGTCTCGCTGGTCTTCGTCTCGCGCGCCACGTTGAAGGTCAGGATCACCTTGCCCAGCCGGATGAGGTCTCCGTCGGAGAGCTTGCGCGGACCTTCGACGACGCGCTCACCGTTGACGTACGTGCCGTTGCGGCTCTGGAGGTCTTCGATGACGAATCCCTCCTCGGTGCGCAGGATGCGCGCGTGCTTCGACGACACGCTGCCGTCGGGCACGGGGATGGCGTTTTCGCTCGCGCGGCCGATGGTGCATTCCGCGTCGAGGAGCGGGTAGACGGAGTCGGGGCGATCGTCGGGCGTGAGCGAGCCGACCAGCGTCCGCTTGCGCGGCGTGGTGAGCTTCCGCTGCGGCGCCGTCGCCTCGGCCGGCGGCTCCTCGCGGATCGACGCCACGAGGCCGAGCTTCTCGAGCTGCTTCAGGCGCTCCGCGAGCTCGTTGCGCGGCAGGCCCAGGTCCATTGCCAGGTCGCGAAAGGTGCGCGGCGCGGAGAGGCGGAAGAGGAGCTTGAGCTCCTCCCCGGTCAGGCTGATCTGCTGCTGCACGGCGGGATCGGCGACGAGGCGGAAGATCGTTCCGTCGGGATACAGCGAGCCCGCCTCGGCGCGCTTCTTGGCGGTCTCCAGAAGTGTCTGCAGCGCGAGCGACTCGCGTTTCGCGTTCTCGGGAAGGACCGCAGAGTCGAGGAGGGTGAACGTGCCCTCCATCCACTCGAACACGTCGAGCGCGGCTTCGGACGGATCTTCGAAGCGGTTGGACTCGGCGCGGACGATGGTGTCGGCCTCGAAGACGATGCGCGTCTTCCGGCCCCCGGCCTCCAGGTCGAGCGTGCCGCCCTGGCCGCGATGACAGAGAAACGTCAGCAGCTCAGCGGCAGGGAAATGCCGCAGGCTTCCCTGGAGAACGACCTGCATGGTTATGGGAAGTGTAACTCACCATAACTCTTCGATCGGCCCATACACGCCATCCTTCGCGTGCGGCACGTACTCGAAGCCGCGGCCGAGCGGATCGTCGTTGCGCACCTTCGTGTAGTCGATGCCGAGGGCGGAGTAGATCGTCGCGGTGACGTCTTCGGTGCGCACGTCGCGGTTCGCGCTCCAGCCGTACTCCACGGCCTGCGCCCCCGTCGCGTCGGTCTTGCCGATCACGCGGCCGCCGTGGGTCCCGCCGCCGGCGAAGACGATCGAGTTGCGGAGGTCGTGATCGCGCCCGTTCTGGCCGTTCAGAGGACCGACGGTGCGCCCGAACTCGCTCGTGAGGACGACCAGCGTCTCGTCGAGCAGGTTCATCGCCGCGAGGTCCGTCAGCAGCGCGCCGAGGGCGTTGTCGAGCTGCGCGGCCTGGACGTAGAGGCCCGCCTCGCGACTGTAGATGTCGGCGTGGTGGTCCCAGCCGCCGAGGGAGGTCTGGATGAAGCGCGCGCCGCGGTTCGCGGCGGCGAGATTGCGCGCGATGATCAGCGAGTCGCCGAAGATCGTCCCACCGTAGCGCGCGTGTTCTTCCACGGTGAAGGTGAACGCGGTGCTGATGCCCGGAGTGTCCATGAGCGCCTTCGACTGATCGTAGAAGTCGTCCATGTCGTTCGCCGGTTTGCCGAGGGAGCCGTTCGCGCGCGCGGCGTCGAGCTTGTGCAGGAGGTCCCATCGGCGCGTGAAGCGCTCCGCGCCGTCGGGATGCGCCAGCGTCCCCAGGCCGCTCGACCACGCGGTCAGGCCGAACGGCGCGTACTTCGCGGGGAGATAGCCGGAGCGCGGGATCCCGGCGGAGTTCAGCGCGATGAAGCCCGGCAACACGTCGGCCGCCGTACGCGCGGCCTGCGACTCGAGCGCGACCACCGCGCCGATGTGGGGCGCGATCGCGCCGGCCGCGCCGGTCGGGTTGCGCGAGATCTGCGTCCAGGTCTGCGCGAGCTGGTGCACCGCGGCCCACGCCAGGCCCGTGCGCACGATTGTCAGCTCGTCGAGATGCTCCGCGGTTTTCGGCAGGAGCCCCTGTGGCCAGCGAAGATCGCCATGGCTCGTGGGCGCGAGATCCGCCGGCGTCCACGGGCCCTCTTTCAGGTCCCACATGTCGATCTGGCTCGGCGCGCCGGCGAGGAAGATGAAGATGCAGCGCTTCGCGGTGTTGCGGAGCGTCGGCGATGCGGTCGCGGTCTGGGCGAGCAACAGCCGCGGATCGAGCACGTCGCCGAACCACGAGGCGACCAGGCCCGTGCCGGCGATGCGCATGAAGTGGCGGCGAGAGAAGGCGTTCATGAGAAAAGGAACTCCAGGGAATTGATCAGCACGTACAGCAGGTCCTCGGCGCGCTCGACGAGCGGGCCGCCCTGCAGGTACTCGGCGGCGATGCGCTTCTCCTCGGACGACGGGTATCGCGAGAGCGCGGCGAGGTAGAGCTTCTCCGCGACGACGTTCGGATCGCTGCTCGCCGCGAGCGTCACCTGCACGGTGTTGCCCGGCGCGCGCCGGACGCGATTCACGACCACGGGGTCGTTCATCAGCGCCAGCGCCTGCGCGATCGAGCTGTCGTTCGAGCGCGCGATCTCGTCGCGATCCCCTCGGCCGCAGGCGTCCATCAGCATCCCCGCGGGGGAACGCCCGCCCTCGAGCGGATCGGGAAGCTGCATCGCCTTCCGCACGAAACCGATCCCGGGCACGAGGAACTGCGGACGCGATCCGGTCGCGCTGCCGACGGCGTCGAAGAGCATCTCGGCCTGCAACCTGCGCGGCTGGCGGCGCGCGAAGTAGGACTCGTCGGGATGCGGGCCGTCGTACGCCGCGGAGAGTTGATACGCACGCGACAGCGCGAGCGTACGAAGCAGCTCGCGGAGACTGTAGTTCTTCGCGATGAATTCGCTCGCGAGGTCTTCGAGCAGCTCGGGATGCGACGCCTGCGTGTCGAGCTTGGCGAGGTCGAACCCGTTCACCGGCTCGACGAGACCGCGGCCGAACATCTCCTTCCAAAGCTGATTCACCGTTGCGCGGGCGAACTGCCGGTCGGCGGTGAGCATGCGTCCGTACGCGGCGCGCAGCGGCTCGCCGGGCTTCGGCTGCTCGCCGGTGAGCAGGAACGCGGGCGCGACGACGCTGGCCTGGCCGCTCCGGGGCTGGCGCGGCGACTTGTTGCCGTCGGTGGTATTCAGGCGGTACGCGCCCTGCGGATTGGCTTCTACGGTGATGCGGAACGGAGTCGTCCCTTCGTCGAGACGCTCGGCACGCACGCGGGTCTGCGCGAAGAACGCGGCCGTCTTCCAGAAGTCCTCGCGCTTCTTGTTGCGCAGGTACCAGTTCACGCTCTCGAGATGCCCGACGCCGTCGTGGCAGGAGATGCAGAGCGCGGGCAGGCCGAGGAACTTCTCGGCGGAGTGCGCCGCGAGGTTGTCGTAGGTATCCTGCGGCGGCCCGTTCCGCTGGACCTGCCGGACGATGTAATTCGCGACGCCCACGTCGAAGCTGATCCCCTCCCCTGCCAGCAGCTCGCGCACCATCGCGTCGTACGGCTTGCGCGCCGCGATCGACTCGCGGATCCAGCGGTAGTACGCGTTGCGGCCCAGGTAGAACTCGTTCGAGCTCTGCGAGACCTGGACGTTCTGTACGAGATCGCCGAGCCACATCGTCCAGCGGTCGTTGAAGGCCTCGGATGCCAGGAGCGCGTCGATCTTCCGCGCGCGCTTGTCCGGCGCGGTGTCGGCCAGAAACGCCTGCGCTTCCGCGGCGGTCGGGATGGCGCCGGTGAGGTCGAGGGTGACGCGGCGGAGAAACTCGGCGTCGCTCGCAGGCGCGGCAGGCGCGATCCCCTCCTGTACGAGCTTCGCGAAAACGTGCGCGTCGACGGGATTGCCTGCGGAGCGGACAGCCCGCTGGCGCGCCGGAACGGTCACCGCGCAAGTCAGAACTGCGACGAACAGCACGACCACGCGTTTCATAGGAGAACGGACGTTCCTTTCGGGTCGATCGTTTACAGGCGCACTTCGACGGCGGACAAGGTCCCATTGTCCTACGTCGCACGCGTAAAATGAACGCGTGACTAGCCGGATGACGAAAGACCAAGCCCAGGCGTGGATGGCACGATGGCGGGTCGTCGAGGAGCGGCAGCGTCACGAGCTACGTAAGGAAACATATCAAGAGCGGCTCCAAGCGCTGGCGGTGCTGATGGCATCGCGGGATCTCTTCGATTTTTCAGCGCTGGACGAAGAAGATGCCGTCGCCAGAGCACGGTGGGCACAACTCCAGTCCCTCGCCTCGAAACGCTGATGGATGAATCGCTCGGCCGGTTGGTCCTTCCGCTATCGGCGTTGATGCGCTGGTTCCGCGAAACCGGGATTCGAGGGGTGGTCGTTGGCGGTGTGGCTGTGTCATTGCGCGGCAAACCACGACTGACCAAGGACGTCGACGTGGTAGTGCTCGACGTCGACGCGGAAGCTCTCCTGAAAAGTGCACACGCTTTCGATCTGGTCCCGCGCATTGATGATGCGATCGAGTTCGCCCGGCACACACGAGTGCTCCTTTTACGGCACTCGCCGACGCATATCGACATCGACGTGTCCCTCGGCGCCTTACCCTTCGAGGAAGAGATCGTCGAGCGATCCGAGTTGCTCGACGCGGGCGCAGTTCGGGTTCGAGTTGCTTCCGCGGAAGACCTCGTGATCATGAAAGCCGTAGCTGGCCGCCCCCGCGACATCGCGGACATCGGGACTCTCATCGATGCCACTCCCGATCTCGACATCACGCGGATCCGCCGCTGGATCCGCGAGTTCTCCTCGGTGCTGGAAATGCCGGAGATTCACGAGAATCTGGAGAAGCTGCTGGCCAAGGGCCACAGAGGGTGATGTTGTGCTACAAAGCCCACATGCTCGCGCACCTCACCGTCGAAACCTTCGAACCGCACGTCGGCACCAGCTTCTGGGTCGAGTTCCCTTCAGGGGGAAAGGTCGAGTTGCGGCTGGTACGGACGGCGAAAGTGATGGAGAGCGAGGCGGCGCGGCTGGACCGCCATCCGTTCTCGCTGTTCTTCATCGGGCCGCGGTCGTATCTGCTCGAGCAGGCGACGTATCACCTCACCCACCCCGCGATGGAGGCGATGGACATCTTCATCGTGCCCGTGGGACAGGACGCGCAGACGTATCAGTACGAGGCGGTCTTCACTTAGCCGGCGGCGTCCACTTCATCAGAAAGTAGACCCCGTTCGTGTCCACCTTCACGAAGCCCAGCCGCTCGTAGAGACGCAGGGCCGGGTTGTAGCTCTCGACGTGGATGGTCACCGGCTTGCCCGCCTTCGCGCCGCGCGCGAGGACGTCGTCGAGGAGCATCGAGCCGATCCCCGACCCGCGCCATTCGGGCATGAGGGCGATGTCCACGAGGCGGAGCTGGTCGCGCCACTCGTCGATCCAGAGGCGGCCGATGGGCTTCCCGTCCTTCTCGACGATGTTGCGCTCACAGGTCGGGTAGTGGAGCTGGTAGTGCTGGTACTGCGCGCCGAACTGCTGGTCGAGGAACTCCTTCTTCCGGAACTCGTCGAACGGGAACTGCTTCATCTCCTCCTCGCGCGTGGAGCCGTAGAGGAGGCGCATGAAGTGGTAGTCGGCGGGGGTGGCGGGACGAAGGGTGATCGCGTCCCTGGAGACGCGATCACCCCGGGGGGTCTGGGTCACGATCACAATTTAGCGTAGTCGACGCGGAGCACGAAGTGCTCGAACGAAGCGACGTTGCCGGTCGCATCGACGAGGGCGAAGCGGCCATCGACCGCGCGCACGGTCCAGGAGGACCAGCTCGGGGCCGAGTCGCCTTCGAACATCGGGACGACCACGTAGAAGCCGCGGGCAAGGGCGTACGCCCCCGCTTCGTTCTGGAGGCTCAGCACGAGCGGAAGATCGGCGCTCTCGGTCACCCCGATGCCGATGGCCTCGCGGCGCGACGTCGCACCGGACGGCGTGCCGCGCTCGACGCCGACGCTGAGCACGATCCGCTGGACCTCGTCGACCGGAACGTTGAAGCCGACAGGGCTGCCCTGGCACCCGGTGACGCGGCTGCATCCCCAGGCACGGAAGGGCGCGACCTTGCGCTCGGCGCCATCGAGGTACGAGAAGTGGGCGACCAGCTCGACGGCACGATGTGCGCGCGGCTCGGCGGATGTCCCACTCGCGCCGGAGGCCGTCACACGCGCGCCGCGCCCGATGAAGGTACCGTCGCCGGCCGGAATGCTCGCGGCGGAGACGACGGCTTCCTGATCGAACGCTTTGAAGCCCACCGCCAGTCGCTTCGGCGACGCCGCTTCACCGGCGAACAGCTTCGGCCCGACCGTCGCGGCGGCCACGGCACACGTCGATGAAAGTACGAGGAACTGGCGCCTCCCCATGAGGTGGCGGTTCGACATGATGCTTCTCCTTCAATCTCACTGCTCTCGATCACGCTCGGTGATGCGAACGACTAACTGCGCGGCGGGAAGACACCCTGCAACGCGATGCAGAAGTAGAACGTCAGGTACGGCTGCATGTTGTTATGGGGCTGGTCGCCGCCGGCGGGGGCGAGCGCATTGGGGCTCAGCATCGTCAACGCTCCGGGCGCGGCGTACTGGCTGATGTTGATGCCCGTGGCGAGCAGCTCGTTCTGCGGCGACTGGCTGATGCCGTCCGCCTGCGACGCGCGCCATCCGTGCGAGTGAGCCGGGATCTCCGACTCGAGAAGGCTCACCGTCTCGGAGCCGCCGGTCTCGCCGAGATCATGGAGGGAGAGGCCAGGGCCCTGCCCCGGATGCATCGGAGCGCGTCCCTGCAGATCGGGCAGCGCGAAGTTCGATTTACCGTTGCCGCCGTAGGTGGTTCCCAGCAGCGAAAACAAAGCGGTGTTCTGCGACAGCGGCAGAAGCTGTCCGTCGCACCACGCCCATCCTTTGGGAGCGAAGTTGAAGGGAAAGATGCGGATTTCAGCAACAAACGGATCGGCCATTGTTCAATCTCCTCTCTAATGCATCACTGCCTGAAGCTCCACCGATTCCTATGTCGGAGACGGGAAGAGGCCGAACAGCGAAATGATGAAATCCACACACAGGTATGGCTGGAAGTTCGTGTGGGGCTGCGACCCACCGACCGGTCCGATCGACGACGGGCTCAGGTTCGTCTGCGGCGCATCCGAACCGTAGGGAGTCTGTGTGGCGAGAGGCGCGGGAGCGAGCGTGACATTCACCGACGGCGAAGTCGCATTCGCCGCGTTCAGCGTCGCGAGCGCGGGATGCGAATGCGCCGGGATCTGGTTGATCGTGAGCGTGATCTCTTCCGCGCCGCCGGTCTCCGCGAGAATGAATCCGTTCCCCTGGTGAATGGGAATGCGGCCACGGAGGTCCGGGAGAGCGAAGGTGCTCTGGCCGTCTCCTCCGTAAGTCGTTCCGATCAGCTGGAAGAGGGTCTCATTCTCCGAGATGGGCAGGAGCTGCCCCTCGCAGAACATCCAGCCGGCGGGCGCGAAGTTGCCGGCGAACATGCGAATTTCTCCAACGTAAGGTTGTGCCATCGTTCACTCTCCTAGTTCGGGCTCGGGAAAATGCCCTGCAGAGCAATGCAGAAGCTCAGTGTGAGAAAGGGCTGCATGTTCAGATGCGCCTGCGACCCGCCCGTGTTCGTCACCTGTCCCGGGGCCATGGCGACGAGGTTGCTCGCAGTCGCATAGAGATTCGCGCCGGCGCTCTGCGCCAGCATCACCCCGCTGCCGGAAGTACTCGTCGTCGCCAGGACTGTCGTCGCGTTCAGGACGTGCACGTGCTCCGGCAGCTCGGCGATCGAGAGCGTGTGCGCCTGCTCGCCTCCACGCTCCCCGAGCGTATGACCGCTGCCGACGTGGATCGGCGTGCGGCCGCGCAGATCGGGCAGGGCGAAGTTCACCCGGCCGTCTCCACCGAAGGTCGTGCCGAGCAAAGAGAACAGCCCCTGGTTCTGATTGATCGGCAACAGCTGACCATTACAGAGCGCCCATCCTTTCGGCGCGAACACGAAGCTCATGATCCGGATCTCAGAAAGGAACGGTTCTGCCATCTATGTCTCCTTCTCTACTGTTCTTCCGCCCTACGGCGTGCATGCCGTGAAGCCGCTCGTAGCCGAGAGCAACTGCGTACCACCACCGGCAGGATTCAAAGCATTGACATGAGCTTCCACGTTCGGGCTTCCGGTCGGCGAGGGGGAGAGACCGGCAATTCCGAAAGCATTTACCACCGCCGAAGTGCCCTGCTTGCGCAGACCGATTCCGGTAGCTCCACCACTGCCGGCGCTCGTGTTTCCGGCGATATCCACGCAGACGGAGTCGTTGATCGAAGCCGCGTTGCCGGCATCGATGCGAATTCCCTGTCGGACGCCGGTGAGCGGAGCGGCCACGACGTTGTTGAGGACCTTGAGCTTCAGCGTGCCAGTTGCCCCGCGCGCCACGGTGAGGATGCCGTTGCCGTCCGTGGCGCTGATGCTGTTGCCCGAGATCGTCCAGGACAACGTCGGAGTATCCGTGTTCCCGAACGTCACGCCAGTGCCACCGGAGATGCCGTTCGCGCCGAAGCTGTTGTTGGCGACGATGAAGTTGTTCGACGTAGTGACCGTTGCAGTGGCGAAGCCGTTGACACCGACCCCGATGACAGTACCGACCGTGTTGCCGAGCGGTACGGCGGCGGTGCCGTTGTTGTCGATCCGGAGATTGCCCTGCCCGCGACCGGAAACCGTCGCGAGAATCGCGCTAGTGCCCATGCGATTTGCCGGACTGAGACCATGCACCAAATTTCCGGTAATGTCGATGACGTCCGTCACACTTCCAGCGATGCCGAGCGTGGCAGGCGTACCGGCGAAAGCGGCATTGCCGCCCTGGACCTGAATCCCGGCGCCGGACGGGAAATTGACGACAGTGTTGTTCGCGACAGTGCCCTTCGTCAGATGCGCAACGCTGGATGCGGAGCCGAGGATCTGCACCCGGATACCCGAGCCTTTCGACAACGCGGTCGTGGTGGCGCTGGTGACGGTGTTATTGCTGATGACCAGATTCGCGAGCGTCCCGTTGTAGTTCGCGATGTCCACCCCGTGCCACAGCGCGTTGTTGAGCGTGTTGCCGGTAATGGTTACGGTACCGGAGAGGTTGTTCTCGGTTCCGGTAGTGGTGGTATTGAACGCAATGTTAGAGTCGTCCGCCGCCGTGCCGGAGTTATTGATCGTGCCGTTGGTGAACGCGAAGCCGGAAACACCGGTGCCCTTCACGCCGCTACCGGCAGTGTTCTGAATCAGAACGTTGTTGAATGCCGGACCGGCCGTGGACGTCAGTGAGATACCGTGGCTGCTCGTGTTCGCGATGGTACCGCCGCTGTTCGCAGCGCCGGTGCCGAGGACCTGGAGGCCGCCCACGGTGCCGGTGTTGTTCAGGACGATGCCGCTCACGGCGCCGCTCGACGAGATGCTGGTGAAGCTGAGGTTCGCCGCACCGATGCTGGCGTTCGTGACAGAGAGGCCGGTTCCCGCGGTCGCGCTGACCGCACCGCCGCCCGACGTCACCTGCATGCCAGAAGCGCCGGCGAAGAGACCGGAGCCGCCGATCGTGACGCCGCCCGACGTACCGTGTGCGCTGAGCGAGCCCCACGCGAGATCGCCGCTGACGTTCGCCAGAGCGACGGCGGTGCCGCCCGTCGGGCTCACGCTCGTCGCGACTGTCCACGTTCCGGCGTTGACTGTGTCGAATGCCGCAGTGCCCGCATTCGCATCGAAGCGGGCAGCGTTGATGGAGATGCCCTGGCCCGGCGTGCCTGCACCGATGGTGACGTTCGCCATGCCGTTGATCACGAGGCTGTCCGCCGCGGAGCCGTCCACGACGATGCCGCTGCCGGTCATCGAGGTCACGCTGCCGTTGCTGTAGGAGAAGACAACGTCGCCGGCAGTGCCGAGGAGGTTGACGCCGTCCCCCATGGCCACGACGTCCGTGGTGTTGATCGCGACCGAGGTGCCGGCAGCGCTATTGGCGTTGATGTCGATGCCTTCACCGCCCGACGCGTTGACGCCGTTCGAGTAGATCGACGCCGACGCCGCGCCCGTGGACGAGGTGACGTCGATCCCGTTGCCGCTCGGGCTGGCGATGTTCAGACCCGCCACTTCGACGCCGGTGACGCTGTCGACGAGCACCGTGTCGCCCGCGATCGAGGTAACGGTCGGGCGCACGCCCGGCGCAACGATCGTCGTGGGGAAGCCGTTGCCATTGAGGTTACGCGGGATGATCAGGCCGACGCCCTGGCCCCACAGCTTCTGCCCGTTCTCGAGGGCGATGCTCCCGGTGACCGCGGAGGTGTGGACGAAGATGTAGTCGCCCGCGCCGTCGACGTCGCCGACGCCGTTGAGCGGGGCGAAGTCGTTGAACGGAGCGCTGGACGTACCGTTGCCGCCGGCCGGAGCCGAACCGTTCACGTACCAGATCCTGTCGTGGATGATGATCGAAACCGTCGCCGTGGCGGTGTCGGTGCCGTCGGTGACGGTGTACTGGAAGGAGCCTGCCGCGGCGCCCGGCGCCGGCTGGAAGCTGAACGAGCCGTTCGCGTTCAGGCTCACGGTGCCGCCGGTGACGGTGCAATCGTACGGCGCGGTGACGTCTGCGCAGCCGACGACGCCCGTGATCGTGACCGGATCGCCTTCGACCGGGTCGGAGTCGTTGTCGGCGACGCCCTTTCCGGACGGCGTCGTGTCGGCGACGTGCGGCGTGGCGCCGGCGCCGAGGTCGACGCGGAGCTCGGTGTTGCCTTCCGTCTCCCACGAGTCGTTGCCGGCCGTCGGCGGATCGTTCACGGAGGTGACGGTGATGTCGAAGGTCACGGTGCTGCTGGTGTCGTCACCGCCGTTCGCGGTGCCGCCGTTGTCCGTCAGGTACACGCTCACCGTCGCCGTGCCGTGGGCGTTCGGCGCCGGGGTGAACGAGAGCACGCCGGTGGAGCTGATCGACGGCTGCACGGAGAAGAGGCCATTGTTGTTGTTGCTGGTGACGAAGGTGACGGTCTGCGCGCCCTCGTTCGGACCCGCGGAGATCGCGGAGGCCCATGCAGCCGAGTACGCGCCGCTGTCTTCAGCGACGGTCACGTCGCCGCCGGCCGTGAAAGACGGCTCGTCGTTCACGCCGGTCACGTTGATCGTGAACTGCACGCTCGCCGAGGTGTCGTCGCCGCCGTTGGCCGTGCCACCGTCATCCTGCAGATAGACGGTCACGAGCGCGGAGCCGAACACATTCGGCGCAGTCGTGAACGTCAGCGTGCCCGATGCGTCGATCGACGGCTGCACGGAGAAGAGCCCGTTGTTGTCGTTGGAGGTGAAGAACGTGACGGTCTGGCCCGGCTCGCCCGCACCGGCGCTGATGTCCGTGGCCCACGTCGCCGAATACGCACCGCTGTCCTCGAGCACGCTCACGTCGCCGCCGGCCGTGAAGGACGGCTCGTCGTTGACGCCGGTCACGCTGATCGTGAACTGCACGCTCGCCGAGGTGTCGTCGCCGCCGTTCGCGGTGCCGCCGTCGTCTGTCAGGTAGACGGTGACCACCGCGGATCCGCTCGCGTTCGCGGCGGGCGTGAAGGTCAGCACGCCGGTCGAGCTGATCGACGGCTGCACGGAGAACAAGCCGTTGTTGTCGTTCGAGGTCACGAACGCGACCGTCTGGCCCGACTCGTTCGGACCGGCGCTGATCGCCGAGGCCCAGGCCGCGGAGTACGCGCCGCTGTCTTCGTTGACCGTGACGTCGCCGCCTGCGGTGAACGACGGCTCGTCGTTGACCGCGGTGATGGTGATGGAGCTGCTCTGCGGCACGGACGTGTCGACGCCGCCGTTCGCGGTGCCGCCGTTGTCGTGCGCGGTGACGGTGATGCTGGAGGTGCCGTGCGCATTCGCGGCCGGCGTGAAGGTCAGCGTGCCGTTCGAAGCAACGGCCGGCTGCACCGAGAAGAGCGAAGGATCAGCTGCCGTGACGGTGAACGTCACGGTCTGTCCCGACTCGTCAGCCGGACCCGCGGAGATCGACGTCGCCCAGTTGGGATACGTCTGCGGGCCGGAGTCCTCCAGGACGGTGACCGTCGGGCCGGCGAGGAAGGACGGCGCGTCGTTCACCGCGACTACCGTGATGGACACGGTCGCGGTGTCGGTGCCGCCGTTGCCGTCGTTCGCCTCGTAGACGAACGAATCGGGGCCGTTGAAGTTCAGGTTGGGGGTGTAGTTGACCGTCGCGGTCGTCGGGCCGGTCGGCACGATCGGGCCGAGGACGCCGTTGGACGGACCGGAGACGATGGAGAACGTCAGGGGGTCGCCGTCGGCGTCGGAGCCGCTGAGGGTGATGGTAACGGTCGTGTCTTCATTCGTCGTCGCGGACGCATCGTTCGCGACGGGAGGCGTGTTGCAGGTGATGAGGGGCGGCACGCCACTCGGGAGCGACGGCGCGGCCGGCGAGCAGACGCCCGTGTGCGTCTCGGGGAAGACGCTCGTGGCCGTGCCGTTGACCGGGAACGAGCTGCCGGTGGTGTCCACGGTTCCGCACGCGGTGAGGACGATCGAGCCCTGATCGGCGAGCGGGAGGCCCGAGGTGGATCCGACCGGACGGACATCGCCCGTTCCGTTCGTCCAGATCACGTCGCCCGAGTGGGAGCGGACCTCGATCGAGCCGCCGCCGCGGTTGTTGTTACCGGTGTTGAAGTCGCCGTGTGCGCGGATGACCGCGGTGTTGAGGTTGACGTCTTCCTTGGCGGAGATCTCGACCGTGCCGCCGGTGTCGCCGGACGCGGTGTGGCCGTCGTCGATGACGTTGCCGGAGGCGTTGACTGCATCGGCGAGCGACGTGATGCGAATCAGCCCGCCGTAGCTCTTCGAGTCGTGCAGACCCGGGAGTGAGGTGACGACGAAAAGGCCGGAGGCGGGGCCGTAGATGTCGATCGTCTCGGTGGCGAAGACATCGACGCCCTTGTTCAGCGCGGTGCCGGACGGAGCGTCGGCGCGGACGCGGCCCATGCGGGTGCCGCTGCCGCCGAGATCGCGGCCGTCGATGACCACGTCCTTGCCGGACCGGATCGCGACCTTCGCGGCGCCCGCCTTGCGAGAGAGCGCGGCGACGAGGCCGTAGACCTGGATGCCGCAGCCGTCGATGGTTACCGGGCCGGCGCCGTTGTCGGCGCCCTGCGAGACGATGTTCGCGGTGGAGCCGATCAGGACCGCCGGCTCGGCGAACGTCGCGGAGCTGATGGTGATCGCGCCGCCGACGTTGTTGCTCGTGCCGCCGTCGAGAGCGGCGCCGCCGGAGAGGCGCGTGGCCAGGAAGGTACGGCTCGGACCGGAGAGAACATTGCCGTTCACGCTCACGGTGCCGTCCGCGGCGATGACGATCGCGCCGCCCGCGGCATTGGCGCTGCCGGAATCGATGGTCGTGCCGGATGCCAGCGCGACGCTTCCACCGACATTCGCCGTAATGGCGCCGCCGGCCGCTCCGCTCGAGCTCTTCGACGCGGTGGAAACGATCGCGTTGCCATTGAGGGCGAGGTTTCCGCCTACAGTGAGCGTAATGGCGCCGCCCGTTCCGGAGCCGGAGCGATTCTCTGCATAAAGCGCCCCGCCGGTATTGACGGACATATTGCCGCTCACATTGAAGGCCATTGAGCAGGCACTGGTGGTGAGGTCGTCATTGCAGTTGACGACACCATTGACGGCGAGATTGCCGTCATTGACGGTGAATATGCCGTTGATGGTGCCGTCATGGTCGCTGGACGAGCCGTCGAGGGACGCGAAGCTCTGCGTACCGGTCAACGTGATGTCATGAGCGAAAGCGGTAGGAACGATGATCAGGATCAGGAAGGAAAGCAGAAGCCTGACCGACAGGGATCGCATACAGAAGCCCCTCCGTAAAGCTGCCGAAAACAACGAGATTGGACCTGCGAGAAAGGAACGGACGCCCGGTTCCACAATGCCGGAACACCCGACTGTAAAGCGTTAATGAATATTTACTTGCCTGAATCTCTCTCGGACGATGGCAGACAATTTAGCTTCACTTGCGGGTCTGCGCAAGCATTACTTCTGACACCGGACCAGCCGAATGATGGTCCTCAAACGTGACTCGAGGCCGGTGCGAAAAAAAACGCCCTGCACGTATGTGCAGGGCGTTTCACGAATGAGGATTTGTTCCGTTTTTCTGCTATGGCAGTGAGCAGTTGGTAAAGCCCGACGTCGCAGAGATGAGTAACGTACCGCCTCCCGCTGGATTGAGGCCGTCGACGTACGCCTCCACGCCCGGCGTCGACGTGGCGGCCATGCCGTTCACACCGAAGGCGTGGACCGTGGTGCTCGTCCCCTGCTTGCGCAGGCCGAGACCGGGGCTGCCGCCGCTGCCGGCGCTGCTGTTGCCGGACATGTTGAGACAGACATCGTCGTCGCTGCCGACGGTCGTGTTGCCGGCGTCGACACGGATACCCGGCCGCACACCGCCCTGGGGAGCGGAAACGGTGTTGTTCTGGATCTTCACACGCAACAGACCGGTCGCGCCGCGAGCCACGGCCAGGATGCCGTTGCCGTCGGTGTTGTCGATCACGTTGTTGTTGATCGTCCACGTCATGTCCGGCGTGTCGCTCACACCGAACGTGACGCCCGTACCGCCGCTGATGCCAGTGCCGCCGTTCGACGGGTGGTTCGACTCGATGACGTTACCGTTCGTCGTCGCCGTCAGCGTCGTGTCGCCGTTCGCCCCGACGCCGATGGTCGTGCCGGTCGTGTGCGCGAGCGGCTCCGCCACCGTGCCGTTGTTGTTGATCGCGACGTTACCCTGACCCTTGCCGCTCACGGTGAAAAGGATGGCCGATGTGTTCATCCGGTTCGCGGCGCTCTGTCCGCGGACACGGTTGCTGTTGATGTTGATGATGTTCGTAACGTTGCCCGCCTGGCCGAGCGTGCCGGCGGACCCGGCAGCATTGGAGTTGCCGCCCTGGACCTGGATGCCGCCGCCGCTCGGGAAGTTCGTGACGACGTTATTCGAGATGTTGCCCTTCGTGACGTGAGAAACGGTCGATGCCGACCCGAGGATCTGCAGGTTGATGCCGTAACCCAGCGAGCTCGCAAGCGCCGTGGCGCTTGTCACTGTGTTCCCGGTGATGATCACGTCGTCGATCGTCCCGCTGAAATTCTGCAGCATCACACCATGCCAACGCGCGTTCGTGAGCGTGTTGTCCGTGATCGTCACGGTGCCGGAAATGTTGTTCTCCGTGCCCGCAGCCTGGTTGTTGAACGCCACGTTCGAATCATCCGCGCCGCCGCCCGTACCCGAGTTGTCGATGAAGCTGTTCTGCAGCGTGAAGCTGGACACGCCCGTGCCTTCGATGCCGCTGCCGGCGGTGTTCTGCACGCCCATCCGGGTGAAGGACGGATGCAGAGTGCTGGTGAGCGAGATGCCGTGGCTGGTCGTGTTCTGGATCGCCCCGCCTGTGCAGGTCGCGAGGCTGCTGCAAACTCCTGCATTGCCTGTGACGATCAGACGTCCCACGGCTCCGGTGGTCGTGAGAATGATGCCCGACGCAGGGTCCGCCGCGGCAGTGTTGTTGCCCGACGAGATCCTCCGGAACGTCACGTTGTTCGAGCCGATGGTCGTGTTGGTGATGCGGAGGGCGGTGGCCGACGTCGACGTGATGGTGTTCGTCCCCGTCACATGGAGACCGCCCGTACCGCCCGAGTTCGTGTTCGATGTCGCAGCGAACCCTTCACCTGTACTGGTGGAGATCGTCAGACCACCACTGAAAGTGATCGCGCGCGACGCACCGCTGTTGTTGTTGAGCAGGATGCCGGCACCGTTCTCCGTGATCGCCCCCGAGAACGTCAGGTCGTCGGTGGCATCGTCCATCGCCAGAGAATCGACGAGGATGGCGCGGCCGGTACCGGTGTTGTTGATCGTGCCGCTGTAGGCGATACCGGCGTTGCCGCCGCTCACGTTGAACAGCGGTCCCGTCGCTCCGGCCGTGGAGGTAATGCTGCCCGGCGCGCTGAAGCGTGCGGCGGTCGTACCGTCGGAAACGTTGACGAGCGAGACGCCGCGGGTCGTGGTGTTCGTGCTCTGCATGGCGGCGAGCTGCAGATCGACCGTGGCATTGGTCACGTCGACCGCCGGACCGCCGATGGACTGCATGACAGCGACACCGGTGCCGACCGTGACGCGCGTTCCCGTACCTGCCGCGATCGCACCGGAGCCGACCACCTGGAGAGCCGTACCGTTATCGGCATAGACGTCGAGGTCGGTGAAACTCAGGTCGCCGGAGACAGGGTTGGCGGCAGCGCCGAGCAACATGCCCGAGGTACCGACGCCGTTGCCACTCGCGCCGACCGTCCAGATGCCGGCGTTGACGGTCTGGAACGTGCCGCCCGCGATCGCGTCGAACGTAACGTTGATGACGTTCACGCCGGTCGCGCCGGTGTTGCCATTGATGTTGTTGTTGGCAAAGCCGGAGATCGTCGTGGCCGTGGCCGCGCCGCCGGAGATGGTGATGCCGTTGCCTGCCGCGCCCGCGGTCACGGTGTTGTTCGAGAAGACGATCGTGTTGCCGGTGCCGGCGCCGGTGCGCGCGAAGTCGAAGCCGGTCCCCGTCGAGGTGATGGTGTTCGTCTGCACGTCCACCGTCACCGTGCCGCCGCTGCCGTGGTTGACGTCGATGCCTTCCTGGCCGGCGGCGCTGATGACGTTGTTCGAAGCCGAGAAACCAGCGCTGTTGGCTCCGCCGGTGGTCGTCACGTCGATGGCGTTGGTCGTGCCGCCGTTGATGCTGAGGCCCTGGATGTCCACACCCGTGATGGCGTTCTGGATGCGGATCGTCTCCTGCGCGCCGCCTGGTCCGATGAGCGGACGGTTGGTCGCGGCGATGAGAGTGAGAGGCACGCTGTTCGCCGTCACGCTGAGGGCGACGCCCTGGCCCCAGAGCTTCTGGTTGAGCTTCATGACGTTGGACCCGCCGTAGTTCGTGGCGGTGCCGTCGCCTTCCATGACGTAGATGATCTCGCCGGCGGTCGATGCAGTGATCGCGGCGGCCAGCGTCTGGTGCGGCGTAGCAGACGTACCGTTGCCGGCGGTCGGCGCGTTGTTCTTCACGTAGCGGATCGCCGGAGCGTGCACGGTGAAGTTGACCGTGCCGGTGGCGTTGTTCGCGCCGTCGTTGATGGTGTAGGTGAATGAGTCGGCGCCGAGGTAGCCGGCGTTCGGCGTGTAGTGGAACGAGCCGTCGGAGTGCATCGTGACGGAGCCGTTGGCCGTGGTGGTCGTGGCCTGGCTGCCAGCCGGAACTGCAACCGCGCCCGCGTTGCCCGTCACGAACGTCACGGTCAGCGTGTTGAACGCCGGAACCGTATCCGGATCGGTGTCGTTCGCCTTCACACCCGTGGTGCGCGGTGTCGTTTGGACGTCACCGGTGGACGCCACAGGCGCCGGGGACGGAAGGGCGACGGAGCCACTGATGTGGACCAGCGTACCGCCGACGGCGTTGTAGGTATCGGCGACGGCGATCGGCGCCTCGTTCACGTTGGTCACCGTGATCGTGTACACCTCGTCGTCGAACAGCGTGCCGTCGGTAGCACGGACGGTGAGCTCATAGACGTTGTCGGCGTTGGCGTCGGCCGGCGCCTCGAAGTTCGGCGTGGCCACGAAGGTGATCGCCCCGGTCGTCGCGTTGATGTTGAAATCCGCAGCGTCGTTGCCGCCCACGATGGCGAACGTCGGGGACGTACCGTCCGGATCGGTGGCCGTGACGGTATGCACCGTACCGGCCGTGTTCTCCGGCACGTTCGCCGGCGCGCCGCTGGTGATGACCGGCTGCTCGTTCACGTTCGTGACGGTGATGGTGATCGACTGCATCACCGAGCCGCCGGTGCTGGTCGCCGTCACCTCGATGACGTAGGTGTTGTTGGTGTCGCTGTCCGTCGGCGCCTCGAAGTTCGGCGAGGAGTTGAAGGTGATGTTGCCGGTGGTCGGATTGATGGTGAGGTCATCCGTATCCGTGCCGCCGGTGATCGAGTACGTGACGGTGTCGCCGTCCTCGTCCACCGCGGTCGCCGTCAGCACCGTGCCCACGCCGTTCTCGGCGTAGTTCGCCACGTTCGGGCTCGTGAAGACCGGGCCTTCCTGCGCGTTCGTCACGGTGACGGTGATGTTCTGCGTGGGGTTGTTCGTGCCGTCGCTGGCGGTGACGACCACGTCATAAACGTTGTTCGCATCCGCGTCGCCCGGCACCTCGAAGTTCGGCGGCGCCACGAACGTCAGCACGCCGCTCGAGCTGTTGATCGAGAAGTCGGCCGCATCCGCGCCCCCGGTGATCGAGTAGGTGATGGTGTTGCCTTCCGGATCCGTGGTCGTGACCGTCAGGACTGCGACGGTGTTCTCCGGGACCGTCGCATTGTTGGTGCTGGTGAACGACGGCGCCTCATTGACGTCCGTGACCGTGACCGCGATGGCCTGCGTCGGCGAGTTCGTGCCGTCCGAGGCGGTGACGACCACGTCGTAGACGTTGTTCGCACCCGCATCGGCCGGAGCCTCGAAGTTCGGGGCGCTGAGGAAGCTGAGCGCGCCCGTCGTGCTGTGGATCGTGAACAGCGCCATGTCCGCGCCGCCCGTGATCGAGTACGTGATGGTGTCGCCTTCCTGGTCGTTGACCGTGACGGTGACGGCGGCGGTCGTGTTCTCCGGCACGCTCGGCGTGGCAGAGCTCGTGAAGACCGGAGCGTCGTTGACGTTGGTCACCGTGACGGCGATGGCCTGAGTCGGGTTGTTGGTGCCATCGGTCGCGGTGACGACGACGTCATAGACGTTGTTCGCACCGGCGTCGGCCGGGGCCTCGAAGTTCGGGGCGCTCAGGAAGCTCAGCGCGCCCGTCGTGCTGTTGATCGCGAACAGAGCCATGTCCGCGCCGCCCGTGATCGAGTACGTGACCGCGGCGCCTTCCGGATCGACGGCCGTCACGGTCCCGACCGCAGTCGTGTTCTCCGGAACGCTCGGCGTCGCGGAGCTGGTGAACGCCGGCGCCTCGTTCAGGTCGGTGACGGTCACCGCGATCGCCTGCGTCGGCGCATTCGTGCCGTCCGAGGCCGTGATGATCACGTCATAGACGTTGTTCGCACCCGCGTCGGCCGGGGCCTCGAAGTTCGGGGCACTGAGGAAGCTCAGCGCGCCCGTCGTGCCGTTGATCGTGAACAGCGCCGCGTCGGCACCGCCCGTGATCGAGTACGTGATGGTGCTGCCTTCCGGATCGCTCGCCGTGACGGTCACGACGGCGGTCGTGTTCTCCGCAACGCTCAGCGTGGCAGAGCTGGTGAAGGTCGGCGTCTCGTTGACGTCCGTGACCGTGACCGCGATGGCCTGCGTCGGGTTGTTCGTGCCGTCGCTGGCGGTGACGACGACGTCATAGATGTTGTTTGCGCCCGCGTCGCCCGGCGCTTCGAAGTTCGGCGCGCTCAGGAAGCGCAGCTCACCGGTCGAGCCGTCGATGCTGAACAGCGCCATATCCGCGCCGCCGGTGATCGAGTAAGTGACGGTCTGGCCTTCCGGATCGGTCGCCGCGACGAAGACGACGTCGGTCGTGTTCTCCGGCGTGCTCGGCGTGGCGGTGCTGGTGAAGGACGGGGCCTCGTTGACGTTCAGAACGTTGACGGTGAACGCTTCGTCGTCGTTGTTCGTGCCGTCGGTCGCCCGGATCGTCACTTCGTAGACGTTGTCCGCGTTCGCGTCGGCCGGAGCCTCGAAGTCAGGTGCGGTGACGAAGCTCAGCGCACCCGTGGTGCCGTTGATCGTGAAGTCGGCTGCGTCGGCGCCGCCCACGATGGAGTACGTCGGCGACGTGCCGTCCGGATCGCTCGAGGTGATCGTCCCGACCGACGTCGTGTTCTCGTTGACGTTGAACGTGCCGAGGCCGACGTTGATGACCGGAGCCTCGTTGACGTCGTTCACCGTGATGGTGATGGTCTGCACGGCCGTGCCGCCGGTACTGCTGACGGTCACGTCGATGACATAGGTGTTGTTCGTGTCGGAATCGGCCGGCGCCTCGAAGTTCGGCGAGGCATTGAAGGTGACGGCACCGGTCGTCGCGTTGATCGACAGGTCGGCCATGTCCGCGCCGCCCGTGATCGCATAGGTGACCGTGTCGCCTTCCGGATCCGTCGCCGCGACGGTCAGCACGGTACCGGTGGCGTTCTCGTCGAACGACGCCGTGTTGCCGCTGGTGATGGCCGGACCCTCGTTGACGTCCGTGACCGTGACGTTGATCGTCTGCGTCGGCGCGTTCGTGCCGTCGCTGGCGGTCACGGTGACCTCATAGATGTTGTTCGCGTCGGCGTCGGTCGGGTTCTCGAAGTCCGGCGGAGCGTTGAAGCTCAGTGCGCCGGTCGTGCTGTTGATCGAGAACAGAGACGCATCGGCGCCGCCCGTGATCGAGTACGCGATCGTGTCGCCTTCCTGATCGGTCGTGGTCACGGTCAGCACACTGGTGCTGTTCTCCGCAACCGACGCCGCGTTGGAGCTGGTGAAGACCGGGGCCTCGTTCGTGTCCGTGACGGTGACGGCGATCGCCTGCGTCGGACTGTTCGTGCCGTCGCTCGCGGTGACGACCACGTCATAGACGTTGTTCGCCCCCGCGTCGCCCGGCGCGTCGTAGTCCGGCGCGCTGAGGAAGCTCAGCGCGCCCGTGGAGCTGTTGATCGTGAACAGCGCCATGTCCGCGCCGCCCGTGATCGAGTACGTGATGGTGTTGCCTTCCGGATCGCTCGTCGTCACGGTGATGACGGCGGTCGTGTTCTCCGGAACGCTCGGCGTGGCGCTGCTGGTGAACACCGGCGCCTCGTTGACATCCGTGACCGTGACGGAGATGTTCTGCGTCGGCGCGTTCGTGCCGTCGCTGGCCGTGACGACCACGTCGTAAACGTTGTTCGCGCCCGCGTCCGCCGGCGCCTCGAAGTTCGGCGGGGCGTTGAACGTCAGCGCGCCCGTCGCCCCGTTGATCGAGAAGAGCGCCGCGTCCGCGCCGCCGGTGATCGAGTACGTGATCGTGTTGCCTTCCTGATCGGTCGTCGTGACCGTCACCACCGCGGTCGTGTTCTCCGCCACGCTCGGTGTGGCCGTGCTGGTGAAGACCGGCGCCTCATTGACGTCCGTCACCGTGACGGTGATGTTCTGCGTCGGATTGTTCGTGCCGTCGCTGGCGGTGACGACCACGTCGTAGACGTTGTTCGCCCCCGCGTCCGCCGGCGCCTCGAAATTCGGGGCGCTCAGGAAGCTCAGCGCACCGGTCGCGCTGTTGATCGAGAACAGCGCCATGTCCGCGCCGCCCGTGATCGAGTACGTGATGGTGTCGCCTTCCGGATCGGTCGTCGTCACCGTGACCACAGCCGTCGTGTTCTCCGGGATGCTCGGCGTCGCCGTGCTGGTGAAGACCGGCGTCTCGTTGACGTCCGTCACCGTGACGGTGATGTTCTGCGTCGGGCTGTTGGTCCCGTCGCTGGCGGTGACGACCACGTCATAGACGTTGTTCGCACCCGCGTCGGCCGGCGCGTCGAAATCCGGCGCCGAGTTGAACGTCAGCGCGCCCGTCGTGCTGTTGATCGAGAACAGCGCCATGTCCGCGCCGCCCGTGATCGAGTACGTGATGGTGTCGCCTTCCTGGTCGGCCGTCGTGACCGTGACCACCGCGGTCGTGTTCTCCGCCACGCTCGGCGTGGCCGAGCTGGTGAACACCGGCGCCTCGTTGACGTCCGTGACCGTGACGGTGATGTTCTGCGTCGGCGCGTTCGTGCCGTCGCTGGCCGTGACGACCACCTCGTACACATTGTTCGCGTCCGCGTCCACCGGCGCCTCGTAGTTCGGCGGCGCCACGAAACTCAGCTCGCCCGTCGTGGCGTTGATGGTGAAGTCCGCCGCGTCTGCGCCGCCCGTGATCGAGTACGTGATGGCGCTGCCTTCCGGATCGTTCGTCGTGACCGTTACGACGGACGTCGAGTTCTCCGCAACGCTGGGCGTCGCCGTGCTGGTGAACGTCGGCGCCTCGTTGACGTTCGTCACCGTGACGGTGAGGTTCTGCGTCGGGCTGTTCACGCCGTCACTCGCGGTGACGACGACCTCGTAGACGTTGTTCGCGTCCGCGTCCGCCGGCGCCTCGAAATCCGGCGCCGCGTTGAACGTCAGCGCGCCTGTGGCGCCGTTGATCGAGAACAGCGCCATGTCCGCGCCGCCCGTGATCGAGTAAGTCGGCGCCGCGCCTTCCGGATCGTTCGCCACGACCGTGACCACCGCGGTCGTATTCTCCGGCACGCTCGGAGTGGCCGAGCTGGTGAACAACGGAGCCTCGTTGACGTTCGTGACCGTGACGGTGATGTTCTGCGTCGGGTTGTTCGTCCCGTCGCTCACCTGCACCGTGACCAGGTAGATGTTGTTCGCGTCCGCGTCCGCCGGCGCCTCGAAGTTGGGGGCGCTGACGAAGCTGAGCGCGCCCGTCGTGGCATTGATGGTGAAGTCGCCCGCGTCCGCGCCGCCCGTGATCGAGTACGTCAGCGTCTGGCCTTCCTCGTCGGAGGCCGTCACCGTGGTGACCGCGGTCGTGTTCTCCGGCACCGAGGCCACGTTGCTGCTCGTGATGACCGGCGATTCGTCGACGTTCGTCACCGTGACGGTGATGTTCTGCGTCGGCGCGTTCGTGCCGTCACTGGCGGTGACGACGATGTCGTACACATTGTTCGCACCCGCGTCCGCCGGCGCCTCGAAGTTCGGAGCCGCGTTGAACGTCAGCGCGCCCGTCGTGGCGTTGATCGTGAACAGCGCCGCGTCCGCGCCCCCCGTGATCGAGTACGTCAGCGCCGCGCCTTCCGGATCGTTCGCCACAACCGTGCCCACCGCGGTGGTGTTCTCCGGCACGCTCGGCGTCGCGTTGCTGGTGAAGACCGGCGTCTCGTTCACGTCCGTCACCGTGACGGCGATGTTCTGGGTCGGATTGTTCGTCCCGTCGCTGACCTGCACGGTCACGTCGTAGACGTTGTTCGCGCCCGCATCAGCCGGCGCCTCAAAGTTCGGGGCGCTGACGAAGCTCAGCGCGCCCGTCGTGGGGTTGATGGTGAAGAACGCCGCATCCGCGCCGCCGCTGATCGAGTACGTCAGCGTTTCGCCTTCCAGGTCGGTAGCCGTGACCGTATGGACGGCGGTCGTATTCTCCGCCACCGAGGCGGTGTTGGGGCTGGTGATGGTCGGGACGTCGTTCACGGAGAGCACGTTGATGAAGCTCGTGACCGGAGTGCTGGTGAACGCACCGTCCGTCGCCGTCCAGGTAATCGTCCGCGGCGCCGTCGACGGATCCTCGGACGTGTTCTGGTAGCGGACGCTGCGCAGCGCAAGCTGGTAGTTCGCCGCGGAGTCGGTGCCGGTGAGGGTCAGCGTATTGCCGGAGAAGACCCCCGTGATCGCACCCACCGGCGTGAACGAGAGGACGTCCTGGCCGGCCGCGAAGTTGTTGCTGATGACGACCGACGCGCCGGTGATCGGGGAGTCGGTGTCCGTCACCGTGAGCGAGCCGTCGATGACCGTGGCCGGATCGTTCTCGGTGTAGTTCAGCGTGTTGCCGGCGACGATGACCGGCGGCTCATTGCCGTTCGTCAGGTTGATGGTGATCGTGGCCTCGTCGTTCGCCGAGCCGTCCGAGGCGCGAACGGTGAGCGAGAAGGTCGGGGTGGTCTCGTAGTCGAGCGCCGCGGAGTTGGCGACGCGGATCTGACCGGTCGAGGAGTTGATCGAGAACGCGCCGCCGGTGTTGCCGCCGACGATCGAGTAGGTCAGCGAGTCGCCTTCGACGTCCGAGGCGTTCACGGTGCCGACGACCGTGTTGTTCGGGCTGTTCTCCGGAAGGGAGAAGGTGGCCGGGCTGACGTTCGGAGCGTCGTTCACCGGCGTGACGGTGATCGTCACGGTCGCGTTGCCGCCGATGCCCTCCGGAGCGCCCAGCTTCTTCGTCGCGGTATAGACGAAGGTGTCGGTGCCGGAGAAGTTGCCGGCCGGCGTGTACGTGAAGCCGCCGTCGGCGTTGATCACGACGGTGCCGTGCGACGGCGGGGAGAACAGCGAGGCGACGAGGAGGTCCGTGTGCGGGTCGTTCGCGAGCACACCCTCCCCTGCAGGGACGATCTTCTTCTTGTCTTCCTGCGTCGTGTACTGGTCATCCTGGGGGGTATTCGGGTTCTCCCCCTGATTGACCTGAATCACCACCCGCGCGACGTTCGACTCCTTGCCGCCGCCGACCGCCCTGTACTCGAACTCGTCGTCCGTCAGGACCTGGGGGTGGTTCGGCGAGTAGGTGAAGCTGCCGTCCGCGTTCAGCGTGACCGTGCCGCGGGAGGGATCGCTCACCTTCTGCGCCGTGAGCGGCGCGCCGCCCGGGATGGCGTCGTTGTTCAGGACGCCCGGGGCGCCGACCATGAGGCTCTGGCCCGGCTCCCGGAGGTACATGTTGTCGTCGGCGTACGGGTGATCGCTGCCGAGGTAGGCCGTGACGGCGAAGTAGAGATGATGGTCGCCCGTGTCGGGCCACGCCAGGATGCGCAGCAGGCGCAGGGTCGGCGAGCCGTTGCTGGCCAGACCGATGACCGCCGGTTTGATCTTGCCCCAGTCGAGGAGTGCGCCGTCCATGATGATGTGGCGCTCTTCGCCCGAGCCGATGGCGCGGCGCCGCGAAGGCGGCTCGGGGATCTCGATCGGCGTGCCGTTCTGGTTCGCGAGGGAAGTGTGGACGCTGCCGTTCCGGGTGGCGTCGAAGCCGGCACGGATGATCGACGGCATGGTCTCCGCCGACCCGAAGGCCGAGAACGGGACCCGCGTCTCGATGGTGAGCAGCTTGTTGGTGTTGTTCCAGCCGGCGTCCCAGCCGGTCGTGACGATGTCCACGGCCCCGCCGAGGACGGTTCCGGTGCAGAGCTCCCGATGCGTGCGGGTAACGCGCGCGCTGGCCCCCTCGGTGACCTGCGTAACCAGGACCTGGTCCACGCCGTCCATACCATTGACGGTGCAGCCTGTGGTCGGGTCATTGTCCGCGTCGAACAGGACGCGGAACTCGGTCGTCGCCGCGGAGGCGAACGACGGGAGGGCGGTCAACAGCAGAACTGCAACAACAGCGCGAACGAGACGACTCGGAGTCATCGCTTTGCCTTCCTTGATTGTCACGGCAATTGAGCACAATTGTGCCCACTGCAAACACCTGTGGGTGGACGGACAGACCCGATCATAACAGGAAATTAGGGAAAACCCCTTCCACCCCCTCGTCAGCGCCCCCTCACCCGAAACGCACAAAACCCGGCGGCCGAAGCCGCCGGGTTCTCCACCCTGCGCGCGCCGGGGGGACGCGCGCCACGTCCACGGGCTTCGTCAGGCCCGTAACTCGTTGATTCTTCAGCTCCCCAGGGTGACCTTCTTCGCCTGGAGGGTCGTAGCGTCCACCATCGTGCCCTCCGCCTTCACCGTCGCTCCGGCGGCGATCGCCGAGAAGGGGACTTTCTGCCCGCCCTGGCGGATCTGCGTCGACTGGCTGGTCTTCACGGTCATTTCGCCCGTGGCCGTGGTCACCACCAGGCTCGTGCCGTCGATCGACGCCACGGTGCCCTCGATGGTGGCCTTCACGTTCGTGTTCTGCACGATGATCAGGTTCGCCGTGTGGGTGCCGTCGGCGTTCGCCGTCGCCTTCACGTGGACCAGCATGCCCAGGAGGATCTGGCCGAGGTTGAAGCCGGCGCTGCCGCGGCGGATCTGCGTGCCCGGGGTGATGAGGAACGACACCTCGACCTTCTTGGAGGTGAAGACCGTGAGCGAGTCCGCCGTGGCGGCCACGACCCTGCCCTCGTACTCACGCACCGTGGCGGGTGGCGGCGGGACGTCGTCGTCTTCGCCCGGGACGTTCTGGACGATCACGAGGGCCGCCGTATAGAGCTCGTTGGCCAGCCGCGCCTTGACGTGCACGCGCGTGTCGACCGTCAGGTCGGCCGGCGTCAGGGCCGTCTGGCCCTTGCGGATGGTGGTCTCGGCCGCGAGACCGATGGTCACTTCCTGCTTGTGGGAGGTGTAGACGACGATGCTGTCGGCGGCCACGCTGCGGATCACGCCTTCGAACTCGTGCAGCTTCTCGCCCCCGCCGGCGCCGCTGCGGCGGCGGCCGGACTTCTTCGCGGTGGCGACGGCTTTGGCCTGCTGCAGCTCGACGGTGACGAAGCTGGCGGTGCCGTCGAGATCGAGCGACGCCTCGATGGCGTCCGACGGGCGCTGGAAGTCGAGCACCGCCCCCTCGGGCATGTTGGCGAACGCGAACCGTCCGTCGGCGCCGAGGATGGCGGTCATGCCGGTGCCGCGCACCGAGACCTGCACGCCTTCGGGGCTGGTGTTCGAGACTCCGGAGAGATAGACCTCGCCCGAGATCATCGACGACCCGTAACCTCCGGTGACCGTCGATTCGCCGCGGCCGTTGCACCCCATGAGCCCCACGGCAGCGAGCATCATCAGAACGAGAACCTTCTTCATCTTTCCTCCGGAAAACGAAAAGGGAGGCGTGTGGTACGCCTCCCTTCGCGACTTGGGTTTATGTGACCTTTGCGGGCCGGATTTTACACGAGGCAGCAGGTGTACGCGTGAGCTGAGTCACATTCCGTGAACTCGTCTTTCCCCTGGACACGACGTAAACTCTGAACCGGTTTTCCCCTGGCGCGATGTCCGACGGCAAGCCGTTCCACCTCGTTCGCAGCGGCGATGGGCGCGACGAAACGCCCGAGAGGGAGCTGTCGCGTCTCCGCGCCGAGCTGGAAGCGCGCGACCGCCAGGAGAGGGCGATCGCGGAGCTGGGCCAGGCCGCGCTCACCGGCGTCGACCCGCTGATCCTCCTCGGCCAGGCCTGCGCGCTGATCGAGTTGACGCTCCAGGTCTCGCACTGCCGCGCGCTGGAAGTCACGCCGCGCGGCCTCGTCGTCCGCGCGGCGCTGGGCGTGAATCAGTCGTTCCTCCACTGCACCCGCGACGCGGACGAGGACGAGTCCCTGGGCATGGTCACGCTCCTCGCCGACGGACCGTTCACGTTCAACGACCTCGAGAACGAGACCCGGGTGAAGGCGACGCACCTCCGCTACGCGCACGGCATCCGCAGCGGCGCCGGCGTCATCATCCGCACGCAGTACGGACCGTTCGGCGTGATCCTCGCCTACTCGGACGAGGAACGGACGTTCGCCGACTACGAGCTGGCGTTCCTCCGCTCGACGGCGAACATCGTCGGCGAGGCCATCACCAGCAAGCGCGCGCAGCACGAGCTCGAGCTGCGCGAGCAGCGCTTCCGCACGATCGTCGAGAAGAGCTGGAGCGGCGTGGTGCTGCTGGACGAGGAGATCCGGTTCACGTTTGCCAGCTCGTCGACGCCGAACATCGTCGGCTACACGGACCACGAGCTGATCGGACGGTCTCTGTTCGACTTCGTGCACCCGCGCGAGCTCGAGGCGTCCAAAAAGGTCTTCGCGGAGACGCTGCAGCGGCCGAGCCACGAGATGGGCGGCGAGGTCCGCTTCCGCCACAAGAACGGAAGCTGGGTGTGGCTCGAAGGGTTCAGCCAGAACCTGCTGCACGAGCCGAGCGTCCGGGCCGTCGTGCTCAACTACCGCGACGTCTCGCAGCGCAAGGAGACGGAAAAGCAGCTCGAGTACCGCGCGTACTACGACTCGCTCACCGGCCTGCCGAACCGCCTGCTCTTCCGAGACCGGCTGGTGCACAGCCTCGCGCACGCGAAGCGGAACCGGGTCGGGGTGGCGGTGATGTATCTCGACATCGACCACTTCAAGCTCGTCAACGACGCCCTCGGCCACTCGTTCGGCGACCGGCTGCTCGCGGACATCGCGCGGCGGCTGCAGGGCGCGTTGCGCGCGTCCGACACGATCTCCCGCATCGGCGGCGACGAGTTCAGCATCCTGCTGCCCGAGGTGGTGAGCGCGGAGGCGGTGGCGGGCGTGGCGCGGAAGATCCTGGATTCGCTCGCACAACCGTTCCGCATCGAAGGGCACGACCTCTTCGTCACCGCCAGCGTCGGCATCAGTTGTTATCCCTCGGACGGCGACGACGCCGAGACGCTCCTCAAGTGCGCCGATGCCGCGATGTACCGGTCCAAGGAGCTGGGACGCAATCAGGCGCAGCTCTTCACCGCGAGCATGAACGAGCGGTACGTCCGCCGCCTCGCGCTCGAGCAGCACCTGCACCACGCCGTCGAGCGCGACCAGCTCGAGCTCTACTACCAGCCCGTCTTCGACCGCTCCCGGCGGCGCTACGTCTCCGTCGAAGCGCTGCTGCGCTGGCGCGATCCGGTGCGCGGCATCGTGCCGCCGTCCGAGTTCATCGGACTGGCCGAGGAGACGGGCCTGATCATCCCCATCGGAGCGTGGGCGCTGCGGACCGCATGCAAGCAGCTCCACGCCTGGCAGCAGCAGGGCCTCGGCCTGCGCATGGCCGTCAACATCTCCGCGGTGCAGCTCCAGCAGCGCGATTTCGCCGGCGTCGTGCGCGCGGCCATCGAGGAGAGCGGGATCCAGCCCGACCGGCTCCAGCTCGAGATCACCGAAAGCGCCGCCATGCAGAACTTCGAGCTGAGCATGGAGACCATGCGCGAGCTGCGGGCCATGAACGTCGGCATCGCCGTCGACGACTTCGGCACCGGCCAGTCGTCGCTGATCTACCTCAAGCACTTCCCCATCGACACGGTGAAGATCGACAAGGAGTTCCTCCGCGAAGTGACCGCGGACGACACCGCGGCCGCCATCGTGTCGTACATCATCAACCTCGCCCACACGCTGCAGCTCAAGGTCGTGGCGGAGGGCGTGGAGACCGAGGAGCAGTACACGTTCCTGCGGCACTACGCGTGCGACATGATGCAGGGATACCTGTTCAGCAAGCCGCTGCCGGTCCACGAGGTCGTTCCGTTCCTGCAGCAGACCGTGGTGCGGCCGAAGACGCTGGAAGTGCGGCGCCCGACGGTATGAATCCGGTTTACCGCCGAGCCGGAAAACGGCGCGGTGCGCGCCGGCGATGAGGAGATGACACTGCCTCTGCGCCGGAGGCGCGACAGAAGGTAGCCGGTGGCAAGCGCGGAGCGCGCAGCCACCGGACCAGGGTCGCCCCCATTTTCGGCCCCGG